>KQ959246.1 GCA_001552775.1 Bacteroidales bacterium KA00251
GCTCACCGAAGGAAGCGAAATCTTCCGCTTTAACCCCGGAAAAGAAGCCGTCATATTTCCCCCGCACCACCCATACTACGGCAAGCACGGCTACCAACACTGCATAAACCCACACCTCACCTCTTCCCTAGGCGACAACGAGGAATGCGAGATACTTCGTGAGCTAGATGAAGTAGAGGAACTAAAGAAGGTGCAAGCTAGTGCAAGAGAAAACATTAATCAGTGCAAGAAGGAGATTGACAAGTACAATGGAGTGATAGTAGAGAGTGGAGATAACATTGCTTCTGGATCTCTTATCTTGCTTAGAGGCTCCTTAAATACTATTAGAGAACATGCCTACACAGACATCTCTGTACAAAGATGGCTATCTAAGATTACACCAACCACCCGTTTAGATGCGCGCTACATAGGATGGGGAGAAATGCGATACAAGGTAGATAAGAATGGAACCCTCGTACGTAAGCACCCAGAAGCAGAACTGTTTACCTACTATGAGATTACCTTAGAAGGAAAGCCGTACTACATCAATGCGAAAGCACATAAATTCTACAACAATCAAGAGGTCATATACACTATAGAACCTACAATGCCTACAGACCTTATACCTGGGTTGCCTGAGATTTATAAAAAGTAAAAGAGGGGCTTCTGAATGCTCGCTCCCTGCTCTACGGCCCTGGGAAAGACTAATATCAGAAACTCCTCTTTCTTGGTACAAAGATAGCAACTATATTTGAGACAAGCAAATAACTAAGCACCAACAATTACTGCAAGGTA
>KQ959247.1 GCA_001552775.1 Bacteroidales bacterium KA00251
AAAAAAACTTTGAGTCTCCAGAAAGGAGTTGTTCCAGCCGCACCTTCCGGTACGGCTACCTTGTTACGACTTAGCCCCAGTCACCAGTATTACCCTAAAACGCTCCTTTGACGGTCACGCACTTCAGGTACCCCCGATTCCCATGGCTTGACGGGCGGTGTGTACAAGGCCCGGGAACGTATTCACCGCGCCATGGCTGATGCGCGATTACTAGCGAATCCGGCTTCACAGAGTCGAGTTGCAGACTCCGATCCGAACTGGGGAAAGGTTTAAGAGATCCGCTCCTACTCACATAGTCGCTTCTCGCTGTCCTCTCCATTGTAACACGTGTGTCGCCCCGGATATAAGGGCCGTGCTGATTTGACGTCATCCACACCTTCCTCTCGTCTTACGACGGCAGTATCAATAGAGTCCTCAGCTTTACCTGTTAGTAACTATCAACGTGGGTTGCGCTCGTTATGGCACTTAAGCCAACACCTCACGGCACGAGCTGACGACAACCATGCAGCACCTACTTAGGAGTCCCGAAGGAAAGGCAAATCTCTTCGCCATGCACCTAAATTTCAATCCCGGGTAAGGTTCCTCGCGTATCATCGAATTAAACCACATGTTCCTCCGCTTGTGCGGGCCCCCGTCAATTCCTTTGAGTTTCACCGTTGCCGGCGTACTCCCCAGGTGGAATACTTATCGCTTTCGCTTAGTCTCTTACTGTTTATCGCAAAAAACTAGTATTCATCGTTTACGGCGTGGACTACCAGGGTATCTAATCCTGTTTGATCCCCACGCTGTCGTGCCTAAGTGTCAGATAAAGCCTGGTAAGCTGCCTTCGCAATCGGAGTTCTGTGTGATATCTATGCATTTCACCGCTACACCACACATTCCGCCTACCTCGTCTCCTCTCTAGCTATACGGTTTCAATGGCAAGACCATGGTTGAGCCATAGCTTTTCACCACTGACCTGATTAGCCACCTGCGCACCCTTTAAACCCAATAATTCCGGATAACGCTCGCATCCCCCGTATTACCGCGGCTGCTGGCACGGAGTTAGCCGATGCTTATTCGTAGAGTACTTTCACGCAAATACACGTATCTGCCATTACCCCTCTACAAAAGAAGTTTACAAACCGTAAGGTCAGTCTTCCTTCACGCGACGTGGCTGGTTCAGGCTCTCGCCCATTGACCAATATTCCTCACTGCTGCCTCCCGTAGGAGTCCGGTCCGTATCTCAGTACCGGTGTGGGGGGTCAACCTCTCAGTCCCCCTATCCATCATTGACTTGGTAGGCTTTTACCCTACCAACTATCTAATGGACCGCATGCCCATCCTTTATCGATAAATCTTTATTGCAAAGTTCATGCAAACTTCGCAATGCATAACGTATTAGTCCGACTTTCATCGGGGTATCCGCTAATAAAGGGCAGGTTGCATACGTGTTACGCACCCGTGCGCCGGTCGTCATCAAAAAGAGCAAGCTCTTCTCATGTTACCCCTCGACTTGCATGTGTTAAGCCTATCGCTAGCGTTCATCCTGAGCCAGGATCAAACTCTCCATTGTTATTTCAATTTGTTAAGTTCTTCCTTAGATTGACTCTCGAATGTCCGAATCTTTTACTATAAGTCTTATAGTGCTAGTAAACGAATCTAAAGTATTCTCCCCTATTCTTTCCCCAAAACCTAAAACCTAATTGATACTGTCTTAGTTGTCATGAGGAGCTCTCTCTCCACTAAAGCAAGAAAATCAACTCTAGTGTCGACAAAATCTCATCGAACGGGTCACTTTATTTTTTCTACTGTACATCCTCTGCTACTCCTTTAGTTTGCTTTCACAAACTCCGTAGCAACGAATGTCCCAGAAGTGTTCTTGTACTACACAATCCTTTAAAAATTGCTTGTCTTAAGCCTGTCAAAGAACGCTTTTAATTAAAAC
>KQ959248.1 GCA_001552775.1 Bacteroidales bacterium KA00251
AGTTTTCCAAAATTCTTCCGAGAGTTTTTTTGAAATGTTCCAAGAGATTTTCCGAAACTCTCATACAGCTACAACGAAGTAAGCTACGATGGTGTTCAACTACCTCTGCGACCATGCAGACTGAAAACAAAAAAAAGGTCCTAAAGATTTCTTGCAATCTTAAGGACCTTTTGTAAGAGGAAGAAGTGAATCGTATTTAGACGCTCCAACAGGTGTGAGAGGAGTCTTTACTTCTCTGCCGATTGTTTCGGCTTAATAATAAGTGTTGGAGGAAGATTGTCTAATAGGTGTGGTGCTTTTTGAGCCATCTCTTTCCATGTGGCGTGGCTTACAAAAAGGAAATCGCAGGAGGGGGGAATCTTTTTCCCTTGCATAAGAGGCTCTACTTCCAAATCATATTCTTTGTAGGCCTCTGGAACACCCATAGAAAGCGGTTGCTTTCCGTGCAGGGGAGCGAAGATCATTGGCCAAAGGCTTACTTTACCGTGGTTACTATCAGCCATTTGGAGTGCGTAGGGGGCGATGCTCTCTTTTTCGTGCGTGCTTATTGCTATATAAATCTGTTTAGGTGGGGAGGAAATAGGGCGTGAGACGAGTATGCCTACTGGGGTGCCTACCGATTCCGTAACACGACTCATACGCTCGTCGAGAATACGCGTTAATTCCTTACTGGGAGAGGGTCTTCTTAGCGTAATTCGTTTCCAGTTTTGTCGCCATTTTCTTCGCATCTTTACAATCTCTTGGTCGTTCTTCTCCGTGGAGAGTGATAGCCCAGCCCCCAACAATAGAAACTTGTATTTACCCCGCTCTACCTCTTCTATGATACTTCCAGAGATATTGTCTGTAATTTGATAGAGTGGACGTAATGGAATCTCCTGTTTTTTAGCACATCGCTCAAGAGGAGCAAAGTTTTCTCTGAAGTAGCTTTCCTCGTCAATTGTAGAAAGTGCACTGTTGAGGGTGGCATGCATAGCGACAACTCCTTTATTGAGCATATAAGAGGGGAAAATTTGCTCTGCCAAAGAGAGCAACGCCACACCAGTTTCAGGTCGACCAAAAGAGATTAGTACCTCGCTTTCTTCCACTGAGGAGACAGGGTGATGCCGTCTCCTCTCCTTCATACACCAGTCGATAAGGTGGATAAGAGGAGTGGTCATGAGGGTAGTAACCACAGTCATCAGTACGAGAATAGCAAAGAGCAAAGGTGGTAAGATACCAAGGTCTAAACCAATTTTTAGCACTACAAGCTCCATAAGCCCTCGAGTATTCATGTAGGCTCCGAGATACAAGCTGTTTTTTCTTGACTTTCCGCAGACTCGTGCCGCTACATAGGTGCCTCCTACTTTGCCTACAACTGCAATGGCAATTACAAGTAGCGCAAGTAGTATCATGTCCCAGGTATTGATAAGGGTGAGGTCCGTTTTGAGTCCAGAGGAGACAAAAAAGAGCGGGAGAAAAAGGTTGAGTGATACATCTTCCACTTTTTCTGTAATCACATGTCTAAATTGTAGGTCTTCTGGCATTACCAGTCCAAAGATGAAAGCACCAAAGAGGGCGTGCATACTGAGGATTTCGGTAAGGTAAGCACTGATCAGTAGGAGAATGAAGATGAAGGCAACCAGTGTCTTAGTCACTAACTCTTGCTTGTGGTAAGTTTTGCCAATCAACTTGAAGAGTGGGCGCACTACACCAAACATCAGGATTACATAAAGGAGCAGGAAAAGGAAATTGTAAAGTGCCGAAGTAAAGCTACCTGTCTGAGAAACGGCCATAATTGCCGCAAGTAAAAGCCACGCAAAGATATCTCCAGCGGCAGCTGTATTGAGCGCTAGCTTACCAAAAGGAGTACGACTCATCTGACGCTCTTGGATAATGCGAGCCAATACAGGAAAGGCTGTAATGCTCATAGCAATACCCATAAAAAGAGTCATCGGAAAAAAAGGCACATGAGGTGTGTAATTACGGTACAGAAATATAGCAAGAGTCATCCCTAAAATGAAGGGAATGAATGTGCTGGCTTGGCTAATAATGAGTGCATTGCGAGCTTGTGCACGAATGTCGGCGAGTCTAAGCTCCATGCCAATGGTAAACATAAAGAGAATAAGCCCAAAAGAACTGAGCAACTCAAGAAACTGTATACTCTCTGCGGGAAAAATTGCTTCGAAGACACCTGGACACAGGGCTCCTAGTAGACTAGGACCAAGTAGTATTCCTGCTACAATCTCACCAATTACCGTAGGCTGTTTAACCTTTGAAAACAGCCATCCTACAAAGCGACTTACCACAAGGATAGTAATTACTTGTAAAAGTAGTCTACCCACAGTAGAGCCAATGTGTCCCTCAACACTTAGTTTGAAAGCTCCAAAGGAGGAAATCTTAGTCTTGTCAACTTGTAAATCAGCAGGATTAAAGCGAGGTACTAAATAAGTTGCGGTATACCACAGAAACAAAACGAAGAGAAGAAGCAACGAAAAGTAAAAAAGAAGAGGAAGGAAAGAATTCTTTTTTTCGCTTTGCCTTATAAGTGTATGCTCTTCTTCACCTCCCAAGAGAGGATCTTGTGGAATGTAAGTCTCTTTCATTAGGTTTTTTGATTTATTATTGTCCTTAAGTTGAACTCTTATACAAAGATACCCTTTTAAGTCAAAAGAAGGTACCTTTGCACATTGGAAAAGAGGAGCAAGGACCTTCTCGCTAAACTTGAGAAAAAGACAATGATAAGAAACCGCAAGCAAAGTATTACAGAGATGAAGCGGCTGACCCCCCTCCAATATAAAGAGGCTCACCTTTTGCCACTTACAATCTTGCTAGAGGATGTGCGAAGTGCTCAAAATGTAGGTGCAATCTTTCGTACCGCAGATGCTTTTCGTGTAGAGGAGATCGTGCTTACTGGTATTACCCCTCGTCCTCCTCATCCGCTTATTCACAAAACAGCCCTAGGGGCGGAGGATGCTGTTCCTTTTCGCTATGCACCCACAGCCCTAGAGGTGATAGAGGAGTACAAGATGAAGGGATATGAAGTATGGTGCTTGGAGCAGACGATTCATAGCACACCGCTTGAAGAATGCTTTATGGAAGAACGCAAAATACTTCTTGTGGCAGGCAATGAAGTGCATGGTGTAAGTGAAGAACTTGTGGCACAAGCCGATCGCGCTGTAGAGATCCCTCAATTTGGAACAAAACATTCTCTCAATGTGAGTGTATCGGTGGGAGTAGCTCTCTATGCCCTTTTATCGCCCTTGTGGGGCAACCTTCAGAAGTAGAAAAAGTCAGTTTTTAGTTAGCAATCGCAATTCCCCTACAGAGAAACTGATTGTGTAGTGAGAATAGGGCAGAGACTAAAGTAGCAAAGGTGCGTGTTTTCGTTTTACCTCAACTAATCCTCGTACAGCAAGTATACTTTGTCTCTTACTCACTTCTGAGGAGGTATTGATTTTTTTGCTTGTATCCTTTAAGTATAATTAAGTGTATTGGAAAGCTCACCTCTTGATGGATTGTTGATTGGAATTATCCAACCGCGTTTCATAGATAGGGATAGAAACGAATTCGTATGCTGTGAATTGTATACCTAAGAGAGAAACATTTAAGATTGTCCTAAAGGTTCATTTGTGAAGTTTAGGGAATAATCATATTGAATATGTGAAAATGTTTTATTAACTTAGCAGGTAGAGTAGAAGCCACTAGAGGTGTTATACAGCTTCAAAGGAAGAGTTTGTGAGAGCTAGTAGATTAGGAGAATCATTGCTGCGTCACTTCTCTCTGGATGAATTAGCCTTTAGATAGTCTCTAGCTAAAAGTACAAGGAATTAAATACTAAAGAATATGAAGAAATTATTATCTGCTATTGCTGGGAGCTTGCTGGTACTTTGCTTGCCATTGCTAGCTCAAGCACAAAAGTGTAAGGTCATAATCGAGGATGTGCCTCACTGCACCTTTAGGGTAAGCTATTCAGCTGGAGGAGTTGAAAAGGTTGTTGCTAATGGAGATGAGGTTGCCAATCTTACTTTCCTTTCAATTTCTGCAACGGTTGAAGAAGGCTGGACATTGACGGAATTTCTCATTAATGGAGAAACAAAAGAGCCCTCTGCTTTGAACAATACACATTGTATGGTTATGAGTAATGTCCAAATTAGTGCAACTGTTGTTAAATCGGAGCTTCGTACTCTTACCATCAAGCAACCAGAGCACGGATCAATTAAGGTTAACAATGGCCCCCAAGAAGTCGCCTCGGGTGACAAGGTTATGTCGGGTACTACCTTGAAATTTACAGTTATACCAGACGAAGGATACGTTATTGATCAGTGGATAATCGATGGTAATTTGGTAAGACCTTCTGATTATTCGCCTAATACCCGATTCCAAAAAATCCTAAACGATCTTACGGTATCGGCTGTAATGAAAGAAAAACCAACTCCCGTGAAGCTTGAAGTCAGTGCAGATCCTGTAGAAGGAGTTACCAAAACTGAGGCGTGTTTAAATGCTTCTTATGGACCTAAGATTACAGATTTCCAAAATGTTTTAAGTGGGAGTAAGATTTATATTAAACTTACTCTAGCAGAAGGTTATTCCATTAACCATTGGCTTATTAATGGGGAAAAACAACCAGCTAAAACAGGATACTTCAAAAATAACTTTGATTTTACAATCAAACAAAATACAAAGGTAGTAGCGGTACTGAATAAGCCGGCAACTCTTACGGCATCGGTAGATCCTGTAGCAGGTGGCAAACTTACTTTTGTAAATCTTGAGACCTATAGGACAATAACAGACTTTACGAAGATCCCAACTGGCTCTAAGTTGCGTGCTACACTAGCCCCGACAGAAGGGTATAGTTTGAAGCATTGGAAGTTGG
>KQ959249.1 GCA_001552775.1 Bacteroidales bacterium KA00251
TCTTCATCAGCATGAAGTGTGGCTGCCACCACGTTTGCCTTGCCAAAGGTGGTATAAAGCCACTGCATCGTACTATGGCACCACTCCTCTAAGCGTCCATCGCTTTCAAGTTGGAGCATATCTTCGTGTGATCCTGATAGGATGAAACGAAGTGCTTTAACTTGATTGTTCGCAACCTTTCGGTAGATACCAGCCGTTGCTATGCGATGTGCAATAGCTTCTGTACGGTTGGTGACATTTGCGGGGAATTGCACCAAGTCTCGATTGAGGTGCGTGCGAGAGGCATCGACATTGCTCGGCACGAACGTTCGCTCGATGTGGGCACTCATTGCCGAGTCGTTGCCCCGAGCCTTGTCTATGTGTAATACTGCGTAGCCCATAAGTTGGATATAGTTTTAGGGGGTATCCAAAGGGGCTGCTTCCCCTTGGCTCAGGAGGGCTTTTTTAGCGGTAACGAAGTGGAGCGTGAAGAAAATGCCCTAATGAGCTATGGCATTTCTCCAAATGCCCGCTCCGCCCTGTTCCGCAGCCTGCCTTTGAAATGCTTGCATTCTCTGAATGCACTGAGTCTCTGTTTCTAAGTTTGCCCCTGCAAACTTGCAACTCCAAGGGAGTGCCATAACTCTTGAAACAAAGGCTCCCATCTATACGCTTTACAGCTCTAGTCTCTTCGAATACCCGATGGTTCCGTTGTTGAAATTTCTCTCTTTTGCGTTATCGT
>KQ959250.1 GCA_001552775.1 Bacteroidales bacterium KA00251
CCAACTTCCAATGCTTCAAACTATACCCTTCTGTAGGGGCTAGTGTAACTGTCACATTCGTACCTGTAGGGATCAAACTGGTATCATTGATCGCTCTTCCTTTATCTTTATCAAAATAAGTAAGTTTACCACCTGCTGCAGGATCTACCGATGCCGTAAGAGTTGCTGGCTTATTCAGTACCGCTACTAGTTTCGTATCTTGCTCCATAGTAAAGTAAATACGATTTCTTTCGTATAGATCTTCATTGGGCTTTTTCACTTCATCATTGAGGAGCCAATGATTAATGGAATAACCATCTTCTGTTCTTACTGTGGCACAGATTTTTGTTCCTTTTTGGATCTTGTTTGTATCTTGAATAAGACTTCCAGTAGCAGTATCTTTCGCAAGCCTTATAAATCCACCTTGTGCAGGGTCTACTGACGTCGTAAGTGCTACTGCAGGAGGTAGCTGCTTAAGCTTGGCTGATATTTTCGTATCGCCCTCGAGCACTAAACCTCTATAGTAATTAGGACTCATTTCATCTTTAGGCAAAACCTTGTCATTGATAAGCCAATGCTCCATTTCATATCCTTCATCAGGTACGAGAGAAAGACTAACTTGATCTCCAACTGTTAACTGACTACCAGATTTTACCTCCTTATAGGTTCTTCCGCTTATAACTTTTATGGCACCATTTGCAGGCTTTTCTATTGTAAGCGTGCAAGGCTTTACCTCGATAAGCTCTACCGATAATGTCCAGTCTTCCAGTACTCTAGAAAATAGAGAAGTACCGAAAGAGGGACGTGTTACGGCTCCATTGAGGATAAATGTCTTAAAAGCCCATCCTTCGTCAACTTTCACTTCCACGGTAATAAAAGTGTCATGGGCGACTTCGTCTCCAGACTGTACAACCACCTCTTTATTAGTAGTATTATCATAGTATGTTACTTTCATAACAGCATGTTCTACCTGATTGATGGTGATCTTGTGATTTTGTCCCTGAGCTAAAGCCGGCAGACAGAAGACCAGCAAGCCCAGCGTGATTAAAGATAGTAGTTTCTTCATGTTTTCAATAGTTTGTTTTTTCTCTTTTATAACTTGTGAGCCTTATAATTAGGGATTAAAGGGCATCACTTCACTTTCCAATACCACTCTTGGGAGATCTCTTCTCGTCTCATTCCTCAAGGAAGCACGTAGGATCTTTTTTCTATTTTTAGACCAAAGGCCCTGCTGAGAAAGAGTGGTTATTCTCAAACAGGGCCTTCGGATATTTTCATTGTTTACTCACTTCAGTTACTGCACCAGTTCAAAACTGTTAATTGCATTTACTTCTACACTAATCATACCCATTGGGGAGCTAGTAGAGCCTGTGGCGGGTACAGTTGAAAGACCATACAGAGGAATGCCCATTGCCTTGTGGATTTCCACATTTTGAGTTCCTTCACCTTTCAACGTTAGTCCTTGCATATTCTGGTTAAGTACAACCTTTGCGTCCATAACGTAGCTTACATCGTTAATATCCGTAAGTGTAGTGGTGGTAGTTATACCATTTTCCTCATCACTAGCTTTCCAGCTTTCACCTTTTGCGACTTCATGGTCGGGATAAAGCGACTTAAAGAAATCTTGTAACACAGAGAAGGCTTGTGTAGCAGCTGCTTTCGTCATATTGTCGTTGAGAGGTTTCACCTCACCCACGAGCTGAAACTTTGGGGTAATTTCAGCCACGAAGGTCTTGCCCGTCATTGCGATGAGGTCTTTGTTGTATTTATTTTCCACACTATCAGTACCGCTGACAGTCATCTTGTTCCCAGCCGATTCGGATTGAATCTCACGCTTATTGACAATGCCATTTATCACATAATTTCCATCTTTCAATGCTGAAACATAAAAAGCCACTTCTGTAGAAACCGTTGTTTTGACCTCTTGCACACCTTTTCCTGGTATGGTGATCTTCTGTGTGATCACATTGGTAGAACGGAGGGGTACACGCACGTTGGGCTGAAGATTCAACTTAATGTCGTACTTCTGAGCAAAGGCAAAGGCAAAACTTGTAAGCAAAAAAGTAGCAATCAGAAAAGTTCTTTTCATAGTTGTGTAAATTGTCTTTTTTAATCTCTATGGGGATACGATATATTACTTAATGTTGTGAAGTTTGTGCCCCATACGCTCCTTCTTCGTTTTTAGGTAAAAGGCATTGTATGGATTGGGTTGGACTTCAATAGGTACCACTTCTGTGATCTCAAGTCCATAAGCTTCTAAGCCGATTCTCTTTACGGGGTTATTGGTAATGAGGCGCATCTTAGAGACTCCAATAGAGCGCAGCATTTGTGCTCCCACACCATAATCTCTTTCGTCTGCCTTGTGACCAAGATGGAGATTGGCATCAACCGTATCAAGTCCTTCTTCTTGGAGTTTGTAGGCTTGCATCTTAGCCATAAAGCCTATTCCTCGCCCTTCTTGATTCAAGTATATGACGACACCCTTTCCTTCCTTTTCAATCATTTCCATGGATTTATGAAGTTGCTCACCACACTCACAGCGCAAAGAGCCAAAGATATCTCCTGTAATACAACTTGAATGGACTCTTACAAGCACTGGATCCCCTGAATGGATATCTCCTTTTATCAAGGCAACATGTTCCAGCCCACTACTTTTTTGTCTAAAGGGGATAAGCTTAAAATCGCCATACTGGGTAGGAAGATGAACCGTTGCTCCCTCTTCAAGGATGCAATCAGTTTTCAAGCGGTAAGCAATAAGATCTTTGATTGTAATAATTTTAAAGCCCCACTGCTTAGCAACTTCTTTTAACTGAGGTAAGCGTGCCATAGTACCATCCTCATTAATAATCTCAATGAGAGCAGCTACTGGTTGCATTCCTGCAAGACGAGCAAGATCTATAGCAGCTTCGGTATGCCCTGCACGACGTAGCACGCCTCGTGAGCGAGCCCTCAACGGACAAACATGTCCAGGACGGCCCAGATCAGAAGCTTTTGTATTAGGGTCGGCCAAGGCTAAGATCGTCATTGCACGGTCGTGCATAGATACGCCTGTAGTACATCCGTTGCCGATAAGGTCTACTGTCACTGTGAAAGGAGTTTCGTGCAAAGAAGTATTGTCGCTTACCTGCATAGGTAGCTCCAAGCGATCTGCTACTTCTTCAGAAATAGGAGCACAAAGCACCCCTCTTCCATAACGAAGCATAAAGTTTACCTTTTCTGGGGTAATCTTTTCTGCAGCAATAATGAAGTCTCCTTCATTTTCTCTATCTTCATCGTCTACAACGATAACAAACTTTCCTTCTTTGAAGTCTTGTAAAGCCTCTTCTATGGTGCTAAGTTTAAACTCTTCCATTCGATTTTGTACTGTATAGTTAGCTCATTTGAGCTTTCTAGTTTGCAAAGTTTTCTATTCGGGGAGCATGGATACACTCATCTCGGGTACAATTAGTAGCTCTACCTCACTGAGTTTTCTCTTTATCTCCAGTAGTTTTTTTCTTTGATTTCTTCTACGTATGTAAAGATAGCAAATAAATAGCAAAGAGAGTGGGATAATAAACAAAAAGACTCCGTAGAGCAACCGATTTTTAATGACTAATGGAGAAAAGCTACGCTCAAGAGGAGGGATCTCAGCAAGCTTAACAGGAAGTTCATAACCTCTCCTATCAAGAAGTTTATTGATCATCAGTTCAACAGCTACATAAGCCGCACGGTACTGCTCATTGAGTTGTAGGAGATACTTATGCCTAAACGTACCTTTCTTCCAAAAGGGGTTTTCTTCTATTGCATGGAGTTTACGTCTGGTAATCCCTAGGACTTCGAGTGCTTTTTCATCACTAAGGGGATGAAGAATAAGTTCTCGAATGCGAAGATCGCGACTTCGATTTCTACTCAAAAATGTCTTCAAACGCATGGCCACGTTATCTAGATTGAGAGAGGCCGAGTCTCGAGTTGCTTGGTAGGTAAGCCACGCACCTAAAGGAAGCAAGCAAAATGTAGAGAGCCACATACCGATCCAGACAGGCCACTCACCATTGTAGCCCATCTTGTAGCCGTATGTGTCGATCATATAGTAGACAATAAAAATGAGTACACTGGCTACCATAGGAGTACCTATGCCTCCCTTGCGAATAATTGACCCTAAAGGAGCCCCAATAAAAAAGAAAAGTATACAGGCAACAGGGAAAGTAAACTTGCGGTGACGCTCCTGGTCATGCGTTCTGTAGAAATAGGCTTGCCAGTCGTATTCATTGAACATAAAATCCGCTTCATCCCTAAGTCGCGTCAAGCGTTCTGCTGCCTCAGACATTGCTTCTGCAACTTCAGAAGGGGACATGCTGTGTATCAAAGAGTCGATCGAAACAGTCTTTTTTGTGGCTTTTTTTTCAATCTCGTGGTATCCCGCTATTCCTAATTCGGAGGTGTCTCTTCTAGAAAAGGAAAGGTTGTCGGTCACCTCATCCACACTCTTCAAAGCATTATCCGCATTGTTCATCCCAATACTATCAAGAGCATATCTGGCAGTATCTTGAATATAGCGAGTCAGCTGCCAAAGATTTTTTCCAACGAATTGGTTTCTTAGTCCCTCATCGCTTTGAATACTAAAATTGGCATCAAAGGGGATAATGATCTGTTTGTATTTAAACTCTTCTTTAAAATAGGAGTCTGGCACATCCTCTCCATAGGTTACTTCTTCCGAGGTGGGAGATATTGGTTTTTTCAATTGTTGAAAACTCTCTCCATGATAGAGGTCTAACGTAAGAAAGGTTTTGGAAATATCCATCGCCAATTTACCAGTATCAGCACGAATAATTCGAGTTTCTTGAAAGCCTTGAGAGAGATCGTAAATAAGGACGCCCTCAAGCAACTTTTCGCGGTGTAGTTTTTTCTTTACAAAGATGCTATAATTCTCAATACCATTATAGAAACTTCCTTCAGGGATCTCAAGATCGGGTTGCTTCTGTCTAGCAGAAAAGGCAATCTGATAAAACCGGACTTGAGACTCCATCATCACTGTATTGAGATAGACAAATAGCCCCCCTCCTAGCACGACACAAATTACGAAGAGAGAGACCATCACTTTGTGAAGAGGCATTCCAGCACTCTTTATTGCTAAGAGCTCAAGTCGCTCACCAAGCCCACCAAAGGTCATCAAAGAGGCGAGCAACACCCCCAAGGGGAGTGCTGTTGGAAAGGCCATAAGAGCAGCATGAAAGAGTACCTGAAGCAGTGTAGACATGTCCAGTCCTTTGCCCACAAAGTCTTCTGTGTGCTGCCACATAAACTGCATAAGTACTACAAACCAGCAGATAAATACGGTCATCAGCAACATCGGTAAGAAGTGCCGTGCCACATAGAGATGAATCTTTTTTATCTTGGTAAGTCGCATTTTTCTCCCTTGTATTGAGACTCTGCGTGCAAAGTTAAGCAGTTTAAACCGATTGCTAAGCACACCATTGAGACTTTTTGCCAAGGAGCAATCAAGAGATCGTACACAATTGTATCAGAGAAATAGGTAACTTTGTAACAAGTACGCAACCGTAAGACGGAGCCTCCATTATCCTGTGCGGTCAACCCTATACGCACTAAGAAAGATGGTGCCTAGTAGCCCTACAAAATGAATAGCAAAAAAGATTTTTCTCTACAATCACAATATATTACCGCCGAAGGAGCACGAGGATCTGGTAAATACCAGCTCTATAGCTTTGATACATATAGCGATATATCCCCTATTGAGGAGCACCCTTACGTTGAGGTACAATTCAAAAACACACGAAAGGAATACTTTTTCAATCCCTTAGGTATATCCCTTAGAAAAGAGGATATGGTAGCGGTAGAGGGTAGTCCAGGCCTAGATATAGGGAGAGTCTCCCTAGTAGGAGCTGCCGTAGATGAGCAAATGCGAGTCAATAGTGGTTCTATAAAAGGTCAACCAAAGCAAATATACCGTATAGCTACAGAGCATGATCTTGAGCGCTACCATGCCTTCAAAGCACTGGAGCACCGCACTATGATAGAGTCTCGCCAGATCGCTACAGAGCTTGGGCTAGAAATGAAAATTGGAGACGTAGAGTACCAAGGTGATGGTACAAAAGCAATCTTCTACTATATAGCTGAAGGACGAGTAGACTTTAGGCAACTTATCCGCGTACTGGCTTCGACTTTCCACATTCGCGTAGAGATGAAACAAATTGGGGCACGCCAAGAGACAGGAAGAATAGGAGGAATTGGTCCCTGTGGAAGGCAATTATGCTGCTCCTCATGGATGAAAAACTTTCACTCTGTCAATACTCAGGCGGCACGATTTCAAGAACTTCCTCTAAATCCAGAAAAACTTACAGGACAGTGTGGAAAACTTAAATGCTGTACAAACTTCGAAGTAGACGCCTATGTAGAAGCTCAAAAAAAACTTCCACCTCGAAATGCTACGCTCAAAGCTGTGGAGGGTAACTACACCTTCGTAAAAGCAGATTTACTCAAAGGAGAGGTCACTTATCGTCTAGAAGAGGACCCCTCGAGTACCCCCATAACCCTTTCAGCGAGAAAAGCAAAAAAGATCCTTCAAGAAAACAGTGAAGGGATTATCTTCCCCTCCTTACAACCTGAAAATAGCGATAAGGCCAAAGCATCTTCCGACATTCTCAACACGAACCCTCTTACGCGTTTTGACCAAGAAAAAGAGAAGAGACAAGGACGACGAAGAGGAAAAAAAAGGGTTCCCAGCATAGAGACCCCAACAAAAACTTCCTTCTCCCCTAGTGGAGACACGACTATGGCAAGACCTATTGCGAAAAGAGGTACGCCTAGACGGATAAGAAAAACCCCTAAAAACGCCCCACAAAACGAGTGAATTCGCTTGTCCATAAACTTTTGCTCGGTGCACTAGTCCTCTCTGTCGCTTTCTCTTCATGCTTGCAAGAAAAGAAAAAAGAGATCCACTTCGTACAACTTCCGCACGCTGAGTGGACAAGGGAAGACACCCTTCATTTTGACATCTTTGTACCCCAAAGTCAATCTTCCCTCTTCGCAGAGATACAACTTCGACTCAACAACGACTTTGAGTGGCTGGAGCTCCCCCTAGGCTATACCCTTCACAATACTCTTGGCTTTACGAAGGAAGGAAAAACATCCATTAGAATAGCTCAAAATCCTGGAGACTTCAAAAACTTCAAGGGGAGCTACCGACAGTTTGAGGTTGCACTTGAACCCTTCTATTCCCTCCCAACTGCTGGACTCTACGAAATAAAACTTTACCTACAATGCGAAAAACCACTCCTTCGTGGCGTTGAAAATGTGGGAATTGCAACCAGCATTGACTAGCCAGACTCCTACTCTCGCTCTCTTCTTTCGTCACTTACGGCTAAGAATTGACCATCTTCCGCTCCACCAGCTGTTTCGATTCTCGCCACAAGCTAGCTCTCCGTATACAGAAAGAGAC
This sequence comes from Bacteroidales bacterium KA00251, assembly GCA_001552775.1. Lineage (GTDB taxonomy): Bacteria > Bacteroidota > Bacteroidia > Bacteroidales > Porphyromonadaceae > Porphyromonas. The sequence goes on from KQ959250.1 coordinate 7,415, forward strand.
CTCATTCCTAAAAGGGATGAAGCCTCTTATTGTTCAGTAAATCGTTATTTGAGGGCTAGTTGTATAAGTAACTCAACGACCCCTCTGGCGAGAAAGCACCACTTTATTAGGCTATCTCACCATTATATAAACGATATCCTACTATTTCTTTGCGTTTCTCTTGCCGTAGCGACTCAAGAACTTATCTACACGTCCAGCAGTATCGACAAGTTTTGCCTTACCCGTAAAGAAAGGGTGACTCGTGTTGGAGATTTCCACCTTTACGAGGGGATAGGTTACTCCATCTACATCAATAGTCTCTTTTGCGTTGATCGTAGACTTAGTGATGAAGATTTCATCGTTGGACATGTCTTTGAAAACTACAAAGCGGTAGTTATCGGGGTGAATACCTTTTTTCATTGTTACTAACTCTCTATAAGGCAGTTTTTCTGCCCGTTGGTTATTCTTTTTTACAAATACAATACAAAGAGCAACTCTTCTCTATCGCCAATAGACGCGACTCAAGAGCGACTATTTACTTCCTAGATCCACTATGAGAAGCAAAGACTCTCTGCATGCACTCCGCAAAGGTACAATTTTTATTTGTAATTTAATAGCAACATTAATAGCAACAAGAATCAAAGCCTTCTAGAAAAGCTACAAAGAAAAAGCTAGAAGGAGAGGCTTTTCCGCTCAAAGACCTGAAGACGCTTCAAGTAAAAAAACATTCACAAGAGGCAGGCTTTGTTGGTACATTAGCTCCATTCTAAAATGGCAACAACCCCTCTTTTTTTACATCACAATACGAGAAAAGAAACTACCTTTGCTAATAAGAAGCAAAATAAAACTCATAACAGAATAAAACTCTTATCACACTATGATTCAACTTTTAAAAGCAATCGTCGATCTCATTGCAGAGTATATTCCACTGATTGGCTCGTTGGCACTTGTTACAACACTCGCACTGCTACTCCACCGCTCCATCAAACGACATGCCAAGGGTTACTATTATTTCTTTGGTGCTATTGCATTCATTGCGCTTGTTAACACGTTTCTCCCAATGCTGGGAGTTCACTCAGACCCTCGTGCACTCTTCAAGATTCCCATACTCGGCACGATTTTACGCCAGTTCGTCCATATTTATGGTATATCTTTCCCCCTACTTATACTCATCATGTATATGGGCGCTCTTAGCACAAAAAACAAAGCTGTAGCAAAGCTAATGAGCATACGCAAGGAACTGTCTATAATGGTGGGCTTCCCCGTTATCGTTCATGCTACCACTCGCATTCTCCATATTACACCAAGTAATCTTAAATATATTTTCAAAGGGGAGTCGTTTGGTCAACTTCATGGTGAACCCATAGGTGCTACCAGCGAACTCCTAATGCAAATTGCTTTTTTTATAGGACTCTTCCTAGCCACACTTCTGCTTATTCTTTGGATCACTTCTTTCCCAGCAATTCATAGACGACTAGGTGCCAAACGATGGAAAAATATCCAGCGCTGGAGTTATCTCTTCTATGCTTTACTTTTCTGTCACTCTACCCTTCTTCGCACCTCTTGGACCATCAATGCTCTTGAAAATGGCGACAGTGCCCTATCCCATCTCATTGCACTCGCTACGACTCTACTGATCTTTGGTTCCTACCTTATACTTAGACTTCGGAAAGCACACCTCGACAGGTTGAGAAAAGAAAAAAGATCCAAATAAGCTCACTAACAAAAGGCTTCAAGAGTTATCTTGAAGCCTTTTTCATGCTCATATTACGCACTAAAATCACATTAACAAGGCTTGAACTCGTTACTAAGTATATATAAAGATTACCATGGTAGGTATATTAATACCCACTTAAGACTACATAATTAAAATAATTACTTAGAGCAAAAACAAGAGACACAAACCACAAATAACACTGACAAACAAGAAATTAGCACAAAATATCCAAAGGAAGATCAACCTACTATTCAAAACTTCTATATACCTATTTCTTGGTACTAATAAATTCTTTTACTATCTTTGCAGTGCAAGAAGGGATAAAACGTATTTCATCCCCATTCCCTTCCCCTAAGATTCTCAGAAGAGAAAAAGAAAGGGAACTTACGAATTGGAAACTTTAAAGAAAGAAAAGGAAAAAATTATGGCTTACGTAATCAAAAGTAATTGTATCGCTTGTGGAAGTTGTATTGACGAATGTCCAGTAGGAGCTATTAGCGAAGGCGACATCTACAAAATTGACGGATCTGCTTGCATCGAATGCGGAGCTTGTGCAGCTGCATGCCCCAACGATGCTATCGAACAAGAATAAGAGGAAAGTTGACCTACTCCACACAAAGGGGTAGAATAAAAGAGAGGCAGTAAGAGGCATTGTCCCGAGAGAGACCTCAATATAGGAAACAGGTTCTCTCCTCCTTTTAGGCAACAGTTTACTGCATTATAAGAAGGCTAGGTAAGAGTACTCCCACACCCTCATATTAGGGGGTCTCTTCCCTACCCTAAATAGGGCAATTCAAGAGAAATTCCTCCTCCTTTATTTTTTGGACTTGTAAGTCCTCATTGAGATCTTACAAGAAATTACCGCTGAAAGGCAGAGTAGGAACCCGTGAAAACAACTCCTTTTGTACGGCAAACACTACGTGAAGGAGGAAACAGGTGGACAATGCACTAATGCTCATCACCAAAAAAAAGGACTTTGCTTACACGTCTTGGTGACGCAAGAGTAAAGGATTTTTGAGTTTTATTCGTTTGTTGGAGGACCTAGGCTTACCTAGGTCCTCTTTCATTTTTTTCTCGTCAATGAACGCAAAATAAATATTCCCTCAATAAAGACACCTCATTAAGGAACAAAAACAAAAGACTAGAAGAGTTTCGTCTTGAAGAAATTGCGATTGTTGGTTTTTCTGATCAATAGCCACGCAGAAAGGAAAAGATCTCTCTTTTCTAAAAAGAAGGGTCCTAGCACAGCTCCAGTAAAAACAAAGAATGCACAAAAGATCACACACCTTTTAAAAGGGAACCGTAACCCTAACACACAAAGAGAACCCTAACACACAAAGAGAACCCTAACACAGGATTTACCAACGAGGTTTAAATCCTATCACAATCTCTTTGACCTCACACCTCTGAGAGAAAAAGCGATAAATACAAAAGCTCCAGTAAAAAATCGTACCTTTGTAACGCATAGTACATCTTATTAATAGGGCTTCTTCCAAAAAGCACTAAGTAGAGGTAGCTACAACAAGAAAGGAAAATGAAAAGAACAAGAGAATACGCCACCTATTTTAAAGGGTTTCCGCAAGTAATTACTTGTAGAAAAGTGTCCTATAACAGAGCATATTTCGCGCTCATACTTCTTGTCTTTTCCTTTCTCTTCTCCACCTCGGTCTATGCCCAACGGCGTAATACCACCTACGAGCAATACATTCATCAGTTTGCCACAGAGGGTATCCATCAAATGCGGAAACACAAAATTCCAGCTTCCATTACTCTTGCTCAAGGACTTCTTGAAAGTGGCGCTGGGTTGAGTACACTAGCCTCAGTACACCACAACCACTTTGGGATAAAATGTCACAAGTCGTGGATGGGCAAACGTACTTATCGTGATGACGACTATAAGAACGAATGCTTTAGAAGCTATCTTTCCGCCTTAGATTCCTACAACGATCACTCCAACTTTCTCAAGCAACCACGTTATCAATTTCTCTATGACCTTGAAGTGAAAGACTACAAAGGATGGGCAAAGGGACTGCAAAAAGCAGGATACGCTACAGACAAGGGATATGCCAATAAACTTATTGCGCTCATTGAGCTGTACGAGCTGTACGAGCTAGACAAGGAGCAATATCCCCGTTGGATGAGAGCGGGCAACTATCGTCCTTTAGAAGAAGAAAAACAAGAGGAGGATAACGGCATTAAGCACGAAGGCTATATAAGCTATGGGCTTCTATACGTTATTGCCCAAGAAGGAGACACCTATACATCAATTGCTAAAGAGATGAATCTAAAGCCCCAAAAGCTAGCTTCATACAACGAAGCACCTTTAGATTTTCCTCTTAGAAAGGGAGATATAGTATACCTCCAAGAAAAAAACAAAACTGCTACTGCTGCTCATCCCGATCACGTTGTAAAAATAGGAGACTCTATGCATAGTATCGCACAAACCTATGGCATGAAGGTAAAATCACTCTACCAGCTCAACGGTCTCGACATAGAGGAGTACGTACCTACAGAAGGAGATGTGCTCTTATTACGATAATTGCTTGAAAAGAGTTTCACCAAGACGAAGCAAAACAAGATGAAAGAAGAAAACAATACAGCACTAGAGGCACAACAGCGCTATGCAAGACGAGGCGTTTCGGCTTCCAAAACGGAGGTTCACCAAGCAATCTCTAAGGTAGACAAAGGACTCTTTCCCCTCGCCTTCTGCAAGATTATCCCTGATGTAATGGGGGGAGACGACAGCTTTTGCACTTTAATGCATGCAGATGGTGCCGGCACAAAAAGTGCACTGGCTTACGCCTACTGGAAAGAGACTGGCGATCTATCGGTATGGGAAGGCATTGCACAAGATGCCATTGTAATGAATACCGACGACCTCCTCTGCGTTGGGGCGGTCAACAATATTGTACTTTCGTCCACTATTGGTAGAAACAAAAACCTCATTCCTGGTGAAGTCATCAAGACTCTCATAGAAGGAACTGAAAAATTCCTCGCCGAGCTTAGAAGTCTTGGCATGGGTATTCACTCGTCTGGAGGGGAAACCGCCGATGTTGGCGACCTTGTACGCACGGTTATCGTGGATAGTACTGTATCGTGTCGTATACCTCGCGAAGAAGTGATCGACAATGCACGCATAAAGGCAGGTGATGTAATCGTAGGGCTAGCAAGCTATGGACAAGCTACCTATGAAAGAGAATACAATGGAGGAACTGGAAGCAATGGTCTAACCTCTGCTCGCCACGAAATATTTTCCAAAAATGTAGCTCGCAAATACCCCGAGTCGTTTGACCCCGCTATTCCTGAAGACTTAACTTACTGTGGAAAATGGGAGCTTACAGATCCTGTAGAGGGTACTCCTCTTGATGCTGGAAAGCTAGTTCTATCCCCTACTCGCACCTATGCCCCAATCATTGTAGCCCTACTCCGTCAAGGATTCCGAAAAAACATACATGGCATGGTACACTGTACGGGAGGAGCTCAAACAAAAGTGCTCCACTTCGTAAAAAACAAGCATATCATCAAAGACAACTTACTCCCTATACCCCCACTCTTTAAACTCATTGCTGAGGCTAGTGGAGCCTCTCCCAAAGAGCTATACAGTGTCTTCAACATGGGACATCGCATGGAGCTCTATGTAGCCCCGGAAGAGGCTAAAGAGGTCATCACCGTAGCCAAAGCATTTCATGTAGATGCCCAAGTGATTGGTCGTGTTGAAGAGTGTGCAGAGGGCAATAAACTTACTCTAGCAACCCCTTACGGGACTATCGTTTATTAAGAATGAATCTAGAAAAACTACAAGGACACCTATCTTCTTTGCAAGACCGCTTCCACGAAGTGGAACTCTTGATTACAGACCCAGAGGTGCTAGCCGATGAAAAGCGATACGTACAGCTAAGCAAAGAGTACAAGCACCTGCAAAAACTTAACTGCGAATACGAAAAATATAAGCAAGCCAAGAAGACCATTGCTGAAGCGGAAGAGCTTATCGCCCATGGAAACGACCCCGAGATGAAGGAGCTAGCTGAAGAAGAGCTTACACATCTTCATAGCATCCTCCCCTCTCTAGAAGAAAATATCGCCTTACTGCTCCTCCCTCAAGACCCAAACGACGACCGCAATGCGATTATGGAAATACGTGCTGGAACAGGAGGCGACGAAGCGGCTCTCTTTGCAAGAGACCTCTTCAAAATGTACAGCTACTACATAGAGTCCAAAGGATGGAAATTGGCTATCACTGACTTTGCAGAGGGGGCTCTTGGCGGATATAAAGAGATCGTTTTCACGGTAGAGGGGGATGGTGTATATGGATTACTCAAGTATGAGTCGGGTGTACATCGTGTGCAACGTGTGCCTGCTACTGAGACCCAAGGGCGTATCCATACAAGTGCTGCGACAGTGGCAGTCTTTCCAGAAGCGGACGAATTTGATGTGGAGATCAAAGACTCAGACCTGAGAATCGACACTTTCTGCTCAAGTGGTGCTGGAGGGCAGAGCGTCAATACCACATACTCGGCGGTACGCATCGTACATATCCCCACAGGCATTATGGTACAATGTCAAGACGAGCGCTCTCAACTCAAAAACAAAGCCAAAGCTCTCGCTGAACTTCGCACCCGTATCTACGATATGGAACTACAAAAAGTGGAAGAGGAAAAGGCTAAGTCGCGTAAGACAATGGTCTCCACTGGCGACAGAAGTGCAAAAATACGAACTTACAACTTTCCTCAAGGACGCGTTACAGATCACCGAATCGGACTTACGCTCCACAATCTGCAAGGTGTACTTGGTGGCGACCTACAGCCAATTATCGATGCCCTCGCACTTGAAGAAAATAGCGCTCGCCTGCACGAAGCTTCTCTTAGCTAGTGTCTCGCCACATCTTTTGAATAATTGATCAAAACATTTAATTTACCCGCAAGTTGCTATAATTCACAATGAATAGACAACAGCTTATCGAAAACATCAAAGAGAAACACTCCTTCCTTTGTGTGGGACTAGACACAGATGTAAAAAAACTGCCAGCCTCGGTGATGGAGAAGGAAAACCCAATGCTCTATTTCAACAAGGCTATCATTGATGCTACCAGTCCATACTGTATGGCATACAAGCCCAATCTCGCTTTTTATGAAGCAATGGGCTCCTACGGTATAAAAGTATTTGAAGAAACGGTAGAGTATATAAAAACGCACTATCCCAGTCACTTTGTTATCGCAGATGCTAAAAGAGGAGACATAGGAAACACCAGTTCGCTCTACGCAAGGGCTTATTTCGAGCACTTCAAAGCCGACGCCATCACGGTAGCACCTTACATGGGTGCCGATAGCGTAAAACCTTTTCTAGAATATCCAGAACTATGGGTCATCCTCCTTGCTCTTACATCCAATCAAGGATCTGAAGACTTTCAGCTCAAATCCCTTGAAAATGGGAAACCCCTCTTTGAAGAAGTCATCGAAACCGCAACTTCGTGGGCAAGCCCAGAGCACCTCATGTTTGTCGTGGGTGCAACAAAACCAAAATATATCCAGCGTATTAGAGAACTCGCTCCAGACTATTTCCTTCTTGTGCCAGGAATAGGTGCTCAAGGTGGAGACTTAGAAACAGTCGCCAACGAAGGGCTAACTATGGATTGTGGCCTTATTGTCAATGCCTCAAGATCTATCATCTATGCCGACAATAGCGACTTCTTTGCAAAGGCTGCTGCAAAAGCTGCTCAAGACGTACAACAAACAATGGAGCGTCTCCTTGTACGAAAAGGGATCATCTAACCTTTAGCAGAAAGCGACAAGACAACCATTTTCACAAAAGGAGGGGCAAAAGTGGACAAGCTAGTAGCCTTTATCGATGGCGAAAACATCCACACCGATTGACAACAACTCTTCAACTAAATTTGCTACCAAGCAGAATAGCTACCAATTAAGCAAAAGAAAAAGGGCATTCCTACTAAGGAGTGCCCTTTTGCGTCATTAGTCGCTTCATATTCTCTATCGTACCCCTCAGATAGTAACTAGGTCCAAGGTAGAGATCCGACTGCTTACTCCACTACCTTACGCAAAAGCCCCTTTTAGCATCCTAGTACCAATTCTGCAGAAATTCCAAGGAAACGGCAAATTCTACCTGCCACCGTTAGCGAAGGTTCACTTTTGTTATTCACAAAGGCACTCACTCGTGAAGGAGAAATACCAAGCTCTCGAGCTAAATCCGCTTGCGTTTTTCCTTGCTCAGTAAGAGCATAGCTTATCAGCTCCCCTAAAGTGAGTTTGTCAAGTGGATAATGCTCTTCTTCATAGGAAGCAACCACTTCGCTCATTATTGATAGCTCTTGCTCTTCCTCGGAGCTGATTTTCTCACTTTCCATAAGAGGCAAAAGCTTCTCTATCCTATCTAAAGCGTATTCGTATTGGTCTTTCGTGTACATAGTTAATTCGTCAAATGGTTAAGCAATCTATTTTGTCGTACTCTTTGTGAGTTCCCACAAAACGAATATATAGGCACTGATGAGCAAACTGCACGACCACAACTAGATGGTATTTATTTCCTCCTATGTTGAAGACATAGCGTTGATTGCCGATAGCATCTACAGAGACAAAGTCTCGTTTTACATCAGAAGCATTAAGCCATGAGGCACATTTTACCACTGCTACCCAATAGAGCAAAGCAACCTTGCTTTTAGGCTCTTGCTCGTAATAATCTCTTATCTTCTTCTCGCTAATGATTCTCACAGTTGCTATCTTGCCTGACGCAATACAAAGATAATGAAAGTTCCGAATTACGCAACAATATTACCACAAACGTTCTCTAATAAAGAATTTCATCATTTCTCCTTTGTACAATCAACCAATCGTAGGGAACAACCAAGGGGAAGCCGAGGTAGAGGGGCTTAAAGCGAGGCTTTATTACGACAGCGGACAAACACAAACCTACA
>KQ959251.1 GCA_001552775.1 Bacteroidales bacterium KA00251
AGCTAGAAGAAAAGGATAGCCCCTCCAAAAACGATCAAATAGAAGCGTATCTTTCCGCTCAGTACCAGTTTCGGTACAACGCCGTGTTGCACCGACCCGAGTATCGTCTACGAGGCAAGGGCGATTACACCGCCGTAGACCGCTATCGTATCAACACCCTCAGGCGAGCCTTGGACAAGGAAGCCGATGTACAGACCTCACCCGAGAACCTGTACAGCATCATCGAAAGCGATTTCTCCCCACGTGTCAATCCCGTACAAGCCTATTTCCACAGCTTACCGATAATGGAAGAAGCCAAGAAAGGAGCAATTACCGCCCTTGCCGACTGCGTGAGCGTAGCCAATCCAGAGAAATGGAAGGAATACCTTACCAAGTGGCTCGTGGCTGTAGTAGCCAATGCTATGGACGACAAGCAGTGTCGCAATCACACCTGCCTTGTGCTGACAGGCGAGCAAGGCAAGTTCAAAACGACTTTTCTAGACCTGCTCTGCCCACCAGCTCTCTCCGATTACCGTTATACGGGAAAGATATACCCGCAGGAGAAAGATGTGCTGAGCCTTATCGGGCAAAATCTCATCATCAACATTGACGACCAGCTCAAAGCCCTCAACAAGCGAGATGAAAACGAACTGAAGAACCTTATTACCTGTCCGCAGGTGAAGTACCGTATGCCTTACGAGAAGCACATTGAGGAGCGACCACACTTGGCGAGCTTCGTGGCTTCGGTCAATGGCAACGACTTCCTCACAGACCCTA
>KQ959252.1 GCA_001552775.1 Bacteroidales bacterium KA00251
TATCTGTTGTGGGCGTGAGATATTTGAGGGGTTCTGACACTAGTACGAGAGGACCGTGTTGGACCGACCTCCGGTCAATCGGTTGTTCCGCCGGGAGCATTGCCGAGTAGCTGCGTCGGGTACGGATAAGTGCTGAAAGCATCTAAGCACGAAGCCAGCCCCAAGATAAGATATCTATATAAGGGAGGTTGAAGACTACGACCTTGATAGGCTGCAGGTGTATAGACAGTAATGTCACAGCCGAGCAGTACTAATTTCCCGTAATTTTTTCGTGAGAAAGCTTATGAGTAGACAATCATAAGAGGAAGCACAAGTTACGATCGTGGCGAAAGAATACAATGTGTAAGCATAGTATTCGCAAGGGCTGCGGAGTATAGAAGACTTCCTTGGCTGATTCTTTCCTTTGCTTGTTTAGTTTCTAGGTAGCGCGATTGAAGTTAGCTACGATAAAAAAAGTGTCACATTCATGTCACCGTTCTTAAGGTGGTTATAGAGCTAGGGATCCACCTCTTCCCATTCCGAACAGAGAAGTTAAGCCTAGTCTCGCCGATGGTACTGCGTAAAAGTGGGAGAGTAGGTTGCCGCCGTCTTTTTTGCAAGAGAGAGCTTTTTATCAAGATAGATAAAAGGCTCTCTTTTTTT
>KQ959253.1:0-5424 GCA_001552775.1 Bacteroidales bacterium KA00251
TTTTATCAAGATAGATAAAAGGCTCTCTTTTTTTATATACTATTTGCTAGTGGATGTTTCCTCCTCTTGTGTATGCTCACTTTGCTAGTAGATGTTTCATCCATCTGTTGTAATAGGGTCAATATTAGCTACCACAAGGCGCACATCTCTATCTGATATCCACCCATCATCAAGGAGCATCCACTTCTGCACGCTCCCCCACACACCTTCTACTTTGTGGGGTCGTTTACTGATTATCATTCCCGACCACATCTTTATACGGCTATTCTCTATATCCCTCATATCGTCAGAGAGACCAAAATTGCCTTGTTGATTTTTTGTGTCAACACTAATAATACCAGCAGAATATTTTGTTATATTGAGAGGAGAGAGGAGGAGATTCCCCTCTTCTTGTTTTTCAGTTTCAGTTTTCATTGTGTTTGAATTTCTTACATTGAGGTAGAGAAAAGATCCCTCTTTTGCATAGAAGGGCTCTTTTTCTTTCTGTGTGGGCTGAGACTTGCCGTTGCACCCCACGAGAGCAACCGCCCCGAGAACGAGGACTAGTGCTACAAAGAGTTTTGGCTTTTTCATCTTCTGAGAAATTAGATGCCGAGATTATAGACTGCCAAGACAACTCCAAACACTAAGAATGTGAAGAAGGAGAAAAGCAAGCTCAGACTACTTGATGTGAGGAATTGCTCTACACGGCGATGGTCTTCGATACGTTGTAATAGGTCTCCCATTAGTTTGGTGTCGAAGAACTTCATCGGGAGCTTCATCAACTTGGTGAAGAAGTCCGAGATGAGTGAGATGTTGATGCGTGTGGAGATACGCAGTAGTATCTTAGAGCGGATGAAGTCGATGGCTGTACGGCTGAAGAGGAGCATCATCTCCGCTAAGAGTACTAACCATACAAAGCCTATATCTTTTCCTCCAATACCTGTATCCACAATAGACTGGGTAAGGAAGGGAAAAACTAGTTGCAGGAGCGAGCCAAGCAAAAGACCGAGAATGAGTTGCGTGAAGTAGCGTTTATACTTCTTGAGATAGCCCCAAAGGAATTTCAAGCGATTTTGAGTAGGAACTGCTTTCGCATCCTTTTGCGTATAAAATTGCTCCGTGGGTTCAAGAAGCAGTGCAATACCTTTTTCTTCTCCATTGGTCTTGGTACTTACCCAATGTTCGCAGAATTCCTCTTTACTATATGTAACTAATCCTCTTGCAGGATTAGCCACATAAACAGAGTATCGTCCTTTTCGATATTTTCTAATTTTGTGGACTACTTCAAAATGATTTTGATTCCAATTAACAATACGGGGCAAAGTCGTTTCATTAGAAAGCATCTCAAAGCTCAATCGTCCTCCGATTGTCTTAAACTTAATTTTTTCTGCAGCTTTGCTAATGCCAAGAAGCGATACCCCCCTCCTTGTTAAGGTCGCAAAGCTGCCTCAACTGGTCTCGATCAGGATGCAGTCCGTCGTGCTCGGACACCATAGCCAAGCATACTGGTCCGCAATCCATTGCATCTCGTTGGAAATATGACATTAATCCTCTATTCCTCACTTATGGGCAAATAATTGCATTAGCTTATTGGCTATAATGCCCCCTCTGGCATAAGACTTCTAATTTGCAGTTTGGAATGCTTGCGTAATGTGTATGAAAAGAGTATGAATGGGCGCAAACTACTGCTAGTAAATTGTTGCGTTACCTTTTGGTAGTAACCAGCGGAGTTGATTATACTGTATTGCTCCCTGACTCCCCAAAAGTATGGTATTCCAATACTGATTTGGATGTTGTCTGTAGGATACCAAGCAAGCGATATGTCAGCCACTGATGGGTTCTTGAAGTGTGTGACAGAGATACTCGTATAACTTTTGGGCATATACTTAATGGAGGCGGTTAGTCCTAAGTTATCTTTCATCCACCAAATCAAGCTACCATCAACTTGCCACGACCATTGTTTTGGTTGCTCATTGAAGTGCTCCAACATAACATTGGATCCTAACATTGCAGTGATATTGTTGTGTTGGAAACTGATCAACGGTCCAAAGGTGAAGCACCTATAGGTGCCATTATTTCGATAGGATCGAACGTATTGCTCTCCGTCCATATAGATATAGGGTTCGATGATATCTCTGATCCATGTTTGATCTGAACTCAATGAAAATCTCACTTTACCAAGGCTGAGTTTATAAGACAGCCCAAGGACATTTTTTTTGTTTGGTCTTAGGTGTATATTTCCTTCTTCACGTAATAGCGGATTAGAGGAGGTTGAGAAAGTTCCAAGTTGCATTGATGATGGTAGACTGTTAGTCAATACATGGCTTAGTCTGATAGCTTGTTTGTCATCAATCACATACACGAGACTTTCAGAAGTGCGAGGTCGGAAGTAGCTACTCTTGCGATCTGAAGCTTTGACAAATAGTCCTTGTATCCCCACTGAAGTCATTAGCATAAATCTATGCCATCGTTGCTGATAAGTTGCGAAAGTGTAATTGCTGAGTTGCAAAATACTTTCTTTGACAAAAGGACCAGATTCGACATTTAATATTTGATCGTCAGTATGCACCAAATGGTTACCGAGTTCAAAAGATCCAAAAGAATGAGATCCACTAGAATAATCAGCATTGAAAGTATATTGATTGCGAATTGAGTTGAGTCCTATATGTGTGGTGCTTCGCTCTTTTTCCCACAACTCGTCTGTTGATTTATAAAAGTCCGCCGTTCCACGATTATAGTGAGCGTATAAGTCTAAAGTACTTTGATCCTTGAATGTGTGTTGATAAAAAAGAGCTCCAAGAATTCCATTATCAGTCTGACGATCATTTTGACTTACAGATAAAGGACTTTGTTGTATTGGCTGATTGTCGAGGGATAGAGTCCCAATCTGATGGCTATCTGATTGATTTGTTTTCTTTTTGAATACGAACCGAGCCGCAAAGTAATCGTCCTTACTGGGTAACCACTTCAAATTGATATCCCCATTAACTTCATTAAACCGAGCACTCTGTACACCTTCTCTTATTTTAGTCAGATTGTCCATACGTTCTTCCCATTTGACCGAGGTACGATCATTATGGAGATATTCGTAAAACAGACTTCCGTATACAGCGAATTTAGATCTTCCAAACTCGAAATTACCTCCAGCGAAACCTTGCCGGAAAGGCACATCATGTCGCGTTCTAGCATCTATGTACGTATACAAAGGGCGATCTGGACGAAGGCGAATATTGACCACTTTAGTGTATCCTTGTTCTAGATATCGTGCTGTTACTATTTCTGACACCTCCACCGACTCGATATCGGATGGAAGTATAGGAGAGATGCCAGTATTTACAAGCCTGCCATCAATAAGGATGAGAGGTTTTTGCCCATCGCGTGTTGTAATAGACTGCCCAATAATATCTACCGAAAGAGCTGGGATTTCAGAGAGAGCTCTAAATGGGTCTTTCAACGCTTTACTTTTTTGCGAAAGCTTGAATACCTCTCCAGTTGCAGTTACTTTAGATGGGCTTTTTGCTGTAATGACGACTTCATCCAATTGCGTCACTTTAGGCTCCATAGAGATATTCAATATTGTGTCAGATTTTATGTCTAATGTCTGATCAAATGGAAAATACCCAAGAGCAGAAACTATTATTCGGTATTGTCCTATAGCTGGTAGGGGTACACTCTTCTCTCGTTCATCAAGATATGAGAAGAGTATAGTAGAGTCATTTTGCTCTATCAGTAGCTCTGGTCTTGATCTCGGCTCGTTATCTTCACTAACAATCAGAAGCTTCAAGATGGGCGTTGATTGAGCCTTTAATGTCATAAAAGACATAATTAGGAAACAGAACGCCCCCAAGACTATCTCTGTGATTTTCATATAACAGTTATTCTAATGTCAGTTGAGTAAGTACTTCTATGCTCAATGTGCTATCCTTATTTTATTATGTGTTGCTGGTAGATATAATCCCAAAGTATCTCTAGATCAGGAATGGACAATTTATCCACTAAGGCTCCTCCATAGGACAACCCCATATATAGGTTATGAAACGTGCTTGCAAGCAACGCCTCATTGGTGTCAGGGTGTATTTCGTTCTTTTCTTTGGCTAAGTTGATCGCTTTCTCCCAAGCATCTATCTTTCTCTTTTCGTATTCAAGAGCTTTCTCTTGCCATCCTTCGTAGTGATCTTTCAGATAAAGGGTAAAGCTCATAAAGCTTGCGGGGGTTATTTCCACATTTGTCTTTTGCACGAATGTCTTCATTCTTGCTTCAATGACGTCCAAGCACTTGCCCATAAACGCTTTTAAGGGGGTTGAGCTACTCAAGTATTCCTCTCCGTAGTTGACCTCTTCAAGAAAAGAAAGGACGAAATAGTCCGCCGACTGCTTAAATATATCCTCCTTATTGATGAAGTGATGGAATATGGCTCCACGAGTAATCTTTGCAGCACGCTCAATGTCTGGTACACTAGTGCCATCATAACCTTTGGCTAAGAACAGCTTAAAGCTTTCTCTCAGGATAGTTTCTTTTGTAGTCTTCATAGCTTGTCTGACGATACAGAACGTTATGTTTTTATTCTGAAGCAAAGGTTGCAATAAATTCTGACTTGACAAAACTTTCTCTCAATTTTCTTTTTCATCACTTCCTTTCCTTATAAATCCCTGAGACTTAGAGGAGGTTGTTTTAGCCCATATATTTGCTGTCTGAAAGGCATTATTCAAATCAAACAGAGTGAATTATGGAAGCAAATAGCAATGACAACTACGTGCTGGTCTTAGAGGATCGTACCGAGGTAAAGAACCAGCAAGAAGCGGGGAAACTTATCATCGTTTCGGGAATATTGCTGTCCGATAAAAGTTTTTTTTGAGGGGGAAATCGAGTAGGTCGGGAAACGAAAGTTTTTTGACCTACTTTCGTTTCCTTTCCTCTCACACCACCGTACGTGCCGTTCGGCATACGGCGGTTTAATTCGTTTTCAAAGAGTGGCTAATCATGTTCGATTAGTCTCATCTTCCGTCTTTCTTAACTTCCGCTTCCGATGCTTAAGTGCTTAGCTCTATGTGGTCGATCGCATTGACGTTTTTGATCGTTGCCACTCGTCAGCAAAGACATCGAAACATACTTTCTTGATTGACGTTGCGAACTATTCGGTCCTTCGCCTTGTTCTGCGCGAGAACGGCTACTTCGACCTTTGCTGACTCCTCGACATTCGTTGTTACTATCCTTGAGGACTGCCGAGGTCTCAAGGGATAAGCCATACATCTTTCATCGTTTACCTGCCTAATTTACGCATCAAGGTTATGGTTGCCTTTGGGAACTTCTCTGCCTTTAGCCAGCTTGTCCGCTTGATACGCCTTTGTATTAGGTTTCTGTTCGTCAGGCCACGATTTCGCTATTGCTTCTTCTCTCCCAAGGGTCGCCCCTTGAAACTTGCAAGTCGCTATGGGGTTCGT
>KQ959253.1:5524-33349 GCA_001552775.1 Bacteroidales bacterium KA00251
GAAACTTGCAAGTCGCTATGGGGTTCGTTGGCAACTACGCCCCTGGTGGACTTTCACCACAGATGTATGACATGCCCGTCATACTAAAAAAAAGGTACCTCTTTGCGAGATACCCTTTTTTTGTTGTGAATGTATGAAGGCTTAAAGTTTGCCCTCTTCTTTCAGTTTTTCATAAGCCCCCTTACGGAATTTCCTCCCGAAAATGTTCCGAGAGATTTTAGAAAAAGTTCCGAGAGATTTTGGAAAATGTTCCGAGAGATTTTGGAAAATGTTCCGAGAGATTTTGGAAAAAGTTCCGAGAGATTTGAAAAAATCTTTAGGAACTTTACTTTAAAAGTACTTGAGAATTTCTTGCCAAGCAATGATCCTTTGTTTAGAGTAGTAGAAACCCGTGCTTATTTCAGCAAAAAACATTAGTTTTGTAGAGAAAGCGTGTTGATGTAGTCGCGAGGAACACGTTGTAGAATA
Organism: Bacteroidales bacterium KA00251; assembly: GCA_001552775.1. Lineage (GTDB taxonomy): Bacteria > Bacteroidota > Bacteroidia > Bacteroidales > Porphyromonadaceae > Porphyromonas. The sequence goes on from KQ959253.1 coordinate 5,993, forward strand.
AAGAGTGTGCTTTGGGCTTATTGCAATGGTTTCTTTTTCTTCATTAAATGTAAGAAGAGGAGTGGCAATAAAAAGCTTGGAGTATTTTGTAATCCACAAGAAAGAATGAACAAGAAATGGAAACGAGTGCTCCTAAAGTTGAGTGGGGAGTCTCTAGCTGGAAAGGATAAGGTTGGTATTAATGCTGAAAAGCTTTCAGCCTATGCTGAAGAGATTGCAGAAGCCTCTAAAAAAGGTTTTGAAATAGGAATTGTGATAGGAGGCGGCAATATTTTTAGAGGAATGCAGGGGGCTAGCAAGGGTTTTGATCGTGTGGATGGCGATACCATGGGTATGCTTGCTACGATGATTAATTCTATTGCATTGAAAGGTGCATTGCATGCATGTGGATGCTCTTCCACCCTTTTTACCGCACAGCCAGTTTCTTTTGTTGGAAAACACTTTCAAGTAGACCTCGTGCGTGCTACGCTTTCGGAGGGAAAAGTGGCAATTTTTTCAGGAGGAACGGGGAACCCCTTTTTTACGACAGATAGTGCTGCTGCCCTTCGCGCTGCGGAGATCAAGGCAGATTGTCTGCTGAAGGGTACTCGTGTAGATGGAGTCTATACGGCCGATCCAGAGAAGGATCCCACCGCCAAGAAATATGATCAGATTTCATCGCAGGAAGTGTATGATTTAGGACTAAAGGTGATGGATCTTACAGCCACGACGCTGTGTATTGAGAATGAGATTCCGATTGTAGTTTTTGATATGGATACGCCGGGTAATCTCACCAAAGTGCTTTCAGGCTTACCTATAGGCACACTAGTAACACCATAATTTCTAAGATTATAATAAAAAAAGACGAGAATATGAGTACTTTAGTAGAACAATTAAAGCAGCAGGCTGGAGAGGCCATGCAGAAAAGCATTGAGTATCTAGATGAAGCCCTTCAGCGTATCCGTGCAGGGAAGGCGAATGTAAAGTTGCTAGATGGTATTATGGTACCCTATTATGGCAGTGATACTCCACTCAATCAGGTGAGTTCGATCACTCTCCCCGATGCTCGCTCAATTGTTGTAACGCCATGGGAGAAAGGGATCCTCAGGGATATTGAAAAGGCGATCATGGATTCGGACTTAGGAATTACTCCAGAAAATAATGGAGAGGTAATTCGTATTGGTATTCCTCCTCTTACAGGAGAGCGAAGACAAGAATTGCTGAAGGTAGTCAAGTCAAGTGTAGAGGAAGCGAAGATCTCCATTCGCAATGCTCGACGCGATGCGATTGATAAGGTAAAGAAAAGTATAAAAAGTGACGCTACACCTGAGGATGTGGCTAAGGGAGCAGAAGCAGACATTCAGAAACTTCACGACAAGTATATTGCTATGGCCGACGATCTCTACAATAGTAAGGAGAAAGAGGTCCTAACCGTATAGCTTAGAGTCTTCAAACGCTAGACAAAGGGGAGCTAAACTTTTCTATATGACGCTAGAAAAAATCTTGCATACCAAGGTTGATGAGATAAGCACCTCTTTGGAGGTTCCTCATCGGGAAGCTTATTTTTTGGCGTTGGATTTACTTTCGGGAGTATTGGGGCTTTCTCGTTCGTCGTGCATAGTCCAAGCGAGTGACTATACTCTTGGCAAAGAGGACTGTGATCGTATAGAGGCGTACTTTAGTAGGCTTTTAGCTCATGAGCCTTTGCAGTATATTTTAGGGGAAACCTTCTTTGGGGATCTCCAGCTAAGCGTGTCGAAAGGGGTGCTGATCCCTCGTCCAGAAACAGAGGAGCTTTGTACTAAGATAGAGCAAGACTTTCGTGGGAAGTCAGGTCTTTTTTTTCTAGATATTGGGGCGGGGTCGGGTGCTATTTCTCTTTATCTTGCGAAACATTTACCGCAAAGTAGGGGCTATGCTCTGGAGAAGAGCAAGGCGGCCCATGATATACTTTTGCAAAATATCAGTTGTTACGGGTCTAAGATAGGCTCATCGCGAGTAGAAGCAATTGTAGCTGATCTGTTTTCCATGGAGTCTTATGTGGATCTTCTTCCCCCATTAGATATTGTGGTAAGCAATCCCCCATATGTTTTGCAGAGCGAACGAGAAGAGATGGCTTTGCATGTGCTAGATTATGAGCCAGAAGAAGCACTTTTTGCTCCCTTAGAGGATCCGCTGTACTATTACAAAGGAATTCTTTCCCTTTGTGAAAAGCTAGCATTTCGGAAGGGTGCGTGCCTTTATCTAGAGATTAATGCCAAGCTTTCTCAAGAGACATTGGCCCTCTTTAATACTCACTCCTTGTTTAGCAAGGTGGAACTTATAAAAGATCTATCCCAAAAAGAGCGTTTTATCAAGGCATCTATTCGTGTTTGAGTTTTCGTTGAATATGATAGATCATCCGTTGTATTCCAAAGTTGCTTCCTATTGTGCTCGAGCGGAGCGGTGTCCGCAAGAGGTCCTACAGTGGTTGGAAAGAAAGCAAGTGCCAAGGCACGAGTGCGAACAAATCTTGGAGGAACTTGTGGCAGAGCGTTATGTGGATGAAGAGCGCTATATCGCAGCCTTTGCTTCGGATAAATTGCGCTTTAGTGAACAAGGACCTATGCGGATTAAGCGAGAATTGCTGGTAAAGGGTCTTCCCGAGAGCTTGGTAGAAAGCATTGTAGACCGTGTGATGGAGGAAAATAACTACCGAGAAGTGCTGTCGTCGCTCATACAAAAGAAACTAGCGTTACTCGACTCCCCCGATGCCGATGCTATCCATACGAAAGTGCTGCAATGGGCTTATGGTAAAGGGTTTGAGTGGGAAGATGTTTTAGAGGCAGCTCGGCAGTTTCTGCGATTGTGATTGCGTGTCTTCGGCGTGTAGCTTATTCTCTTTTTTCGCCTTTGTTGTCGGTGGCATTTCCTCGACTGTGTGGGGGGTGCGGACGACGGCTTAGCTCTGCGGAAAAAGGTATTTGTGTAGGTTGTCGGCTTCGGCTTGAGCCTTTTGAGCATTCCAATCGTCTTCTACGGCAAAGGTTCTCTTCTTTTATCAGTCCGATAGATAGCGTGTATGCGGGTTATTTATTTACACCCGACTCTGTGGCAAGAGCTATAGTGCATAGCCTTAAGTATGGTCACAACAGGGCCGCAGGGATAGCCTTGGGGAGACTAGTAGCTTGTAAAGAGGGCTTGAGAAAAGAAGACTTTGACTGGCTCGTACCTATACCCATTCATCCCCAAAAGCTTGCTGAAAGAGGTTATAATCAGGCTTATGCTATAGCTTTAGGAGTCCATGAAGTGACAGGAATCCCTATTGCCAAGGATGCTCTAAGGCGAAGACAATACGGCACAAGTCAAACGGAAAAGCATCGTCAAGAGCGAATCCGTGCGATGAAAGATGCTTTTACAGCAGGTCCGCACTTTCCCCAAGAAGGGCTTCGCCTCCTTCTAGTAGATGATGTGCTCACAACAGGAGCTACCTTAAGTGAAGCTGCCGTGGTACTGGCAAAGGCTTTTCCTAAGCGCTTATCTGTGTTGGTGGCAGCAGTAGATATGTAGCCTATCAGAGATAGAAGGATGAGATGAAAGACTACCTAGGAGAAAACCTGTATATTTGTACTAGTTATTAAAGCTAAAGAAGATGGAAAATAGTAAAAAACGTCCTATTGTAAGTGTCAATCTATTGATCTCTATAGGGGTATGGCTGGTGCTTATCCTGATACACTCCTTTTCTATAGGAGGGGAGAGCAATGGTAAAGTCCCCTTTTTCTGGGAAAAGACTTCCCTTTATTACTCGACATGGTTTTTGGATTTTCTCCTAATTGGTACGTGGTATCTCAATTATTACTTCTTTGCACCAAAGTTGATTGCCAAAAGAAAGTTTGTTGCTTATGGAGTGGTCGTGGTACTCTTTATGGTACTAGGTCTGTTTTTCCAATTGATGCTTTTTTATCTTTTTAAGTGGCCAATGCCTCTCTATGGCTCCTCTGCAAGCGCCTCTCTTTTTGGCTGTATGGCTATGCTTGCTCTCTTTGCAATTGGTTTTTCGGCAAGGAGTATAAAGAGTTGGATCTTGCTACAAGATAAAGTATCGATGCTAGAGAAAGAGAAGCAAAGTAGCGAAGAGACGATCGCTGATCTCCGTAGACAACTTGAAGAAAAGAATGCTGTTGCCGTACCCACGGAAGAAGTAAAGACGGCACCTCAAGAAGAAGACACTCAAAGTTCACAGGGTATAGAGAGACTGGTAGAGGGGATAGGAGAACAAGAAGAGCCGTTGCTCTAACTTTTTCCCCCTAATGATTTGCTAGATAGAACTTGGTAGGTGCGTTGTATCCTGATGGAGATAAAGTCGGAAGCCTCAATGTAAAGACAGAGAGTGCAATAAAAACAGTACCATCGCCAAGATAGTCGCAGTCTGAACCCCTTATTACACCGTTACTCTTGCCACGTCTGTTATGCCTTCTAGCTCCTCAATCGATTTCGACGATGTACGATTGATCAAGCGGCTGAAAAGCACAGCTACACGCAAGGATGCTTTTGGAGAGCTTGTAGAGCTTTACTCTAAGCCTCTATACAATCAAATCAGAAGGCTTGTCCTCAATCATAGCGATACCGCAGATGTATTGCAAGAGGTATTTGTAAAGGCGTGGAAAGGGCTAGATGGTTACCGAGGAGACTCTAAGCTATTTACTTGGCTTTATCGTATTGCCCACCATGAAGCTCTTAGTTTTTTAAGAAAAAAACAGAAAAAGCAGCTTCATGAAGTAGAAATTACAGACGAAAATCAATATCTACTTGATCGACTTCTTGCGGATCCCTACTTTGATGGTGATAAATTGGAGCTAAAGTTTCAGCAGGCGATCGCTCATCTTCCCCCCAAGCAGCGGCAGGTCTTTTTGTTGCGGTACTACGACGAGATGCCCTACAACGAGATTTCCGAGCTTACAAAAACCTCGGAAGGCTCGCTTAAGGCCTCCTTTTTTCATGCGATGAAGAAACTAAAAAAGGAACTACTAGGAGAAGAATAGCGAGCTTGATTAAACTTTTTTTAGCTCATAGCGTCTTATCTGTAGCGTGTGCCATCAAGTATTGATGAGCGATCCAAAAAGGATATTGCAAATAGTACTGGTGTACGATACCTAGCACGCGACATTCATTTAAGGAAAAATGGAAAAACAAGAAAGAGAGTATATTAGAAGCAGCCAAGAAAGCTTGAGCCACTATGGTGTGCCCAAGGACTTTTTCTCCTCCTTCAACAAGGAGCTGATGCAGAAGATTGAGTCTCTTGACGAGGGGCGATCTGCGCGTGCCAAGAAGGTGCGTTTTGTCCCCTTTTATTTTGCAGGAGCAGCCTCTATTGTGGCTGCAGTTGTTTTGTTTTTCTATATCCAGCCGACTTCACCTCACAATACGACGAGCAAATCCGTGGCATACGGTCATACCGAGAAAGAAGAAATTTCAACCTCTCGGGAGACGTCGGATTGGGATCTCTATATGAGTGCCTCTTTGAGTGAGCAGAGCGAAGAGGATTGGCTCTACATGATGAGCGACGAGCAGTAAAGTCCTTTTTGCTTATTTATTTTGATTAGGAGAAACGCGATGCAAAGAATTTATTTTTCTGTTTTACTTTTATTTGCTCTTATTCCTTTGATTGCTCAAGAGCCTAAAGTATCGCACGAGGAGCTAATGGCTCAGATGCAGGCTGAGCGTATGGTGTACTTGACCAAGGAGCTACAACTAAGCGAGGCTGAGCAGAAGGTTGTGGGCGAGTATCTTGTACAAATGGATCAAGAAAAGGTGAAACGCTATCGAGCTATTCTTCAGAAGCGTGTGGCTATGGAGAAGAAAAAAAATCTTACCAAAGAAGATTTGCAGGAGTATTTCCAGTTTCGATGCACCAATAAAACGGCCATTGAAGAGTACGAGAGAAACTGTTTTGAAAAACTATCGGAGATCCTATCACCTCAAAAAGTCTTAAAGCTAGATAAGGCGCAGCGAGTCTTTTTAAGAGAAGTCCATAAACGGCGACGGCAACAAAAGTGAGCTAAATACCCAAAGTGTTTTATGCTAAGTGTTAGAGAGTAGCAGTCTTTCAAGAGCAAGGAGGATTGCTACTCTCTTTTTGAGACTGTTGACGTTTCCAACAGTCTCTTTTTAGATGTTTTGGTGTTGCGTATTGATGCTTGGACACTGTATTCACTCTATTTCAACTTGCTTTAGGTAGGCGACACTAGAAGAACTTTCCGCTAGAGAGTTGTTCTTGCTTTATTGGACGGTGCTATTTTTTTTGTATGTAAGGGAGCTCCTGAAGAGAGTGTCTTTAGTGCTATATCTAGTGTCATCTTCTCGTCTTCATAAAAGAAGAGGCTTAAGTGCATTTGCATTGCCCTCAAGCCTCTTGATTGTAGGTCGTGTTTGGATGGAATGAGTTTACTCTTTTACTCTTCCTACATAGCTACCATCACGTGTGTCTACTTCTATGAGTTCTCCCTCTTCAATGAATAGGGGCACTCGTATTTCAGCACCAGTTTCGAGAGTGGCAGGCTTGAGAGCGTTTTGTGCCGTATCTCCTCTTACCCCAGGCTCGGAGTGGGTTACACGAAGATTGACGTGAGCGGGTACTTCGCACGTAAGGATTTCCTCTGTACTACTTTGTACCATAGCTTCTACCATATCCCCTTCTTTAAGAAATTGCACGCCTGTGATTGCCACTTCGGGGATGGAAATTTGTTCAAAAGTTTCGGGGTGCATGAAGTTTAGACCAGCTTCGTCTTTGTAGAGGAATTGATAAGGTCTTCTTTCAATTCTTACTTCTTCTACTTTTACACCACTATTCCATGTCTTGTCGAGGACGCGTCCAGTAGCTACATTTCTAAGTTTAGTGCGGACAAATGCAGGGCCTTTCCCTGGCTTTACGTGAAGAAACTCCACGATGAAGTAGTATTGTCCATCAATGTCGAGGCACATGCCGTTGCGAAAATCTGCTGTTGTAGCCATAATTTTTTGTTATATCTCTAAATTATATTCTGTTGAGTTGTTTCAATTGTAGGGGATCACTAGCTTCGTAGCTAGTCGATTAGTTCTTTTTGCCGTAAAAGCGGGATAGGACCTCAGAGAAGTATTTGGCTTCTTCTTTGAAGCTTTCTATTCTTCCAGCATCTGTAGCCACCTGTAGGGCATCAATAGATTCACTCAAGAAGCGCTCTACCTCACCTTCTAAAATTGCTCTTTGCTTAAGTCTATTGCTGAGGTGGTCAAACCATTTAATGCCTTTTTTGTTTTTAGAAAGGAGATCTTTTATAATAAGGTCTCCCTCCTTGAACGACTTTGCTTGGTAGCATGCAAGAGCAAGGTTGAGGTCTGAGTAGGTATAGGGCAAGTTGTCGCTGGGTAGCTCTTTGAAGCACTTGGCGAGGACCTCTTTTGCTTTTCCTTCGTCGCCTCTTTCTAGTAGCTTTTGTACCAAGGAGGGGATAAGTTGCGCACGATAAAGAGTAATAATGCTGTTGCGGATATTGGCATCGAAGTAGTTGTTGCTTCGCGAGGCACCAAACCATCGAAACTTATTCATCACGAGGTCATACTCATGGTCTGTGAGGTTGTTGTCGCTACGCCCTTGCATAGGTGTGGGGTACACTTGCCATGCAGCTCCTGAGGAGACGAAGTATTCTCCAAGATTAGAAAAGGCGTTGGCAGGTGTAGTCTTAAGCCAATAGATAGGACGCTCCCAGTTGTTGGTACGAAGGATGTCAAGTACAGCAAGATTGTTCCTTGAAAGGAAATGTTTGTCTTGAAGAGAGATTTCCATAGAAGGCTTAGTAATCTCTACTCCTGGGAACTTATGAGCCACTGTACTAGAGTCGAGCGGTAAGTATAGACTCTTTGAGGGTATAAAGTATTGTCCCTCGTAGGTAGATGAGGGTATTCTATCAAGAGCTTCACCTAGCTCCATAGGGGAGCCGTCCACTACATTTACAAATAGAGTGGGGTAATAGAAGCTTGGAGTCATAAGCTTAAAGGGAAGAGGAGCCGATTGGTATGCTTCAGAACGCATCTGGTCAATGTACCATTCCGCATCCAAGTAGCTTAGGTTGGTAGCACGAGCGTCCCTCTTTACCCCTTCTATTTCTTGTGCGTACCAGAGAGGGAAAGTATCGTTGTCGCCAAAGCAAAATATGATGGCGTTGTCTCCACAGCTTTCCAGGAAATTGTGTCCCATATCCGCAGCAGCAGTTCGCTTTGAGCGGTCATGGTCGTCGTAGTTTTGAGAGAGCATCTGTAGAGGTACAGCTACCGCTACTAAGGCAGCAGCAATCGTTGCTATACGCTCTCCACTCTTCTTTTTTTGAGCAATCCAGTCCCATATTCCTATGATCCCAAGACCAATCCAAATGGCGAAGGCATAAAAGGATCCTGCGTAGGCGTAGTCTCGTTCTCGTGGCTGGTAGGGTGTTTGGTTGATGTATATGATAATGGCCAAGCCCGTCATAAAGAAAAAGAAGAATACGATCCAGAAGCTCTGTGCTCCTCTAGCTCCTTTTGCCAGTTGGAATACGATCCCCAATATGCCTAATAGGATAGGGAGGAGAAAGTAGACGTTGTGCCCTTTGTTTTGAGCAATTTCGTTTGGGTAGTACTCAGCTTTGCCATAAGAGAGTTGGTCTATAAAGTCTATCCCAGTAGAGACTCCTCCGCTTAGCATACCTCCATTTCCTTGGATGTCGTTTTGGCGTCCGATGAAGTTCCACGCAAAGTAGCGCCAATACATGTAGTTGACTTGGTAAGAGAAGAAGAATTTTAGACTTTCCGCGAAGGAAGGAGTGGACATATCTTCAGCACTTCTATTCATCCATAGGTTGTATCCTCGTATATGCTCGGGTGAGGTGGAGTATACTCTAGGGAAGATCATTTCGTGATCGTATGTGTAGTGCCGTACCTTTTGCCCTCGTATGTAGCGATCTGGCTCGGAATTTGTGTTCTTAGGGCTTGGCATCCACTCGCCATTTTTTTCTTTATAGTCAATGACTCTAGAGGTGAAGCTTGGACCTTTGAAGAGGGGAATAGAGCCATATTGTTCTCGATTGAGATATTTCTTTAGTGCGTAGGGCGTGGAGGGATTGTTTTCGTTCATAGGAGGCAGAGCCGCACTTCTTATCACAATCACGCCATAGCTTGCGAAGCCTAATGTAAGTAGGGCAAGAGAAAGCTGTACGGTGTATAGCAACCTTAGGGTAAGCTTTTTATATACAAAGAGCAAGTAGACTAAGACTCCAATTAGTACAACCCAAAGGAAGGCACTATCCGAGATAAAAGGAATTCCCACTAGGATAAGCGTGAGAAGAACGGCTACTCGAGTTAGAGGGATAAGTCCTTTCTTGTGCATTCCCACTAGGGAGACAACGATCAAGAGAAGGAGTATCAGGCAATAGATAACGAGTCCACTATTGAAGCTTAATCCAAGTGTATTTACCGCAAAGAGGTCAAAGATAGAAGCGACTTTCATACTTCCCTGGATTACCCCAAACATGAGTACGGCAATCAGTATAAAAGAGCCTAGCAGTACGCCAATAGAGCGTTTTATTGTAGGCTTTTTTGCTTTACGGAAGTAAAAAATGAGTGCCATTGCGGGAAGGCACAAGAGGTTTAAGAGGTGTACTCCTATGCTAAGCCCAAAGCAATAGGCAATAAGAATAAGCCAGCGGTCGCTAGAGGGGTCTTCACTTCGCTCTTCCCACTCAAGCATTAGCCATACGACAAGAGCAGTAAAGAATGAACTAAAGGCGTATACCTCAGCCTCAACGGCACTATACCAAAAGGTGTCTGAGAAGGCATAGAGCATTGCTCCCCCAAACCCAGCAAATATAATCCCTAGACCTTTAGCCATGCTTGGCTTTTCCATAGGAGTGCCATCTGCTAGCTGTCCATTTCGGATGCCAGGAGCTACTAGTCTACGAGCTAGGTGAGTAATCGTAAGGTAAAGGAATAGTATTGTGAAGCCACTGAGTACTGCACTTGTGACATTGCAGAGCATTGCTACCCGACTAGGATCACTAGTAAACTGTGTAACTAGATTGTAAACCAGCATAAAGAAGGGGGAGCCAGGAGGATGCCCTACCTCAAGTTTATGAATGCACACCACAAACTCCGCCGTATCCCAAAGGTTTGCAGAGTGACTTATGGTCAATAGGTAGGTAATTGTGGCTAACAGAAACGAAAGCCAGGCTACTCCTTGATTGATCTTCTTAAACAATTTCCAATCCATAAAGGGTATTATCTTCGCAAGTCTGTTGCAAAGATAATAAAAGCCACACTTATTGAAGGTTCTTGCATAGAGTTACTAAGCAGGGGAAAGAGGAGCCGTTCTATTGTCGGAGGGGCGATAATCTACAGTGTAGGGATATTTAGTGATAAGAGGACAGACTTCTGTGCCGAATAGCTCTTTTTTGCGCTATTCCGTAGACTAGTCTTCTCTTTTTCTCTATTTGTGAATCGTTGCGGTATTTGTGTTTCTGCAGGGGAGCTGTTGTTACTTGTAGAGGCGTGGCGTCTTAGAGCAAGTCGCTGTTTTCCTCCACAGGAGCTTCTTCTTTCTTAAAGAAAAGTTTTTTTGCTTTTTCAGCAAAGAAGTGTGTTGCCTGTCTGAAGTCTGGAAGAATAAGGTAAGCGAGAATACATGCAACAGCCAGATAAAGCAGGAGCCATCCTATTCCAATAAGTATAAAGGAGAGAAAATTGGTAATAGTACCCCAAAGAATTTCCTTAAGCCAACCTAAAACAACCCCTATACAACCTAGCAATAGAACAAGCCCACACCATGTCCTAAAGTAGAGCCATGTAGATTTGCCAAAGCCGTAGTGGTAGAGGAAAAAAGGTTTCCATAGGTGTACAATTGTCGCTGCACTTAGGATCATTCCACCAAATATGCCACTGAGTCCCCAGATCGACCCCAGACCAAAGCATCCAGCAATTAGGATTGCGGCTTCTACAAGAGGGGCCCAAACATCTTGAAACATGCCGTAAGCTTCGGTAAAAGCCTCCGTATTACGGGAGAGTTGTAGGAAGCAGTAGATGCTAAATAGGAGGGTCTCAGTGGAGGTAAAGTATCGATCTCCACCTACCCATAGTAGCATGAGGTCTTTTGAAAAGTAGAGAATAACCAAACTAATGGTCATGGCCATTAGGATACGAAGAGAAAGTGTAGAGCGAAAGAGGCGCTCGATATACTCTTGGCTACTCTGTGCGGCCCGCAGGTTGCCGATAGCTGGTGTAATAGCTGAGTAAATTGCCATCACTATGCCATTGGCAGCTGAGAATAGGACATAGTAGTTTTGGTAGACCGCCACCATGTAAAGAGCATTTTTTGTTTCCAGAACGCTAGCTATGATAAGAGGCGTGCTCATCAGTACTACAAAATAAGCAATCTTGTGAAAGAAGAGCTGTCCCGTCTTTTTGAGAATAATAGGGTACTTATGACGCAACTGATTTCCTAAGCTTTTCTTTGTTTTGAGCCAAGGGTAGACTTTTCGAATGAGAAGCTCTAGCCAGATGGTTTGCACGATACTCACCAAAAACTCTATGAGTAGCCAAGAGATATAGGCATGCAGGGGATTTCCCCTGAAGTAAAGAAAAGCAGCGACTTGAAGTAGGAGCTTGCCGAGGACACTCCCACGCATGATGACCGTTACCTTGTATCCTTGCAGATCACTGAAGAGAAGGATTTGACGGTAGTTGAAAATGTATCCTAGGAGTGAGCTTGTAAGAAGAACCACAAATGTAGCATAAGCATACCAAAGTGGAATTTTGCTGATCGTTAGTAAATTGCCTAGAATTACAGGAAAGAAAAAGAGAAGCACTACACTCACCCCAGCGATCAAGAGGCAGATAATTCTGTAAAACCACCCCTGGAGTGAAATGATCTCGTTGATAGTCTGCTTGTCTCTTTCTACGAGAGGTTTATAAAGGGAAAAGCCTATGGCGGTACCAAGACCTAGCTCTGCAATGTTGAGAAAGTTGATAATGCTAGAGAGTGTGCCATTGAGTCCTAAAAGGTCGTCTCCAAGGGTATTGATAAAGTAGCGACGATAGAAAAACTGTGCGAGAAGTGTAAAAATAAAAAAGGCTACACCGATGAGGCTATTTCTAGCCGTTTGTGAAGCCACACGACTAGAATTTAGCGAAGGCTCTTCTTGCAAGGGTCTATTTGAGCAAGGGGTATGCTTTTTTAAGATGGTTTTCTGTAGACTCATTGGCTTGGTGCGACATCAGCTCTCTTTTGCAAAGATACCGTTTTCTCTTGGGACGCGAGAAATAGGCTGAGAGAGGTAAAGAGGCAGTACCGACAAGAAGAGGATCTATCCGCCTTTGGGGTTTCTCTGTATGCCCCCTTTGAGAGATTTATTTTGTTCATTTCTTGTAGGTACCACAGAACGAGGAAGAAGCAAAAGACTCCTCAATCGTTGGGGAGAAGGTGATACATGTGGCATTCCAAGTAGAAACAGTATCTTTGTCATTGCGTAGGCTACGGAGTCTTCTCTTTTTTTTAGAGGAATTTCGCCAAGTCTATTAGGACGGATTCGACCTATGAAGAAACTAAGCAAAAAAAATCAGTCGCTACTTCTCCTTTTAGTAGCAGCCTTTTTAGTCTTACCGCTATCGCCTGGAGAGCAAAAGTTTCAATACAGTTTTGCTCAGGGGAAACCATGGCAATATGGTTTGCTTACTGCTCCTTACGATTTTCCAATTCTCAAAAGCAAAGAGCAGCTAGAGCAAGAAAGGGAAGAGGTAAAGCAGTCAATTTTGCCCTTTTATAGGGTGAATGAAAACGTTGAAAAGGAGGTTATCGCAAAGTGGACGGAAGACTTTAATGCAGCCTATGCCTCTTCATACCCCAAGGATTACTATATATACGTTAGAGGTTTTATCCGGAGGGTATATACAGAAAATGGGATTGTCAATGAGGAGGAACGAGTAGCGATGGAGGAAAGGAATCTTGATGAGATAAACCTCCTGACGGGTAGCGAAAGTAGATCTTATCCCGTAGCTCTCCTTTATAGTATTGCTGATGCCTATGAGGCTTTGCTAAACAATACGCCAGAGGAGCTCAATCGTGACATAGTAAAAAAACTGTTTCCCGCCGAACAGCTAAAGGTAAATGTGTATCCCGATCAAGCCACGACGGCAAAAGTAACGAATGAAGAGCTAAAGAAGATCCCCAATAATATCGGAATTGTTCTAAAAGATCAGCGTATTATAGGTAGGGGTGAAATCGTTTATGGCGAGCAATACAGTATGCTAAGCTCTTTTAAGGAGGCTTACGAGTCTAAAACAGGGCTTGGAAGTACCATCCTTTGGCGCAGAGTAGGTTTGCTTCTTCTCTCCTTGCTAATGTTTACATCGGTGTGGCTCTTTTGGTACAACTTCCGACCTCGATTTTTCGAAAATATCAAAAACAGCTTTTTTGTCGCCTCGTCGATGCTGTTTTTTATACTTGTTACACAGCTTGTCATGCGACTGTATCCAGCAGCTGTATATGCGATACCTTTTGCGGTATTGCCTATTATCGTGCGACCTTTCTTTCATTCAAGAATGGCATTTTTCCTTCATCTGGTGACGGTACTTATATCCTCCCTTTTTGTATCGGATGCCTTGGAGTTCTTTTTCTTACAGCTTGCTGCTGGCATGGTCGCCGTGTATAGCTTGAAGACGCTCAATTCTCGAGGACAGCTTGTCTTAACCTCGTTTTTGGTCTTTCTTACCTATGTTGTCATTTCCTTAACGCTTGCACTCAATCTAAAAGGGGCAATCGAAAAAGAGGATTTTGTAAAGCTATTGTACTATGCTTTCAATCTTGTCTTCTTAATGTTTAGCTATATGCTGATTTATCCAATTGAAAAAGTCTTTGGCTATGTAAGCAATGTAAGCTTGGTAGAGCTCAGCGACATCAATCGACCCCTGCTCAGGCAGCTGTCGGAAATAGCACCTGGTACTTTTCAGCACTCTATGCAGATGAGTATTTTGGCCGCGGAAGCCGCTACAAGGATAGGAGCTGATGCCCAATTGATACGTACAGGGGCTCTCTATCACGATATAGGCAAGATGCTCAACCCCTCTTACTTTACAGAAAATCAAGGTGACGCAGGCAATCCTCATAGTGCACTCTCCTATAAAGAGAGTGCGGCTACGATTATTAAGCATGTCACCGATGGCTATACAATAGCACAGCGGCACGGCATTCCCAAGTCCGTATCGGACATGATACTTACCCACCATGGAAAGGGCAAGGTGAAGTATTTTTACCGTCTTTATTGCAAGGAGCATCCCGATGAACAAGTTGATCCTGCTCCCTTTACTTACCCCGGTCCCAATCCTTTTACGAAGGAGCAAGGTATCTTGATGTTAGCCGATGGTGTGGAAGCCGCTAGCAGAAGTCTAAAGATATATACAGAAGAGACCATAAGGGCCCTTGTGGACTCGATTACAAACAGTGTCCTCGAAGACAAATTGCTTGACAATACCCCATTGACCTTTCAAGATATTACGACGATCAAAGAGGTTTTTGTAGACAAACTCAAGACGATTTATCATTCTCGAATCGCGTATCCCAAGGAGAGTGAGCAGGAAAAACGAGAAAAAGCCAAAAAGAACTTGACGGAGGAGAGTCTTGTCCTACAAGAAGGAAAAGAGAAAACAAACGAAGGCTCTGCCACACAGCAAGAGCAAGCCCCAGAAGAGTAACTTAATAGAGAAGGCTGAGACTACAAAATCTAAAAGAGCCTTTAAGAAGTTTAGCAATGCAACCTTTTGAAGCCAATTGTTCCCTTTTGCACCGCCCAATCTTTTTGGTGGGATATATGGGTGCAGGCAAAAGTACGATGGGGAGGAAACTAGCAAGACTCCTTGAGGCCGACTTCATTGATACCGATATCTATATTGAAAATCGCTTTAGAAAGAAAATCGCTGAGATCTTTCAAGAAGAGGGCGAGGAGGTCTTTCGCAAAAGAGAAAAAATGGTACTGGATGAACTCACTGGGTATGCAGGTGCTGTAATTTCTACTGGAGGAGGATTGCCCTGTTATCATGGCAATATGGAGACGATGCTGTCGTGTGGTACCACGATCTATTTACGATACACTGCAGAGGAATTGGCCCGACGTCTTCTAGCTGCACCTAGGAATAGACCACTTCTTCGGGGATTAGAGGGCGATGCTCTGTTGCAATACATAAGCGACACCTTAGCCTCAAGAGAGGCTTTTTATCTTCAAGCTCACCTAGTAGTCTCCTGCATGCAAGTTTGTTGTCAGGAAGACGAGAATGAGTTGGCACACTATATCCTTACCTTACTCCAAGATCCTCTTTTTCTCAGTCAGTGCGCACAACGGAATGAATCAGCCCCTGGTGAAGAATTGCTAGAAGAGGGCTTTTGGCCTAAATGAAACCTTGTGATAGATCTACAATACGATGCAGATAGATAGTGCAAACTTTGTGAAGAGTAGCAACAAAGCCACCGAATGTCCTGAGGGGAACTTGCCTGAATATGCTTTTATTGGAAGAAGTAATGTGGGTAAGTCTTCGCTTATCAACATGCTTACAGGTAGGAAAAAGCTTGCTCTTACTGGCAATACCCCAGGCAAGACTGTTCTTATCAATCATTTCCTGATCAATAACAGCTGGTATATTGTAGACCTCCCTGGCTATGGCTATGCCAAACGAAGTAAGCAGCAGCGAGAGTCGTTCAATCGACTGATCAAAGGTTACCTTCTACAGCGCTCTCAGCTCACCAATCTTTTTATTTTAATAGATAGCCGTCACGAGCCACAGCCTATTGATTTGCAATTTATAGAGGAGATGGGCTCCGAAGGTATTCCCTTCAGCCTTGTGTTTACCAAAATAGATAAGCTTTCAAAGCAAAAATTGGCGCATTCAATAGAAACCTATAAAAGTACGTTATTACAAACCTGGGAAGAGCTTCCCCCTCTGTTTTTTATATCGTCAGTTTCTGGCGAAGGACGTGAGAAACTCTTGGATTATATAGGTGAAATTAATGCCACACTATCTTAGTTAATCTTCAAAATATTTTTTTATACCATACCATTACCATGAATCGTACCGTACTAATTACTGGCGGAACGGGCTATATCGGCTCACATACGACCGTCGAATTTCTGCAAAAGGGATATCGTGTTGTTATTGTAGATAACCTCTCCAATAGCCAGAAAGAGGTTCTCAATAACATCGAAGCTATCACAGGCAAAGCCCCTATTTTTTATCAAGCAGATTGTACTGATAAAAAAGCTATGGAGCAGATATTTCAAGACCATAGTATTGATGGCGTGATCCACTTTGCTGCAAGTAAAGCTGTTGGCGAGTCCGTGAATAAGCCTCTTCTGTACTATCGCAATAATATTCTCTCTTTGATTGTATTGCTGGAGTGTATGGAGAAGTATGGAACAAGTCACCTTGTCTTTTCTTCTTCCTGTACTGTTTATGGTCAGCCTGAGAAGCTCCCAGTCTCTGAGGAGGCTCCCATCTTGCCAGCGACTTCACCTTATGGCAATACGAAGCAAGTCAACGAAGAGATTATAAGAGACTTTGCCCATGCAGAGAAGAGTTCACTCAAGGCAATTATTTTGCGTTATTTCAATCCCATTGGGGCTCATCCCACAGCGCTGATTGGTGAAGAACCTCGGGGCGTACCTCAAAACTTAGTTCCTTTTCTTACCCAGTCTGTGGCAGGTATCAGAAAGGAGTTGTCCGTATTTGGAGACGACTACAATACACCTGACGGAAGCTGTATTCGGGACTATATCTATATTGTTGATTTGGCAAAAGCACACCTTGCTGCTTTTGAGCGACTCTTTCATGACAAAAGCCCAGCCTCTTCGGTAGAAGTATTTAATGTAGGTACAGGAAAAGGGGTAAGCGTATTAGAGCTTATCCATAGCTTTGAAAAAGCAACTGGAGAAAAGGTACCCTATCACATAGTCGCAAGAAGAGAAGGAGACATAGAAGCCATATGGGCAGATCCTACTAAAGCAAATAAGATCTTGCATTGGGAAGCTCAAACAAGTTTGGAAGATACGCTACTTTCTGCTTGGAAGTGGCAGCAAAAAGTGCGTTAAGAAGATAACTATGGCACCCCTACCAACGACAGTATTGGAAACAACCCCCTCTTCGGCACAATGTTATCACTCCTACTTATTGCCATCGGGGTTACGTGTCGTTATTTATACGGACGACAACCCTGTTTCCTATGCAGGATATTTCATTGGAGCAGGGAGTGCTAATGATCCTTTGCGCTTTCATGGTGTTGCTCACTTTGCAGAGCACATGCTCTTTAAGGGTACGAAGCGACGAAACGCTAGGCAAATCATTAACAGAATGGAAGAAGTGGGAGCAGACTTTAATGCGTTTACCACGAAAGAGGACACGTTTGTTTATACGGCTTTCCCTTACGCCTATTTCAGTCGTGTCCTAGATATGATGACGGATGTTGTTTGTAACAGTTCCTGTCCCGAAGAGGAGTTGCTCAAAGAGCGTGAGGTAATAATAGAAGAGATCAATAGCTACTTAGACTCTCCTGCAGACCGTATCTTTGATGAGTATGAAAACTTACTTTTTCATGGTACTCCTCTTGGACATAATATTCTGGGAACGGTACAGTCGGTAGAAAGGATTAATAGCGAGGCGGTAAGACACTATATGAGGGGGGCTTATATCCCTCAAAATATGGTTTTTTGCTATCGAGGTAAACCTATTGATAACAAGCGCCTCTTTGAGTTTTTGCAATTACATTTTCCTGCTACACCTCCACAAGAGCATAACCCTTCTTCGGTAATACCCGCTAAGAAGAATGGATACTACCCGATGCCCCTAAAGAGAGAGGTCAGTCACCGCTATAAGACTTACCAGGTTCATCGCATTATTGGTTGTCACGCATACTCTATGAAAGACGAAGGGAGGATAGGGCTTACTCTACTCAATAATATTTTAGGAGGACGAGGTATGAACTCTCGACTCAATCTTGCCCTTCGTGAAGATGAGGGGCTTGTTTACACCGTTGAGAGTGGTTTTTACCCTTATCGCAATGCTGGATTTCTGTCCATCTACTTTGGTACGACTAAAGAAAAGCTGAATAGAGCTACACAAGTGGTAAAAAAGGAGATGGAAAGATTGAAGACGGAACGAATAACGGACGAAGCTCTAAGAACGGCAAAACGTCAATTCCTTGGGCAACTTACCGTACAAGATGATAGCCGTGAGTCTTGCTTTTTAGAGATGGGTAAGAGCTTTTATTACTTTGGCCTATACAATACACCCGAGCAGGTAGAGCTACAGATTGAAAAACTTACTCCCGCAATTCTCCAACAAATTGCTTGTGATACCTTTCGTGACGAAAAGCTTCTAGTCCTTACATACTATTAGAGACTGTTGCAAAAGTCAACAGTCTCATCTCTGCGTAAGGACACTTTTTGTCCTTCGGAGAAAGAGGATAATTCCCTTCCCTCAAAAGTTCCTGAAGATTAGGAGAAAAGTACCTGAACTTTTCAGAAAATCTCTCGGAACTTTTCAGAAAATCTCTCGGAAGAATTCAGAAAATCTCTCGGAAGAATTCAAAAAATCTCTCGGAACTTTTTCGGGGAGTTTATCCTTGTTTTTTTCCGAGAAGAAGAGCCTTGGAGAATATACTAAGACGTAACAGTATATTTTTGACTCTACATGTATTAAAAAGTGCTATTTGCAAGATGTGTTTCCCTAAAAATAGGGAAACTTTAATCGATCTTTATTTGTTAATTATTGACTAGTAGCAAGTTATGTGTTTGTATCAATTTATTCATCGGAATTTGTTTGTGTAATTCACAATATTTATATTATATTTGTAGTGAGGTGATGGCGTTGCATCCTCTTTTGATTTTTCCTTTATTGCTTGTGCCCTATGGAAGATGTTTTAAAAAATAGCCTTTTTCTATTGAAAGTGATAAAAGAATCCTTGCAATAGATCTATTGGTGAAAAGGAGGAGTTGATTTTACTGGTGTTTTTTTTGTAATTAATGTAAGAAAGTGGGGCTTAGAAAGCGTATTTAACGATGAAAAATACAACAACTCTTAAATAGAGGAGCTGTACGAAAGATAAAAAGAAGATGAGTAATAACAACAACTAGACAACAAATGCATAGTATGAGAAGCAAGCGTTTTTTCTTAATGCTAGTGGCACTATTTACTTCGCTGTCGTTAGCAATGGCACAAAAGGCCGTTACAGGGGAAGTGATCTCAGCTAGTGATGCGCAGCCCATTATTGGGGCAAGCATTGTGGTGAAAGGTAATCCCACTATAGGAGTACAAACCGATATCAATGGTCGTTTCTCCTTTGAAGTACCCACCTCGGCACGCTATATCGTAGTGAGCTATGTGGGGATGAAGACCAAAGAGGTGATCATCGAATCTAGACCCTTAAAGATATTTCTTGAGGAAAATGCTACAATGACGGATGCCGTAGTGGTAACAGGGTATGGAACCACTTCTAAAAAAGCCTTTACAGGGGCAGCTAGTAGCATATCCGATGAAAAGGTAAAGGCACGTTTTGATGCGAACCCGATCAATGCACTTAAAGGGAATATGCCAGGGCTTACTATTGCTAATAACTCTGGACAGCCAGGTGCACCTACCACTATCTTTGTACGTGGTAGAAACTCGCTCAACTCGGGCACGCAACCTCTTTATGTGATAGATGGTGTGCCCATCGAATCTGGTATTTTCGGTACACGTGTGAAGGAAGGTGTAGAAATTTCACCTCTTTCTACTCTAAGTATGGGTGATATCGAAACCCTTACCGTCTTAAAGGATGCTTCAGCCACCTCTATTTATGGGGCACGAGCAGCCAATGGGGTTATCGTGATCACTACAAAGAAAGGTCGTGCAGGATTTAAGCTAAACTTTACTACACGTCTTGGGGGATCTAGCATGCCAGTGACTAGTGGAAGCAAGAGGTATCGTCCCATAAAGGATGCTAATCTCTATCGAGAAATGCTTCTTGAGTCTATGGCAAACCCCTTAAAATATAGTTCTGTAGTAGGACTTCAAGGTACTTACGAAAAGTATTATAAGGATCTTGGATATGGAGATACAGATGCCGATAGGCTCAAGTTCTTCAATAAAGACTATTGGGAAGACATCATCACAGTCCCCGAAACAGGAGGTCAAGCTACAGACTGGCTCAAGGAAGTTACTCGCACGGGAATGCTCCAAAATTATGCCCTAGACATAAGCGGTGGGGGAGACAATCCTCGAGCTCCTCGCTACTACGTTGCTTTTGACTACCTCAAGGAAGACGGTATGGTTATCGGGAAGGACCTCGGTAGATACTCTATCCGTTTAAACCTAAACCAAGAGCCTTACAAGTTCTTTAAGTATGGGATCAATGCTGCACTTTCTCTTACAGAAACCAATATGGGTACTTCTGGAGGTTATTTCACAGACCCCATTACGCAAGCCTTTATGCAAAACCCCTTCTCTCCAGTGATGGATGGAAAGGACTACAATACAGCCCATACCATCAATGGCTACAACCCCGTAGCTGTTATGAGTAAGAATGGTAATAAAAATAACCAAAAGCAATATCGAGCTTTAGTTTCGCCTTACGTTACAATTACATTCCTTGATTGGCTTAGCTTTACGAGCCGTTATGGTCTAGATGCTTATATCCTTGATGACTTTGGATATTGGAGTTTCTATACCAAGGATGGAAAAAACAACAACGGATATGGAGAAAATGGCTACTTTACCAACTTCTATCAGACCATTACCAATACACTCAATGTCAATAAGTCTTGGGAAGACCATCATCTCCGTGCTCTTGTAGGTCAAGAAGGACAGAGTACTTATTACAAGGAGGCTTATATGTCTGCCACAAACTATCCTGTGAAAGACTTGAATGTGCTTTCTCTAGCATCTAAACCAGGGGAAGTTTCATCCAATATCAATCAGCTTTACCTCCTTTCCTTCTTTAGTAATGCAGAGTACGATTATGCCTCACGCTATTACCTCTCTGCTTCACTACGTGCCGATGCTTCAAGCCGATTCCATAAAAACAATCGTTGGGGTGTGTTCTATTCATTGGGTGCCAAGTGGAGAATTGCGTCCGAAGCATTTATGAAAGATGCACAAGACTATGTACAGGAGCTAACTCTCCGTAGTAGTTGGGGTACCACAGGTAACCAATCTGTAGGTACAGGATGGTATGCCGCTCGTGGACTTTATAGTTTTGGTGGATTTGCTTATGCTGGAAACCCCGGTATGTTCCTTACTCAGTTTGAAAACCCAGATCTAAAATGGGAAAAAACACGTAAGTTCAACTTCGGATTTGATACACATCTTTTCAATTTCCTAAGCCTTTCAATTGACTATTACAACCACTTGACGACCGATATGGCCTTCCTCGTTCCTCTATCAAAGACTGTGGGAAATGCAGACTGGTACGAAAATATTGGTAAGCTAAGAAATCAAGGGGTTGAATTTGAATTAGGCTTTGATGCGGTACAGACTCAAAACGCCTTACTCCGTTTCTCTTTTACAGGAGCATGGAACCAAAACCGCATCGTGAAATTGAGTACCGATAAGCCTATAGAACGTAGTATTACTATCATCGAACCTGGAAAAGATATTTATTCCTGGAAGATGAAAGAGTGGGCTGGTGTAGATCCTGAAACAGGGGTAGGACGATGGTATAAAAACCGTGTAGTAACCGATGAAAAGGGTAATAAATATACTGTTATAGACCACTCTACAGGTACAACAACCGACTACAATGAAGCTCCTAAAGTAGACCTTGGCAAGGCAAGTCCAGATTTCCAAGGAGGCTTCCGTACGGACTTCTCGTATAAAAATTTCGACTTCTCAATCCTTCTCAACTACCAACTAGGAGGAAAAGTATATGGTGACAACTTGGGCTATGACGAGCAGACTGGCTCCTCTTTAGGATCAAACTTCACACAGTACGTAGCTGATAACAGATGGAGAAAGCCTGGGCAGAAGGCTCTTGTGCCTATGCTGTATGACTCAAGAACGACGTGGAACAACGCTTCAAGCCGATTCCTAATGAGTAGTGACTATCTGAAAATTCAGAACATTATGGTAGGCTATACCATTGAAGAAGCTCTTCCTCAAGTCGGTGTAGGCTCTATCCGTTTCTTCTTCAGTATGGACAATGTGTACACTTTTGTAGCTAAAGACTATCGTGGATTTGACCCCGCAAGTATTGGTGCCAATGGCTTCCAGTGGTGGAACTACCCAATGTCTATGAAGTTTACTGGTGGTGTAACGATTACATTCTAAGAAAAACTTGAAGTGAAACAAATTTTTAGACAGACAATACAATGAAAAAGATAGCTTATCTGGCAACCGCAATTTTGGCTCTTTCTTTACTCTTTGCAAGCTGCAAAATGGAGCCTAAACTGCACCAAAACGTGGATGCCACACAAAAATCTGAAAATGCGGAAGGTCTTAGAGTGAAACTCAATGGGGCTATGAGTATGTTGGGTGCCTATCAGTTTATGGGACGAAACGTCTTTGCCATCGCGGATATATGTAGTGATGTGGCGGAGGCAGACCCTTCTGCTGGTCACTTTGTAGAGATGTATACATGGACCTTTAGCGAAACAACATCATACCTAGCTCAAGCATGGACTTTTGGCTACGACATTGCGCACAACGCTACACTCGCAATCATTGATGGCAACGAACTCCTCGCAAAGAAAAAAGAGGAGCTTGCTGCAGACTCGAAAAATGAAGCTCTTGTAGCTGAAGTGGCTAATATAGAGACCAATCTTTCTCAGCTTTATGCCCTCAAAGCGTACTGCTACTTCTATATGGTCAATCTCTTCGCAAAGCCGTACAGCGCAGAAAACCAAGGACAGCTGGGGCTTGTACTTATCCCCAACGACAAGACGATTAAGCCTAAAACAACGGTGAAGAGAGCAACTGTAAAGGAAACATACGACTTTATACTTGATCTTCTCGCTAAGGCTCAAGGTCTCCAAAATAATGAGACCAGCACTTTCTATCCAAATGCAATTAGCACAAAGGCATTTGAGGCAAGAGTACACCTCTATATGAGGGAGTGGCAAAAGGCCGCCGATGCTGCCGAAGCAGCAATAGCACTTGGTGTAGCTCCAATCGAAAACGATAGCTATGTGGCTATTTGGGGAAGCTTAGCAGAAAATGAGGAATTCCTTTTCTCTTTGAAAAAAGCATCGGACGACAACCTCTCTGCCAATTCTCTTAACAACCTATACGGTGGGTATAGAGCCTCCGTATCAAGTGTCCTAACTGGATTACTGAAGGATGGAGACTGCCGTAAGCAGCTTGTCGGACTTTCGGATAAAGGAAAGAAAACGCCTCACCCAAGAAAGTTTGACGGTAGTAGCGATGGTGCCAATGTGAACAATGTCCCTCTGGTGCGTGCTAGTGAAGTCTACCTGATTGCAGCAGAAGCCTATGCACAGCTTGGTGATGTAGCCAAGGCACAGCAAAAACTATTTGAAGTAGCAAAGCGAGATGCCTCCGTCAAGGCTGCAGCTGAACTACCAGGAGACAAGGCTGCTCTGCTAAGCTTCATCGCCGATGAAAGGGCCCGCGAATTCTTCTGTGAAGGACATCGCCTCTTTGACCTTCGCCGTACAGAAGCCACTGCTACCATCAACGGAAAGGCAGGATACAAGCCTTATAACTTCGTATTCCCTATCCCCGCAGCTGAGGTAAATGCAGGCTTCTTGGAAAAGGGTCAAGATAATCCGGATTGGAAAGATAACCTCCCTAAAAAATAGGAGATAAAAAAGGATAATTCTCTGTAGAACGTACCTTATCTATTGTCAGTTGATCTAAGGATTGTGAACTATTGGGTATTTATGTCTCTTATTCAAGAGAGACTGGAGTAGAGAGGTACATACAGAGAAGATCTAGATAGAGTATAGTGAGATACAGATAGCATTTTGTTCCTAATAAGAGCAAAGAAGACTCGCCATAGGAGAAGTCCTATGGTGAGTTGTCTTTTTGTTTCAACACGGTGACTATTTCCTAGCAGAAGAGAAGCTCTAGTCCTT
The DNA here is from genome assembly GCA_001552775.1 of Bacteroidales bacterium KA00251. GTDB lineage: Bacteria > Bacteroidota > Bacteroidia > Bacteroidales > Porphyromonadaceae > Porphyromonas. The sequence continues at coordinate 30,058 of KQ959253.1, forward strand.
TGCAAAGAATCGGTGAAAATAGAATTTGGGATATAGAAATACCCCAAAGAGGAAGAGCAAAATCCTTGCTGTTTTTCACAATCGCCTAGCTAGAAAGCAAGGATTGTAAAGTCTCTTTGGCAAATTTCAAAGAAAGGTAGAGGATGTTTTTTCTTGAAAATGCTCTTTTGGGAAGACTCATTGGCGGAAAGGAACCCCTCAAAAGGACTATTTCTCCTATAGAGTGTATACATCAAGCTCCCTTTGGTGATAAGCTTTTGGAAGATAAGAAAAGCCTTTATAAAGAAGAAAATCACTATTTGAATGGTATTTTTTGTGTACCTTAGCAGTCGTACCAGTGAAGAGCCTTGATAATAATAGAGATTCATTGGAAAAAAGCGTGCAAATGCTTTATTCCTATAGAGTAGAGTGATAGGGATAAGTGTGCCATTTTTTTTTGTTAGTTGGGTGAAATATCAAAAAAGAAACTATAAAAAGAGAAAAATTTGTCACGCCGACCGATTGAGAAAAACAAATGATACAAATTTGAGATAATTAGAGAAAGAATAAGCGTATGAAGAAAAGAATTACCTTTTTTGTGGCAAGCGTGTCTTTGATGATACTCGCTTTCGCTACGACAAATCTGGGCAAACTCCAAGCTCAGACCAGTGCAATGGGTGAAGGCTCTATCCAAAAAATAGACCTCCCTTCCAAAGCAAAGAAAGATGCTAGGTTTAAGGTGGGATCTCTTTACTACACCTTCCTAAATGAAGCAAAAGGACAAGTAGCCGTAGCTCCTTGTCTCGATTTTGAAAGTATGTATCAATACGACATCGTAATCCCTGAAACGATAAAGTATGCCAAAAAAGGAGAGCCCGAGAAAGAGTATACTGTCGTTGCAATCGGTAAGTCTGCCTTTGCAAACTGTTTCAACCTTTCCAGCGTAAAGATCCCTCAAACTATTGTTACCATTGGAGATGTGGCTTTTTGGGGTACGAGCTTGGAAGAAATTATTCTCCCCAACTCTGTGGAAGAGATCGGCAACAGATGTTTCAAAGCAAGTGTTAGGCTCAGAACCCTCCATATCGGTAAAGGTTTGAAGAAATATGGTGCAGACCTTTTCGACGGTTGCTGGAACTTGCAAGACATTGAGGTTGACCCAGACAACACTGTTCTTAAGAGCGAAAACGGTATCCTTTACGACAAAGCTCAGACGGTCGTAATGCGTTGCCCGAGCTTCAGAAAAAGTGTAAAGAAGATTGAACTTCCTAGCACAGTAACAAAAGTCGCTAGAGGAGCTTTTGAGTATTGCCGTTATATTGAAGAGCTAGTACTCAATGAAGGTCTTAAGGAGATTGGAGGAAATGCCTTTTACCTATGCAGTGGTTTGAAAACCATGAAAATCCCTGCAAGTGTGGAAAAGATTGAAGATGGCTCTGCCTTTATTCTGCTCGCAGGATGTGAAAAGTTTGATGTAGACCCTGCTAACCCACATTATAGTACACTTATGAATGGTCGTATTCTTTTCAATAAAGAAACGAAAACGATGGTTTCTCTCCTCTATACAACCGATAAGGCGACTATAACAATCCCCGCAGAAGTGGAACATATAGGTGCTGCAGCCATGATGGTTATCCTAGAAGGAGGAATGGATGAGTACTATGGAGGAAAAGGTACCGAACAAGTCATTCTACCTGAAAACCTATTGTCAATAGGTAACTTTGCTTTTGCAGGTACTAATATTGGATCTATCAAAGTACCCGATAAGGTGGAAGAAATCCCCAACGGAATGGTAGCAGACTGTAAGAGGCTTACTTTCGTAGCTTTAGGTAAGGGTTGCAAAAAAATTGGCTTTGGCGTCTTTGAAGATTGCAGTCGCCTCATGAATGATCGTACAGGAGTAATCCGCTGCTATGCAGAAGTACCTCCCCAAATGGCTCAAAATAGTAAGGGTGAATATGCAGAATTTAATGAAGAAGTCGTAAAAAGAACGGTCCTCCAAGTTCCCGAAGCTAGCGTTAGTAATTATGTGAGAGCTGATGGTTGGAAGGCTTTCCTACGAATCAAAAAGTTCGAAGGACAAGCTAACGAAGATGTAGTCGCTGCTACGCTATCAATCAAGCCTAGCAAGGGAATGCTTACGATAGTAACGACAGAGGAAGCTCCTCTATGTGTATACGCACTTGATGGTACAATCCTTTACACTACTACCGATATGCAAGCAACTGTAGAACTTCCTCAAGGAGTCTATATTGTCACTTATCAAGGTAAGGCTTACAAGGCACAAGTCCTCTGATAATTGTTGATGAAAAAGTATTTTCTAATTATTATACCATGAAACGATTAACCATTACACTATTGTCGCTTTGCGCGATTGCGATGCTAGTGATTGCACCTACGAGTGCGAATGCTCAAGCTACGCCCACCGCAAAGATTACCTTCCGAACACTTATCCCTGAAGGTGGAGCTGTAAATCTTATTTTTAAGCCAGCTGACAAAATTAAAGTAACAGGATGCCACTCCATCACAATTGAAGGTGGAAAGCAGGCTTGGGAAGTCGATGATCAGGTGATCACACTTGAAGGTCCGATCACTTATTTCGACTGTAACATGTCTCGTATTGTAGAAATGTCTTTCGAAAATTGTAAAGACCTCAACTACCTTTGTGTAAGTACCAACCTTCTAAAGAACATCGATCTAACTGGTCTTTCTGGTCTTACACAGTTCGTTTGTAACTCTACAGAGGTTGCTCAAGTCACTTTAGGTGGCAACGATGCCTTGAAGTATCTTGAAGTCGATGCAGGGAAGCTCAATAAGATCAATCTTAATGGAGCTCCCAACCTTGAAAAGGTATCTCTAAGTATTAACCAATTGGCTACGATTAACCTTGATGGGCTTAATAAACTGCAACAGCTTGACCTCTCCAACAACAACCTTGCCTCTATTCATGTAAGCAATCTTCCTGAACTCAGAGAAATCCGTCTTTCTGGAAACAAACAGTTGTCTGATGCTTCATTTGAACAGTGTAATAACCTTGAGGGGCTTGCCATCAAGAACTGTAAGCTACAAAGCTTTACTGCAAAGAGCTTGGATGCACTTACTGACATTGACCTGTATAACAACCTAATTACTAAGGTTACGTTGGAAGATCTGCCCTCTCTATACTCTATTGACCTTGGCGACAACAAGCTAGAATCAATAGACTTCTCTAAGTGCAATACCAACCTTAAAGAGATCAATCTTGTTAAAAACAAATTCTCTGGTACGTTCAAGCTTGGCAATATGCCTCGTCTAGCTAGATTCTCACTCTCTC
>KQ959253.1:33449-46169 GCA_001552775.1 Bacteroidales bacterium KA00251
CAACAAAATTTCAGGATTTGAGATTGAGGGATGTGATGTGTTGGAGCACCTAAACCTCCAGTCTAATGAGCTAGAAAGTCTTGACCTCTCAAAGTGTACTTCTACGGCTTTCAAGGAAGTATATGCAGGTAAAAATAAACTTAGCAAAGTAGTGCTAGGAAACCACAGCACGCTATCGCTTGAAAATAACAATCTTACAAGCATAGACCTTTCTGCTTGTACCAATCTTACCAACCTCAATCTGAGCGACAACCAACTTACAGAGCTAAACCTAACTGGGCTTAACAACCTGAAAGAAGTATATGTTGCCCACAACAAGATCGCTGAACCAAAAATGGGAGCTTTGATTGCAACGCTCTACAAATACGAAGGGGATGACTTCGGTACTCCTACCCTCTATGCCGTTGAAACAAGAAGCGACCTAGAAGGTAACCTTTGTAGCGATGCCAACGTAGAACAAGCAAAGCTGAAGAGATGGAACGTCTATGACAAACGTACCTATCAAGCATACAATGGTGCTCAAAAACGTACCATTACTTGTCGTACAGATGGACCTGGCGGTAAGATCCTCCTCAATGGTAAGGAAAAACTGGAAGGTGTATATACCGAAACGAAAGTAAATGTAGACATAATCCCCGACGAAGGGTATGGTCTAGACAGCCTCTTCTATAGGTCTACCGATATTTTCAAAGACCAATCTTTCTGGGTATCTCGTGATGGTGAAGTAAGAGCGAAGTTTACGGATAAAATCTGTAAAGTCATCCTCGAACGCTTCGGACATGGTGTACTTAAGCTTGATGGCGAAAAGTTTGACCTTAAGAGAATGCCTATCGGACGTGAAGTAAGAGTAATTGCCGACATAGACAAGAACGAAGAATACTTCAGAGAACTCTCTTCTCTTACAGCCAATGATAAAGATATTATGGGCTCTAGAGATATTGAGCTCAAAGGGGATACAAGAATTGTAGCTCGTTTCGACTGGCTCGGTGATGAAGGTAAAGACCCTTATGATGGTGAGTACTACTGCAACATTCAGGAAATCACTAGAAATCCTGAAGTCTCTTTCGTCCTCTATCCTAACCCTGCACAACAGCAAATCTTTATCGAAAATGCGGGTGCTTCTGTAGCCATCTCTGTTTATACTCTCGATGGACTTCGTGTGATGAATGAAGCTACCGATGCTGAAGGAAGGGCTAACTTGAATATCGAAAGCCTTGCAGACGGTGTATATGTAGTGGTTATTGGTAACGCTACAAAGAGAATGATCGTACGCCGCTAAAAAATAACTTATACGGTCAGAGACTGAATGATCAATAATAAGGGTGGGGAGTACTCGGGCTCTCAAAAAAGCAGAGCACTCTCCCCCTTTCTATGTTTATTTGACACCCTCCAATAAATTACATAACGAAATTCCTCCAAGAATTAAAAGAATGAAAGTAAAACATAGCTGGATAGTGCTGGCGGCTTGTGCCTCTCTCCTATTCGGATCCATAAACAACAGACTCCATGCTCAGGAAGCCTTTGGGGGACTACCTCCTACTTTTACAGAGTCTGTAAGTGAACTTCGCTCCACGGAAGCTCCTCATGTGATAAAGGTAACCCCCGACTTCAACATTGCCGACCTTAGAGCAGTCAACGACTGGAAGGGAGATGAGGCTCATCTTAAGCCCTTGCGAATTGGTCGGGTAATTGATACTTCAATCGATTTTGCCAAAGAAGCCAAAAAATCTGTTTTAGAGTACGGCAAGGAGGTTTATCGCTTAGCGATTTCTGCCCCTGGAGCTAGGTCGCTTACCCTTACTTATAGCGACTTCTTTATCCCTAACGATGGAAGCTGTCTCTATATCTACAATACCAATCGCTCTGCACTTTTGGGCGCATACAAGTATGAAACGCATCCCAAGCATGGTGTTTTCGCCAACGAACCCCTTATTGGCGATGAACTGATCCTTGAATATGTACCTGGTACTACTGATGCAAAGCCCTCTATTCTTATTTCGGGAGTAGGCTATATTACCTATCCTAATATTGGTATTGGTGCACAAAACAAAAAACAATTTTTCTTTGATCCAGGTGAAGACAACAGCGATCCTACTTGTCAAGCAAATATGGGAATAAATTGCCCTGTAGGAGCTAACTGGCAAACCGAAAAGACCGGCATTATACAAATTGTAATGTACGAAGAGGGCTATCTAGGATGCTGTAGTGGAAACCTCTTAAACAACACCAACGAAGACTTCAAGCCCTATATAATCTCGGCTGCTCACTGTATTACGGGAGACGATGATAAGCCTACAACTATACAAGCAGATCTAGATAAGTGGACTTTCCGCTTCCATTACGAAAAGCCTACTTGTAGTACAGGATCCATTGCTCTAAATCGTGGTAAGTCTGTAATCGGTTGTACAGTAAAGAGCTACATGCCTATTACTGTGGACGAAAAAACTGCCAAAAGTGACGGTATGCTACTTCTTGCCAATAGTGAAATCCCCAAAAACTTCCGCGTTTTCTACAACGGATGGGATAGACGTACGCCAAGACCTTATGGAGAAGTTGTCGGTATTCATCACCCTAGTGGCGATGCCAAAAAAATCTGTTTAGCTGACCAAATTGAAGGTCTAGGTACTTGGGACACCCCAGGAAGTGTAGGTGGTAAATCGGCACACATTAGAGTGGTCTTCACACGTGGTTCTGTGGAAGGTGGGTCTTCTGGATCTTCTCTTTTTGATAGAAATCACCGTGTAATAGCTACGCTCACGGGGGGTAGAAATGGATGTGATGCAGTGAACTATTATGGACGACTCAACTATCACTGGAACCGCTACAAAAATAAAAGCAACCCATACTCCTACATGGACGAGTATCTCGACCCGAAGGAAGGAGGAAAAACAGAAAGACTAGACGGAGTATGGCGTGAAGGACTAAAACCTCTCGCACCTGCAACGCATCTTACTATCAGCCTACAAGACAATGATCAGATCAAGGTCACTTGGAAAGGTATTGACAGAAGTACAATCCCTGCTGAGTGGAAAGTACAGTATCGTCTTTTCAGAAATGGAGAGTTGATCAAAGAATTTGGTGCAGACGAAGAGCTTAGCTATGTAGAAAGTCGTGCAGCTGCACTAGGAGACCCCAATCGTGAAGGTGGTGTCGTATATGGTGTAAGAGTACGCTACGACTTTGCCGGCAACAACCTACCAGATGACGGCTACAACAAAGGACAAGAATATGCTTACGACGACTCTGATATTGCTGAGTGCGGATTTTACTTAGGTAAGCTTATTGAGTCTGTGCCCGTAAAGGTAGATGCTTCTGGCTCTAATGGCGCCTTCCTTACATGGAATGAGCCTGCCTATATTCAAGAAGTATCTCTATTTGGATATCCTAAAAATATGGAGTTGGGTACTTACACGCGTCCTCACCTTGAACTTAAGGGAAGATGGGAATCTGGAAGTCGCTACAACTTAGCTGTGCATATGGCTAGCTATGTATTTACGAAAAATAGAAATGCTTGTGTTTATGCTGTGAAGCTGGTGCCCGATACAAAGGCCTCTGGAAAGTACAGTCTCTATATCCGCAACGGCGTAAAATTCGATGGGGAAATAGGCCAAACAGTAGGCTATGTTTACGAACAGCCTTTTGACGTTCCAGAAAATTGGAATCCTGGTGAATGGGTAACAGTTCTTCTCGATAAGCCTTTTGTGTTTGACTCTAAAGAGGCACTCTATGTAGGATACAGCACCGCTAACAACGAAGCTCCTGTGGGATTGGCATATGTGAAGAATAGCGAAAACGATGTACGTCGCTATTACGATGCATACCTTATGCTAACGTCTATGCAACATCCAGTACCACAAGATTATCCAAAGACCTCTAAGCCACCCAAGGCCTATCACGCTATTCGAGTAGCCTTTGCCTCTTCTCCCAATGTGGAAAAGAAGGTCGACTATGAAAGCTTTGCTAAGGGGGTAACTCCTGTGCCTTTCCCTAAGGTTGAAGGTTATACGATTAAGAAAAACGGTCAAGTAATTGCCTCAAACGTTAAGGGTACCTCTTACTCCGATGCTAAGGGAACTGCTAGCGACAACTACGAAGTGGTGATTTCTTACAAGAAAGAACTCGCTACTGAAGGTGCTTTCTCTGCTTTACCCGAAGTATATCCTACACAATTGCGTGCTAATGCTGTGCTTAATATTAGAAATCATCAGAGTGTAGCTAGGCTTACAGTCTACAATTTGGATGGAGCTGTGCTAATGCAGGTAGATAGTCCTGAAGCAACTGTAGATCTTTCACAGTTGCCCCAAGGAGTATTTATGGTCGTTCTTGATGTAGATAATCAGCGTATCACACAAAAGATTACGAAGTAAGAAATGAAATACTTCTGGAAGAGACTACTTCCTCGTCGGGATAGTCGCAGACATTCCTATAGGTGAGGTAGCTCGAAGAAGAGAAGTTTCTTTAGCTATACTGATTTTTCAAGTGGGGGGGCTTTGAATAAGCAAAGCACCCTCACTTTTTTTATTCCGACTTGTGGCTTTCTACATTATGCTGTAGTGAGCTTAAGCAAAGATGATCCCCTAATGAGACTGTTGCAAAAGTCAACAGGCTCCTAATTTTATTACAACTCTGCTCCTCTTCTCTTGAGGAAGGGGAGGGTCTATCCTGCTCTTTGAGACTGTTGCAAAAGTCTACAGTCTCCTTTGGGGTTAGCGGATCTTTAGGCAATAGATGGTTGGTGTATGGATTGCTACTACATCCTTTTCTCTTTCCAGTAGGAGAGCTGTATTCTTGCTGGGGGAGAGGGGGGAGGAGGGGTGCAAAAGCAAGAGGTCGCCTTGCCGAATCTTTCTATAATAAGAGAGTTTGCTAACGGCTGCAGCAAGGAGTTTGCCAGAAATCGTAAATTCTCCTTTCCCCTCACCCTCTTTGAAGGAGAAGCTAACCGTATAAAAATCTTTGAAATCCTCACCAAAATCGCCACCTTCCAAAGAGAGCCCTACGGCATCTTGAAAAGAGACAGCTTCCTCCCATGGAGTACCACTCTTTTGAGCCTTTTGTAAAGCCTGAAAAGCGATAATGTCTAGGCCTACTCCTATTTTGTCGATATAGCGCGCTGCAAATCGAGGAGCTACCTCTTTGCCCAATTTCCCAATCCGTATAGCAAGAGCTGGAAAGGCATAGTAGAGTTCCGTGGCATCCTTTGGAAAGAAAGGATACTCTTTTCGGATGACTTCATCTCCTTTTGAATAAAGGAGTATCTCTTCGGGAAGGCTACTTGCTTTTTCTTCAAAGCCAGCAATGACGTATATCTGCACTAGTTCTTCAGTTTCGTTAGATAATCGTTTAAACTTATCCCACGGCGGTCTTTGTCTGAGAGTATGAGAGCTTCTGCAGAAAGCCTTGGGGAGAGCGTGTCGTACTGCAGGAGCCACTGATCCCACTCTAGGTGGAGTGAGGAATCAAAGGGGGTGATCCCTATTTCGCTTTTTGGGGCATAGGGTGCGTCTACAAGATAATGAAAAACAGCCTCCTTGCTAAGCGTGAGAAAACCATGAGCAAATCCACGAGGCACAAAGAGTCGATTTTTCTTTTCACTATCAAGCAGGATTGCTAGATGTTGTGCAAAAGTAGGGGAGCCTTGGCGAAGATCGACGATTACATCAAGTACTCTTCCATAAACACAGCGTACCAATTTGGCTTGAGAGGCTTTTCCATGCTGCAGGTGCATACCTCTTAGTACACCTCTTTGGGAGAAGGATTCATTTTCTTGGACGAAGGGCTGAGAAGAAGTTTTTGCATAAAACTCTTCCATACGGAGCAATTCCGCAAATGAACCGCGACTATCGGAATAGACATCGGGAATTAGCTCCCAAACACCTTCAAGAGGGGTAGTGTAGTAGTGTATCATGATCTTGAAAAGAGAAGCTTTAGCGCACAACCGAAAACTCTGTTCTGCGGTTGAGCTGGTCACACAGAGCCACTTCTTCTTTGGTCAGGTTTTTCAAAAAGTTTTCATCTAGGGTAGAGGCTCCTTCTAGGAAAGGATACTTCTTCTTGAGCGCAGGAGTGACTCCTCTAGGCTTGTTTTTCCCATATCCCTTGCTATTCAAACGGGCTTTGTTAATTCCTCTTTTCACGAGATACTGTACTACAGAGCGAGCTCTGGCCTCTGAGAGTGCAATGTTGTAGGCATCTGGTCCTATGCGGTCGGCATGGCTCGATATTTCTACAGCGACTTTGGGGTTTTCGATTAAAATTTTTACCATTTCATCGAGGTCATGTTTGCTCTCTTCACGAAGTTCAGCCTTGTCAAAGTCGTAGAAGATATCCTGAAATACCTCAGAATTGAGGCGTGAGGCTAAGAAGAAGTCTATGGCATAGACAGAGCTTTCGGCTGCACTGTCAGTGCGAAAGGAGGTGTATTGATTGAGGTAATCGGGGTGGGAAGCATGCAAAAGGTACTCTGTCTCCCCTTGTAATTCTGCCGTGAAATAGCCATCGCTACGGGTACTCACTTTCTGCTCTTCTGTGGGATTGTTTTTGCTTACAATCCGTACAATAGCCCCTTCTATGGGATTTTCTTCTCGATCCAGCACAAAGCCTTCAAGTAAAGTCACAATAGCTTCTCGAGAAAAGGAGTAAAGATGTGGATAACCGCGGCGGTCGTGTCGGGTTGTGGCAAAATAGCCTTCATGGGAGAGACCTTGGGCGGGGTGGGGATTGAAGGCAATGGAGAAGTCGTCTCCTTCGGAGTTGAAAGGAAACCCTAGATTGGAGACGCGCCATGAGCCTGTTTTGTCTTTCCTTGCCACGTATAGGTCGTAGCTACCTAATCCGATCTTCCCATCACTTGAAAAGTAGAGCATGCTATCGCCTACTGCAGTGGGAAATAACTCGTTGCCTGCGGTATTGATCGAAAAACCAAGATTTACTGGAGGAATGCCAGAGCCAATCTTTTCTATTTCTATGCTGTATAGGTCTGTACCACCATACCCTCCATCGGATACAAAGTAGAGCGTTTTGCCATCGCCCGAGAGAGTAGGGTGGGCTGCCATTCTTAGCGAGTCGCTCCATATCGGTAGCTCTTTGCCTTCCGACCAACCTCCTTCTCCACTCTTTGCTGCTTTATATATCTTTACGGTACGGGAGACTTCCTCATTATCTTCTACGAAAGAGTAGTAAAGCGAAGTGCCATCAGGAGAGATTGCCGGAGTGCCAAGATCGCCTTTGCTATTGATCCCACCTGGCACACTGTCGGGCCGGCTCCACTTCCCTTGGGCATTTTTGCGGATTACATAGAGACGATTTTGTTTTTCTCCTGTAACGGCACTAAATGGTACCTCATCACTACGGCTACGTGCGGAAGTGAAATAAAAGCTATCTCCATTGGGGGTAAAGCAACCTGCAAAGTCGCTTGCGACAGAGGAGAGCAAACTCGATTTAGAGATTCGTGTGTTGTACCGATTTTCACTTATACGAGTGCGTTGTTTAAGGCTTTCTAGGCCTATACGTGCCTCGCTACAGAGACTATCTACGGCCAGAAAACGCTGGTAAAAGGATTGTGCCTCTTGGGGTTTCCCTGTCGAGCGATAGCATGCTGCAAGGCGAAGTAAGACAATAGAGTCTGGAAGGCCATACGACAACGCCGAGGCGTATAGCCCAAGAGCCCGACTGAAATTGCGCGCTGCATAATAGTTCTCAGCCGCTTTGAACGCAAAGTATGCCTTTTGTTCAGGTTCTTTGCGTGTAGTCGTGCGGTAGAGCTTTTGATAAAGAGAGGAGGCTTCTGTGTATAGTTTAGCCTTGTCGGCTAGCTCAGCTTGCTTTATTTGCGAAGAGCGACAAGAAGATAATCCTACCAACAAGAAAGCCAATAGGAGAAAGGAAAGGAAGGGAATACCCTTTATTGAAACCCTACCAACTTGTGAGTCTGTACGCTCATTTTCCATTGAGGATGCTCCAATACATATGCTATACAACTCTGTAACGCACTTCTTTGCGCTGATATTGTCTTGTGAGGATCTAAAATCGGGCTTAAAAAGTAGTGCTGAGCCGGGGGAAGGGAAGCAATCTCTGGAGGAAGAGGAATGCCCTCACCAAAGGGAAATCGCCATTCGTTTACGCCTTGAGGAAAGTTGGATGTAAGTCGTTCGAAGGCTTCGGGCTTGGGACTGCAACTGATATAGTCGATTCCTTGGGGTGGAGGCATGGTACCATTGGTCTCTATGCTTTGTTTGTAGCCTGCTTTTTTAAAGAAGGCTACCATGCTATCGCTCAATAGCAAGGTGGGCTCTCCTCCTGTCCATAGAAGCTCTCTAGAGGGAAACTGCTGCAGGCTTGTCAAGATCTCCTCAAGAGACATCAACTTGCCCCTAAGAAAGTCGGTATCGCAATAGGGACAACGAAGGTTGCACCCCGCAATGCGTACAAAGATCATCGCAAGTCCTGTCTGGCCTCCTTCGCCTTGAAGCGAATAGAAAATCTCATTGATAGGGAGATCCTGCATAGCAAAACTAGAGTAAACTATAGGTGGCACTACACTTTGAGGTCTCCTCTACTTGACAGCTTTTTAGTTTGATACCAGTTCCTCGAAGTTGCATAGGCCCGATTACCTCTACCATGTAGCGTGCAATCTCTTCTGCTGTAGGGTTAAAGGGTACTACGACGAGATCTTCTGGAAGCAATTGGCTTAAGTCGTGAAGAATAGGATCTTGCTCCCAAAGCATCATCTTGTGATCCCAATGCTCCTCTATCCATAGGCAGAGGTACTCTTTGATAGCTCCAAAGTCAATTACTCTCCCGAGCTTGTCGAGCTGCTCTCCTACGCAGACAAAGTGGAAGCGGTAGTTGTGTCCATGAAGATGTTTACACTTCCCTTCGTGACCCACTACACGATGCCCCATACTGATGTCATGGAATCTCTCCACAGAGACTTGTGCGTTAACTATGCTTCTTTTTTGCTCTTCCATACTGGTACAAAGTTACGCAAATTCTCTTGGAGGGCTATTGTGAAAGACGAAGCTCCGAGATTTCGGGGCTTAAAGCGAGCCTTTATTACGACAGCGGACAAACACAAACCTACATCCGCGGAAGTGGACTTCGTTTCTTTGGCTCTGCCGACCGCTTTGTAGACATTGACTACCGCGACAAAATCTACAAGTATGTAAACATTGACGGCGCGTGGGTACCCGACCCAAGAAGTGCCAGAAAGAACCCCCACATCGTGCGCGTAGTAGGAGGAGTAAAAGTGGACAAGCTGACGGCTGACGAAGTGGAAACCACTGGTGCTGTCCTCTGTGGGGGAAGAGTAGACGAAAGAGGCTACTTTGCGAGTAGCTTTGGCAAATATAAGAACAGACAAGGTGCGCAAAGCCCCTCTGCAGAATACGACAAGACCAACAACATTTTCAAAGTTTACCACTCTATAGGACACCAGAACTACACCCCGATAGTGACTAGTGCAGCAGGAGCGTGGGGAGACGTGCCACAAATTGTGGGGGTATGGAGCTACAGCTTTGATATTAAGTTCATCAACTCAAATAACCAAGCAAGTTACGGCTGGCCGTTTACCTTTGTTTGCTACAAGGGAGACTAACACCCACCACACAAGAGAAAAGGGTACCTCTTTACGAGATACCCTTTTTTGTTGTGAACGTATGAAAGTTTAAAGTTTGCCCTCTTCTTTCAGTTTTTCATAAGCCCCTTTACGAATAGGGATAAAGGTATAAGCGTCATTAAAGAATTTATACACCGCTTCATTGTCGCCCTTTGCCCAAGCTTCGCGAATAGCTTTCTCTGCTTTTTCCATCGTTGCATTGGGGATGTAAGCGATAATTTCGCCAGGCTCTAACCCAAGCTCTGGAGTGCCAAAGGCATGTAAAACAACATCTCTATTGGTTATCCAACGCTCTACAAGTACAAATTTTTCTACCTTTTTACCATCCACCATAAACGGACGTGGTTCAATGATATTGTAGGGGTCAATCTTGATACGATTATTCTCAAAATCTCTCATTCGATCAGATACGGCTGTAGCCCCTCTTCGCCCTTCGTTATCCTTTAGTAAAGCTTCAATATCACAAGCCACCGTTACTATTTGCCGAGGGGTAAGGTTTTGGTCTTTGGGAAGAGGTTTTATTTCGTTGTCGTCTGCTTTCATTGTGTTTGTGTTTCTAACATTAAGGTATAGCCAAGTGTCACCTTTCAATACAAAGGGTTCTTTTTCTTTCTGTGTGGGCTGAGACTTGCCGTTGCACCCCACGAGAGCAACCGCCCCGAGAACGAAGGCTAGTGCTACAAAGAGTTTTGTCTTTTTCATCTTGAAATAAATAGGGTTAATCTTCTTCAGCAAAGGTAAGAAAATTGTGCGTACAAATGAGTTATTAGAAGAGTCGCTTTTAGCTTCTGTTATTTTCGTTGCTTTGCTTTTTCCCAGAAATTGCTCCCTAGGTTCCTTTCGAAAAAATGTTCCGAGAGATTTTGGAAAAAGTTCCGAGAGATTTTGGAAAAAGTTCCGAGAGATTTTGGGAAATGTTCCGAGAGGTTTTGGAAAAAGTTCCGAGAGATTTTGGGAAATGTTCCGAGAGATTAAAAGAAAGCCTCCTGAACCTTTATTAAAAGTTCAGGAGGTGCTAAACGAGTGTTTCTTCAGTCCCTTTCTAGAGGGGGCTAAAGAAGCGCTCCAATGATTTTCTTTGTGCTTTTTCTCCTCGAGGAAGATTCTTGTTTTAGGAGAGGTCTCCCTTGGGGATAGTTACACAGCTACTTTGTAACAATCTCAAAGCGAATGGGCTGTGTGGAGTAGTCTTCTACTTTTGCCTGTCTCTTTAGATAGTCAATAGTGACCTCAGCCGTAGATTTTCCCTGAAAGCTGAGGGGCTTGTTTTGAGCGGTGAAGGGGTAGGCCGTCTGTATGTAATTGCTGAAGGCGACTTGGTACTCTTTCTTCTTGTGGAGCAGTTTGCCCTTTGCGTCTCTTAATTCTACTTTCTTTAGATTTCCAGCCTTATCGGTGTAGTATTTTATGTGGAGTCCTGAACTGTAAATCGGATGCTTGTAGTCTTTTGTCCATGCTCCCTTTACAAAGTTTTCAACCTCTTCCCCAGTGAGCTTAACGGTCATCATTTCGTTTCCAAAGGGGTCTAGTGTGTAGATGTCGAGTATTTTAATGGGACCTTGTGGGAGACTGTCCATTCTTACACCGCCAAAGTTTTGAAAAGAGAAGTCGCTAGCTGTTTCTAGGCGATAGGCATCGCACATAAGGAACCCCAGTTGAATGGCATTTTGGAATTTAGCCTCAGCTACCGCGATCTCTTGCTGGAAGTATGGGTCGCGCGAGAGCCAGGCCAAACGCTTTTGAATCTCTTGAGACACTTTTCCATGAGAGGAAACTATGGGGAGAGTCTCGATGGTAGTACTTACCTTTTTTCCATTCTCCAGTACAATTGTAGTTAGTGCCATGTACTTAAGTCTACTTTTGGACTGTGTAATAGGCACCTCTCCAACCCAATCCGCCCCTTTTACTAGCGTGTGAGAGTGCCCTCCTATAATAAGATCTACCCAAGGATTGTTGCGAGCTAAGATACGGTCGTCCTCAAGCCCCAGGTGGGTTACCATCACGACTAGATCAGCAGAGTCTCGCAGAAAATGGTATTGTGGCATGAGGTCATGAGCGAGTGAAAACTGTATTCCTGTAAGCTTTTCGTGGTGCGTAGAGGGCAAGCCATCGGCTTCTATTTGGAGCATTCCGAGAAAGGCAACCTTTTTACCCGAAGGCAGTTGCTTGATCACGTAGGGCTGCAATTCAATTCCAAATTTGGGATCTGGGAATACATTGGCAGCGACAAAGGGAAAGGTCGCTAAGCGAGTAAGCAGTCCAAATCCCTCTTGGGTAACATCAAACTCATGATTGCCCACTGCCGATACGTCAAAGCCCATAGCATTCATCAAGGCAATTGTGGGATAACCTTTTGGGTTGTAATAGTCGTTGATGGGGTTGCCACTATTGTAGTCGCCTGCCCCTACAAGAAAAAGAGAGGGATAGATACTGCGAAGACTATCAACCATGTAGGCAAAGCGTGGGAATTGGTCAAGAGCAGCATGGATGTCGTTGACCGATACAAAGACTACGCTATCGCGTTTGGGCTGCTGTGCAAAGCAGTTCCCCAGGGTGATAAAGCATAAAAAGAGGATATGTACTATAGACTTCTTCATAAGTGCTAAGGAGTTTTATAGGTTTCAACTATTATTGTGAGGGCAAAGATAGAGCTTTTCTCTCTTTTGCGGAGCTCCTCTTTGCGACTTCTTTCGGGCTCTTTTATCCTTCTATTGGGGAAATGAGACTGTTGCAAACGTCAACAGTCTCGAAATATGAGTTCCCCTGGTATTATCTCTTCTTCTTCAATAAAAAAAGGCCTTTCCCTAGTCTAGGAAAAGGCCTTAGAGGTAGCCGTACAGAAATTGTGTAAAAACTCCGAATTTGCACGTTTAGGAGCCTATCCCCATCTTTGTAATCCCTCTACAAGGAGGGCCCGCCATTAATGAGAATAAGAACTCGGAGAAAAGTTATACTGTTGAGTTTCCCAAATTGCGTGTACGGCTATGTGGTGAGATCAAATGTGTCAAAGATCTTCTCTCTACTACAAATGTAAAGCTTTTTTGTGAGATAAAGATACTTTCTTTCATTTTGAGACTATTGCATAAAGGCGAATCGCTGTGTTG
>KQ959253.1:46269-50493 GCA_001552775.1 Bacteroidales bacterium KA00251
GATTGTGAGACCGTTGACTTTTGCAACAGTCTCATTTTGTCTTTCTCCAAGAGGAGTAGAGGAGAGGTTCCTAAAATCGGAAATTGACTCCAAGATTGACTATGGAGTAGCCATAGCCTACCTCTGCTTTAAGCGCAAAACGCTTGGTAAAGAAGTAGTTGGCCCCTGCGTAAGCACTGAAGGAAAAGACACCATCTACTCCACATCGAAATCCTTTTCCATCGTTGTTGAAGCAGGCATACACCAGAGCTACTCCTAGGTCGGTGGAGCCGTATAGGTCAAGTTTGGGAAGCACTTGGTGATGGTACGATACTTTTGCTGTGATAGGGATGTAAAGTGTGCCAAAAACAAGTCCTAAGCCTACACTTCCTCCTAAGCCTATACTTCCCTTTCCTTTTTTCGTGAGCCCATCCATGAGGCATCGTTCATAGCTGAAGTGGGCTTGTGGCGAAAGCATGGGGGTCATAGTAAAAATGCCATAAATCCCAGCTTTTATGGAGAGGTCGTTTTCCCCTTTTGAAAAACGTGCGAACGGGATGTCTTGCTTCTCTAGTTTTTCCTCTTTTTCTGGAGGTCGGTTGGGGATAGCGATCTCTTGTGCTTCACAGGGAAGTGTGGTGAGGAGGACAAGGAGAGAAACCAAGGAGATAAGTGTTTTTTTCATAAGTTATTCTTTATTCTTTTGTGTGTGGTGTTGTAAGGAATGTCAAGCCCCTCCTTTTAAGGAGGGGTGTAAGGTTTAGCGTTTCATCAAAAACTGAAGGTCGCTATTGGGCTGTAATTCATAGGGCGTGTCGCCTTTACGGAAAATCCTTAGAGTTTTCTCACCTACCATGCGAAGTTTACCCTCTTCTACAAATAGACGGCACCCTTCTCGTAGACCTACTACATACGTGTCGGGGTTTGCCTCAATGTACTCGAGGATTCTTTGCTCTCTTGTCTCTCCACCATGGTTGCTAGGGTGAGCATCGAGGTAGTGTGGGTTAATCTGGAAGGGGATGAAGCCAAAGGATTTGAAGCTAGAAGGCTCTACAATCGGCATATCGTTGGTCGTACAGATCGTAGGAGAGGCGACATTACTCCCGGCACTCCATCCTACATAGGGCATTCCATTTTTTACTCTTTCACTGATAGCGTTTAGGATACCGCTTTCTTGCATCATTTTGAGCAATTGGAAGGTATTGCCCCCACCTACGATTACCGCACTCGCTTGGCAAATGGTACGGATTGGATCTTTTGCGGTATGGATACCCGTTACCCTTATACCTTGTGGGGCAAGTGCTTTGTTTACTTTTTCAACATATTCATCGAAGCTATAGGTCACAGCTGCAAAGGGAATTAGTACGACCTGCTCTTTGGCTCCTTCTAGGAAGGCTCCTATATCTTCTGCGGGTTTTTCTAAATAGGTCTCGCCAGGAGAGGCGGAGTTGCTAATTAAAAGTAGTTTCATTCTTTGATTGTATTATTAAGTCAATATTAGTTTTTATTTCTTTTTAGCCGGGGCTTTCTGCACAGGTTTTGTTTCCTTGTAATAGGTTAGGGCTTTAGGTAGGTACTCTTCGATTCGCTTAATGCGGTTTTCATCACTCGGGTGTGTACTGAGAAACTCGGGTGTGGAAGAGCTAACTTGCTGAGCCATCTTTTTCCAAAATGAGATTGCCGAGGTGGGGTTGTATCCTGCCAAAGCCATAAATACAAGTCCCATTTGATCTGCCTCATATTCGTGGCTACGACTATAAGGTAGCGAGATTGCCACTTGTGATCCCAAGCCGTAGGCTTGAGTAATCACCGTCTGGAGGATGGCTCCTTGGCTTGCAGTCGCTCTAGCTAGGAGGTTGCCCCCCATGCGTCGCAGCACTTCGTGGCTAAGCCTTTCATTGCTGTGGCGTGCAATAGCATGGCTTACTTCGTGGGAAATAACGGTCGCAAGCTCATCGTCGGTCTGACAAAGAGGTAAAATGCCGGTAAAGATCACTATCTTTCCTCCTGGCATGCAGAAGGCATTTACGCGACGATCGGCAATAAGTGTAAACTCCCAGTTCATTGCTTCATCTTTGATCTTGTTATTTGCAAGAAATGTATCTGCTGCTTGGGCAATTCGTCGGCATACGCGCTCTACACGTGCACTTTTTTTTGTGTCTTTGCTGAGGGGCATTTGCGACACAAATTGACGGTATTGTGCCACACTTTGCTGGGCGATTGTGCTTTCTGGAATAAGGTTGAGCTGTCTCCTTCCACTGATGGGCACAGAGCGACAGGAAATAAGTGAAAATAGTATGATCGTAAAACTTCCTAGATAGAAAGAAAACTTGCGGGTAGTGGGCAAAAAGTCTCTTGTCATAGCAAACTCTTGAATATAGATAAGAATTATTGTTTTTCTCGAGGAGGTAGCTTGCCAATGAAGCGGAGATACTCCACGATCGCACGTTCGGGGGCTCCCACCTCTTGAGGCATGTAAAATTGCTCCTTTTGGGCCTCTTCTGGGAGGTATTGCTGCGCTACATAATGCTTGGGAAAGTCGTGAGGATAAAGGTAGCCATCGCCATATCCTAGCTCCTCTAAGAGGGAGGTAACCGCATTTCTCAAATGGAGAGGTACAGGTAAATTGCCAGAGTGCCGACTGAAAGAGAGGGCTTTGTCGATCGCTAGGTACGCGGAGTTGCTCTTGGGTGAAGTAGCTAAGTAGATAATCGCTTCTGCAAGGGGGATCCGTCCTTCTGGCCAACCTACGAAGTCAACAGCTTGAGCTGCAGCATTGGCGACTACCAGGGCTTGAGGATTGGCTAGACCGATATCTTCTGCTGCCGATATAACCAGTCGACGAGCAATAAACCGCGGGGATTCCCCTCCCTCTATCAGACGAGCCATCCAATAGATGGCCGCATCGGGATCGCTACCTCTAATGCTTTTGATCATTGCAGAGGCAAAGTCGTAGTGCATCTCTCCGCCTTTGTCGAATGCTGCAGGTTGCGTTTTGGCCATCTCTTCTACGAGAGAATTGGAGATTATAAGTGGCGTTTCACTGGTGGCAATCTCTATCATCTCTAATATGTTGAGCAGCTTGCGAGCATCTCCTCCCGAATAAGCGATCAATTTGTCGGTACTCTCTAATTGTGTTTTTCGAGCGATCAGTACGCTGTCGCTTTTGACCACATGCTCCAAGAGCTGGCTGAGCTCTTCGGCTGTGAGGGAGTGAAGTACAAATACTTGACATCGAGAGAGCAGTGGACGAATCACTTCAAAAGAGGGATTTTCTGTTGTTGCTCCTATGAGGGTGACTATTCCGCGCTCTACAGCGGAAAGAAGTGAATCTTGCTGGCTTTTAGAGAACCGATGTATCTCGTCGATAAAGAGAATAGGACGTGTAGACGCACCAAAGAGTCCCTTTGTACTTTCTTCGGCTTCCGCCAATACCTTTCTTACATCCGCGACACCACTCCCCGTGGCACTCAGCTTGAAGAAAGGTGCTTTCGTAGAAAGCGCTAGAAGCTCTGCAAGAGTCGTCTTGCCTACCCCTGGTGGACCCCATAGGATCATGGAGGTAAGCTGCCCTGTAGAGAGCATTCTTCCTATAGGAGCGTCTGGGGCTATAAGGTGCTGTTGTCCCACATACGCACTGAGCGCTTGTGGACGCATTCGCTCGGCAAGAGGTTGGTATTTCGCTTGCGAATTGCCGTTTAATACATCGCTTATCGCCATAGACTATCTGCTGTCCCTTTTCCTTTTCTACAAAGATAGCAAGTTTCTACCGGATTCTTTTTTTAGTACAGAACTAAGGAAATGCAGGAGCGTGGAGTCTGTAGTAGGATGAGTTTTTTTTTATAATAAAATAGAAAGTATTGAGAATAAGTCTAGGCGTATTTTCCTCGCTTTTTTTTAGGACACTATTGAAAAAACAAGGAAATTTGCCAAGAAAGTCAACAGTGCAACATGGAGGATTTTGCTATCTCCAATTTGCATATCTACTTAATTTGTCGTAAATTTGTACCCATTCAAAAGCTTAACTGAGAAAGAGAGTGTTCGCCTTCGGACGTTTTAACTCTCAAAAGAAACACATAAGATGTTTATAGACAGTGTGTTACCCTGCCTCCACACACGCAGGCACACCCACAAGTTGCAAAAACTTTGTTCGGACCTAGGCGTAGATAGCTCTGTCTTCACAGTAGAGGAGTTGCGCGGATGCCCTATAGTTCTGCTTGGCGCTGTCTCTCATCTCACATCTAC
>KQ959253.1:50593-97793 GCA_001552775.1 Bacteroidales bacterium KA00251
TTCTGCTTGGCGCTGTCTCTCATCTCACATCTACTAAACATTTTCACTCCAACACGTCTAGTAATTCCGTTCCCAAGGATTGTAAGACGAGTTGGAGTGTTTTTTGATCGTACCTCTATGAAGAATATTTATAAGACTTTGCTCGTATGCCTGCTCCTCTTGTTCGCTGGTCATCTGTCAGCGCAGCAAGTAGGGGCCAAGGTCAATACGCTATATCTAGCCACCTCAACTCTTAATTTGGGTGTGGACTTTCGCATCGCTTCGCAGTGGAGCGGTTCAATCCTTTTGAGTTACAACTCGTGGCAGTTTCCCAGTGCCCGTCAGGTGACGCTCTCCAATGGAGCTCAGGTGAATGCTAATCCCAAAGCGATGCACCTACTAGTTATGCCCGAGGTCAAGTGGTGGCCCTGTAAGACTTTCCAGCGGCACTTCATTGGGCTGCATGGGATTTATGCTACCTATAACGCAGGTGGGTTGCCCCTCCCCGAGCAGCTGAAGAATCGTCGCTATGAGGGCAACCTTGTGGGGGTCGGTCTCTCGTGGGGCTACCAGTGGGCGTTTGCCAAGCGGTGGGGTGTAGAGCTCTCCCTCGGTGCAGGCTACGTCTATACTCGTTATAAGCAGTTTGAGTGTGGTGCCTGTGGTACCCTCCTGTCGCAGGGTAGCAAAGGGCTCTTTGCTCCTACCAAGGTTGCGCTCAACATTATCTACTACATGAAGTAAGCCCCCCCCTATCTATGAAGACATTCGTTACCTATATAAGTTGTCTCAGCTCTCTGCTATTCGTTGCTATCCTATCGTCTATGACGATGGTGGCGCAGAGAGGTTTTCGGACCGATGCGATACATTATGAGAGCCTGCAGATGCGTACAAGTACTGGAGTCCTCTCCGTATCTTGTCAAATTGTCATTTCCCAAGACGCTACGCCTCGGAGCAAAGCACTCCTCATACAGCCAATCTACAAGACGGCACAGGCTGAAGAGATCCTCCTACCCCACATGGTCCTCAATGGTAAGTGGCAGGCACCCTACTACGAGCGCGAGGTGACTCTTCAGAGTTACGAGGGGAATGTGAATAATCGTCCTTATATTGTTGCTACCCTCTCAGGACAGCATGATGCAGAGCCACTCACCATCAACTATGAGGTCACTGAGGCACTACCTAAGGGAGATCTTGGAGTCCTAGAGATGCGCTACTACGGTATGGATTGCTGCGATACCGATTCACTGGGGCTAATCGCCTTGACTTCGGGTAAGCCTAGCCGCATCACTATTACTAAGGACAATCTCACCCCACTAATGGCAGCTCAGTCCGAACCGATCAAGAGGCGTCAGGAGGAGATTGAGCTTCGGATCAACTACCTTGTTAATCGCTCAGAAATATTGACAAATTACGGACAAAACGAAGAGCAATTAACCACTTTACGCAATGCTTTAACTCCTATCCTAAAGGATCCGACAAGCTACAAAATTATCTTGGGGAGCATTACGGGCTATGCCTCTCCCGAAGGTCCAGAGCAACACAATAAGGAACTCTCCCAGCGTCGTGCTCAGAGTATCAAGCAGTACCTCATAGAGCAGTATGGCGAGACGCTCTTTGGTAGGATACGAGTAATCGGTGCCGGTGCAGACTGGATAGGACTTCGAGCGGTAATCGCTCGCTCTACAGGACGCACTGACCAAAAGGATGTGCTTGCTGTGCTAGATGCTGGTTATACCCCCGAGCGTCGTCAGGAGGAGCTTGCCAAGCTCCCCACTTATGGCGATCTGTTGCGCAATGTTTACCCACCCTTGCGTCGCTCTACCCTTCGTATAGAGTATGAGGTGCGTACCTTTACCTTAGAGGAGTCAATAGAGATTATGAAGACAAGACCGAAGGATCTATCGGTATCCGAGCTGTATAGCATAGCGACTGCTTATAAGCAGCAAGGACGCAACGCAGACGAGGTCTACCGTATAGCAGCAACCTGCAATCCGACCAACGTCGTCGCACAGATCAACTACAGTCGACTGCTCCTCCTAGAGGGGAAGCTTTCGGAGGCATGGCAGATCCTGCAACCTCTCCAGTCAGAGCCTGCTGCATACAATAATATAGGAGTCTACTACATGCTCTCGGGCAATGAGCAACTGGCGAGGCAATACTTGCGCCAAGCGCTCACCACCTCAGACGCTGTGGTGGCTCGTAAAAATCTAGAGACTTTTGCTTTGTAATGCTACGTATGATGAGTATAACACAAGGGAAGCCCTCTTTCCACAGCTTACCTAAGCGATGCCCTGGGGCACTATACCAGAGTGCCTTGCTCAGTCTGATACTCCTCTGTGGAGTGTTGCTGACTGGCTGTGTACCGCAAGACTCGCGCGATATATGCTGTAGCAAGGTTACCCTCGAGTATCGCTATGTGCGCAACAAGGTGGACGAGTATCCTACCGAGGTACAGCATATGCGACACTTCCTCTATGACGCTCAGGGCACACTCCTCAGAGAGATACCGCAGAGCACCTCTACGCCTCAGACGCTCTCCCTCTCGGGACTGCCTGAGGGGCGCTACACCATCCTCACCGTGGGCAATGCCTCCGAGGAGCATACGCTACTCAAGCCTCTGGTTAGGGGAAGTAATCTATCCGACATGACGCTCACTCTTCGCAAGCTCGCAGATGGGCGCTTCGCCTCGCAGGGAGACCAGCTTTTTTGGAATTATAAGACGATTGATATACAGTCAGTTGCCAACGATCACTACATCTGTGACCTTGCCAATATACATACGCACCTTTACTACAATGTTATTTGGGAGTCTGTACCACCCTATGCCGATGGCTACACCGTACGCCTCTCAGGGCTGACGGAGCAGTACAGTCTCGATCCAGTGAAGGCGGATCTACATTTACTGGTCAACAACGATATGCAAGTCACGCACGACTTTCCGCTACATGCTCATCAACTCATACAGTTGGAGGAGCATCCCAAGCTCTTTAACCACACGCTAGAGGGGAGCTTCATCTCGCTACGCTATCGCAACGACCGTATCCCAACCATTCAGGTGTGGCACGGCGATCAGGCGATTACCAAGCCAATAGACTTGACACGTGCTTTCCGCTCTTTCGGCTGGAACCCTGACCAGAGCCACGAGCAAATTTACCGCATCTTAATACGAATCAATGAAGATGGTAGTGTGACCGTTTTCCCCTATCTCAATGGAACAATTGTAGACTGGGTACCTGGTGGCACAGTCGTGCAGTAACCACACACTATCTATTAGTATCTATAACGAAACCAACAACTAGAGTATGAAAAAAACAATTGCAATTGCACCTCTACTCTTACTCGCCTCGATGCTCACATTGCTCGTAGGCTGTAATAGGAGTACGGGAGCCGAAGAGCCAACCCACAAGCAGGGGAAGCCCTCGCTCACCTTTACGCTACAGATGCCACAAGGAGAGCCTGTCACTTACCGCTCAGCAATACACGATGAGCCTGAGTGGACAATCAAGTCACTAACCATGTATCAGTTCAATGCTGATGGCTCCAAGCTTCTCAGTATTGACAATATTGATATGACAAAGTTGCAGAAGACGGCAGATGCTGAGTATAGCTACACGAAAGAATTTGCCGAAAGTGCTGTGGGCGTTTTTCAGTTCGTCTTTGTTGCCAATGAAAGTGTAGCAGGCGCTATCGTCAACACGACTTCTCTCGCAGATTTTGAAAAGATAATCACCGCCAAGCGGCTAAGCGATAACGGGACATCAAGGGATTTAGTTTCATCAGAGATAGCTGGTAGTACATCGGACTACACAATCCCGATGACAGGCTTTGCAGAGCAGGGGAATAGCCGACTGATCGCCCTTACTGGCACTACAGGTCCTACGACAGTAACCCTTACACGCGTTTTAGCTCGTATCGACATCTCTAACCATATTCCTAACCTCAATGTAACCAAAGTGTCCATAAAGAACGCTTACGACTGTACTAGCCTCTTTCCCTCTCGAGATCTCTCAGGAGAGATCTCTTATGTGGCACCAGCAGGAGCAAGTCAAGTAACTATGAGTGCGGGTTTTGCAGAGTTGCCCAATCCTTTTAAGGGATCCACTGGTGTTAAGGGAAACGAGCTCAAGAAAGCTTTTTACCTCTACGAGGGTACTCAGCCAACGGAGTCGGCACAACAGGATAAAGCTACGACAGTTGTCATAGAGGGAGAGCTAAGCAACGGAAAGCATATTGTACTAGACATACCTTTCGTACGGAACTCCAATGCCTATACGCCTATCACGATCAAGCGCAACAACCTCTATCATCTGGTCTTGGGAAATAATAGCCCTATAGAAGAGAATAGCAAGATTGCCTTCTCTATTGAAGATACGCCATGGAATGCTATAATCCTCAATCATGAGATGCAACCTATTGAAATCTCTTGTTGGGAAGCGGAGTCCTCTGTCAAGCATTGGGACCCTCTAACACATACGCTATATTCTCAAGCTCGAGATAAGTTTAAATTTAAGGTTACTACTTTCCTAGCGAATCACACAGACTTTACTGTCAACATGATCCATTCAGACTCTGGTCTTCCGTATGCTATGGAGAAGAAGATGGAGGTAGACAAGCTCTTTTGGATTATTGGTACCTACCCCAATCTGTCAGGTACAGCCTTTAAAGACAAGGACACTGTAGTCTTTGAAATCAGTAGTAATGCTGCCCCAGAGATTAAAAGTTATCTCACATGGGTCTATGACCGCAACTATAAGAACCCCAATTGGAAGTAACGATATGAAACATCTATATAAATATCTACTCTCTATTCTTTTCCTTCCCCTTGTACTATTCTCTTGTACATCAGATAGGATAAAAGACAACCTCACCAATAAACCTGGAGTAGTACGTTTTACTTTGGCGACTTCTGGACTTCGAGCTTCAGGAACTGAAAAAAGTAATCGTCCCACTCCTGCACTAGAGCGTGAGAAGAGTATCTCTAAACTATATGCAGTAGTATATCGTAAGTCTTCAGGCATACATTATAAGACAATAGAATGTACATCTGTAGGTACTGGAACAAATAGCTATGAATTTGACAACGAGAAGAGTGGAGACTTTTACTTCTTCCTCATTGCCAATCCAGACGATGCTTTAGAGACTGCTCTTAAAGCAGGACCTACGACACCTGATGACTTAGGACTCTTAGTAGCCACTCAAACTCCAGGCGAAGATAGTCAAGCGACAAACTTCCTTATGACCTCAAAGCAAGTTGATGTAACTGTCCAATCCAAAACAACGACAACCATCAGTGAGAAAATCAAGCTAGAACGTGTGGCAGCTCGTTTTGACTTTTACAATAAGGTTGATGGACTTGAGATCACTAAGATAACCTTTGGTCTACGATACACATCCACTCACCTCTTTGCTCAGGTCAATAAGAGAGATGATTTAACAACTACATCTGATAAGGTCTATACGGGATCTCCTCTATTTGTTAGCAATGCTCTCACAGCTACCATCTATGGCTATGAGACCGACAAACGTAGCGAGACTTTCTTTACCCTTGAAGCAACTTACAAAGGACATCCCATACAGCCTCAGACGATACGCCTTGAGAACTTTGCTATTAAGCGTAACTATCTCTACAACATTATCCTTCACGACCTCGGAGGAGATGTCAAGCCCAATGATCCTCTGCACCCCTTCGGTCAGTTGAAGTACCAAGTACAAGTCGCAGACTGGAGTGACGATGGCGTAACCATAGGGGTAGAAGAAGACAAGCTCCCTAAGTCGCTAATGGTAGACTACGAGGCTGAGCTTGCTTATGCCCCCTATATGACCCCTTATCTTAAAGACTCACAGAAGGAGATCTACACTATAACCAACAAAGCTACAGCAGTTACTCTCAAAGTAAATAGTTTTATCAGACAGGGATCACTAGAGCTAAAGGAGGGCTATAATCAAGCTGGAGTCTCTCTGACTGAAGAGGGATCCTCAATTAAAGATTATGCTACGGGTCGTATTACTAGAGTTTACAAACTGACGCTACCCCAGCAAGATCAGTTTGTAGCGATTAACCATTTCCAAGCAGATGACAAGCTAGGTCCGATTGAGTTTTTCGATGTTCCACTAGTTGCCAAAAACTTTTCGGGAGAGACCACCAAGGAGTTTATCGTACGACACGGGCGCATCAAAATGCCACTAGAGTACCTTTCGAAAGCTCCCCTCAATAAGGCTGGAGACGGCTTTACATCCGAGCCAAACAAGTTCAGCAGTGTAGGTTACTTTACACACGATACTGAAGCCGTCCCGAGGTTTGGGGAATGCGAAATACAAGGAAAGAGGTACCATATGCCAAGAGATTACTTTGAGTTATGCTCTCTTATACCACGCGGTACTACAGGGAGTATCCCTGCTGTGGGGCAAAATGGAGTCAGCGCCGATAACCAGTGGGAGTATGTCGTTATGCCCAGCTGGATTAAGGCAGGTGTCAATAGGAAAAACTATATCGCTGTCCTCGCCTCAGACTTTAGAACAGATAAGAGTAAGTCCACCTCCTATGGGCTTAGATTTAAGCATGAGTCAAAAATGGGCTTTGGAAACAAGCTTTTAATCGCCTATAAGTACGAATGGCATGGAGACTTCGCTCGTGTCAGGTCTAATGGTCCTGGAGTAGTCAACTCATACGTCAAGATTACCTGTCGCTACCTGGGAGAAAACTTTAATGGCCGAGTAGAAGACATTATGAATGAAGACTTTTGGGCTCAGAATAACGAAGGAGATGTCTCTCGCACTATCTATGCTATGGGTTCATACGACAAACGCTATGATACAGGTCCATACGATGAGACAGACGACCCTAGAGACCGAGACCTAGGCGTTGAGGCTTATATGATCTGCCTAAAAGTTGATAAAGGTGACCCTAGGTATGTTATGGCATCCGTCATAAATAGAGATAGTTGGATGAGTAACCATACTCTAAGTATTAACGACACTTACCCTATTTGGCTCTTCAGCAATGAGTAGATGCCAGTGCAATAAAAATGACCTATGATTAAAGTATAAATCAGATAATATAAAACCTATGAAATGTAAACAAACAACTTTCATGTTACTCTTACTCGCCTCGATGCTCACACTGCTCGTAGGCTGTAATAGGAGTACGGGAGCCAAAGAGCCAACCCACAAACAGGGGAAGCCCTCGCTCACCTTTACGCTACAGATGCCACAAGGAGAGCCTGTCACTTACCGCTCAGCAATACACGATGAGCCTGAGTGGACAATCAAGTCACTAACCATGTATCAGTTCAATGCTGATGGCTCCAAACTTCTCAGCATTGACAATATTGATATGACAAAGCTACAGAAGACGGCAGATGCTGAGTATAGCTACACGAAAGAGTTTGCCGAGAATGAGGTCGGCACGACAAGTCGCTTCCTCTTTGTCGCTAACGATGAGATAGCAGATGTTGCTGTCGGAATAAGCCGTGCAGAATTTGAGCAGAAACTTATGAGCAAGCGGCTCTCAGCCGGCGGAACCTCAAAGGATATTCTTACAGGCTCTGCTCCCAACTACACCATTCCTATGTCTGGCGTAGCTAAGCAAGGCAATAGCGAGTTGATAGCACTTACGGGGACCAACAAGGGAACCACCGTCACTCTCACCCGTGTCGTAGCTCGTATTGACATAGCCAATCACGTACCCAATCTGACCATCACGAAGATCTATATCACAAACACTTATGACCGTACCACGACATTCCCTACTATGGAGGGTGGAAGGCAAACCTACAAAGCTCCTGCTGGTGCACAGAAGGTAACGATGAGTGCAGGCTTTGCAGAGCTCCCCAATCCCTTCACTGGAATTGCTGGTGTTGAGGGGAATGAGCTCAAGAAAGCTTTCTACCTCTACGAGGGTGAGCAGCCCGAAGTAGAGGCACAAAAGGCTGAAGCGACCACAATCGTTGTTGAGGGTAAACTAGCCAACAATCAAGATGTGAAGTATCTCATCCCCTTCACCCGTACGAGTGCGACTTACAGTCCTGTAAATATTAAGAGAAACTACCTCTACAGACTAATCCTTGGAAATAATACCTCCCTAGAGCCAGGTAGCAAGCTGGTCTTTACTATTGAGGATACACCGTGGAATACGATACTGCTCAATCACCATATGCCTCTCTTGGATGTAGAACTTGTGCATACTACAAATACTTCCAGCTGGAAGTTTGACTATGTCAATCATACTTTTTACTCTAAGTCTTTGGACGAATTTGAGTTTCGTATCACTAATCGGTTTAAGGACCACACCGCATACACGGTGAATCCGATTAATGCTGACGCTAATCTGATGAGTTATGAGCTACGCACTGATGACGAGCACAAAGATGCTCAACTTAAGATAGACCTCCACAATAAGAATCAAAAATCTGACATGACAAAACGAGTAGCGCAGTTTGAGATTTTCAGCGATGCTGCCCCAGAACTCAAGCGTATACTCACCATTGTCTACGATCCCGATTATAAGAATCCTGACTTTAAATAATAATATGAGACATACAATAAACTATATACTGAGCTTAGTCGCTCTATCACTCTGCTTAGTCTCTTGTAGTAGGGAAAAGGGAGTCAAGATGGACGAAGGGGCAGGCAATACCGTACGATTCAGCATTGAGTCTTCGCTCCGTGCTGTAGGTAATGAAAACGTAACACGCCCCACACCAGCTCTTGAGCGTGAGCGCAAGATCGTAGACCTCTATGCGGTCGTTTACAAGACTTCCTCGGGTTTACATTACAAAATCATCAAGTGTATTGATTTAAACAATGGACAGTTTGAATTTGACAATGAGAAGAGTGGCGAGTTTTACTTCTTCCTTGTTGCCAATCCAGATCCAGACCTTGTCACCAAACTCATGGCTGGACCCTCTACGCCCGAGGATCTAGGAATGCTTGTTGCTACCCAGACCCCAGGAGAGAACAATCAAGCTACAAACTTTCTGATGACCTCTGAGCGTCAGAACGTGACCGTCAAGTCCAAGCAGTCTACTACTCTAGCTCCAATCAAACTAGTACGAGTCGCTGCTCGCTTTGATATCTACAACACCATTGATGGACTAGAGATTACAAAAGTAACCTTTGGCAAGCGTCGTATCCAGTCACACCTCTTCGCACAGGTAGGCAAGATGGACGGTATTGAGGCCACAGAGAATCAAAAGGTCTATGAGGGTACTAGCTTTGAGAACAACACCCTTAAAGCAACCATCTATGGCTACGAGACCGATGTACGCGGTGAGACCTTCTTTACCCTAGAAGCTACCTACAAGGGCAAGCCCCTTAAGCCCGAGACTGTACGTCTAGAGAACTTCGCCATCAAGCGCAACCATCTCTACAACATCATCCTGCATGATGTGGGGGGTGCACACAACCCAGACGATCCGACGAAGAAGTTTGGTGAGTTTGAGTACACAATCCGAGTTGTGGATTGGAATGATAGCGAGAAGAGTCTCAACCTCTCTGAAGACGACCTGCTCAAGCCCCTTTACGTAGACTACGCTGCACAAATTTCCAGTGCGCCCTATATGACTCCTTATCTAGTTAACTCTCCCGAGGAGATATACACAACTACTAAGAGAGCTAGCGAAGTAACCATTACGGTAGGAGGCTATACAGAGCCTGGTACACTAGCTTTTGCTGATGGATACACCAACCCGATCGGAGCAAGGCTAGAGGAGGTAGGTAATGCTACAACAGATCCCAGGACGGGTAAAATCTCGCACCGCTACAAGCTCACAGTCCAAGCAATGGCAGACTTTGTTCCACTAGTTAAGAACGGAAATCCTGTTAGACCCATCTTTGAGGAGATCCCTCTCGTTGCTAAGAATTACTCGGGAGCCACCATCAAAAAGTTTATTGTCAAGCATGGTCGTATCAAGACGCCCCTAGAGTATGTTTCTGAGCATTATCTCGCACCTCACAATGAGGGAGAGCCCTTTACCCTATCTACCGATGAAACCAACATTGATAAAATAGGTTATTTCTACGCTCTAGGCTTTCAAAAAGAGCATAAGAAGTTCACTATTGATGGTGAGGGCTATCATATCCCAGACAACAAGCTAGAGATAGCCAGCATAGTTCCATACTCCAACAAACAATCGTCAGGCACTACAAAATTTAGTGTTGGCGAGGATTCTGGACCTGTAGATAATGCTAGTGAGCCGATTGTTATGCCTTGCTGGGCTTACCTCGTCAGTGGTCAAAGTGCTGCTGCTGTCTTCGCAGCAGACTATCGTACTGACAAGACCAAGCAAGTCTCTTATGGCCTACGTTTGAAGAAGACGGATGATGGCTTCAACAATATGCTTGTTACAGCTTATCGCTATCATTGGGTTGGAGATTTCACAGCCAAAGCGAAAACACCTCCAATCCCACCCCTCACCTCCTACGTAGAGATAACCACACGTTATCTTGGTCCCAATTGGAATGGTGGTGTCGAAGGTATTGCCAATGAAGCCTTTTGGGCTAATAATAAAGAAGAGGATGCAACGCGTCGTTTCTATGCAGCCGGTGTGATAGACGATATGAGCGGTGAGAGTCACAGAGAGGTCGGGGTTTCCGCTATGTTCATCACATCCGTTAGCGTTGATATAGATACAGGAAAGATAACGACTAATGATCAAGTAGTCTCAAGAGCAAGGGTTGCATATATGTCCAATAAGAAGGCTACGGCAAGTCTTGCTTGGATTGCAAATCGTATAAAGAACGATTACTACAAGCATATTCGTATCCCAGTACGTCCCTTCAGTGACAAGTAGTCAACTCGATCGTTAGTCTCCGAGAGGGGCTATACGAATAGATACAGCGAGGCGGTGTCTCCCTAGAGTGGAGAGGCACCGCCTCTGCTGTATATCAAGACATGCACTCCCGAAAGCTACATTTCCCTCAGAGTACCGTTCCAATGGAGAGGAAAGCTTGTAGGAGAGATGATAAAGGGCATCCTTCTGACCTTTATAGGCCACTGATTTTAAAGGATTGGGCAGTCATGAATACAAGCTGTATCAAAGAAAGTAGGGAACGACGTGTAATTTCTATTTGAAGCTTGGAACATTGCCAATTAGACGTGCAAAATCGTATTTTGGCAATCAACATAGGGATTAGAACAATTCCACAGAAAAAGGCCGTTCTCTATAATGCAAGAACGACCTTTTGTTTCTTAAGTTAGAGGGTAAGTTCACAACTTTTGCCATTGAGTGGCTTGTTGTCCTTTTATGAGACTGTTGACTTTTGCAACAGTCTCTTTATAGATCTTGGGAGATTTGTACAAGTAGAGCCCATCCAAGAGCAATGCATGTACCAATGCAGACCAAGATTAAAAGGAGATTGATATATTTTGAGTTGGGCTTTGTGTCTTTGTGTAGGTCTAGTGCAAAGTATTCTCTAAAGAAAAGGTATAGTGCAGGAATTGCGGTGAGTACTAAAATGAAATCTTCGGGAATCCCGAAATACCAGGTTTTTGTGACGCCAATCATAGCCCAATTGAGCAGTAGAAGTACGATAAATATATTTACTCTCTTTGTGAAAAGTAAGAGAATCCCAATTGAATATATCGCAACTGTACAAGGCATCACAGGGGTAGTGATGTAAGGGAAAGAAAGTCCTCTTAGGAGCGAAGCTAAGGGGTAGAATAGAGGAAGTAACAACACAAAGAGAGCGAAGCCTTTGTACTTCTTACGAAGTGCAAATTCTGTCCGTTTTTGGATTAGGTCTCTAATCCATGCAAGTGCTAAAATGGCCCAATAGATAGATAAAAGCGAGGAGTAGCTACGCTCCCTACAAAAGACAGCATAGTAGACAATGGAAATCCACAAGTATAGGACAATAAAGTATACCTTGGCAATGATTGTTGACCTATGTGAAGGGTACTTAATAAGAATGAAAAAGATCCAAAAGGCAGCTAGAATGAAAGCAATTTGTACTGGCCAAGTGGTGGCATTATATTGTGCAATCGTATTCCAAAATGTATTCATTATAAGAAAAGAGGTTAGTATGGGATAAGCTCTAGCTGTATGGGATCAATTACTTTTTGCGAGTAAGTGAAAAAGTGGCTTTAGGAAATAGGAGAATGGGTAGAGTAGCCCCAACTGCTAATAAGAAGATGACAGTAATGGCAATGGTACTGTTGAAGAAAAACATTTCCATATACTTTTGGCGCGCTTCCAGGTTGTCTAGGTTTTGAAGAAACATAATCTGTGCAAAAAAGAGATTGTAGGCATATTTTCCTGGAATCATTGGCAGTAGAGCTGGGATTGATAGGACTGTAATGGGAGCGTGTATGCGCTTGCCGAGACCAAGGGCACCAAATCCAATCAAGAGAGATGCACACAGCGAACCTATAGCAATGTTTACACCACATATGGTCATCAAGAAAAAGCGAAGGGCATGGCCTGCTGCAGCGAGAATGGCTATGCTACAATAAGCTCTTAACGGGGGGTCGGATATGGCACCAAAGCCCATTGCCGCTAATGCTGCAAAGAAGCCGTCAAGTAACACTTTTATTACGAGCATCATAGTAGACTCTCCTTAAAAATAAAGAGGGTAATGGAAAAACCCGAGCCAATGCACCCTACAAGTAAAAAGGCCTCAATCAGTCTGGCCAGTCCAGTTTGGACATAGCCTTCTACCAGATCTATGACACCATTGATGAGAGGCACGCCAGGGACTAAGTAGAGTACACTTGTCGTAAGGGCAACTTCTATGTTGGCATCGAAGATGAGGGAGACGCTAGCACAGAGAGAGGCAACAAATGCAGAGGCAATAAATGCGATGTAGTGGTTGACATGCTCCTCAATAAGCTTCTGTTTGCAGATAAATCCAACTATAGTAGCCCAGAAGACAATCCCCATAGCAGGAAGATCCCCCCCAAAAAGCCGACAAAAAGAAGCATTGGCAATACCTACAAAAATGAGTACAAATAAAGGGTGTGTGCGAGGCCCTTTTAAAATCTTGTTGTACTTCTTTGTCGCTTCTTCAAGAGGGAGCTGGTTGTCCACAATGTCCCAGCTTAGCTCACTGAGACGTGCATTGTGCTCAAAGCTTATAGGCAAAGGGGGAATAGCCTCCATGGCGGAGTACTGAGTGTTTCTTTGAGGATTGTACAGCCTCAGTAAGACACTCTTTTGTACCATGCTTATAGTTACTGTGTATCCGTAGCTTTCTCCAATGCGTGTTGTGCAGCGAGCTACACGAGAGGTGTGTACGCCACAGCCCATCATATGTGTTGCGTAACTTAATAAAAAGTCCCCCACGCTCTTTATATCGTTCTCATTTTGCTTATACTCCATGGTGTTAAAATGAGCTTGAGTGTAAGTTTCGCCTTAATAGAAAGGCGTTGCTTTGAGAATTGTCCATGCCTCTGTGTAGACTAATTGTTTGCTATGGAGTCTCGAGTATGTAGTTCTGTTATTTGCCACAAAGATACCGATTTTCTTTATTAAATACAGGAGAAACTCTTTTCTTTTGTTGCCCTAAAATCGGAGTAAGGGAATAGCTTCTTCGGATATACAAAGGGTAGAACTTAGAGGAGACTGTTGCATAAAGGCGAATCGCTGTGTTGCTTCCGGGATTCGGCTTTGGTCACATACGGAGGTGTGCTCCCTTCTGACCCAACCCTCTGCGCCTTGCGCTTCATCCTTTCTGCAAGGTCTAGACAATCTTGCGAGCAAGATTGTGAGACTGTTGACTTTTGCAACAGTCTCTAGAGGTGAGTATTGCGTAGTCCTATTACTTGCGATGAAAAGAGGGGATGAACTCTAAAAAAAAAGAGAAGTCCAAATAGTGGGCTTCTCTTTTTTTTAGAGGTTACTTGCCTTGAGAGAGTTTATAGTATACAGATTTCTATCACTTTCTCTCTTGTCTTTTCAACCCTAGTTCATGTTTTTTTACACTACTCTTACTTTGAAGGCTCTTCACTCTTTTCTTCCACTGGTTGTTGGCTCTTTTCAAACTCGCTTACAATTTCGTAGAATTCTTTGGACTGCACTTGCTTATCCTCTCTTGAGATGAGGTCATAAGCCTTTTCTGCAATCAGCGTTTCCTTGAGTATGCCGATTGCAGAGTCGACATATTGTTCGTCTTTCATGCGATCTTCAAGCATTTTGTCTGCAATGGAGTGCATGTAAGGTGTGT
The DNA here is from genome assembly GCA_001552775.1 of Bacteroidales bacterium KA00251. Lineage (GTDB taxonomy): Bacteria > Bacteroidota > Bacteroidia > Bacteroidales > Porphyromonadaceae > Porphyromonas. The sequence continues at coordinate 64,736 of KQ959253.1, forward strand.
CGCCAAGCCCGTAGCGTTTCAAGTCTTCGATGATGTTCTTTTTAACTTGCTCTTCGATCTGCTCTTTGGAGAGAGTAATATCTAGACTCTTCAAGAGCTGATTGATCACAGCGTTTGAGTAAATGTACTTGATGAAGCCTTCAACCTGAAAGTCAATTTCTTCATCTGTGAGCTTTTTCTGCTTTTCTTTTTCCTCTTCTTCAATACTTCCGCGTAAGATGTCTTTGATTGTTTCTCGGTCAACTTCGGGATGTTTCGCTTCTTTAAGTAAAGTGCTTAAGAGTTGGTTTCTGAAGAAGGTTTTTGCTTGGGCTTGATATTGTTCGTTGATATTGCGTGCAATTTCTTTGCGATAGCTTTCCTCGTCTAGTATGCTTGTTTCTTCGCCAAATACCTTCTTGTAAAACTCTTCACTTAGCGTGGCTGGCTCTAGGTGCTCAATCTTTTCTATTGTAAATAGGAAGTCGCCCTTGTGTGCGGTAATATCCTCTTCCACATTTACATTAAAGACTCTTTTTAGCATAGCCTTATTACCTTCGTAAGCGACCATAGGGTTAAAGCGAATCTTAGCTCCCTTTTCAGCACCTGCGAATTTTTTTGTTTCTTCTTCGCTACGGAAGTAGTAAGGTATAATTAGAGCGTACTCGTTGGTAAGTCCACCCTCAAGTGGTTCTCCCTCTTCATTGAGCTCTTCAAGCTTGCCTTGAAGGCTATCTTTTTCTCCCATTTTGTCCACTTCTACCGTAGTCGCTTGGGACATACGAAAGTGTTCATCGGAGTTGTTGATGTCTTCTTCGGTAGCTTCTATCGTATAGAAGGGGAGCTTAATGCTCTTGTCCAGTGTCACTCCCATATCAGGGGTAAGCGGGAATATATATTGGATATGGTATTTACCCTCTTCTCCTATAGCAAGGTCTTTGCGTAGAGGCATGGTAATTGAGTCGATTTCCTTCTCTTTGTAGAGACGTTGCATCTCCTCGTTGGCTTTGTCGCTAGCTACCTCATAGCGTACGGCTTCACCATATTTTTTTTCTATGAGACCCTTGGGTACTTTCCCTTTGCGGAAACCTGGCATCTCAATAGTTTTTCGCAGTTGGTCAATTTTTTTATCTGCTTCTTGTGCAATGTCTTCTGTCTCAAATTCTACAGAAATAATACCTCTTAGAGGTTCTTCGACTGTGTATGAGCTGTTCATTTCTTGAGGTTACTACTTATTCGAAAGGCAAAATTACAACATTTTGCCCTAACTAGGAATGTTGATTTTATAAAGTGCCTTTAGGCTTTTCTTGGGATTTCTTTTTCTGAGGGCGGAGGATCTGTAGGTAGCGATCGTGTTCCCTAAGTAGAGCTTCAGCCTCTTTGACTTCTGTATCTTGGGGAATAAGTCGCTCAAAAAAGCCTCTTCTGTAAAAATAGCGAAGGGCTAGAGCCTGCTCGAGATAATTTTTGATCTCTTTTTTGTACCGTTTTAGTTCTGTTGCTACCGAAGGTTCAGCGACCTTCCTCAGTGCATTAAGTTGCTCTTTCGTGTATGGAGCTTTTCCCTCGGCCTCAAAAATTTCTTGGAGACGATCGAGCATCTGCGAACTTGCAGGTTTGTATTCAAAGCCTTTTTTCACTAGAAAGTCGGAGAACTTTCCATACTCTTCCTCCGAGAGCGTGAGAGCGGTTGCAGAAGAGGGCTTAGGTTGCGTGGCTACATACTCTTCAATGTAATCAGTTAAAAGCGTGTCGATCGCGATATAGCCTATTATGGCAGGGAGCTTTTCGACAGTTGTCTCGAGGTCGGGCAGGATACCATCGGCCGCGTACACTGTGCGTCCCGCTAAAGTGTAGTAGGGTGAGCCTAGGGAGTCTGTGGTGGTAGCTTTTTCTTCTAAAGGCTGCTCATTGAAGTGGTTGTAGGTGATCTTTTGGATATTTCTACCACTAGGAGTAAAGTACTGTGCTGTGGTAAGCTTGAGCAGACCACCTTTAGGTAAGGGTACTGTGCTTTGTACCAATCCCTTCCCATAGCTTTTATGACCCATTACTACAGCTCTATCAACGTCTTGTAGAGCTCCAGCTACAATTTCACTTGCAGAGGCTGATTCTTCATTGATCAGTACCACTAGGGGTACATCGGGAGCAATCGGTTGAGCGGAAGTGCGATAGTCTGCATTGCTTTCCTTTATCCTTCCCCTCACTTGTACTACATTGGTGCCTTGAGGGACAAAGTAGCTCAATACTTCAACGGCACTCTGTAAAACGCCCCCGCCATTGCTTCGCAAGTCCAATATAAGGCCTTCAAGTGGACCTTTTTCTTGTAGTGCAGCAAGTTCTTTTTTTAGATCTTTCCCTGTCTCTCGCGTGAAAGAAGAGAGTCGCACAATACCAATATTCCCCTTAAGACGCCCCGCAAATGATACGGAGCTAATGGCTATATTTTTCCTTTTAAAGCGAAATGTTAATGGTTGAGGATGCTTTTTCCTTTGTACGACCACCTCAATATCTGTGCCTTCATGACCGCGAAGTGCAGCACTCACTTCTGGCGTGGTAGACTTAGAAAAGTCCTTTCCATCAATCGTTAGAAAATGGTCGCCAGGTTTCAATCCAGCTTTGTCTGCTGGAAGCCCTTCAAGGAGTTCGTTGACAACGACTTTTCCACCATCTCTCTGACTGATGATCGCCCCAATCCCAGCATAAGCTCCATCTGTAGCCTCCATAAAGCTTTTGGCATTCTTTTCATTCATATACTGGGTATAGGGATCAAGCCTTGTGAGCATGGCATTAAGCGCGATGTCATTGACTTTGGAAAGGCTTATAGTGTCTATAAAATAGAGCTGAATATTGGAGAATACAGCCCCTGTAGTAATTAGGGCGTCTCGGTAGTCCTTTTTTTCTCGCTCTTTTCTCTCTATGCTTTGTGCTTCAAGAGAAAGTGATACAAGGAGCGTAAGTAGCGTAAAAGCTATTAAGCGAAAATTTTTCATGCCACAAATGTAGTGAAAAGTAATGAGTCGTGAAGTGCGATTTTGTCTCAGAGTCTCTTTTAGAAAGAGGATATACTGGAGCTTGCAATTTTACAATAATAAAGCCTGAATCCTCTTGCTTGGAGTAAGTTTTCGTAGCATCCTATGCTTTTAGGTTTAGGTGTGATTCGCAATTGTAGCTAGAGTGATAGCTGTGGCCACGGCTACGTTGAGCGACTCTCCATGACAGGTGGGGGATAAGCTGGGGATAGTAATTCTTCTTGTGCAATAGGAGGCGACGCTTTCGCTTATACCCTTTCCCTCATTGCCTAGGACAAGGAGAGAAGGCGTGGAGAGTGTGGGTAAAGGTCTCTTTGGAAGGAAGATGTTTTCGCCCTCCAAAAAGGTGCCTACGATGGGGAATCCTCTTTTTTTATACTCATGAAGATGGGCTGTTATTCCCTCTTGGGTTAAAGGTTTTAGAGCAAGGTGGGCAATGCTACCCATTGAAGCTTGCACTACCTTTGGCGAAAAAGGGTCTGCCCCTTCCATAGAGATAAGGAGCGAAGTGATCCCAAACCAATCGGCTGTACGTATGATACTTCCTACATTACCAGGGTCTTGAACGCCATCAAGTAAGAGTGTCATTCCTTGGGGTTGCTCTAGTTGCTCGGATTGAACATGGGGAAGCTTGAAAAGTGCGACAAGAGGGCGGGGTGACCGTAGCTGACTGATGGACGAAAAGTCGTAGCTGGAGGGAAGGAGAATCCTTCTTTCAATATTTGATAAGGCTTCCGCTAAGGGAAGGACTCCTTCATGTGAGTAGACGTGCTTTAGCTCACAAAGTCCTTCTTCGGACATAACCAACAGCTGGCATGGAAAAGATAAAAGACACTCTGCAATAGTCTTGGCACCCTCTGCGAGGAAACAGGAGGTCTCCTTGCGCACCTTTGCTCGAGCCATTGCCTTGATTAGCTTTCTTTCTGTAAGGCTAATCTTTTCGCTGTGTGGAGAGGGAAGAATATTCATGGGAAAGGTCTAAATGCTAAGCTCGTGATACGGAGAGTACGCCCTTTGTGCTTAAAAGTTTATTGCGTAGGGTGTTGATGGCAGGCAGAGCTCCTTCGAATGTAAATTCAGCTTCTATTTTGCCCAAAGAGGATTTAATGTTGTATGAAAGTAATGTAGTACCCTCATTGAGCTTACATAGAGAGACAACCCTTCCTGATGTTTCAGTGTCGTCCACAGCCTCTATATAGAGGTTGGTGCGTGTTTGATCTTCAAGGCTTTTCCAATGAGCGGGGAGTACACGACTGCGAAAGTTTTGGAATATGTCTTTTGCGTTAGGACAGTCGTATCGGTGGATTCGTATGCCAAATCTAGAAGGGTATGCAAAGATAGCATCACCATACTGTGGCGTACAGCATTTTGCCAGTTCATAGTAAATGGATCCTTTTACACCTTCTACTGCGACAGAGCGATCTGTAGCATTAGGATTTTCTTCGGCTCTTGTTTTCTTTTTTTGGGGTGATGTTTCCTTGCTAGGACTTTCTATCTTCTCTTGCGGAGCAAGTTTTGCTTCATAGGTTTCTAATAGCCGACTCACATCGCACTTACCTTCTACTACAGCCGTGTAGAAGCTGTTGTAGTCGTGGTATCCTAGCTGATTGAAGCTTTGGACTAGTATTTTTTCATCCAGGGGAATTTTTCTGTTTTTGAGCCTTCTTTCGATTTGTTCCCTAATCTCAGCAAAGGAGCCTTCACGTTCCTCTCTAAGGAAGCGTTGTATCTTGTTACGGGCCGAGCTACTGACAGCTATTTTAAGCCAGTCTTTATTGGGAGATTGATTGCGATCTGTAATTACCTCTACAGTATCTCCGCTTTTCAGCACGGAGCGAATAGAGGCATTTTTGCCATTGATTTTTCCTCCTTTTGTATGGTATCCTACATTCGTATGAATGGCAAACGCAAAGTCGAGTAGCGTGGCGTTGGGAGGGAGCTTGATGGGTTTTCCCATCGGCGTAAAGGCATACGTGTGTTTTGCCTTTGCCATCTTAAAGCGAGCGTCCTCTTCAGAGGAGGTCTCTTTTTCTTCGAGTAAGGTGCGAGCGTGGGCAAGAGCGCTATCTATGGTCGTCTCTCTTCCTAGTCCTTTGTAGCGCCAGTGTGCAGCCACTCCATGCTCGGCAACTTCATCCATTTCCTCTGTGCGTATCTGTACCTCCACATACTTATCGTCTGGACCCTTAACTGTAATTTGTAGGGATTGGTATCCATTTTGCTTAGGAACGGAAATCCAATCTCTGAGCCTTTGAGGATTGGGCTCAAAAAGATCAGTGACGAGTGAGTAGAAGTACCAGCAAGCCTCTTCTTCCTCTTTTTTGTCCGCATCAATAATGATTCGCAACGCAGCAAGGTCGTAAATGTCGTCAAAGGCAACTCCCTTTTTTTCCATCTTGTTGTAAACAGAAAAGATCGACTTGGTACGAGACTTTATGGTGTAGCTCCAGCGTACTTTTGCTTTGTCAAAACGGTCTTCGATCAGCCTTACGACTCTTCTCATGTAGTTGTTGCGCTCTACTTTTTTCTCTCCGAGTTTAGTCTTGATTTCGTAAAAGGCTGTGGGCTGAGTGAACTTAAGGCTTAGATCTTCCAACTCTCCTTTCACCGCATAAAGACCTAGCTTGTGAGTGAGAGGAATAAAAAATCTGCTTGTTTCCTCGCCAAGCTTATAGGCCTGATCGGAAGAGAGTAATTTTTTTCCATTGCGTAGCAGAAAGAGCCGATAAGCGATCATTATAAGCAGTACTCGTACATCTCCAGCACTGCTGACAAGTAGCTCACGTACCTCTTCATCACTAGCCTCTTTTCCCTTTTCAGAAAAAATCTTTTGTGCTGTAAGAAGTTGCTGAAGAAGAGAGAAAGCTTCTGGAGAGGCTTTTAGTGGAGGAGAGTCTATGGCGTTCTGCTGTTGAACAAAAGGAAAGTATAAAAAGAGAGCCTCAACGGAAGTCTCAGAAAGTCGAAAGTCTTCAGTCAAGATTGTGGCTACTTGAAGACAAAAAGAGAGGGCAGTCATCCCATAATGTTTGGAATACCCTCCCTCAGATAGAAGTTGCAAAGAGTAGAAGAGCGCACGAAGGGAAAGCTTTGTAGAAAGCAAATCAAGAGCTGCTGTAAACTCTTGGTGCTCTTCAGGAGGAAGATTCGCTAAAAGTCTTTCCTTAAATAGAGCATCGGAAGGATGCTTTTCTTGCTCAGTACACACTCCTCGTAATGTTCTTTTAGAATTCGTCGATCTCTTCTAGCCCCGATACCATGTAGGGGCGAATAAAGTCTCGAGGCTTTAGCACATCTTCATTCCATTTAATAAGATCCAAGTCAATTGGGATGATCCCTTCTTCTTCGTCATCATCGTCTCTTCCGAGATCTTCTTCAATGCTTTTTAGCTGCGATACAAACTCTTCTTTATCAAGATTTGTAGGCACCATTGCAACGAGATTGAGGAAGGCTTTTGCACCTTCTGGTAAGTCAATCGGATCTGTAATCTCTGGCGTTGAAAATCTGCTGCGAGGGTAGTTTGCCTGCAAGATCTCTATAACCTTTTGGATATTTTCAGTTCGATTAGTATTGCTACCAATACTTATAATTGCTTTATTGTCCATAGCAAAATAGGTTGCTCTATGTTCTGGCTAGTATGTGATGTTCTAAAAGTTTCTCTCTTTATCGAGTATGCTATTTTCCGCTTTTTTCGCTTCTTCAAACTGTACCTTTGTCGAAAGCTCATGTATCTCAGTGAAAAGGTGATAAACAAAGTCTGTCGGGAGCTCAAGTTTTTTTGCCCGTTCTAAATTGGTTTTCAAAACGTTTGAAAAGTGTTCCATCTGTAAAATGGGGATCTCGTGCGAATCTTTATAACGTCCAATTTCGCGTGCTACTTCTATTCTTTTTGCCAAAGTAGAGAGAAGGGCATCGTCGATTTCAGAAAGGAGTTTGCGGTAGGTCTCTAGCTCTAAAGAATAGGGTTGTGTCGTGCGGCGCGACCTCCATGCTGTCTGTAAGATCTTCCGCAACATGGTAGGCGACACTTGCTGTGAGGCATCGCTTTTGGCCTCGTCGGGCTGAATGTGCGTCTCAATCATTACGCCATCAAAGCCTAGCTCAACAGATTTTTTGCAAAACTCTTCCACGTCACTCCGCTTGCCTGTGATATGGCTGGGATCACAAATAATAGGAAGATGGGGCATGATTCGCTTCAGTTCAAAAGCGACACTCCAAGAAGGGGTGTTGCGATACCCAAGCTTACTGCTGTACATGGGAGAAAAACCGCGGAAAATGGCTCCCAAGTGCTGAACATTAGCACGAGATAGTCTTTCAATAGCTCCAATCCATAGGTTGATATCGGGACTGATAGGGTTTTTTACGAAAATAGGGATTGTACATCCTTTGAGTGCATCTGCAAGGTTTTGTACGGCAAAAGGGTCTGATACGGTACGTGCTCCTATCCAGAGTGCGTCAAAGCCTGCTTTGAGAGTTTCCTCCACATGATGGGGTAGAGAGACCTCTGTGATGATTTTTAGCTTAGTCTTCCGTTTTACTTCTTGTAGCCAAGCAATGCCTTTTGTGCCTACACCTTCAAACGCACCAGGACGCGTGCGCGGCTTCCATAGCCCTGCACGAAAATAGCTAATAGGCATTCCTTGAAGAGCTTTAGCTGTATCCAAAATTTGCTCTTGGCTTTCAGCACTGCAAGGACCCGCTACTACTAGCAGATTTTTGCTAGAAGGAGGTAAGTCTTGAGGGGGTGCGTCGGTGAGATCACTCATTTACTATTGGGGTTTCTTAATCGGAGTATTGTGAGCAAAATTCTCTTCTTGTATCGTTTATGCAGAAATTGAGGTTTATTACTTAGGCTTCGTCTGCTCTATTCGGGAAGGTGTAGAGCAAGAGGCTCGCCATACCTTCTCCGTAAGACGGGCAAAAGCACAAGCAATATTTTGCCTTGTGAAGTGTTGAACATATGCTCTATCCGCATTTTCAGTGCAAGTATAGCCATTTTTTTGCCAAGAGCGATAGCAAGCCTTTAAGAACTGCATAACTTCGTCGCTAGAGGAGCAAGATGTACCTACATTTGCTCTTTGGAGTATGGCATCTGAGATTGCACCATCTCCAGGGATTGAGAGAATAGGCTTTTGCATAGCCATGGCCTCAAAAATCTTTGTGGATACAATGCCATGGGGGCCATTGGACTCTTCGCGATTGTTGAGTAAAAGAATGAGTGAAGACTCTGACAAAACCTTTGGAACCTGCTCAAATGGCACCATAGGACAAAAGTGCTGGAGTCTCTGTACACTTTCAGGGTAGGATGCTAAAAGATGTCGTAGAAGTTGCTTGGAGTGGTCATCTACATACCAGTATATGCCTAACTTTTGCGCACTTACCAGCTCTTGCAGTTCAGTAGAGGCGAGAGCATCGAAGAGAAGGTGAGGATTTCTCATTCCCAACGAGAGGAGTCTTCCCGTAAAGACGATTTTGAAGTGATCATTCGTCTCCTGTGTAGGTACAAAGAGCGTCTCTTCATAGCCATTGAAGAGACAATAAACATGAGGTGTCGCACCTTGAACTCCTTTAGATAAAATGTGTTGGTGCCAAGGCGAAACCGTAGTGATGGCTTGTGCCTTTCTGAGAATTTTGTTGCGGGAGTGCACAAGATGCTTTAGCAGAAGTTGTAGCGGAAGGTGCCACAAGGGAGAAACTCTTTCAGGGAGTCCTGCAAGAAAGGCATAGGCATTGTATTGCTCATAGATGTCTCTACAGTCTACAATCAGAGGCTTGTGGTACTTTTGCGCTAATAGCAGAGCTGCTTTTAGTGGAAATTGTGAAAAAGTAAAGGCAAGGATAAGATCGTATTCTGATACTCTTGTGAGACGATCGATCTTTTGTGCAAAGAGAGAGTCCTTTACTTGCCATAGAATTTGCTTTAGCGATTCTATCTTGTTGTAGTGCTTACGTAAAGGAATACGGCAAACGGGACAAGGATCTTCTATCTGTTCAAAGATGCGTCCATGAGCTTTGTCTCTTACTCTTTTGATATCCTCAGTGAAGACATTGCAGGAGGCTCCCCATTTGACAAAGTAGCGTACGATCGAAACGATGCGCGGTGCAAAGTGAGGGGGAAAAAGATCTGTAAGTATCAAGATTCTCTTCCCTTTTAAGACCTCCTTTGGGTCAAAGCTATCCTCTATTTTAAGAGCAGAGAGAAACGAATCTTCCCAATTGTCAAGAGAAAGAATATTTGCCGATTCTTGTTGCTTTACTCGATGGGGTGCCATGGCTTGTGACCTTCGCTTGTATGTTCCCTAATAGGATCTTCGTGGCTAGGCTCTAAACGAAAGATTGTACGCAATAGTTCGCGATAGAGTTTAGAGTATAGAGGACTTATCTCCTTAGCCAGCGAGTCGTTGTGAAAGAGTAGGGTGAGCTCCCCCCGATGCTTGGCCACTTCTTCAAGGAGAGACTCTGCATAGCAAAATGCTTCTTTTTCTCCAAGATTCATATAGTTTGGACGCGTAAGGGTGGCTTCCATTAAGGTAAGAGGATGCAGTGTAAGTGATGTAAGCTCTCCTCTATTGGGCGAGATAAATCGCACAGGACGGCAGGTACCCAAGCGAAATCCCGCCACATCGGCGTAACCCATAGAGTAGTCCTCTCTTATGCCAAGGCTAATGAGGAGCGAGGTGTCTTCTGGCTCTCCTGCAGCTAGGTAGTGGTAGCGAGCTTTAGAAATATTCTGCTTGAGATCTTGTTCTAGCAGTTGCAGGCTTTTTGTTCTCCTATTAGGATTTTGAGACAAGGATAGAGGTACATGCCATCCCTCTTCAGCTCCGAACTTAAGTGCGAGTTCGTGAATTCTGCTAATCGGATATTTATTGGCACGATAATTGGGTCGGTCTTCCTTCCACTTTCCTGGAGTTTTGTAAAATAGGATGGTAGAGCACTTCGTCGGATACTTTCTTGCCACTTCTCTATTCCATTCAAGAAAGCGTGGAAAGCTCCAAAAGCGATCCTTTAAGACATTCTGAAAAGCAAGTTTTAAAGCCTTAGGTAGTGCAATTTTTTCTTTTATCCATGCTCTAAAAAAGCTCCTTACGCCATTGTATTCATAGGGGCGATCAATGTCGTGTGTAAGGTTGATTTGAGAAAAACCTTGCTGTGGGTAGCTTACTATGCATCCTTCTTGCTCTAGAAGCTCCATAAGGTTGCGTCCATATTCCTCTATGATGGGACGATGGATAAAGCCAGCTCGATAAGGGTAGCTGGATTTGCCTGGAAATCTATTGTAGTCGTCTCGGTCATCTCTTCGGATCATCTCTTCGTAACGCGAAATCAGAAAGTAAGTAGAGGCTACAATATCGGCATATAGAATGAGAGGTCCATCCTCTGTAATTTTTTCTGTTTGTGGCAATCCAAAAAGAAGAGGGGTGCCTTTCCACAGCGGAGGGGAAAGAGGTGGAAATGCTGCTTCTGTGGCGTATGTATCTACATCAAAGAAGCTAGAGGGGTAGATTACTACCTTGTACTGTTTCATCTCTTCAGGATCTCGTGTGTACCCTACGAGTGGCGACAGACTTGGCTGAGGGTCCGATTCCTCTCGAAGAAGAAACGAAATAATATAGTCGCTGAATCCTTTGTAGTTCAAAGTAGCAAGGGGGTTATAAACTAAAACTTAGATAACTTCTGATAGTGCCATCTCAGACGAAGGCGATCAAAGAGGCTAGGGCTACCCTTTTGCATTTCTATAAAGAGATTTTGCTCTCCTCCTAAGGAGCGAAAGACAGGCTCTACACCTTGGAGCATGCTCCCTTCGAAGTCGAAGGTGTGAATACCGCGACTCCTAAGTTCAATAAGAGTCTTGTATAGAAGAGCTGTATTGGCAAATGGGAGGTCCTCTTTTGTGGCAGTGGCCATTGAATATCCCACACCACTTGCTAGTGCAATAAAATAAACTGCCAGATACTCTCCGCTAGAAGATAAAAGCCCTGCAGTAAGACCATTTCCTCGATCAATAGCCACTGTTGCACACCTTAAAATAGTCTCACAAAAGACTGGAGCAATTCTCCTCTTTTTGTAGAAGTCGTGGAGGAAGGGTGCAATCGTTTCTAGGGGAATATCAAAGATTACCTTGCATTGCCTTGATTCACTCTCTTTTACTTTCCTTCGTACTAGCCTATTTACTTTGTTCTCAAAGGGATCTTCCTCATTTTTGAGATCAAGCATATAGTTGTAGCGCACTTTTAGGGAGAACCCATCCCAATAAAAAGGGAGGGCATCTAGCGTATCTGAAGAAAGAGATATGTGAGCATAGCGAATAGACTTTTGCTGCTCTAATAGAAGTTCCATTGCTTGACGCCGATCTTTAAATAAAAGAGGCGAAAGCGATGCAGATCGATATGCTTTTGCAAAGTATAGTCCCCCATGCTGGCAACAGGGAGGCAAAATCCAAACCTCTTTAAGGGGATGATATAGAGGGCAGAGGGCCACCAATTCATTACCCTTTGTGAGAGTAGCGTAGCGGAAGCAACCTTCTCCGCCTGCAGTCTCTAGCCAAAAGGGGTAGGCATAGATAGGTAACTCTTCTTCTAATGCGAGTCGTTCAAACTCTTGACGAGAGATCAAATTGAAAGAGAGTGAGGCCATCTATCAAAAGTTTGCGATGAATAGAGACGACAAATGCTGAGCCAATATTGCTTCCCCCCTACTACTACAAAAGGGGAATTTATTTCCCCATTTGTAGCCTAATGATGGTAAATAAAGACTAATCTCTACTTGTTGTTAACGTGACTTTGCTCCAAGATTTTTTGATAGAGCTCGTTGACCAGCTCAGGGTTGTCTTTGAGTACGGTACGTACAGCATCTTTTCCTTGTCCTAGACGAGTTCCTTCATAGCTGTACCAAGATCCACTTTTGCTGATAATGCCAAGTTCAGTTGCTCTATCTATAATTTCACCTTCTTTAGAGATCCCCTCTCCATAGATGATATCAAAGCTAGTCTCTTTAAAAGGAGGTGCAACTTTGTTTTTTACCACTTTTACACGCGTTTCATTTCCGACGGGTTGATCGCCATTCTTAATCTGTTGTTTCCTGCGAATGTCGAGTCGTACAGAGCTGTAAAACTTTAGTGCATTCCCACCAGTAGTGGTCTCTGGGCTTCCATAAAAAACACCAATCTTTTCGCGAAGCTGATTAATAAAAATGCAAACTGTATTGGACTTGCTTACAGCTGAAGTCATTTTGCGAAGAGCTTGAGACATAAGGCGAGCCTGTAGCCCCACATTTTTGTCTCCCATATCTCCTTCTATTTCTTGCTTAGGCGTGAGTGCGGCTACCGAGTCAATGACCACCACATCCATAGCGGATGAGCGAATTACCTGTTCGGCGATCTCAAGAGCTTGCTCCCCATTATCTGGTTGAGAGATCCAGAGGCGATCAAGTTGTACACCAAGATTTTGAGCGTATGAGGGATCAAAAGCATGCTCTGCATCAATAATGGCAGCTAGACCACCGAGTTTCTGAGCTTCTGCAATTGCATGAATCGCAAGAGTAGTTTTACCACTACTTTCAGGTCCATAGATTTCTATAATACGACCTCGTGGGTAGCCTCCAACACCCAAGGCTATGTCAAGCCCTATACTTCCTGTAGGAATTACACTTACTGGCTCTGGATCGTTGTCAGCCATATTCATAATAGACCCGCTACCATAGGTTTTCTGGATTCTCTCCATGGCCACCTTTAGAGCTTCTTTTTTAGCGTTGTCAATCTCCTTACGAGGAGGTTGTGCTGGCACTCCTTGTTCTAGGTCTTGAGGTGTCTCCTCGGGGGCGGTATCTGGTTTCTTTGTAGCCATATTCTTGTAGCTTATGAGTCTATCTTTGAAGTTTTTGAATTGTTTCTAATACTTGTGCCGCATGTTCTGCTGTGCTAATTTCTTTGCCTTCGAGCTTTGCTACGATCACTCCATTGGGATCTATGAAAAAGGTGGTCCTACGTGTGCCGATCACATCCTTTCCGTACATTTTTTTAGGATAAAGCACTCCCATTGCTTCATGGAGGAAGCGATCTGTATCGGCAATTAGGGGAAATGGAAGTTGATACTTTTCTTTAAATCGAAGGTGCGATGAGGCAGTATCTTTGCTTACTCCTATTATTTTGTATCCCTTTTCTGCAATTGTAGCCATGCCATCTCGTAGAGAGCAGGCTTGAGCCGTACAGCCAGAAGTGTTGTCTTTGGGGTAGAAGTAAAGAATCCAATTCTCTCCACGGAGCATTGATGTAAGCCATTCTTTTCCGTTTTCATCAACGCCCAATCGTTCAGGTATTTTGTCACCTATATTCATTATGCGATACAATTATGTCTTTTTTATAAGTTGAAGACGATAGCCAAAGCAGACCTCCCTTTAAACTTAATGTTTAGTACCTCCGAAGGGAATCGAACCCTTATTTTCGGTTTAGGAAACCAACGTTCTATCCGTTGAACTACAGAGGCAAGTAAGTATACCTTTTTTGCAAGCACACGACCCTTGCTTGGGTGGGTATCTCAACTTTTACAAAAGTAATGATTTCTAGCCGATAAAGCAACAACTTTCTCCCATGTCTTTCTCCTTTCTATAGCTGTAGTTGTTCCATTTTATCTCTAGGTGTTGCTCCCAAGACGAAACTTCTCTCTATCTAGTTAACTTTTGTGTTGGGACTTGCTTTTGCTTGCAATGGAACAATCTATTCCCTCCCTATTTATCCGTAAGATACCATGTTCTCCCCCCCCACTACAAAAAAAGCAAGACCCTCTGACGAAGCAGAAAATCTTGCTTTTTTGAGAAATTACTGTCAATCTACTATAGTAGAAATTATTAAGTTGACACTCTCCAAAATCTATTTTGTGAAGACTCAACCTTTACAAAGGTAAGATTAAAATTCCATCCTACCTAACAGGCTATCCACATTAGAGAAAGAACACATCTCATTTCTTGTAGCTCGCGTTGTCTAAGTTGTGAAACTTATTTAGAGTGACACGCTAAAACTATTTTATACCATCTGGCAATAATAACATAGAGAAAGTGGGTTTCTCTTCCCCTCTCAGCTCACTGAGTCTTGTTTGAATATTGTTGCTAATTGGGTCTTACTTTCCGATGCAGAAGTGGGCAAATATGTGGTGAAGAACTTCCTCACTTGTGATGGTGTCTCCCGTAATCTCACCCAAAGCCCTAATCGCATCGCGGAGGTCTCCAGAAAGAAGGTCGCTAGAGAGCCCCTCTTTTAATCCCTTTTCCAATCTTTTTAGGGAGAGGAGAGCCTCTTCAAGTAGCCTTAAGTGACGAGCATTTGTGATTAGCGTTTCAGCACTTACAGACTTATATCCTGAGCGGTGGACTAATGCTTTTTGGAGCTCCTCAATACCTGTTCTTTGCTTCACAGAAAGCGAAAGTACTTCTCCTTTTGTTTGAGATTTGACTTCCAAAAGAAGTTGCTCTTGTAGCTCTTGAGAAATGAGATCAACCTTATTGAGAAGGAAAAGTGTATCCTTGCATCGCGAAGAGACTGGTATGGTAGCGAGTTGTTTCTCAAGAGGAATGCTTTGCAAAGAGACCGCATCAATTACAAAGAGTACGAGATCGCTTTTTTCTAAGTATTCAATGCTTTTTTCAACCCCCATTTGCTCAATAGGATCTTTTGTCTGTCGAAGCCCTGCTGTATCAATAAAACGAAAAGGTACGCCTCCTATATTCGCTGTTGCACTAATCGCATCACGAGTAGTGCCAGCAATATTGCTAACGATAGCCCTATTTTCTCCTAGCAGTAAATTGAGTAACGAGCTTTTGCCACTATTGGGAATCCCAACTAAGGCTGTTTGCACTCCTTGCTTAATCTTCCTCCCTGTCTCAAAGCTATCCACGAGCCTATTAATATGAGTGATGAGATTTTGGCATAGAGAAGTCAATGCCGAACGATCCGCAAATTCCACGTCCTCTTCGCTGAAATCCAATTCAAGCTCTAAAAGAGATGAAAATTCTATAAGTTTCTTGCGAATAGTTCCCAACTCCAAACTCAATTCTCCACGAAGCTGAGTAAGAGCCACATTAAGCTGGGCTTCACTCTCCGCGGCAATGATATCCGCGACTGCCTCCGCTTCTGCCATATCTAGTTTACCATTGAGGTAACTTCTAAAGGTAAACTCCCCTGGCTTTGCCATTCTAGCCCCCTTTTTGAAAAGCAGCTGCATCAAGCGAGAGACGATATAAGGTGAGGCGTGACAAGTAATCTCTATTGTGTCTTCGCCTGTGTAGGAAGCTGGAGCTTGGTAGTAGACAAGGGTAACTTCGTCGAGAGGCTTATCGCCATCATAGAGGTCGCCAAAGTAGACATGTCGCGGATGTAGCGAAGGCGTTTCCCCTCTTTTTGTTTTAAATATTCCTTTTATAGAGTTGGAGCACCCTTCACCAGAGACTCTAAGCATTACCACTGCCCCCCCTAAAGGAGATGTGGGAGCCACAATAATATCTTTGTCGTAAAGCAATGTAGAGGGCATAAACGAAACCCAGTCTAAGTCTATTGGTTATTGGATGAAACCTGGATCTTTTTCTGTAAGTCTTTTATGGTACTGTGAAGAATAGGATGCCACGCTAGAGGGGAGATAGAGGTTAAAGGGGTAAGCACAAAGTCTCTCTCTTGCATTCGAGGATGAGGAATCTGTAAGAAGGGATCTTCTTGATTGATAACCTCCTCCCCATAAAGCAAAATGTCGATGTCTATAGGGCGGTCGGTATAGCTTTCCCCTGGTCGGTGCTTCTTCTTGCGTCCTAGGCTCTTTTCAATCTCTTGCGTGACCAGTAGAAGCTCAAGTGGAGGAAGAGGCGTTTTCATTACTAGTGCTCCATTAAGAAACGGATGCGAAGATATAAATCCCACAGGTAAGGTCTCAATAAAAGCAGAAATAGCCACGATTGAGCCTACCTTTTCTTGAAGGGCATGCATAGCATGAAGTAGAAGGTCTCTTCTATTTCCCTGGTTACTCCCTAGAGCAAGTGCTACCTCTACCATGATTCCCTAACTCTTTTTTTTATGTGGGTGATTAATCTGTGATAAGCATGGCATCGCCATATGCACCAAATTGATATTTCTCCTTCACTGCCACATCATAGGCATTCATTACCTCTTCATAGCCGCCCATTCCAGCTGTCATCATAAGTAAAAGAGAGCAGGGCATATGAAAGTTTGTCAAAAGATCATTCACAAAGAGGGGCGTGTAGGGGGGGTAAATGTATTTATTTGTCCACCCTTCGTACTCCTTGATAAAGCCATCTGTGCTGACTACCGTTTCCAAGGCTCTAAATGTAGAGGTGCCTACAGCTACGATGCGTTTCCCTAACTCTTTACTTTTCTTTGTGATCTCACAACAAGCAAGGGGCACATTGATCTCCTCATTGTTTTTGCGATGCTTAGAGGGGTCTTCAATATCTTGGTTTTCGTAGTTGCCAAGTCCATTATGAAGGGTAAGGAAGGCCATTCGAATATCTTTAAGCTCCATTCTCTTCATCAAAATCCTGCTAAAGTGAAGCCCTGCAGCAGGCGCCACTACAGCCCCCTCTCTTTTAGCATAGATTGTTTGGTATCTCTCAAGGTCTTCCTCGTCGGCTTTTCTCTTCATGTAATCTGGAATGGGAGCTGTACCAAGAGAGTAGAGGAGTTGTTTAAACTCTTCGTGCGTACCATCGTATAGAAAGCGAATCGCTCTTCCACCATTGATGGTATTGTCTACTACTTCCGCAGTAAGATTAGCTCCTGAGCCGAAAAGAATCTTATTGCTTATTCTTATCTTTCTGGCTGGGTCCACAAGCACATCCCACAATTTGATACTTTCGTTGAGTTCTCTAAGTAAGAAGACTTCAATTATAGCGTCGTTTTTCTCTTTTGAACCATAGAGCCGTGCTGGAATAACCTTTGTGTCGTTAAATACAAAACAGTCGTCCTTGCCGTAATAGTCAATAATATCTTTAAAGACCTTATGCTCTATAGATCCATCGCTTTTGTGTAGGATCATAAGCCTAGACTCATCTCGCTCCTTGGCAGGGCGTGAGGCAATCAATGCCTCGGGCAGGTGAAACTTAAAGTCCGATACTCTAAGTCCCGATAGATTAACTTTTCTCTTAGCCATAATAGATAATTGAGCATATGTCGCAAGAAGATCTTTGCATTAGATGTTTTTTTTTCTTGCTTCAATGTTTCTGTTTGCTTTAATTGGGGAAAGTATACAGCTTTCCCAAAAACAATACTCATTCTTTATAACAGATTCATGCCGCATAAAGTTCACTGAATCTGAATATGGTAATTCCTCTTTTTCCTGAGGGAAAGGCTCTGTATACTTTAGCGAGAAGTTGCCTGATTATGGTGGTGAAAGATCATAAAAAATATTGCCCCACCTCCTCTTTTTTGAGAAGAGGGAGTGGGGCAACACACTAAATTGTTGTCGCTTCTAGCTGATGCTAGGAGCTAAAGAGAATAAATTTCTTATTCTACAACCTTTGTATAAACGTAATCTACATCGTCCTGTGTAGCACGTGTGCCATCTTCATTGAGGACGTAAAGCTTACCATCTGCAAATTCAAGTTGACCATTTTCACCAAGAACCACTTTGTTGGCATCAAGAGTGTAGTCAGCATCTGTTACGTTGAGAAGTTTTGAAGCATCTGTTTCAGCTTGAGCTTCTACAAGGTCAAATTTGTTGTCAGCCTTGAAAGTAAGTGTGTAAGTAGCTTTCTTACCACTATCAGCAACAGGCATTGTAGCAGTCCATACACCTACGAGCTGAGCAGCGATTTCTTCTTGAGCTGCAGCTAGTTGATCTTGGCCTTCTTCTACCATTTCTTGACCTTCAGTAGCTTCTTCGTCAGCATTCTTTTTTCCATTGCAGCTAGCAAGTAGTAGAGATGCTGCAGCAATTGCGATCAATGCAAATACCTTTTTCATTTCAATTAGTGATTAGATTGTTATTGTTCTTATTCTTTTTACCTTTTATTTTATCAAAGTTTGGATTCTTCAACTCCTATAGAGTTTTGAATAACGCCACAAAGATAGTGTATTTTTTTGAATCCGCACTCTTTTGCCCAAAATCTCTATTAAGATCTTTTCCATTTTAGGACACCTCACTCTTAAAAAGATAGTGCAAGGTAGTTTTTTACTCTTTGTCCCCTATGAATGAAAGCGTTATTTTTCCTCTCCTTTGAGCCACTTATCAAGCCATTCAAAGAATGTACGTTGCCATAAAACAGCATTTTGAGGCTGGAGTATCCAGTGGTTTTCATTGGGGAAGATTAGCATTTCTGCAGGAACGCCGTGCATTTTAGCCGCATCAAAAGCCATCATTCCTTGTGAGGCTAGAATACGGTAATCTTTTTCCCCATGGATTACAAGGATAGGCTTATCCCATTTGTCAACAAACTTATTAGGGGAAAGTCTAAAGGTACGTTGGGCAGTAGCATTGTCTTTTTCCCAGGGAGCTCCGCCCATGTCCCAGTTGGCAAACCACTTCTCTTCGGTTTGGTAGTATTGTGCCTCCATGTCAAAAATACCTGCATGTGCAATAAAGCAGGCAAAACGATTCTTATGATTGCCCGCAAGCCAGTACACGGAGTAGCCACCATAGCTAGCACCCACACACCCCATTTTATCCTTTGCGATATAGGGTTCCTTTTTCATCTCATCTGCTGCAGTCATGTAGTCCTTCATGTTTTGCCCAGGGTAGTCTCCACTGATTTGCTCGTTCCATGCCTTCCCAAAGCTAGGTACACCATGGCGGTTAGGGAGAATTACGATGTAGCCATGCTCGGCCATGATTCTAGGATTCCATCGATAGGACCAAAATTGGCTGATTGTACCTTGAGGCCCACCTTGACAGTATAAGATAGAAGGGTACTTTTTAGCAGGGTCGAAATTGGCTGGATACATTACCCACACGAGCATATCTTCATTGCTTGTGGTACGCATAATTCGTTTCTCGCAGCGCACATCTCCAAGCTTTTCAAGGATCGCTTTGTTTTCTGCGGTAATTGCCTTAGCTTCTCCTCCTTTTAGGTTTACTGAATAGAGATCTGTCGGGACGAGCATTGAGTGTCGAGCAGCTAGCAATTTACCATTTTTCAAGTCAAAGCCTACATAGTCGTTCACCCCTTTAGTGATAGGCGTAATCTTCTTGCTTTTAAGGTCTATTTTGTAGATGTCTGTAAGGGCTTTTACGCAACTTACGAAGAGTATCGACTTCCCATCTGGCGTCCAGGTCGGGCTTTCTACATTGCACTCAAACCCTTCGGTGAGCCACACTCTCTTTCCAGTTGCAAGGTCTGCAATGAAGAGGCGCACAAGATCGCTTTCGTAGCCATCTCGTTCCATGCTACACCATGCGATCCGCTTTCCGTCGGGAGAAAATGTGGGGTGTGTATCATAGCCCATCATCCCCTCTGTAAGGTTGTAGGTGCTGTTTTCTCTTATATTATAGATGTAGATGTCGCTATTGGTAGAAAGACTATATTCTAGTCCTGTTTTCTTTCGGCATGCATAGGCTATGAGGTTGCCATCGGGAGAGAAAGAAAAGTCAGAAAGGTCTCCAAATGGTTTCATTGGGGCCTCATAGGGCTCGCCTTCCAATATATCCTTACCCTGAGAAAAGGGCAGATCTCCTAGTTGCACCAAGAAGGGGTGAGGAATAGTCGATACCCATTCATCCCAATGCTTGTACATAAGGTCTGTAACAATGCGCCCTGTAGACTTTGGCAAGTCTGGATACTTGTCTTGTACGGTCTCTCCATACTTGATATCTTTTGTGTAAATAAGGCGCTTTTCATCTGGAGAAAAAAGGAAGCCTGTAATTCCCCCATCGACAGTAGACAGTTGCTTTATTTGAGAGTCACTTAGCCTAAAGGTAAAGAGTTGCATCTCACCTTGGGCATCTTTTGCCATGAGTGCTATTTTCTTTCCTCCATCAATCCATATAGGGCTAGTCACTCCTTGCAGAGACGTAGCGATCTCGTGCCGATTAGTTCCTTCCATTGAAACTAAAAACAGCTTAGTCGTGCTACGATTTTCTTGAATGCTAGGATACGATATGGTGTAGACGACCTGTTTCCCATCGGGCGAAAGGGAGAATCCTCCAACTCTTGCCATTGTAAGCAACATTTCTGGTGTCATAGATACGGTGTTTTTAGTGCCCTTTGGGGCTGTTTTGGATACACTTTTGCCGTGGTCTGTAGCCCATGCTGAGGAGCCCAGCAAAAGGAGTCCCAGCAGAGAAGACAGCAGTTTGTAAAATCCTTTATACATAGTTATATCTCCAGTTTGAATCAATAGATCAATTCACGACGACGCTGTACATCTTCATCTTGGATATAGTCGTCGTAGTTCATCATTTTGTCAATAATCCCTTTGGGCCCCAATTCTATTACACGATTGGCTACCGTGCGGATAAATTCATGGTCGTGACTGCTAAATAAAACGATTCCTTTGAAGTTGGTCAACGTGTTGTTGAACGCTTGTATGGACTCGAGGTCTAGGTGGTTGGTAGGTGTATCTAGAATCAGCGTATTAGCTCCTGGTGGAAGCATCATTTTAGCAATCATACAACGCATCCGTTCTCCTCCAGAAAGCACTGAAACTTTCTTCTCAAGCTCTTCGCCACTAAAGAGCATTCTACCGAGGAATCCTTTGATGTATACATCGTTGGTATCGGAGGCATATTGGCTGAGCCAGTCAATGAGGTTGAGGCTAGAGTCAAAAAAGACACTATTGTCTAGGGGAAGGTAAGCCGAAGTGATTGTTTGCCCCCATTCGTAGCTACCAGCATCGGGCACACGATTTCCCGTTACAATTTCAAAAAGAGCCGTCATTGCACGAGGGTCGTGGCTAATAAAGACGATTTTATCTCCTTTTTCCACATAAAGATTGAGATCTTCAAAGAGGACCTCTCCATCTATAGAAGCTTTCAGACCAGAGGTCTCAAGAATCTTATTGCCGACTTCCCGTTCGGGCTGAAAGAGGATCCCTGGATAGCGACGCGAAGAGGGTAAAATCTCCTCGACATTAAGCTTTGCAAGCATTTTTTTACGACTTGTAGTCTGCTTGCTCTTTGCCACATTAGCACTAAATCTTCGGATAAATTCTTCCAGTTCCTTTTTCTTCTCTTCTACCTTTTTATTCTGCTGTTGCTGTTGACGAAGAGCAAGTTGCCCCGATTCGTACCAGAAAGAGTAGTTTCCCGAGAAGAGGCGAATCTTTCCAAAGTCAATATCTACCGTATGCGTAGAGACAGCATCCAGGAAGTGACGGTCGTGGCTTACCACAAGCACCGTGCTTTCTGTTTCACTTAGGTAGTCTTCAAGCCAGGATACTGTATCTAGGTCGAGGTCGTTGGTGGGTTCGTCGAGGAGGAGATTGTCGGGTTTCCCAAAAAGGGCTCGTGCTAGGAGTACACGCACTTTCTGCTTACCACTGATGTCTGCCATCTTCTTATCGTGAAGGTCTTCTTTTATGCCTAGACCACTTAGGAGACTGGCAGCATCGCTCTCTGCATTCCACCCCTCAAGGTTGGCAAACTGCTCTTCAAGTTCAGCTGCACGGATACCATCTTCATCAGAAAAGTCTTCTTTTGCGTAGAGAGCATCCTTTTCTTTCATAATACTCCATAGGTGACTATGCCCCATTAGTACGGTATCTAAAACAGTAAACTCGTCAAAAGCGAAGTGATCTTGGCTAAGTACGGAAAGTCGCTCGCCAGGATTCATCGTAATACTTCCTCTTGTAGGCTCCAAGTCACCACTAATCGCTTTCAGTAAGGTCGACTTCCCAGCTCCATTAGCCCCAATTATTCCGTAGCAATTGCCAGAATTAAATTGTAAATTGACATCTTGGAAAAGGACTCTCTTGCCAAACTGTATCTTGAGGTCATTGAGTGCTATCATCTTTTGTATTCTCTTTGTTCTTTAGCTCGATTTCTATATTCAGTTTATAAAGTACTAAAACCACTTCATCCTACGAAGGATAAGGAAAGTAACCACGGCAATTACAAGGGAAATAACCGTTACAATCCAAAATAGTCCTTTGATTTCTTCCCATCCTGAAACGAGGTTCATCCCAAAGATACTCGATATAAGGGTTGGTAAGACAAAAATAAAGGTGATACTCGTCATACGCTTCATAATGGTATTGACGTTGTTGTTGATTACGCTTGCAAAGGCATCCATCGTACCTGTTAGGATTTCCGCATGGATCGTAACTGTGTTGTATGCCTGCTGCAGTTCAATCACCATATCATCAACGACATCTTGGTCGTAATTACCTTTTGTTTTTGAAGCCAGTATTTTGTTGGCTACCGACTCATTGCCCTTTATTGAGGTGGAAAAATAGACAAGGCACTTCTGAAAAGACATCAATCTCAGTAAGTCGTCATTTTGAATGCTTGTCTGTAATGCTTCCTCTGCCTCCATTACCAAAAAGCTTATTTGCTTCATATACTTCAGGTACCATACTGAAGAGCTATGAATCAGTCGGAAGATAAAGTCAGTATCGCGATTAACAACAATCTTCTTACGTCTTGAGTGACGAATGAAGTCGGTAAGCATCTCATTCGGATGATAACAGATGGTTGTCAGTAAATCACGACTAGGAGAATAAAGAATACCTACAGGACAGGTATTGAAGGAGATTGAGGAGTCGGGGGTAGAAATAGGGATGCGAATAATAGTGAGCACCCATCCCTCCTCAGCATCAATACGAGGCCTTTCATCGCTGTCGGCAACGTCGGCGATGAAAGATTCAGGAACTCCAAGCGTCTCAGTAAGAAACTCTAAGTCTTCCGTATTGGGGCTGTCTATCTTTATCCAGCACCCCTTCCTCATTTCGTCGTCTTCGGCGAAAGCTTCGTGAGGGTAATAATATCGGCGCATATTCTCTTGCTTTATTGGGAAAGATTATGTCCCCTTGGGCTGAAAATAACCTTGCTCCCTATTCAAATGAGTGTGCAAGAGACTGTCGCAAGCGATCTTAAAGTGCTGAGTCCTCTATAGATATGAAGAAGCAACACTCATACACTGCTCTCTTGCTCACCTCTTCTCGATAGGAGCATTGGCTTCCGCTACTCGGCGGAAGACTATCATCGGCTTGGGATTGTGACGTGGCTTCTTTCATGGTTAAACACTTTGCAGACTCTTTGAATCTGTGAGCTGTCTGCTAAAACTCCGTACAAAGGTACATCTTTTTATTTACATCATGCCGCAAGGTAGTTGTAAAGTGAACCCCCAACAGAGATAAGTGAATATTAGAGAGGGTGTCCTACCGAGAGGGTCTGTAGTCGTAGTGTGGCGGTGCACCATTCATAGCCTTCTCCATTTCAAGAAAGATGAAACGATGCCAGAGGAGATTAGGGGGCGTAGAGAGCTTCAATAAGGGTATGGTAATGCTCCTCGATTACGCCTCTTCTAAGCTTCAGCGTAGGGGTAAGCTCCCCGTTCTCTTCCGATAGAGGTGCTACAAGTAGAGCAATTCGTTTGACCTTTTCAAAGGTAGCAAGACCTCCTTGTAGCTGTTCAATACGTGCCATAAGCATTTTCTTGAGGGCTACATTGCGACAGAGAGTCTCTGGAGGCTCTACTCTTTGTATAATCCCTCTCTGCAGAGCCAAATCGGTAAGAATCTTCCATTCGGGATAAATCAACGCACTGACAAAGTGGCGGTCGTTGGCAATGCATACCACTTGAGAGATATAGGGATCTGCTAGCAAAAGACTTTCGATCTGCTGAGGTGCAATATATTTCCCGTTGGCAGTTTTAAATAAATCTTTGATCCTTTCTTGGAAGTATAGTGTACGGCCTTCTAGTCTACCCCGATCCCCAGTTTTAAACCAACCGTCGGCGGTAAAGGCCTTTTTCGTCGCTTGTGGATCTTCAAAATATCCCTCTGTGATGGAGTCCCCCTTCAGTTGAATCTCTTGAGTTGCGGGATCAATACGCACTTTTACATTATCAATTACTTTCCCCACACTGCCAATGATGTAGCCTTGTTGAGGATAGGCAGATACCGTGGCACAGCTCTCACTAAGTCCATATCCTACGATAATCGGAAATCCACACGCCTGGAGGAAAGCATTGATCGTATCACTAAGGTATGCACCTGCTGTGGGAAAGAAATATCCGCGCTGTAATCCTAGTCTGAGCTTGATATTGTGAAAGAATAATCGCTGCGTGATGCGATAATAGAGAGTAAGCAAAAGCGGTGCTCGTCGCCCTTCGTTGCGGAAAGATAGACGGTATCTTTTCGCCTTACGAATAGCTTCCCAAAAGAGTTTCTGCTTCCATCGGCTTTCCTTTTGTACCTTTTCTAGAATACCCGCATAGATTTTCTCCCAATAGCGAGGTACATTGCACATTACAGTGGGTTTTATATGAGGCATAAGGAATTGCACACGATGGGGATCTGAAATAATAGCAATGGTTACTCCACGTAAAAGACAAAAGTAAACCCACATCTTTTCAAAGATATGACTTTGTGGAAGAAAGTCTGCAGACACATCGCCCCGTCCAATAAAAGAATACAATGCTTGGTGAGCATTGAGCTGCGAGACAAGCATACTATGCTTGATGATTACCCCCTTCGGCTCTCCAGTAGTACCACTTGTAAACATATACAAAGCTGTATCTTGTAGGAGGCACTCTCCCATACGCCGCTTCACTTCAGTCTCATTTCGCATGGCATCGCCTAGCCTCACAAATTCATCGTAATAGATGGAGGTGGTATCACCAAACTGCTTTACCACGCGATGGTCAAAGATGACAATTCGTTCAATCTGTCCCTTCTCGCATTGCACTTGGTAGGCATTGTTGTACTGATACTGCTCTCCTACGAAGATTAGCTTAATCTGTGTACGACGGCAGATATACTCTACTTGCTCTGGAGAAGATGTAAAGTAAAAAGGAACGCATATGCCACGAATCGCATAAAGCCCTAGCTCGCAATAGAGGATCTCCTGTCTGTTAGGCGAGTAAATACCCACCGCTTCCTCTGGGGTAATCCCAAATGCAACAAGTGCCTTTGCTGCATCAATGCATTTTGTCGCAAACTCTGCGCCCTCAATCTCTTTCAGTTTATCTGTCTTGTAAATAGGGTAGGAGAGAAGTGGCTCCTTGCGGTATCGCTCTGCTGCAATAGCGATCAAATCTACTGTATGGGAGAAAGGTATTTGCTTGTTACTATTTGTAGACCACAGTTTCATTGCAAAAGCTTGTTAATGCCATTTTCTGCAGATAAATATAGGGGTATTCCCTGAAAGGTTTTCCTCAGAATAGGCGCAGCTAACGATGTACTTTATCGGGATTGTTGCGTACAAAGTCTTCCCAGTTGCGATTGACACGATCGCCTAGAGAGAGAGGGTTGGAGCTTTGAAAGTAGTGACATAGGGCCACGGCAAGAGCATCGGTAGCATCATATTTAGTAGCCTTTACCGATTCTGGAATCTTGAGAATGCGGTGTAGCATTTCAGCGACTTGGTCTTTAGACGCACTTCCACTCCCCCCTACAGATTGTTTGACTCTTCTTGGAGAATACTCCGTTACAGGAATATCTCTAGACAAAGCAGCTATCATAGCCACCCCCTGTGCTCGTCCTAATTTGAGCATGACTTGAGCATTTACACCTAGGAAGGGGGCCTCAATAGCTACTTCATCGGGAAGAAACTCCTCTATAATCCCACTTATTCGTTCAAAAATCCGCTTAAGAGTGAGATAGTGGTCGCCAAGCTTGGACAGCTCAATTATGCCCATGGCCAGAAATTGCGGCTTATTGTTGCTTACGCTGATCAATCCATACCCCATTACTATGGTGCCAGGGTCTATACCTAGTATAATTCTTTCTTTTTTTCCTTTCATGAGAAAGTCTTAAAGTAAAACAAGACTGGCTGCCATTACCAGCATCCCTGCTATTACTCCATATATTGCGAGATGGTGCTTGCCGTATTTTTCGGCGGCTGGAAGCAATTCATCAAGCGAGATAAATACCATAATGCCTGCAATAAAAGCAAATATTACACCATACACGGTATTGTTGAGGAAAGGTGCTAGTACAAGATATCCCAGCCCCCCCCCTACAGGCTCGGCTAGTCCAGATAGAAAACTGATCCAAAATGCCAATCGCTTATTGTCTGTAGCATAATAGATCGGTACCGATACAGAGATCCCTTCGGGAATGTTGTGAATGGCTATTGCCACCGTAATAGGAATAGCCAATTGTAGCTCTTCTAGTCCAGAGAGAAAGGTAACCATACCCTCGGGAAAATTGTGTATAAAGAGCACGAGTGCTGTAATTAGTCCCACGCGCAAAATACGTCTTTCATGCGCCTTCATGCCAGCATTTGATTTTCCTAAGAACTTCTTCTTATGAGAGCTGCTTTTGGCATAGCTTCGTATATCTTGAGGGTTGGGCATTTCATGAGGATTTTCCGCACTTGGTACGAGCCTGTCGATAAGGGCAATGAGCCCAATACCTCCAAAAAAGCTCAGCGTAGCATAAAGGTCTGCCCATTTACCGACCACTCCTGTTTTTGCAAAGTAGGTTAGTGATTGGGGAAAGAGCTCCACAAAGGAGACATAAATCATTACTCCTGCTGAAAAGCCGAGCGATAAACATAGAAAACTAAAGTTCGTGCGCTTGGCAAAGAAGGCTATGGCAGAGCCAATCCCTGTAGAAAGCCCTGCTATTAGAGTGAGAGAAAATGCTAAAACTACCTGATAGTCCATAGCTATACAATGGTCTTATTGGCAACTTAAAGAAAGGTTTTTTGAGTTTTATCGAAGGGTGACCCTAGGGGTCGTGAGTTATCCCCTTTTTTAGTGGGGAATAATAAAGCTAGCCATCGAATCTTTTTGTCAAATCTTCGAAGGCGTCTATGCGACGATCGCGAAAGTAAGGCCACCAGCGTCGTACCTTCTCTGTGCGTTGCATATCTACCTCTACGAGAGCGATCTCCTCTTGCTCCCCTAGTCGAGCTAAAAATTCGCCTTGTTGACCTACTACAAAGCTATTTCCCCAGAAGGAAATGCCTTTTGTGGCGCCTGAGGGATCCTCTTCCAGTCCTACACGATTTACTGCCACTACGGGAAGATTGTTGGCAATAGCATGCCCCCGTTGCACCGTAATCCAAGCCTCTAGTTGACGAGCTTGCTCTTCAGTCGTATCGCTACTTTCTGTACCTATGGCGGTCGGATAAATAAGGATCTCCGCGCCTCTGAGAGCCATCAAACGAGCCGCTTCGGGAAACCATTGATCCCAGCATACCAGTATACCTAGTTTGCCCAAAGAGGTGGATATGGGGTAAAACCCCAAGTCCCCTGGTGTGAAGTAAAACTTCTCATAGTAAGCAGGATCATCGGGTATGTGCATCTTGCGGTAGAGACCTGCAATAGATCCATCGCGTTCGATGACCACAGCTGTATTGTGGTAGAGTCCAGCCATACGACGCTCAAAAAGCGACAAGACTAAAACACAGTCCTGTTTTTTTGCCAGCTCACCAAAGAATTGTGTCGAAGGTCCTGGAATAGGTTCTGCCTGATCAAATGTATCAACATCCTCCGTTTGACAAAAATAGAGACCATTGTGTAGCTCTTGTAGCACAATGAGTTCCGCTCCTTTAGCTGCAAGTGCTTCAATTTTTGTTGCAAGCCTTGCGAGGTTGTCTTCAATTAGAGGGGAGTTGGATTGCTGTATAATGCCTATTTTCATAAGGATTTTTAAGGGAGTGTAGGAGATTAGCAAAATGTGGGGCTAAAACTATAAAAAGTCTTTAGCGATCTGCATCGTTGCACAGTGAATACTACCATGCCATTGGATAAGAGTGGTCGCCTCTACAGGGATGATCTTGTACGAGGGGAAAGCCTTCTGGAAGAGAGCAAGTACCTGTTCATCCAAAGTCTTTTTTCCATAGGTGGGTACAATGATTCCCCCATTAACAAAAAGAAAATTGGCATATGTAGCTGGGAGTAGCTCTCCATGCTCATTTTCAAGAGCTCCTACATCGGGTAGAGGAAGAAGTTCAAAGGGCTTCTCTTCCAAGTTTTTCAATGCTTTTACTTGCTTTTCAAGAAGAATAAGGCTTTTATAATTGGGGGATAAAGGATCACTCGGTGCTACGTAGGCTAAGCAATCCGACGAAACAAAGCGGACAATCGTATCAATATGTCCATCGGTATCGTCGCCTTCTAAAGGAGGGCAATCCACTTCAATTATTTTTTTGACTTCAAGACTATCACGGATCGACTCTTTCAACTCGTCCTGTGTATAGCCTTCATTGCGATTGGAAGCCTCTAGCCAATAGCGATTAACGAGAAGTATTCCCTCCCCATTACTCTCGATACCGCCTCCTTCTAGAGCGAATCGTCTGTCCTGACGAGAAGGTGCAACATCTGGCTTGAAAAAGTCTTTATGAAGGAGTCTGTAGGTGACCTGGTTGTCGAGGTAAGAAGGGTACTTCTGTCCCCATCCATTGTAGGTGTACTGCACCAATTGCTTCCCGCGACTACTTGCTTTGCATAGAGGACCGTAGTCTCTTATCCAAGTGTCGTTGGTAGGAATAGGAATGAAAGAGACTGGATAATGTGATCCAGCAAAGCAACCTCTTGGAGGATGCTCTTCCAGTTCCTCAGGGCAGATCACAAAAACAGGTTCAAATTTGGCAATTGCCAAAATCAACTCAATATATTGAGCGTGTGCTTGAGCTAAAAGAGGAGCCCAATCACTATGGCTATGAGGCCACACAAGAAGTACTCCTGCCTGAGGAGTCCACTCGGGTAATAAACCTTGACAACCTTTCTTATCCATACTATACAAAGTTAGTGACTTATTCTTTAATGACGGTAGTGTGTGCACAAGAAGAGCGCGGACATTTTGCTCAAAATGATCACGATCTTTTCAGCAAAGCTTAAGGAGCTTTTGTTTCCTTCTTTCCAAGAATGCCCCCTGTAGGTGAATATGCACCATTTTGCAGAGGTGTGGGTCTCTGTATGTACCTATAGGTTCTCTTAAATGTTGCTACCTTTGTACATTGGGAATTTTAGGCTTTTGTCGTCCTTTTTGTTGCGACAAAGCCCCCTTTCTCAAAAGACTATAAGGCAAGAAAAAATGATCACAGCAGACCAACTCAATGACCTTTTACAACGAACAGAGGCTCTGAAGGGGTACTTCGATGTTGACAACCAGAGGATTGTGCTAGAAGAAGAGGAGTTGAAAACGCAAGACCCTCACTTCTGGGACGACTCCAAGGCTGCAGAAGCCCAAATGATTAAAATAAAGGGTATCGCTCAGTGGATAAAGTTTTACGATGAAGTGGCTACACTCGTCGAGGAGGTCAAACTTGCATTTGACTTCTTCAAAGAGGGGCTTGTGGAAGAAGCCGACGTTGACGCGGCGTACCAAAAAGCCTTAACCCTGCTTGAGGATGTCGAACTCAAAAATATGCTCCGACAAGAGGAAGATCGCTTGGGGGCTGTACTCAAAGTAAACAGTGGTGCAGGAGGTACTGAAAGCCAGGATTGGGCTGCTATGCTCTTCAGACTTTACTGCCGATGGGCAGAAAAGCATAGTTTTAAAGTGACGATTACCAACTACCAAGAAGGTGATGAGGCAGGCATCAAGACGGCTACATTGCAGATTGAAGGCGACCTCGTCTATGGATTCCTTAAAAGTGAAAATGGAGTGCATCGTCTCGTGCGTGTATCGCCCTATAATGCTCAAGGTAAGCGAATGACTTCTTTTGCATCGGTCTTTGTTACTCCTCTTGTGGATGACACGATTGAGATTGAAATCAATCCTGCATTTCTATCCTGGGATACCTTTCGCTCTAGTGGCGCAGGTGGACAAAATGTAAACAAAGTGGAAACTGGAGTACGTCTACACTATAACTACAAAGATCCCGATACAGGAGAAGAACAAGAGATCGTGATTGAAAATACAGAAAGTCGCTCGCAAATGGGTAATAGAGAAAATGCCCTTCGACTACTAAAAAGCCAACTCTATGAAATTGCACTCGAGAAAAGACGTGCTGCGGCAGCGGAAGTGGAGGCTGGTAAGAAAAAAATTGAATGGGGTAGCCAAATCCGTAGCTATGTCTTCGATGACCGTCGCGTAAAAGACCACCGTACAAACTACCAAACAAGCAATGTAAATGCTGTAATGGATGGAGAAATTGACGACTTCATCAAAGCCTATCTTATGGAGTTCGCTCGAAAGTAATTTATCTCTTGCTCTTTTGTATTACACCCTATGATCCTTTGTATCGCCGAAAAGCCTTCCGTCGCTCGTGACCTTGCCAAGCAGCTCAAGGCCTTCTCTATGAAAGAAGGATATATTGAGGGGAATGGCTATGCCGTGACATGGACATTTGGGCATCTCTGTATGCTGAAAGACCCCGAAGACTACCACTCGTGGTGGAAGCAGTGGGACAATCGGATGCTCCCGATTATACCTAAACGCTTCGGGATTAAGCCGATACCCCAAAAAAGCTATGAACGTCAACTGGACATCATTACAGAATTGGTGGCCAAAGCTGAATATGTGATCAATTGTGGTGATGCCGGACAAGAAGGAGAGCTAATCCAGCAGTGGGTATTGCAATTGGCAAAGTGTAAAGTACCCATCAAGAGATTGTGGGTCTCCTCGCTAACAGAGGAAGCCCTTGCAGAAGGCTTCCAAAATCTCCGTACCAACGAGGAGATGCAGCCCCTTTATCATGCAGGACTAGCTCGGGCAATTGGCGATTGGATCCTTGGCATCAATGCTACCCGTCTATACACCACTCGTTACCGCTCCTATGCAGCATCGCGGCAACCTCTTTCTGTAGGGAGGGTGCAGACCCCCACTTTGGCACTGATCGTAGATCGTCAAAAAGAAATAGAAAACTTCGTACCACAAACCACGTACGAAATTCGTACCCTCTATCGGCAAGTCGTTTTTCGACAGATAGACGAAGCTTTCCCAACTGAAGCCGAAGCGCAACATAAACTCCAACTTCTTGAAGAAAAACCTTTCGAAGTGACGAAATTGGAGGTAAAGCAGGGGCGAGAATATCCCCAAAGATTGTTTGACCTTACTGCACTTCAAGTAGAGGCCAACAAACGCTTCAAATTCAGTGCTGGGGATACGCTAAATACCATTCAGAGCCTGTACGAGAAAAAACTCACGACTTACCCACGCGTGGATACCAACTATCTCCCTGAAGACCTGTGGCCAAAGATCCCTAGTATCCTCCAAAACCTACAAAAGATTGCAGAGTATACGCTATTTGTTGAGCCTTTACTCTC
Source organism: Bacteroidales bacterium KA00251 (assembly GCA_001552775.1). GTDB lineage: Bacteria > Bacteroidota > Bacteroidia > Bacteroidales > Porphyromonadaceae > Porphyromonas. The sequence continues at coordinate 96,064 of KQ959253.1, forward strand.
TAAGGGAAAACTCTCCAAAACAAAAAGGGTCTTTGACAATAAAAAAATTACCGACCACCATGCAATTATCCCTACAGGGGTAGTGCCTACTAGTACGCTTTCGCCACAAGAACAAAAGATATACGACCTCGTAGTAAGACGCTTTCTGGCTGCTTTCTATCCTGAAGCTAAAATATCAACCACCTCTGTCGAAGGTCAAGTGGACTCTTTTGGCTTTAAAGCTACTGGCAAGCAGGTCCTCTCCGAAGGTTGGCGTGTGGTGTACCAACCCAATGAAGAGGAGGACACCGATGAGCCTGCAACACCCAAAGAGGGAAAAGAAAGTAGTAAAGTGGAGGAAAAGGAGCAGATTATGCCCAACTTTACGAAAGGAGAGCAAGGACCTCATCTTCCCGAAGTAAAAAAGAAAACCTCTCAGCCTCCGAAGTACTATACAGAGGCAACTCTGCTCCGCACTATGGAAACTGCAGGCAAACTGGTAGAAGATGAGGCTCTAAGAGACGGACTCAAACAAAATGGTATTGGAAGACCCTCCACAAGAGCTGCCATTATAGAAACACTTCTAAAGCGAGGGTATACTCAAAAACAAGGAAACTCACTCCGTGCTACGGAGCGTGGAATTGCGCTCATTGATCTAATTAAAGACACTACCCTCAAAAGCGTTGAGCTAACTGGTGCATGGGAGTGTAAACTTAGAGCAATAGAACGGGGAGAATATAGTCCTAGTCTCTTCCTCAATGAGCTCAAACAGCAAATCCACCTCATCGTAAACGAAGAGATGCAAAGTCCCTATTCCAAATGAGGATGCACCCAAGACACCTGTTAAAGTGAAAACAATTTGGTACTATGATACCGAGTCTGGAGAGGTATACAATACAAACTATGTATATAGTATAGTGACTTTTGATGAGGATTTCCCCTCTGAACTAGGAGAAGGGGAGACTGCTGAAATTATGGCTCTCGCTGGATTCACACGTGTTCCTGAAAAAGACTATAATAGTTATGTGACAAATACGAAAGTCTATGTGTACGAAAATCGAAAAGACATGGTAACGATTGATCTAAATAGGGGCATGGGTAAGAAGATAGAGATGCAGGTTCGTAAACTTGTGGATAGACCCAATGAGACAACTCTTTTGCATCGCAAAAGAAGTGAGTTACTTCGTGCAAAAGCGCGCTAAACAGCTATGATGCTTTTATCAGCATACTTATAGAGCGGTAAGCTTCAAGCCAATTACCCATAAAAACAATAAAATCTCTACTTAGAGAACAGGATTCAAAGTAGTACTTCTCTCCTAGTTAAAGGACGGATCTCATTTTAAGATCCGTCCTTTTCGCTATAGAAGGTCTGTCTCTCTCTCTCTGCACCAATAATAGAGAGAAGAAACCTGATTAGTACCAAGATTTACTCTAAGTCAAATAGAGGTGTGCTTTAAATGGGAAATAGTCTTCAACGCTAGTTGTAGCCTATTATCCGACAACAGAAACAAAGAAAATAATAGGAAACTACAATAGTAGAAATTAAAATGGTAATCTAGACTTTTTGCGCGTGTGCGTTGCAAATCGCGTGATCTACAATAGTAGAAATTAAAATGGTGATCTAGACAGAAAGAAGATAACCTCTCGCAAGTTGGATCTACAATAGTAGAAATTAAAATGGTGATCTAGACAGGGGCAAGATATAGGCACCCACGGGGGATCTACAATAGTAGAAATTAAAATGGTGATCT
>KQ959253.1:97893-105076 GCA_001552775.1 Bacteroidales bacterium KA00251
CTACAATAGTAGAAATTAAAATGGTGATCTAGACCGACACAGCCTCTCAGCTTAAACGCCAAATCTACAATAGTAGAAATTAAAATGGCAATCTAGACGCCGAGATGACTCAGAAGGGGGTATCATCTACAATAGTAGAAATTAAAATAGTAATCTAGACAGACGCTTTTGGATTCTACAATGTGGAATCTACAATAGTAGAAATTAAAATGGTAATCTAGACTAGGTTTCTGCTTCAGCGGTGTTGCAGATCTACAATAGTAGAAATTAAAATGGTAATCTAGACCTCCTTCATCTTGTAACTTCCCCTTACATCTACAATAGTAGAAATTAAAATGGTAATCTAGACACTAAACCATTGTATGATTTGCCATGATCTACAATAGTAGAAATTAAAATGGTAATCTAGACGCTCTTTTAATGCTTTCTTTGCTTCCTATCTACAATAGTAGAAATTAAAATGGTAATCTAGACGTGGTAGTCGCTGTGTCTGCCTTGGTTATCTACAATAGTAGAAATTAAAATGGTAATCTAGACTTACCTACCACAAAGGTACAAAATAACTTATTATCTACCAAATGGATGGAGGAAAAACGGATGAACCTCATTTCCCCCCCTCTCTCTTCTAAATGATCGGGGAAAATGGCCTTTTTTAGTTGAATAATAGGGAGTTGTGTTTTTCTTGCTTTAAACATAATGAGAAAGGTTTGCACGTCGCAATGCCTAGCACTCTAGTAGGTTATTCTTGTTAGAGGAATACCACGTCACAGTCTCGATGAATTGCGTTGCCGTATTTGTGAACTTCATCTGGGGACACGCTAAAGACCACTACACTATCTGCTTCAGAAAACTTCTTCATAAAGCTCCCTTCTATCTTGAGGATAAGATTGTCTAGAACCCTTTTGCTGTGGTTCACTTCGTACACAGAATACTGGAGTCTGATTGCTCCATTTTTAGTCAACATCTTAGCAAACTTTGTACGAAGTTTGTCATCGCTAATGTCGTAGCTAATGATGTACATAACTCGCTATGGGATAAATGTGGGATATTGGTTTTTAGGTTTATCTCTCATAAAAGAGCGGTAGTAATCTCTTACATAAGCGAAAAAATCGCCCTTTCTAGGGATTAAAGCCTCCATAAACACTTTGTAGTAGTAGCTACTCTTTTCTCTTTTTAGTAAGTATTCTCCTTTTTTAGCCTCAAAGTCTTTCGCTTTGAATTGTCCACGGTTGAAAGCCGTTCTTACAGTTTTGTCAATAAGGCATCTAAAAGGCTCTACGAGATCGCACACCAAAGATTTACGCTTAAACCAAAGACGATGGAATACTCCCACGTAAAGATCAAAGCCAAATAGTCTGACAAAGCACTCCATGTAGTTAAAAAGGAGGGTGTAGCCTATATCTAGTGCTGCATTGATAGGGTCGCACTTAGTGCGGGGACGACGAGCAACCCAATTTTGCTCTTTGAAAAAAGCGGAAAAGAAAGCCTTAGCACAGGCACCTTCTAGTCCCATGAGGGTATTGTAGGAGTTTGCAGAAGGAATTTGAGCTAAAAGAGTTGTGCAGAGGCTAAGAGCTTCTTGTGTGTCAGGGTCTTTTTTTCGAGTGCTTTGTAGGGTTTTAATTTGATTTTGAATTTTATTGGCTACAATTAATTGAGCGATAGAAAGATCTTCCTTTGCTAAAGCGTATTGTCTCTGTCGTAACAAGAAGTTGGCTTCTGTACTGGGATTCCAAAAGAAGATGGGCCGAAGATTGGGTTTCATCACAATAAGAGAAACGCCAAATTTTTGGCACTTTTCCATAAGAGGGGAAGTGACAGTTATGTGTCCTATCACAAAGAGAGCGATCACCTTTTGGAAGGGAATTTTGGTAAGCGTTTTATATTTTTCTTTCGTTTCTTCCTTTTCTTCTATCAGCAACTCTCCATTACTCACCCGCAGGCGTCTTCCCTCTTGTCCGTTAATGACAAATATGGTGCGAAAGTTGAGTTCCTTAAGTGTAAACATTTTCTTCGTCTGTTTTGTCACAGAGGTTGCAGTAGATGCAATGTCTGCATTTGTTGATTGAGGTGGAGAGGGGAGTCAAAGGGTCGTAGCTAAGAAAGCGATCAATAAATTGCTTAAACTCTACTAAGTCCTGAGACGAGGGGAGGGCTATTGGAATTGTTTTGTGAGTAGAGATTTCAAAGAAGGCGAGAGAGGTTACTTCATAGTTCATCTCGATTAAGCAAAGGTACTGTCCCCAGAGTTGATAGAGTTGTCCTCTATAGATTTGCCCGAGTTTGTATTTTCTTTCGACGAGAGCTCCCTTTTCCCGATCATAGAGGTCAATTTTTCCCATAATGTGGTAGGTTTCGGAGTATACAGGGAGACTAAGAAGGATCTCTTTTTGAGTAGAGGCCTGTTTCGTATCAATAGATTGGTGAGACAGGGATCCTCTTACTTGGGGTGCTGCCTGAAAGAGCTCTTTATCCGTACTCTCATATACGTTGTGAAGGTATATGGAGTACGGACAAAAGCAAAAGTCATTTAGCGATGATAGATTAATGTATTCATTCATTAAAAAAGGGCTTTTCTTGCGCAAAAGATAGCCACTCTTGGTTGGAAAGTGCCAGTTTGGCAGGAGTTACCTTTTCCGTCTTGCGGATCTTGTCCAGTACCCAAAGCCCCTTGAGAGCGATATGGTAAGCTCCATTGGCATCGGCATCTTGGGGTTCGTTGGATAAGGCTTTTCTACTGTCAAAAAACTCACCATTCTCGTCAGCTACAGGGGATAGAATGTAGTCGATCAGGCTATTGCTGAGGCTGTTTCTCAATTGAAGTGTGAGTCTTAGAAGCGATAGAAAATCTACAAAGAAGGCTTTGTCGGATTGGAGGAGGAGTTGCTCTTTCAGATTTTCTCTATAGTCAATCTGATATTTTGTGAAGACATCTTTGAAGGCCTCGGTAAGGACGACCATGGAGTCGGATTCTTCTTGTCCATTTGAGTCCTGTTTGCGAGTGTGCTCTATCCTTTCACCATAAGAGCAGAGTCTCCACTTCGAGCGGGATCCCTTGGCACGATTTCCAAATGCATTGTAGTCTAAGTCAATTTCAAACCAATCTTTTTGGGAATTGTAGCGGATATCCTTAAGTTTTTTGATCAACTCTTTTGTTTTAGCAATGCTTTCGTAGCGGGTGTCTAGTAAGTTTACGAAGCCTGTTCGAGGATCGATGGCACTGGTATTCCATGCGGGTACGTAAAAGAGGAATCCATTTTGCTTGCCCATTTCTCTGAAACTCTTGAACGGGGCTGTGAGCTGGTAGGCCTGTAGTAGTCCTCCTTCTTGCTGAATAGGTGCCTTTTTGTCTACCACGTAGCCAAGTTTGTCAATGAGTTTCTTTTCAAACTCTTGATATACGGAAAATTCAAACTTTTTTCGGGTTCGGATGAAGCCGAAGTTGAGATCTTCCAAGACGGCAATGGCATTGTACTTGATCATTAGTTGAGCAATCTTGTGCACTACTTGACTAAGATACCCACCCTTTAGTTCCTTTATGTTTTCAATAGTTTGCCAGCTTTTTCGCTCTTCGAGACGGGATTGGCTTCTTTTTTCCAAAAGGGCTTTGTAGTCTACCGTATGCTCTTTTTCTTGGTAAGTATTTACAATTTTATTGAGAGAGCATTGCTCAATGATCTCTCCTCGTTCATTGATCACTACGATGTAAAGCAGATTCCTCTCTCCTCGGTCAATTCCAATAAGGTGGAATCCCTTGGACTTTTTGACCTCCTCTTGTACCATTTGGTTAACCTTCGTGCCTTGAGTGGCTTTGAAGTTCATGGTAATGGGTACATGGAACTGAAATTTGTCTACTGTAAAGCGGCGATCTTTGATGAGGTCATAATCAAAAAGACTTGTTTCTCCTTCGTTGAGAAGACTTTTCTTGTTGATGGGTTGCCCCTTGGGATGAGTCGGGCGATCGTATTGCAAACTCTTTTTTCGGAAAAACACTTCAGCCTCGCCATTTAGTTTGTATACAATATCTTGTAGGTTTGCAGGGTCGAAGAGCATTTTCCAGTACAGCGTATGCAGATTGGGGGTGCCTTTGCTATAGGGGGAGAAGTCTTTGTTGTAGATCTGAAAGAGGTAAAGTTTCCCTTCGTTGACAAGTTGATCAATGTATTCTACTGAGACTTTGCGGAAAGTGATTTTGTAGGCTTGTTGCTCTACTTCTCGATAGAATCCGGAAATGTCTTCGTAGGTAGAGGTGTCTGAAAAATGAAAGCCAAACTGGCTGTGCTCCTCGTGCTTCTCAAGGCTTTCCTTAAAATAGTCGATTAGCGCACGCATATCAGAGAGATTAAAAGAGGCTCCCTTTTTGTGGGTTCCCAGCTTGTATTTTTTTTGGAGTTCCTCACTGGGGTGAAAGCTTTCAATCCCTTTTTTTGATGTGATGTATACTTTAGGAAGCATTTTATTGGCACCAGGTAGTAGCTTGTACTCCATCTTTTCATAGCATTCTCCTTGAGTAGGGAGGCTTTTATTTTTGAACGTTGCGTTGTGTGCCTTGTCCATTATAGCGAGGTAGTACTTGTCCTCTCTCTTAAGAATAACCCCCAGGTTATCCTTTTCTTTGTTTCTGTCCCAGCCAGCTAGAAGAGAGCTACTTTTAAAATTAATTTTAAACTTCTCTGTGGAGTAGGGCTTTTGGGTTAGGTAGTTCCTCACTTTGTTGTAGAGGCCAACGATCGGGTTGAGGAGATCCATTATGTCCGTTAGTTCGGTGTAGAATACCTCATCTTTATGGGTTTCGTTTTCGTTGTTACTATATAGAAGTGGTTTGATAAAACGTTGCAGAATGAGAAGATCGTCAAGTAGCTGTTTAAGAAGATCTACTTGTTTCTTATCCTGTATCAGTTTTTTCCCCGTGTGGTCGGGATTAGTCAGAATGTCTTGGCAGGCTTTATAGCTTGAGCGTACTTTGTCCACAAGGGTTCCCGAGCTGGCATCCTTCTTTGAAGGGTTGCTCCCGAGAGCGATGAAGTACTTTTGTATAGGAGGTAGCTCCTCGTCACTCGGCATCTTTGCTATAGCTTGGTTGATACTCTCCAACGAGTAGTTCAGTGCTTTCTTTTGGCTACTTTTTCTTTCTTTCTCACTCTTTGCATTGCGACCTAGAGCCTCACCAATCACTCTCCAACTTCCATACAGTGTGTTGGAAATAGAGGTAAGCTGGGTATCATAGGTAATCCAAATTTTGTCAAGAGGAGCTTTCTCAAGAGTATGCATCAAGCGAGGAATTCGCTCAAAGATCTGATTGTCTATAAGGAGCTGGTAGTATTTCTGGATGCTGTCAAGAAGATCTTTGTCGCTATTGTACGCTTCGGCGAGCCAAGATAGTTGCTCTCTGTCGCTCAGAATTTGCTTGTAAAGGGGCTTGAAGAGGGGGAGCTTGGCTTCTTGCTTGTGTTGCTGATTGTACAGGTTGATTCGTTCGTTAAGTCCCTTTACTTCTCCTTGCTCCTGATTGACGATTTTACCAATGAGAGCATTGTATTGATCAATGCCGCTTTGTGTAAATACCTCTAGAAAAAAATCGATGGTGAAGACCGAGTCGACATGCGAAACGAGAGAAGCACCCGCACGGACTAACTCTTTCTCGAGCTGAGGAATCTCTTCTTTCAGGTACGTTTTTACCTTTTCGTAGGTCGTAATGTTGTCAAGAAACCGAGGAAGGTTTTCGTGAATAAGGCGGTAGGCAATCGCTGTGGATTGAGCCTTTGCGGAGTACATGTTTTTGCGATTTTCGTTGAACCCAAGGAAGTAGCCTGTGTGTTTTTGGAACTTCTTCACAAGAGCTTGTTCGGCAGGATCTTTTAGGAAGTTGATAAGTTCCGTATTAAAGAGTTCATCTGCATTAGGATTGCCTTTTGCTCCGATTAGGATTTTGTACCGTCTTTCTTGTTCGCCCTCTCCTTTGAAGCCTTTTACCACGAGTTCCCTCAGTTCGTCTTGTATTGTGCTGATTTGCTTAGCATCGCCAGTTGCTCTTATTTGGGCAAATTCTTTCAATTTAGGAATGATTTCCTTTGCAAGAGGGGATGTGGGGAAGGAGCTTAGCGCGATAGCGATAAATTCTTTGTGGTAGCGGTCAAGCAGTTTTTTTACCTCTTGAGAGTCTTCTGCTATTTGCTCATCTTCTTGGATGATTTTACAGAGGTGTTTGCTAGTGTTTCCCTGTGGGATTAGTTCAAAACGAAGAGTCTTTTGAACGGGATAGAGATTGGTAAACTTTTTCATATCTGTATATACTATAAATGGATTTCATTTCTGTGTCTTAGATATTGAGCATCAGACTTATTACTGCATTGCTCTCAATTCCTTTGAGTGAGTCTATTGGCTTGTGTGCATGCCAGTCGGCAAGTCCTTCCTTTGGGTTGTGCGCTCTTCCTGCCACGAGGAAGTCTGTATAGAAACTCTTGTGGGGAATTGTCGTGTAGTTGGTAGCTTCTTCCAGGATGTAGATTCCTTTTGCTACGAAGAGGGTGGTTTGTTCTAGGCGGTCTTGTCTGGCCTTAAGTGCTTCTAGTTCCATGCTGTTTGTTCGTATTCTTTGACTTTTACGGTTGAGTCATTTGTGTACATGATGTTATCTAGCTGTTAGTTAGGAGACCTTCACGCTAGGGTGACACAAGGTGCTCCTTTGATTTCTGACAGCAAATGTAATAAATATTTTATGACAGTAATATAATCTATGTTTGATTTTGAAGAAAACAGTTCTAGGCTTCTTACGTCCTTTCCCCTTGGAGTATGTTTGTAAAAAGCTCAATCTACTGAAGAGAGAAAGTGAAGAAAAGAGAATATACTTGGAACAGGATGCTAGTATGGCGTTGTTTTTTTTGCTGCTAAATATCCTCTCCTCTCTTTTTTTTGAAAGGTGAATCGCCAGGAAGAAGTGCTCTTTTTGTACGCGGATAAAAAGGTGGCGGACTTTCAGAAAAAATCTCTCGGAACATTTCAGAAAAACTCTCGGAACATTTCAGAAAAACTCTCGGAACATTTTAGAAAAACTCTCGGAACATTTTAGAAAATCTCTCGGAATATTTTTCAAAATCTTTCGGATCATTTCTCAAAAACTTACGGGTCTGTTCTATTTTCCGTTTTTTCCTTTTGAGACTGTTGCATAAAGGCGAATCGCTGT
>KQ959253.1:105176-121909 GCA_001552775.1 Bacteroidales bacterium KA00251
GATTGTGAGACTGTTGACTTTTGCAACAGTCTCTTTTAGTTAAACTCTTCGTTTTTGCTATTTATCGCTATCTTTGCGGAAAACAATATGTAAGCATAAAATATGAAATTATTGGAAGGAAAAACAGCCGTTGTGACTGGTGGCTCAAGAGGAATTGGCCGTGCCATCGCCGAAACTTTCGCAAGAGAAGGTGCTAATGTGATAATAACCCGCATTTCAGAGAGTGCCTCCACCGAAGAAATCGTAAAGTCGCTTACAGCTTATGGTGTACAAGCCGAAGCCAAAATCTTTGATGTGGCAGACTTTGAAACCTCTCACAACGTTATTAAAGCTGTATACGAAAAATATGGTTCCATTGATATTCTTGTAAACAATGCTGGAATTACTCGCGATGCCCTATTGATGAGAATGACCGAAAAGCAGTGGGACGAAGTAATGTCTGTAAATCTAAAAAGTGCCTTTAACCTATGCCATGCTGTGGCTCCCCTTATGATGAAGCAACGAAAGGGAAGCATCATCAACCTATCCTCCATCGTGGGAATGAATGGCAATGCAGGACAAGCCAACTATGCAGCAGCTAAAGCAGGAGTAATTGCCCTTACCAAGAGTATCGCAAAAGAACTTGGCAGTAGAGGAATCCGAGCCAATGCTATCGCTCCAGGCTTTGTGGATACCGACATGACACAAGCCATTCCTGAAGAGGCGCGCAAAGAGTGGCTCAACAATATTCCTCTTCGTCGTAGTGGTCAACCTGAAGATATTGCCAACGTAGCTCTTTTCCTAGCCTCAGACCTAGCCTCTTATGTTACAGGACAAGTGCTTAGCGTTTGTGGTGGCATGAATATATAAGCTAGTAGAAACTCTCTCTTCTTTTGAAAGTCGTATACGAAGACAATCATCTTATCGTCGTAAGCAAGCTTCCAGGTGAGATTGTACAAGGCGACAAGACTGGCGATAAACCCCTTTCTGAAGAGGTGGCCAGTTACCTTGTCGAGAAGTACAACAAGCCTGGAAAAGCTTTTGTCGGAGTGGTGCACCGTCTTGATAGGCCGGTGGGAGGGCTAGTCCTCTTTGCTAAAACCAGTAAGGCACTTACTCGCATGAACCGACTCTTTAGCCAAGGTAAAGTGCACAAAGAGTACCTAGCAATCACTTGCAGTATGCCTACTCCCGAGGAAAACGAACTTGTTTCCTCACTGCTTAGAATCCCCAAGTTCAATAAAAGTTTCGTCGTACCGCCAGGAACAGAAGGGGCAAAGGAGGCACGCCTTCGCTATCGCGTACTCGGACACTCAGAGAGATACACCTTACTCCAGCTACATCTTCTTACGGGGCGTCACCACCAGATTCGGGCTCAGCTCGCTTCTCTCGGTTGCCCTATCAAAGGAGACCTCAAGTATGGAGCTCCGCGCTCCAATCCAGACAAAGGTATCTCTCTCCTCTCCTACAAAGTTTCTTTTTTACACCCTGTAAGTAAAAAGGAAATCACACTCTATGCTCCTTTACCAAGCGATGCTCTCTGGCAAAGTTTTGCCCCCCTACTGGCAACCCTAAGGTCACAAGACGAGGCATAAGCACTCCTGGCCATCTTACCGATTCCTTTTTTGTATCTTTGTTTTAGTTACAAAAGGGAATAAAACCGTGAATAACGAACTCAACAGCAGGCAAAACCACTCTAGCAACTCCTCCAAAGCAAAAGGAAAAATCGCTACTGCAAAAGGACAACTAGTGGCAGATACTCCTTTGATGAGGCAGTATGCAAAAATGAAAAAACTTAATCCCGATGCAATCCTTCTTTTTCGTGTCGGGGACTTCTACGAAACATTCCTTGACGATGCTGTTGAGACTTCTCGTATTCTCGGCATTACATTGACCAAAAGAGCCAATGGTGCCGCTAGTCATATTGAGCTTGCAGGATTTCCATTCCACGCCTTAGATACTTATTTACCCCGTCTTGTTAGAGCTGGGAAAAGGGTTGCGATTTGTGAACAAATGGAGGACCCCAAGCAAGCGACAGGGAATGTGGTAAAACGAGATATCATAGAAGTCGTAACCCCTGGAGTAGTCCTCACCGACAATGTCCTCGAAAATAAAGAAAACAACTATGTAGCATCTCTTTATGCTAGCCCTAAAGGGAATCTATATGGGATCGCTTTCCTTGATATCTCCACAGGACAATTCTATGCCACAGAAGGCGATGCTACCTTTATTACAAAGATGCTTTCGAGCTATGCTCCTAAAGAGGTGATTCTATACAAGGATGTGGAGGAGGAATTGAAACGAAAATTCCAAATCCAAACCTTCGTCTATGGAGCCGAAGACTGGTACTTCCACGAAAACAACAATCGTGAGCGCTTACTAAGACACTTCAATACTCATAGCCTTAAGGGTTTCGGTATGGAAGGGTATCCCCTTGCCACAACCGCTGCAGGAGCTATCCTCAACTATTTAGACATCACTCGCCATGGGAGTCTATCCCATATTAGCAACCTTCGTAGGATAAACGCTGGAGACTATATCCGCTTAGACAACTTTACGATCTATAGTCTGGAACTTGTGGAGCCTATGAATAGGGGAGGAAAGACCTTATACTCTGTACTTGACAAGACGCTCAGTCCAATGGGTGCTAGACTTCTCCGAAGATGGATTCTGATGCCCCTAAAAGAGGTAAAGGCAATCCAAAGGAGGCAACGTATCGTAAAGGAAATAATAGAGCATCCTACCCTGAAGAGGGTCCTTAGCGACAAATCATTAGGACTACCAGCCTTAGGAGATCTTGAGCGAACTATTTCTAGAATAGCCATGAGACGTGCTAATCCTGCTCAAGTAATCGCTCTCATCACCAGTCTAGAGACTCTAAAACCCATTAAACAAGCTTGCCAAGAAAGTCAACTAGCAGAGCTGAATGACCTCGGAAAAGGAATTGCACTTTGTGAGGAACTCCTTGAAAGGTTACGCTATCAACTCCACCCCGACGCTCCCGCTACAATAGGCAAAGGTCCAATCATTGCCACTGGATACAACGAAGAGCTAGACGAGCTAAGAAGGCTCCTTAAAGATGGGCAAAAGTATCTACTCGAACTGCAACAAAAAGAGGCTCAGAAAACAGGTATTACTTCTCTAAAAGTGGGTTTCAACAATGTATTTGGCTACTATCTTGAAGTCCGAAATACCTATAAGAAACAAGTACCTCAAGAGTGGATAAGAAAGCAAACCCTCGTAAGTGCAGAACGCTACATAACAGAAGAACTGAAGGTTTACGAAAACAAAATACTAGGAGCTGAAGAGAGAATTGACAGCATAGAGCGAAATCTTTTTGAAGAACTCCTTACCTACATTGCAGACTTTATCCCAGCCCTTCAAAAGAATTGTCAGCTACTTGCCGAGCTAGACGTGCTTTACTCGCTTGCTCTTGCAGCAGAAACTTATCACTACTGCATGCCAGAAGTCAATGAGGGCTATTCCATAGAGATTGCAGAGGGGAGGCACCCCGTTATTGAGCTACAGCTAAAAGATGGCGATCACTATATTTCTAACTGTGTAAAGCTCGACAACGATGACTGCCAAATAATGATTATTACGGGTCCCAATATGAGCGGTAAATCGGCCTTCTTGAGACAAACCGCATTGATTACACTAATGGCTCAGATAGGTTCATTTGTACCTGCCGATAAGGCCTCAATAGGTATTGTTGATGCTATCTTTACACGAGTGGGAGCATCCGACAATATCACGATGGGAGAGTCCACTTTTATGGTGGAAATGCAAGAAGCCTCCAACATCCTCAACAATATCACCGAAAGGAGCCTTATCCTACTGGATGAAATCGGACGAGGTACAGGCACTTTCGATGGGGTGTCTATCGCCTGGGCAATCGTTGAATATTTACACAATCACCCTTACACGCATCCCAAAACTCTTTTTGCTACCCACTATCACGAGCTTAATGAACTGGCAAAATCCCTTGAAAGAGTCAAAAACTTCAATGTCTCGGCACAAGAAATCAATGGAGAAATGGTCTTTCTTCGTAAACTTGAAAAGGGGGGAAGTGAACAAAGTTTTGGAATACAAGTGGCGAAAATAGCTGGTATGCCTGCTAGCGTGGTAAAACGAGCCCAAGATATTCTTAAAGCACTTGAAAAAGAGCGCGTAGCCGAAGAAAGTCTTGGCGCTGGAAAAGCGGTGAAAGGAGCACAAAAGAAAAGTCAAAGTAGTCCTATTCCAGGGGTACAGCTATCGCTCTTTGACATATCCGATCCTGCTCTTTTGGAGATACGAGACCAACTAATGGCTACCAACATCGATACCCTTCGTCCACTTGAGGCACTCAACGTGCTTGATCGACTCAAAGCGATCCTCAATAAATACTAGAGAAACCAAACTTCGTTTAGAGAAAAGAAATAGAGCAGAGAGACAACAAGAGATTTATTCGCTATATCCTGCTTGAATAATGGCGTCGGCAGCACGGACACTTGCCTGATCCCCAGCCAACTTTAGGCGAATCTCTCTGTATTCTTCTTGCAATATACTTGCTTGAGAGGACAGTTTTTCTAAAGCTTCAAAGAGTTTTTTCTCAGTCGCATCTGCAGCTAATAACTCTTCCACTACTTTGTGACCTGCTATGATATTGACGAGAGAAAAGAATGGTGTGTGAATCACCTTTGAGTAGAGCCAATTGACTATCCTCAGCGGTTTAAACCGATAGCATACCACCTGCGGTGTGCCAATGAGTGCCGTTTCAAGTGTAGCCGTTCCACTAGTAACGATTGCCATCTCGGCAGAGGCTAAAAGGGCATAGGTATCATCATCTAGCAAAAAAGCCTTTGGATACATTTGGATATACTGGCTGTACTCCTCTGCTTTTCGTCCTTTAGCTCTAGCTATTACAGGTGTATAGTGTGGATAGTAATGAGCTACTGTACGAAGCATCAAAGGTAAGTTTTCCTTAATCTCCTGCTTTCTACTACCAGGGAGAAGTGCAATCAAGGGCTTACTCGTGGGGATTCTCTTGTTTCTAGCTACAAAATCTTGTTGCAAGCTCTGGTTTTTGTAGCTGTTGAGGTATTTTCCCAGCACCTCTACCGAAGGGTTCCCAACAAAAGAAGTAGGAATCCCCTCCGACTGAAAGAATTGTTCCTCAAATGGAAAGATGACAAGAAGTGCTGTACAGTATCTTCTCAATGTCTTAATTCGTCTCTTTCCCCATGCCCAAAGCTTAGGAACGATATAATATATTAAGGGAACTTGTGGAAAGTGTTTTTTTGCAAAAGGAAGAAGATACCGAAAATTGAATCCTGAAGAGTCGATCGCTACAATCCTATCAGGAGCGAAGGAGAGTAATCCTTCTTGCATTTTTCTTCCTGCAGAAGCAATTGCTTGAAATCGTGCCAGCACAGCAACAATCCCCATTACAGCAATCTCTTCGCAGTGCACTAAGGGAGCAGTTTCCGCAGCCTCTGCCATGCGGTCTCCTCCTACAAACAGAAATTTAGCCTGAGGATCTAGTTGCTTTAAGGATGTAATAAGTCGGGCACCATACAGATCGCCAGAGCTCTCTCCTGCTACAATAAAGTACTTCATCCTCGTGTGATACTCCTCCTCTTAATTTACTGCTTGTTTTCTTCGCCGTAGCGAGTGAATAGAGGAGAAAACTCTGTTTGAATTTCTTTTAGCAACTCGCGATTGGTGAGGTCTAGCTTCAGAGGAGTAAGGGTAGCATAGCCTTCATTCAGGTAGTCAAAGTCGGTATGCTCTTCGTGATTGCTTTTTTGCTGATAGCCTGTCATCCAATAGACCGTTTTTCCGCGTCCGTTGTCGCTGGGAGTATACTCATCCACAAAATGGGTAATCCCCTGAGGACACACTTTTAGCCCTTTGGGTTTGTGCGTTGGGAGATTAAGACTGAGCATGGTATGCTTGGGGAGCTTGTATTGGAGGAGGTGTTTGGCTATAGGGTAGGCAAAGTCGGCAACATAAGACATATCAGCATCCGCATCATGATCATTAAGGGAGATGGCGAGGGCTGGTATTCCTGCTATGCAAGCTTCTAGAGCAGCTCCGATTGTGCCACTATAAAAGACACATATAGCATCGTTTCTTCCGTGATTGATTCCAGTGACCACAAGGTCTGGTTTGTCCTCCACAAATATTAGGTTGAGAGCATATTTAATGCAATCTGCAGGCGTTGCAGTCATCCTATAATAGGTAAGGCCAGGCTCATCCTTCATCTTAGTTGCTACGAGCGGAGTAGCGGAAGTAATAGAAGAGGAAGCACCACTCCTTGGTCCATCAGGAGCAACTACAGTGATATGCCCTAGAGGTTTCAGAATTTCTATAAGGGTAGCCATCCCTGCGGCATGAATACCATCATCATTAGAGATGAGAATTTTGTATGAAGAGTGTTGTGGATTCATAGGTAAAGAATTTGAAAAAGTTACAAGGTATAAGCGTTTGAGTTTTATTGAGTGACTAAGCGAGAAGAGAGAAGGCTCCCATAAGCAGTGGCAACATTTCCGTCAATGTCCTTAAGAAATATAGCCTCTAAGTGCAGAGCAGAGGTAGGAAAGCTCAATCCTACCACTGCTCTTTTTATTGTGTACAGTTTCTGTCTTAGACCCATATTTTGTTTGCAAGAAGAGACAAGGCAAAAGCCACTCTCTATATTTAGAGTGTGTGGCTACAACAGGACTGGAGTAAAGCGACTTGCTCCTTAGTTTTGAGCTGTATATTATTCAGCTGTCTCTGGAATAATGCTATCTAAACGCACGAGATAGCGGAAAGCTGTATAGGCTTGCACATTTCCCTTACGAGAAGCACCATAAGCAAGGTGCCAAGGAATCACAATGAGAGCTTCTTCTCCCTGCACCATATTTTGAATTCCAATTCGCATCCCTGAGATTAGATCGCCATTCGTTCCTCGAGATAGAGAAAGTCGTGCAGGAGCTTCGCTTTCAAAGTTCCCATCAATTTTTCCCTTTTCACCGGCTATTTGATAGGCCTCGTAGTGTATCAGCACTCTTGAGGTCTCGATAGGATACTCATTTCCTTGCCCTTTTTTAGTTTGTTTCTTGTATACGTAGGCGGTACTGCCATCCACCGTTGCTTTTATAAAGTCGGTACTATCGGCATATTCGGCAAAAGCCTTTTCGTTGGCGATGCGCCATTGCTCGGTAGAGTCTACTCTACGGTTGCATGCAACAAGCGAGAGGAGCACAGAAAGGAGTACGCCTACCGCTAGGAGTAGGGAATGTTTATTTGTCATCTTCTAGAAGTTTTACAAGAAGGTTGTTGAGAGAGGTTCTTTCTTTTAGGATTGTTTTTAGTTCAGAGATGGGCACTCTATGTTGCTCCATCGTATCTCTGTCGCGGATAGTTACTGTATCGTCTTGCATGGTTTGGTGGTCTACTGTAATGCAGTAGGGAGTACCTATGGCATCTTGTCTACGATACCGCTTGCCGATGGAGTCTTTTTCGTCGTACTGGCAAGCGAAGTCAAGTCTAAGCTCCTTCAAGATGCTTTCTGCTTTTTCATCAAGTCCATCTTTTCGTACCAAGGGAAGAATTGCAAGCTTCACAGGAGCTAAGGGGATAGGCAACTTCAAGACGGTTCTCATTTCTCCATTTTCTGTACGCTCCTCGCAGAAGGCACCACATAGAACACTAAGGAAAAGACGATCTACCCCAATAGAAGTTTCGACTACATAGGGAATATAGCTCTCTGATGTAACGGGGTCGAAATAGCGAAGTTTCTTTCCGCTAAACTCTTCATGACGGCTAAGATCGAAATTGGTACGGCTGTGTACGCCCTCAACCTCTTTGAATCCAAAGGGCATCCGATACTCTATATCTGTGGCAGCATTGGCATAATGAGCGAGCTTTTCGTGGTCGTGAAAACGATAGTTTTCGTCGCCCAAGCCTAAACTTTTATGCCATGCCATACGCATCTTTTTCCAGTACTTGAACCAGTCCAGCTCTTGACCAGGTGCAACAAAAAACTGCATTTCCATCTGCTCAAACTCACGTGTACGGAAAATAAATTGTCTAGCAACGATTTCATTTCTGAAGGCTTTCCCGATTTGAGCAATTCCAAAAGGTATCTTCATACGCCCTGTTTTCTGAACGTTGAGAAAGTTGACAAAAATACCTTGTGCTGTCTCGGGACGAAGATAAACCTTAGAGGTTCCCTCCGACATGGAGCCCATTTCCGTAGAAAACATTAGATTGAACTGGCGTACATCAGTCCAATTGCAAGTTCCGCTTATGGGACAAACGATCTTTTTGTCGATTATGATCTGACGCAAGGCTTCAAAGTCCTCCTTATTGAGAGCGTCGGCCATCGCTTTTCTTACCGTTTCGCGTTCTTCGAGATAACCTTTCACACGAGGGTTTGTGGATTTGTATAGCTCTGCATCAAAGCCTTCGCCAAAGCGCTTTTGAGCTTTTGTCAGCTCTTTTTCCACTTTGTCGTCCAGCTTGGCAATGTAATCCTCTATCAATACATCTGCGCGGTAGCGCTTTTTAGAGTCCTTATTGTCTATAAGGGGGTCATTGAATGCATCAACGTGGCCAGAGGCTTGCCAGATCTTGGGATGCATAAAAATAGCAGAATCTATCCCTACTACATTGTCGTGCAGTCGGGTCATACTCTTCCACCAATACTCTTTGAGGTTGTTTTTCAGTTCTACACCATATTCGCCATAGTCGTATACTGCTCCCAATCCATCATATATCTCGGAGGAGGGAAAGACAAAGCCATATTCCTTACAGTGGGAAACTATTTTCTTGAAAAGATCTTCTTGCTGAGCCATATCATCATTAGGTAAATGTGAGTCGCACGATAGCCTCTTTTTTCTAGAGAGACCTATCAAGTGCCTTATTGTACAAAGTTACTGATTTCTTGTGAGAGAACCCTTTTCTAGTTTCTTCCATTCTCGGTAGGAAAAAGATAGGTATGTATTGAGGAAAGTTGTGAAGCTGAGGTGGTGCTTAGTCGACCACAGATAAAAAACTGCCGTTTCCTGTTGCAGAGACGGCAGTTTCTAAGTGGCTTAAAAGCGATAGTCACTTTCCCCGAAGGGGCTTTATGATATTAACTAGAGGGTTCCCATTGAAAAGTAGGATGAATGTATGTATTGAAAAGTGGCTTATTGGACATCGGTGACTCCCATGTAGTGCTCTAAGATAGCGACCTTGTACACAAAGTCGTACTTAGCACGAACTAGTTGCATTTCTGCGATAAGCGAGCGGTTGCGAGCTTGTTCAAGTTCAAGAGGGGTGGCTCTCCCAGCTTCAAAGGCAGCTTCAGTCATTTTTAACGACTCTTTGGCAATTTGGGCACTTTCAGTAGCAGCCGCAATCTTTTTAGAGGCAGATGTGGCATTGGCTTGAGCTGTGACCACTTGTCTGTATAGAGCTTCGCGGACATCCTTGCTGTGGATTTCGGCTAGGGTATACTTCACTTTTGCTTGGCGGATGGCATTGGGTGTTTCCATAGCGTCAAAGAGGGGAATGGAAAGCGTAAATCCCAAGAAGTAGCGACCATTGTGTTTAAGCTGAGTGGAAAAGTCGCTAATAAACTGCTGTTGAGATTTTTCAAAGGGATAGAAGTAGCTTGTGGAGTATCCTGCATTGAAAGAAAGAGTAGGAATAAAGCCAGAGGAGGCTGCACGGATACCCAATTTTGCTATTTGTAGGTTGTTTTCCGCTGCTTTTACTCCTGCGCGGTTGTTCATCGCATAGTTATAAACGGTCTCTACAGGGTAGAGCTTACTGTATGCAAGTGCTACCATTTTGTCAATGTCTGGATTTACAATGGCGAGCGAGTCGGGCGAGCCGTAGTCTACATTGAGGGCAAGGTTGAGACGCGTAAGGAAAAGATCATTGCGACTGTCTATAAGCGTGAGCTTCTCGTTGGCTAGCTGAGACTCTAGTTCTAGCTGCTTGGAAAGCGCCCATTTCCCTCCTTCTACCATAGCTTTAGTATAATTGAGATGAAACTCTGTCTGTGCAAGGTTGAATTCGGATATGCGAAGCATGTCTTCTTGCATGAGTACTTGGTAGTACATTCCGATTATATCAAGAGAGATTTTATCCTTGGTCTCGAGTAGAGTCTGCTCGCTTGCCAGTAGCGAACTTTTTGCTTCATTCATACTATAAAGCCGTCTTAGTCCGCTAAACAACGTATAGGAAAGACCCACTCCAAAGTCTGTATTGGCAGCAGAGTGGTTTATAATTACACCGCGCTCGTCTTTAGCTCGACCAAAACTGAAGCTTTGCCCCATTTGGGCATTTAGTTGGGGTAGAAAGCTATTTTTTGCGGAGGCCAACTGGATTTCTGCAGAAGTGCTATCGGCTTGACTACGTAAAAAGTTACTGTTGCACTCGACAGCCATCTTGATGCACTGCTGGAGGGTCAAAATAGGGTGTCCATCAGGAGTATATTGTTGCGTGGAATTCTCTTGTGCAATAAGGGCAACGGGAACTAGTGCAAGTATAAGTGAAAGTATTGTTAGTTTCATTTTGAATTGAGATTAGAAAGTACTTCCTTTTACTTTGTCTCCAACTTTTAGTCCACCTTTGATCTCTACGATTACGCCATTTGAAAGACCTGTTTCCACCTTAATACGTTCTGTCTTTAGAGGTTTTTCTGAGAGGATTTTTTCTACGTAAGCATTGTTTCCTTCGTAGGAAATACAACTTTCAGGGAGGGAGAGTACGTTATAAACGCCATTGAGAACCACTTCTCCATTGGCACTGTAGCCTGCTCTTATTCCACTTCCCTCTGGTACCTTTACGGCAGCACGTACATCAAAGTACATGGTGCCGTTTTTTTCGTTACCCTTAGGTGATATGTATTCTATTCTTGCATCAAATCTCTTTTCGCCGAGGGCTCCTACGGATACGCTTACAGTATTTCCTACTTCTAGCTTGCCTACGATTGTTTCATCAGCCTCACCTGTAAAAACGACATCTTGCATATTGGCTACAGAGGCGATCGTGGTGCCATCATTGAAAGTATTGGCTTGGATTACCGAAGTTCCCACTTTTACGGGGATATCAAGGATCATTCCACTGATGGTACTTCTCACGAGCGTGGTACTTGTGGATCGTGTACGTGAGGAAATACCAGTTTGCACAATGTCGCGGGCCTCTTTGCTGCTCTGAAGGTTTTCTTTGGCAGCGAAATAATTGGCAGAGCTTGATTCAAACTCCTCTTTGGCTACAACTCCTTTTTCAAAGAGATTTTTGTCGCGGAGATAGCGCTCTTTTGCTGTTTTGAAGTTGATCTCATTGAGTTTTACTTGGGTGTCGGCATTGCTACTCTGCATCATATCGGGTACAACTTCAATTCGCGCGATAACTTCTCCTTGCTTCACGTAGTCTCCAGGCTCATGATTGATCTCAGCGATAATTCCCGAGAGCTGAGGTTTGAGAAGAATTTCATTACGAGGATTGAGGCGTCCTGTCAGAATCGTTTTGTTTTCTAGAGTGTCGGTTTGTGCTACGGTTTCAATCTTTAAAACTTCCTTTTGGGGAGCATTCTTCTTAATCAGCAATACGAAAACAAGCACGACGGCAAGTCCCAGTAGGCTCCATGCAACTATTTTGACAATCTTTTTCATAGGCTTGTGTCTTACTAAAGTGAGGGTTGGCTATTCATCTTGAAGGGCTTTTATAGTATCTATTTTTAAGGCTCTTGAGAGTGGTAGTATACCAGCTAGCAGGCCAGAAATGGCTATAATAAGGATAGTGATAAAGGCGACTGATGTGGGGATAAGAGGGTGGTAAAGTATCGCGTTGCTACCTTTTTTCATTAGGGAATTTATTACAAGCATAATACCCACTCCAA
Organism: Bacteroidales bacterium KA00251; assembly: GCA_001552775.1. Taxonomy (GTDB): domain Bacteria; phylum Bacteroidota; class Bacteroidia; order Bacteroidales; family Porphyromonadaceae; genus Porphyromonas. The sequence continues at coordinate 117,025 of KQ959253.1, forward strand.
GGGCAGTCCCTAGTATGCCAGCAATAAAGGTGATTGTAAACGACTCGAGAAGAATTTGGAAACGGATGTCTCTGTTTCTTGCTCCAAGAGCCTTCCTAATTCCGATCTCCTTGGTCCTTTCACTGATGGATACAAGTAAGATGTTGGTGATACCTATAATCCCCGCAAGAAGAGTACCCATTCCCACAACCCATACCAAGATAGATATACCCAGTATCATAGCATTGGAAATCCTGACCATTTGAGATGTATCAAATACCCGAATAGCAGACTGGTCATTGGGTGCTATGTCGTGCCTTTTTTGCAGGAAGGAGAGGAGCGACTGACTAAGCTCACTAGGCTTTTTGAGATCGTTTTTGAAAACAATAATAAGGGCTTGAAAGTTTCCCTCTGGTACATAGAGAGAAGTCATTAGACTTTGTGGAATGATAATTTGACTGCGGAGGTCGCCAGATATGCTAAAGTTATCAGATACAGGCTCAATAACCCCTACTACAGCGTATGAGGTATTGAGTAGTTGTATGGTTTTTCCTATTGGGGATTCCTCAGGGAAAAGCCTTTTTGCCAAGTTTAATCCAAGAAGGCAATTGTGCGTTTTTTGGGCTTCATCCTTGGGGTTAAGCAATCTCCCCTCTACGACGTTTACTTTCATGGTGTAGAAATAGTTGGGAGATACCCCACAAAGCATAGAGGCACTTGCTTTTACTCCGTTGGCGTAGAGGGTGTATCCTTGCCAATTGGTAACCATTGTCTCAATAGAGGTGATGGAAGGAAAGTTTGCAAGAAGAGCCTGGCAGTCTTTTTCTGTGAGATAAATGGGACGATCTTTAGCATATCCTAAGTAGGGAGTAGAGGTTGTTTCTGGTACTACCACATTTATATTCCCATTATCGCCAAGAGCATTGAAGACAAGTTTCTGTCCATTGATAAAACCTTCTCCAAAAGAGAGAAGAAGCGTTAAAAGCAGTAGTCCCCAAAAGACGCCAGACATGGTGGTAAGGGTACGCTTTTTGTTTTTCTTGAGAGTTTCAAAGACCTCCCTCCACGTATTGATATCAAATAGTTTTCGCATTGCTTTTCGCTAATCCTTTAATCTGCTTTGTCGCTCATTGCCTCTACAGCGGGTATATTGCTAGCACGGCGAGCAGGCCTATATCCTGCTATAATCCCTGCAAGTAGCATTACAGCAATGGCAGCTAAGCCCAAGCCAATCGAAACTGTTGTACTTCCGAGGAGGTGTATGGTTTCTCCAAACATGGTAAGCTCTCCTATTTTCCAATGGATAATAGCATAGTCTAAAAAGAGAAGGATAGCGACCCCTATAGCAAGCCCCAAGAGCCCAGAAATAAGTGTAATAATAAGCGACTCTCCTAAGACCATTCCGATAAGGTGTCTCGATCTAGCACCTAGAGCCTTGCGAATGCCAATCTCTTTTCGCCTTTCGCTTACTGCTACGAGCATAATGTTGCTTACCCCTACTATCCCAATGGCGAGGATACTCAGTCCTACGACCCAAAGAAAAGCTTGTAAGCGACGAAAGAAGTTGTCGAAAGAGCTAGCTCCTTCTATATTCCAAGTGTTGAGGTATACGGCATTTTCATCTGTAGGGTCAAATTGTTTTCTGCGAGCAATGGCGATTCGTATTTTTTCGCCTAATGCATTGGCTTCTTTTCCCGTGAGTACTTTTTCTCCAAGGTCTAGAGCGAGCTCCATATTGTTTGTTGCCACTTCAGGTACCCTTAAAGCAGCCTCTGAAAAGGGAAGGTAAACGATGTTGTTTCCAAAGGTCGACTTTTGGTAAACTCCTACGATCGTCCCCTGTATTCCATTTACGATAATCTGTTTCCCCACGAATGTGGAGTCTTTGGGAAAGAGGGTAGTGGCAATATTGTCTGGAATGATGTAGTGATGAAGAGCTTTATTGTAGTCTTCATCTGTTAGGAATCTTCCTTGCTTAAGCGTAATCGCTATATTGGAGCGAAACATAGCGGGATGTACGCCACTGATACTAAAAAAATCGGTGTAATAAGTATCTTTAGTACGAAGCTCTTTGCCTCCCCAAGTGACGGTCTTGTAGACGCTTTTTACCTCGGGTGCGACTTGCTTGATAAGGGCAATATCTATATCATCAAAGATGATGGATCGATCTGCAGCAAAGCCTGAATATGGCTTTGTTGTAAACCATGCATAGAGTCTTAGGTCGGCTATATTGTAGCCCGTAGTAGAGGATCGGAGTCCACTTTCAAAACTTGTGCCTACCCCTAAAAGGAAGATTAGTAAAAGCACACCCCAACCTACAGCAAAGCCTGTAAGGGCTGTGCGGAGTTTGTGGCGAGAGAGATGCTCAATGATCTCTTGAATGGATCCTGTCATGGAAAGGCTTGGCTAGAGTTTGTCAACAATGAGTCCGTCTTTAATGTATATGGTACGATGACAAAGCTTTGCGACCTCAGGTTCGTGAGTAATTACGATAATGGTCTTTCCTGTGGCATTTACTTCTTGCAGTAGCTCCATTACCTCCATTGTCGTTTTGCTGTCAAGAGCGCCTGTGGGTTCATCAGCAAGGATAAGTAAGGGTTCATTGATCAGAGCTCGAGCAATGGCGATACGTTGTTTTTGTCCTCCAGAAAGTTCACTAGGAAGGTGATGGCTCCACTCTAGCAATCCGACACGCTCTAGCATTTCTTTTGCTTTTGCTGTGCGTTGTTTACGAGGTACACCTGCATAGTATAGAGGTAGAGAGATGTTTTCAATGGCATCCTTGTAGGGGATAAGGTTGAAACTTTGAAACACAAAACCTAGGAATTTGTTGCGGAGCTTGGCAGCAGCATCTCCATCAATTCCTTTCATTGATCTGCCCTGAAGGAAATATTCTCCTTCATCAAACCTATCTAATAATCCTAAAATATTGAGGAGCGTACTTTTCCCAGATCCAGACGCCCCCATTATTGCGACCATTTCTCCCTCTTCAATTGTCAAGTTTACCCCTTTCAGTACATGAAGAGGCTGAGCACCAAAATAGGTTTTGTGTAAATTGCGAATTTGTAGAAATGGTTGCTTGTCTATCTCTCTGGTGTGTTTTTCTTTATCATTTGTCATGAGGTCAGTTTCACCTTATTCTGAGGGTATTGTCTTGCCATAGAAGACGTTGTTTTTCTCTTGTTTCACAAAGATAGAAAAAAAAGAAAAACTGCTTTTTGAAGCCCTGTAAAAATAAGTTTTTTGTCTGTAAATCTGAAGGGTTGTTGTATAGGACTCTCTGTTGCTAGCTCAATTAATTGCTGGAAGTAAGCTCAATCGTACTTTCTTCTATTCCGAGATCTGTAGCCAAAAGGCGGATCTCACTACGCAACTGCTCTTGTGCTGCACTACTTTGTAAGACGTCGGGAGAGCATATCAAGCGAAGGGTAAGTACATGAGCTTCGCCATCTAAAGTCCATAAGCGGAAAGTAGCAAGAGCCTTAACCCCATGTAAGGCTTTTATTTTAGCTTTTAGCTCCTCTATGTTTACGCCCGCTGGAGCGGCTTGTAGCAAAATCTTAAATGCTCGAAGGAGGTGCGGTATCATATGATAGAGTATCCAAAGAGCGATAAGCAAAGTGAGGATCTTGTCCAAAAGAGGAATGTTGATAAAAAGCATTAGTAAGCTAGAAAGGAGGATCGCCCCCCAAGAGAGAGAGTCCATGAGCATATGAAACATTACCGAGCGCTCGTTGAGACTATGTCCCTTTTTAAGACGATAGGCTGCATACGCTTTCACTCCTAAGCCCACAATAGCAACGACTAGCATACCCCTGGCATTAGGCACTCCATGGGAATGGAGTGCTTCCCCTAAAGTACTCCAATGAAAAAAGTGATTCAAGGTGACAAAAAGCATTGAAAGAGCCACTATAATAAGTAACGTAGAGACAATGATGGAGGCCAAGAGAGAGTAGCGTCGATAGCCATAGGTGTAGCGGTCGTCGCTCTTTCTTTTGGAAAGCCCTTCAAGTAGCCATGCTGCCCCTACAGATAAAGTATCGCCTAGCGTGTGGATTGATTCCGCTAACAGGGATGAACTGTTTGAAAAAAGCCCACCGAAGAATGTAAAAAGAGAAAAAAATAGATTGAGCCAAAAAGCTGTACCAATAGCTTCTTGGGGAAAAAGGTGAATATGCTTGCTGTGTGAAGGTCTCATTTTAGTACGAGCAACATGCTGTTTTATGATACAAAAGTACTGATTATTTGCTTGTTGTTGGTAAAAGATGAGGGCCATCAAACACTTTCTTTTTTCTCCCCTCAAAACTTTTTTCAAAGAAAGTTTTGCAAATTCAAAAAAGAAATACTACCTTTGCGATCGCAACGCTTCCTTAGCTCAGTTGGTTAGAGCATCTGACTGTTAATCAGGGGGTCCTTGGTTCAAGTCCAAGAGGGAGCGCACTTTTTTGAAAATAGATTGATGAGCAACGGATTCTCTTGAGAATCCGTTGCTTTTTCTTTTATTACATTGGGATAGATCAAGTGGCTTTATGCTCCTCTACGAGGTCGTACCCCTCATCGACGATCATATTGTACATCCCGCCTATCTCCTCGGGAGCGTCCTGCAGGTCAGCTTCCATCGTGATGACCACTCGGCCACGAGTACGAGCGAAGCCACACTGCGCGCAGGCGACTTACCGTAGTTACGACGAAACTTGATCGCATGCACCGCTACGTCCTGAGCTACGTCGCTAGCTCTCTTGGTAGAGTAGTCCTCCCTGAAACATATTCCGCATGTAGTATAGCTCGTTTCTACATGGGCTTTTAAATTGTCGATTATAGTGCGTTGTGGATTAAATAATCGTAAAAATCGCCATTTGCCACGGATTTTAGGGTCTCACGAATATCGGTCTCTTCATCCATATCT
>KQ959253.1:122009-132511 GCA_001552775.1 Bacteroidales bacterium KA00251
TCTCTTCATCCATATCTTCTTGTAAGATAATCGTTTTGAAATCTTTGTCTAACACATAACGATAGTTTCCTATAGTGGAGTTACCGCCTCTCGTTCTGCATCTAAATCTATGTATCGCTTCCCACCCTATGACCTTTGCTGTATCAAGCTTAGCAATCTGTTCTTTTAGTTGATCTGCAATACTCTTGCAAACCTCGAGGGCGTTGGCAACCTTTTTGAGATTTTCTCCGCATTCTTCCATGTACTTATAGTATTGATTATCTGAATACGATGAAGAATAATATGAAGGTTTTCCCCAAATATTCATATACGCCTCTGCCTTGTCGGCTTTTCTCATATACTCAGATGCTTCTTTCACTCCGTAAGCCAATGTTGCAGCTTTCTTCCAACATACAGAGTCATTGAACATCGTCATCTTTGCCTCAGTCACAGTTGTTTCTATTGGCTGATAGCTCTCAAAATCATACAAGGTTTTGGACAATTTATTTTTAATGAGCTCCGCTGCCTTTTCTTCTTTTGACTGGCAGCTTATCAGCATGACAATGGAGATAATGCCCATTATCAAGAATTGGACTTTTGCTTTCATAATCCTGTATTGCTAATTTGACTACTAGATGATATCGGGAATCATACTATGAACCCACTATGCCAAAGATACAAAATTACATTGAGACATGGGATATATTCAGGGCTGATGCACTATAGTACTGATATTCTACTAACTACACTTGACGACAACCCTGAGAGATGTGGATTTAGCCTTGCTACGTAGCGCTATAACCTCACTTTATTGCTACCTCCATATCTCCGCTGATTCCCATCTCTCCTGAGGAAATCGAAATGTTCCACGGAGCTATTTGGAATTTCCTCTTAAGGGGTACTTCATCGAATCGTCGCCTTATTCTAAAGAAGCGATAGGGTCTTGCTCGTAAGTGATTATACGTTAGATTGCTGGTTCGCTTTGTGGTGATATTTGCAAAAGATGGGGTGGCGACTATTTGCAGGTATTGGAGAAAAGTATTACCTTTGCAATCGCAACGCTTCCTTAGCTCAGTTGGTTAGAGCATCTGACTGTTAATCAGGGGGTCCTTGGTTCAAGTCCAAGAGGGAGCGCACTTTTTTTGAGATAGATTGATGAGCAACGGATTCTCTTTGGGATTCGTTGCTTTTTCTTTTATTACATTAGGATAGATCAAGAGGCTTTCTGCTCCTATACTATCAGGATAAGCTAAGCTGGACCAATTTGAAAAAACTGCACTTCTAGGCTAGATCCCTAGACTTTAGGACGACTCTTAGGGTATTGAGAGCCTAAAACTATAAGAGACTGTTGCATAAAGGCGAATCGCTGTGTTGCTTCCGGGATTCGGCTTTGGTCACATACGGAGGTGTGCTCCCTTCTGACCCAACCCTCTGCGCCTTGCGCTTCATCCTTTCTGCAAGGTCTAGACAATCTTGCGAGCAAGATTGTGAGACTGTTGACTTTTGCAACAGTCTCATATGTCTTTTTGTGTAGGTATGGAAGAAAATCTCCCCTTCAATTGTTGTAAATCATGTACCTTTGTGCCGATTTAGTATGGCTTCGTCAATCTCCACTTTGGTAAAAGATACGGCATGGTATGGGCTATCTACGATATTGGGTAGATTGCTCAATTGGTTGCTTGTACCTTTTTATGTGCGCGTTTTACAGACCACTGGTGAATATGGTATTGTAACCAATCTGTATGCGTGGACAGCTCTTCTTTTAGTGGTGCTAACTTATGGCATGGAGACAGGTTTTTTCCGTTTTATGAACGGCTCTGATACTCCATCTTCTGTCTACAAGACTTCGCTTGTGGCTTTGCTTACAACAAGTAGTCTCTTTGCAATTGGAGTTACACTCTTTGCTAAGCCTATTAGTATTGCCCTTCTTGGGGTCAATGAATCGGAAATTGTGGCAATGATGGCATTTATTATTGCAAGTGATGCCTTTATGTCTATTCCCTATGCCCATCTTCGTTTTAAAAAGCAGTCGAAAAGGTTTGCTTTTATTAAACTAGTCTTTGTGGGAGTGAATATTGGATTGAACCTCTTTTTCCTGCTTTTATGTCCCTATCTTTATTCGCTTGAGCCCTCCTCTGTCTCATGGTGCTATCGCCCCGACTTTGGAGTGCATTATATCTTCTTGAGCAATCTCATTGCCAATGCAGTGGTGCTTGCTCTTCTTCTTCCGACTATTTTTGATAGAGACCAAGTCCGTGAGGGACACTTTTCTTTCTCTTTACTTGGGCGGATGCTTCGGTACTCTATACCGCTAGTCCTTTTGGGAATTGCTGGTATCTTCAATCAAATGGCCGATAAGATCCTTTTCCCCTTTTTGTACACCAATAAAGAGGAAGCGATGGCACAGTTGGGAATTTATGGAGCTTGTTTTAAGATAGCTGTGGTAATGGTGCTATTTACGCAAGCTTTTCGATATGCTTTTGAGCCCTTCTTTTTTGAAAAAACGGACTCCTCCAATCGCGATGAAGAGAAGCGAAAAAAGCTAGCCCTTGTGACGCAGTATTTTTGGCTATTTATGTTGTTGATCTTTCTTGCCGTGATGGCATTCGTAGATCTTCTAAAATACTTTGTCGTACCAGAGTACTATGCTGGGCTTGCCATTATACCTTGGGTGATGTGGGGCGAGATGATGATGGGGATTGCCCTTAATCTTTCTACATGGTACAAACTCACCAACCATACCGCTACAGGGGCTATTATCTCTCTCGTGGGATGTGCGGTGGGCGTGGGTCTAATCTTGTGGGGAGTTCCTCTCTTTGGCTTTATGGCTTGTGCTTGGGCTATTGCTATTGGCAATACGCTTATTGTGGTGCTTAGCTACATTCTTGGGCAAAAACATTACCCGATCCCTTATAATCTATCCAATGCATTGCGCGGAACGCTCGTTGCAACTGTAGGCTATCTCCTCATTGCCTACTCCAATGCTCACGCTGTAGGGGGCTGGAAATGGCTCTTTAATCTATCCGTCGTTGTTGCCTTTTTGGTCTTTCTCCTGTATTCCGAAAAGCCTTTTCGCTTCGCTTTGGTAAGAGTCGCTAAAAAGGTGCTACGGCGTTAGCTAATTCCCAATAGAAAAACTATAAAGAGAGATTGCAGCCGATACTGCAAGCAGTGTGTATAAATAGTAGCGTGACGTTGTTCTAGACGAGTTGTTGCTGTAGCTATAGAGGAGTCCTAGTGTAAAAGACGCTACAAGTAGATAGTCGGCTAAGATAAATCTAAAAAATACGACAAGGATAAGCGGTAAAAAAAGAAATAGCGTACTATCAATTTTTCCGAGTGTTTCCTCCTTCATCGCAAATCTTTGCTCAATGAGTCGCGAAAACACTGTCAAAAAGACTAGAAGTGTGCTGGTAAGAGCGATCCAAAGTGGAAATGACGCTTCAAAGGGGAGTCTCCAAAGTGGATGATACGCAAAGAGCTGCATGAGGTTTAAGGAAAGCTCTCCTTGGTATATGAGGGGAAAAAGAAAAGGTAGAGCTAAAAGAAGAGGCGTGAAGAAGCCCAGAAGTAAGGCGAGGGTATTTTTAAGAGAAAAGGCTTTTAGTGAGGATAGGGCAAGGATAAAAAGGGGCAAAAAAACCGTATAAGCTGGACGAATAAGAATGCTGATACCTAAAAATACACCACTCCATGCAGAGGTATAAGGAGCTTTCTTTTTGTCATAGAGCTGAGTGTGCGTATGGTAGGCACCACATAGTGCTAAAAATCCGATAGGAAGGGAGGGGTGGAGCCATATTTCTGGAAAGTTTAAGAGAAGAAGAGGAGCAAGAAGGTTTGCCCCTCTTCTTCTTTTTTTTAGAGACTTTTGCGAGAGGATCAAGTGCCACGATACGAAAGCGTATATCCCAGCAAGTGAAACCGTAGAAAGCGCTACTCGAAGAGGCCTAGAAAGGCTTTGGATGGGATTAAAAGTCCATTCCCAAGGGAGAAAAAGCTCCTCTTGGGGAAAATGGAGAAAGTAAAAGCCTCCACCCACAAGTAGCGCAAGCAGTAGCCACGGATTGCTCTTTTGCTCAAATCCATTTTCTTTGTGGAATGCTGTTGCTTTCATACGAAGAGTGGGGAGTAGGGAAGAGTCTTTAGTCCGTTTACACCATGAGGTCTTTCCCGATGTCGTGACGATAGTTTTTTCCGTCAAAGAGTACCTGCTCTGCAATGGCGTAGCTCCTTTGAATAGCCTCTTGTAGTGTAGAGCCGTAGCTAGAAAGAGCCAATACTCGACCTCCATTTGTCACCAGTTTCCCATCTTTAATAGCGGTGCCAGCATGGAAGATAGTAGTGCCTTCTGGGGGATGGGGTAGTAGGATCTCATAGCCTTTGATGTAACTGGAGGGGTACCCTCTTGATGCTAATACCAGAGTACCTACAAAGCGAGGATCAATCGCTAGGCTGTATTGCTCAAGCTTCTCTTCTGCAATTGCTGTAAGTAGTTTGCCAAAGTCGCTTTTGATACGGGGCATAAGAGCCTGTGTTTCGGGATCTCCTAAGCGACAGTTGTACTCAATAACGTAGGGATTGTCCTTGCTTTTCATCAATCCAAAAAAGAGGAATCCTTTATAGGTGATTCCCTCTTTCTTGAGACCTTCAAGTGTGGGGAGTATAATTTGGTTGGTTACCTTTTTCATAAATGCCTCATCGGCAAAGAGTACAGGGCTTACCGCTCCCATACCACCAGTATTGTCTCCTGTATCTCCATCGCCTATTCGCTTATAGTCCTTTACGGTGGGCAAGAGCACATAACTCTTTCCATCTGTGGCAATAAAGACCGAGCACTCAATACCAGAGAGAAACTCCTCTATCACGACATGTTTTTTGTCCTCTTCAGTAGCCCCGTCAAAGAGTTTCTGAAGGGCTTCGCTAGCCTCTTCTCGCGTTTGGGCTATAATCACTCCTTTTCCTGCAGCGAGTCCATCAGCTTTCAGTACATAGGGAGCTTCTAGGGTGTCTAAAAACTGGTTGGCCTCCTTTTCTTCTTCGGGAGAAAAAGCCTTGTACCTAGCGGTTGGGATATGATACTTTTGCATAAAAGCTTTGCTGTACTCCTTGCTACCCTCCAGATGGGCGGCTTGTGGAGCTGGACCAATCACAGGCACTGAGGGATGATGCTCTGCAAAGTAGTCTACAATCCCCCTTACGAGTGGCTCTTCTGGACCTACTACAACAAGATCGATAGCATTGTTGGTGACAAGAGTGGCTACAGCTTCAAAGTCGTTGAGGTTGGGACAAGCTAAGTTGATCCCGTAATACTCAGTACCTCCATTACCAGGAGCGATAAATAGCTTGTCTAGTAGTTCACTTTGGCTCAGTTTCCACGCCATTGCCGCTTCTCTTCCTCCGCTTCCAAGGAGCAAGATATTGATTCTTTTCTTAGTTTGCTTTTCCATATAGTAGTCCTTCCATACAAAGTCTTTGTCGTTTTTCTTTTCTTTCTCTTTACGTAAGATGAGGCTCATAGGAAATCTTTGAAGTAGCGTACGATGATATGATGGAGATGTACCCGATCTCTTCCTCGTACGTTGTGCTCGTGTGTGGGATAGTAGTAACAATCGGGGTAAGAGCGTGAGGATATAGCCTTTTTCATAAAGGCCATTGAGTGTTGCCATACGACCACATTGTCCTCTACTCCTTGGATCAGTAGGAGACGATCCTGTAGGTCTCCAGCACGTAGCGTCAAGTTGTTTTTGCGATATCCTTCGGGATTGCTTTGTGGAGAGCCATTGTATCTTTCTCCATACATAATCTCATAGCGACTCCAGTCCATAACTGCTCCACCAGCCACCCCTACTTTAAATGTGTGTGGGTAGGTGAGAAGGAGGTTTGTCGTCATAAATCCTCCAAAGCTCCATCCATAGACTCCTAGTCTTGAAGCATCTACCCAGTCGTGAGAGAGTAGAAACTTTACCCCCTCCATCTGGTCTTTCATTTCATTGGTGCCTACTTGCCTCCAGATTGCTTGCTCAAACTCTTTGCCTCTATTGGCAGATCCGCGATTGTCGAGTGTAAATACCACGAACCCCTGCTGTGCCATGTATACGTCCCAACCAGAGGCATCGTAGAGCCATCCTTTGTGGATCATCTGAGCATGAGGACCACCGTATACATACACAATGGCAGGATACTTTTTATTGGGATCAAAATTGATGGGCTTCAGTAGTCTATAATAAAGGGGAGTCTCTCCATCTGCAGCAGTAAGGGTACCTTGCTCAATGGTAGGCATATTGTACGCCTGTGTAGGATCAGGAGCTTGCAGTAAAATGGTGCTAGAGGAAAGTCCTTTCCCCACGATGCCCCTCAGTGCGACGATACGTGGTACACGAGGCGCGCTGTAGCTGTCGATAAAGGCTCCAGCAGAGCGTGAGTACTGCACAGTGTGTACTCCTTCTTCTGGGGTGAGGTCTTTGGGAGTGCCACCAGAGAGTTCTATGCTGTATAGCCTTTCTTCAAGAGGCGAAGCTTTTGTAGCTGTAAAAAGAAAGCCTTTGCCATTGGGAGTAAACCCTTTAAAGTCGAGTACCTCCCAGTTGCCCGTTGTTACTTGGTTGAAAAGTTTCCCCGTAAGGTCGTAGTGGTAGAAGTGGTAATAGCCATCTCTTCTCGAAACCCATAGAAAGTCCTCTGGCTCGTTGGGCAAGAAAATTGGAGCGATACTGGGGTCTAAATACTTCTCTTCCTTTTCCGTGAAGAGCTTACGTACCATTACACCAAAGACGCTATCAAAGAGTTTCATCTCCAATTCGTTTTGGGCTCTGTTGATTTCAGCCAATACAATACCGCGGTTGTCGGGTACCCAAGCAATATTGGTGAGGTATGTCTCCGCATTGCCTCCTGTTTGGAGATAAGAGGTTTTGCCTGTTTCACTATCAAATACCCCTACTGTTACGTGATGGCTTGGCTCGCCTGCCATTGGGTAGCGTAGAGGCTTGTATACTGCTTTGTGGGGAGAATAGTCTACTAGAGGATAAGGAGCAACCATGGATTGGTCCATACGGTAAAAAGCTACTCTCTTGCCATTGGGGCTAATAAAGACTCCTGTATTGATCCCAAACTCGCGTTGGTGAACGGCCTCACCATAGACTATAGCATCTCCTTCGTTTTGGGCAATTGGTTTGTAGATCGCCTCAGAAAGACGAGGGGTGGCTCCTCGCACGTAGGTTAGGACTCCCTTTTCACTTCGCATTACAGCTACGCTGTTTAAGGCACTAAAGGCGACGGCTTCAAAGCTCTCTCCTAGATGATTCTTCTTGGGAAAAGTACAGAGCAGAGAATTGGCGACAGCATCAACTACATAGTATCCTTCTTGTCCTTCTATAAGGATAGCAGTGCTATTGGGAATTGCCTTTCCATAGGGGATTCTCTCTCCCTCTGCAAAGGACTCAAGGGGAAGAAGTTTTTTTAAGTCGGCTAAAGTAAGTAGTACTTTGCTTTTTCCCTCATTGATTTTCTGCCCTACAATCTGGTTGTTTTCAATCCATATTGCCCTATCATTGAGCCACTGAATGCCTGGTAAGTATTTGGGGTAGTAGCTTTTTAAAAAGTCTTCTCCTCCTGGTGTTACTTCTGTTAGGGTAAAGAGCTTATCTTGAGCATATCCTGTTTGCGCGATGGTGGAGAGAAGACCACAAGAGGCGAGGAGGGTGAAAAGTACCTTTGCAATAAGAGAATGTTTCATGGATATAAGAGATTGTATTCTAGGGTTCTTTATTTGTTGTGGTCTTCGCCAAAGACCTGTATTTTGCGAAGATCAGAGCGACGTGTTCGCTTGTTGTCGCGCTCTTCTCTCGCTTCATTTCCCTCTTTGCGAGGGGAAGAGGAGCGCTTGCCGAAAGGCTTATCAAAAGGCTTTGCAGAGCGAGAAAAACGCTTGTTGTCGCGCTCTTCTCTCGCTTCATCTCCCTCTTTGCGAGGGGAAGAGAAGTGCTTGCCGAAAGGCTTATCAAAAGGCTTTGCAGAGCGAGAAAAACGCTTGTTGTCGCGCTCTTCTCTCGCTTCATCTCCCTCTTTGCGAGGGGAAGAGAAGTGCTTGCCGAAAGGCTTATCAAAAGGCTTTACGGAGCTTGAAAGACGCTTGTTGTCGCGCTCTTCTCTTGCTTCTTCTCCCTCTTTGCGAGGAGAAGAAAAGTGCTTGCCGAAAGGCTTATCAAAAGGCTTTGCAGAGCGAGAAAGACGCTTGTCAGTACCTTGATTATGGAGAAAGATCTTTTGGTTGGGGAATGACCTTTTTTTTGAGTCTTCCTCCAGGGGATTCTTCTTGCGCGTTACAAACTCCTTCTTAGAGCCTTCAAAAAGAGTAAACTTACGGAGTTCACACTCTAAGTCGCCATTAAAAAGCTTTATTTTTTTGTTAGGGGCAAGTCCGATAGGATGAAATAGGGAAGCTGGCGAAGCAAGTATCCAGGCCGTACTCCCGGCATAGCGGTGCTTAAGGGTTTTCCCGATTCCCTCATAGAGGGCTAAGAGGTTTTCGTGGGTTACGCGCTTGCCATAGGGCGGATTGGTCATTATAAGCAAAGGACCAACAGGAGCTGGAGCCTCTATAAAGTCTGCTTGCTCAATGGTGATGCTACGACGAAAAGAGGCATTGATAATGTTGCTTGTAGCTATCCCGATTACTTTGAAGTCGCGATCTTTAGCGATAATGGGCTTTAAAATGGCTTTTCTTTGAGTCTCTTCTCGAATGCTTTCCCAAAGCTCCCTGTCATAGTTGAGCCAATGCTTGAAGCCAAAGTCGTGGCGGTAGTAGCCTGCTGGTGTGTCACTGGCAATCATAGCCGCTTCGATGGGCAATGTACCTGAGCCACACATAGGGTCAAAAAAGCTAGTGGAGCCATCGTAGCCTGCCATTAATAGCATACCAGCTGCAAGCACTTCATTGAGGGGGGCCACGTTGTATCCTTTTCTGTATCCTCTATGGTGAAGGGACTCCCCACTGCTGTCAAGCGAAATCGTTACCTGCGTTTCACTGATGTGGAGATGGAGGCAAATCTCGGCTCTTCTCGAGTCGGCAGCCTGTAGCTGAAAAGGGTAGGCACTATCGCGATCAAAGTCTCGGATGGCATCTTTGACCCGATAAAGAGCATAGCGACTATTGGTGAAGGTAGAAGAAAATACGGCGGTATCAATGAAGAAAGAGCTTCCAATAGGCATAATTTTGTGCCAATCAAAGTGGAGCGCACCATTGTAAAGATCGTCTGTACTCTTGGCCTCAAAAGAGAGTAAGGGTACCAATACACGCAACGCACAGCGGAGACGATAGTTTGCTCGATATAGGGTAGCTTTGTCACCCTTGAATGTAACGGCACGTCGCACAGGCGTTACTTCTGTTGCCCCAATTTTTTCAAGTTCTTGGGCTAAAGTGTCCTCTAGCCCAAAGAGTGTAGTGGCTGTCATTGGGAAAGTGCCTTGTAGGAAATCCTCAATGGTAGAGGATTCCATAGAGTCCTCTTTGTCTTCTCCTTCTTTTCTCATTTTTTTAGTCGATATCCCCTTAGTAAGGGCTTTATTACAAAGGTAGTTATTTTATTCTTTTGCAGGAGTAGAGGCAGATAGGTAGCAGGAACTTCCAATCGTCTTTTCCCCTTAGTGAGGATGGAAAGTGGGATAAATAGGGATTGAAATACACCCCGAAGAAGGCCCTTTGCTCCTTGAAGAGGAGCCTTGTGATGTAAAAAGGCTCAATCACTTCTATGAAAGTGACTGAGCCTTCATCATTATTATCTCCTAAGAGGAGCTCTCTGCTTCAAAGCGAAACTTATAGTTTAGTGAGTACGACCAATCTGTAGAATTTTTTTGGTATGCCCAATGATAGCAAGGTAGGTACCTTCAGTCAGGTTGCGAATATCCACACATACGCTATTGGAGTCTTCAGACGAAGAGATCTTCTTAATACAAGTGCGTCCCTCTAGAGAGATAATCTTAATTTCGCTACCACGAGGCACACCGGCTATGTATAGATAGTCGCTTGTGGGGTTGGGGTAGAGCTGTATCTCTTCTTCCGCTGGAGTAGAGGATATACTCAGCACGTTGTCCTGGGGACAAGGTATAAGCTTGGGACTCTTGCTAAAGGCCGTTGTAAGTAGCGAAACGTCGGATCCGTCTCCCAGTTGTCCCCCTTTATTTCTGCCCCAAGCATACATCTCACCTTCCGTTGTGATAACGATTGCATAGGCCTCTCCTGCGGTGATTTTTTTGTATTTCTTGCCCTCTGGAAGCAGTGGGGTAATTGGAGTGGATGTCCAAGGAATTTGTTCGTAAGATCCCTGGAAAATCACTCCTTTGCCGTCACCTAGGAAACCATCTTCGTTGATTCCCCATATCTTAATTTCATTCATTGACTCGCTACTTCCATATCCTACTATTGTACCATTGGCATAGCCTTCAATAGCGACAGGAGCGGTGCCATAGTCTAGCTTGGTTAAATCATAGATCACTTCACTGGCTTGTGGATCATCTTTGCCGAAAAG
>KQ959253.1:132611-132900 GCA_001552775.1 Bacteroidales bacterium KA00251
ACGACGAGATAAGATGATTACATCTTTCCAATCGCTATCTGTACCAATCTGAGTAGGTGTTTTTATGATTTTAGGTGATCCTTTGGGGAGTCCTAGGTTGTTGTTGAAGTTGCTTCCCCAGGCCCATAGAGTGCCATCTTTTTTGAGACCGATAGCATTGTTTTCGCCAGAGACAACCTTTACCCAGTTGTTGTCTGTACCAATTTGTGTGGGTACTATCACGATCTTTTTGGAGGCGAGCAACTGGCTGTATGAGTTGTCTCCCCATCCCCAGAGGGTACCATCTTTC
>KQ959253.1:133000-174624 GCA_001552775.1 Bacteroidales bacterium KA00251
GGGAAGAAGCGATGTAGACCCAGTCGTTGTCGGTGCCTACTTGGGTCAGCACACGGTTTTTTTTGCCATCTCCTACACCTGAGACGCCTTTAGATCCTGCTCCTACGGTCCATAAAGTGCCATCGCTTTTAAGGAAAAATCCCGTTCCTCTAGAGCCCGACATCATTGTCCAGTTTTGCTCCTTGCTCATAGGATGCCACTCAGAAGAGCGATCTCCATTGGTTTTGTAGCCAAGTTGATCTTCATCATTCCAGCCACAAGACCAGAGCGAACCATCACTTCTTATGGCATAGCTAGTCGCATCTGCGGAGTATACATCTCGCCAAACGTATTGCGCCCACGAGATAAAAACTGTACTTAGGAGCACGACACTGATTAAGGCTCCTCTTACAAGGTAATCTTTTCTCATTTTACTTTTTAATTATAGTTTCAATAGTGATTAAGTGGTCAGGTCAAGAGGAAAATCGCTGGGCATGGTCGCAGCGACAAGGAATAGCTTTGTCTAAAGTTGCCCCACCGCTTTCTGGATGTTTTTTGAGTGAAATGTGGTAGGATTGGATATTTTTAGACATTAGTTTCCTGTTTTTTTTCTTTACTGGCGAAATGGTGATTTTGTATTTCAAACTATTGACAAATGTATATAAATATATTGACTATTGCAAAAGCTGTCTGATTTATTGATTGAATTTTGAGAGAAAAGAGTGATTTGTCCTTTTGTTCAAGAGGATGTAAGTAACTAGAAGGAGAGACAAGAATTGTAACCTCTGTTGCCCCAATTTTTTCAAGCTCTTGGGCTAAAGTGTCCTCTAGTCCAAAGAGTGTAGTGGCTGTCATTGGGAAAGTGCCTTGTAGGAAATCCTCAATGGTAGAGGATTCCATAGAGTTCTCTTTTTCTTCTCCTTCTTTTTCTCATTTTTTTAGTCGATATACCCTTAGTAAGGGCTTTATTATAAAGGTAGTTATTTTATCCTTTTGCAGGAGAAGATGCGGATAGGTCGCAGGAACTTCCAGCCGTCTTTTCCCCTTAGTGGGGATAGAAAATGGGATAAATCGGGTTTGAATGTACCCCCGAAGAAAGTCCCTTGTTCCCCTTCTCCTTGAAAAGGAGTCTCGTGATGTAAAAAGGCTCAATCACTTCTATGAAAGTGACTGAGCCTTCGTCATTATTATCTCCTAAGAGGAGCTTTCTGCTTCAAAGCGAAACTTATAGGTTAGTGAGCACGACCAATCTGTAGAATTTTTGTGGTATGCCCAATGATAGCAAGGTAGGTACCTTCAGTCAGGTTGCGAATATCCACACATACGCTATTGGAGTCTTCAGACGAAGAGATCTTCTTAATACAAGTGCGTCCCTCTAGAGAGATAATCTTAATTTCGCTACCACGAGGCACACCGGCTATGTATAGATAGTCGCTTGTGGGGTTGGGGTAGAGCTGTATCTCTTCTTCCGCTGGAGTAGAGGATATACTCAGCACGTTGTCCTGGGGACAAGGTATAAGCTTGGGACTCTTGCTAAAGGCGGTTGAAAACACGGAAACGTCGGAACCGTCTCCCAGTTGCCCTCCTTTATTTCTGCCCCAAGCATACATCTCGCCTTCCGTTGTGATAACGATTGCATAGGCCTCTCCTGCGGTGATTTTTTTGTATTTCTTGCCCTCTGGAAGCAGTGGGGTAATTGGAGTGGATGTCCAAGGAATATTTTCGTAATATCCTCGGAAAATCACTCCCTTGCCGTCACCTAGAAAGCCATCTTCGTTGACTCCCCAGATCTTAATTTCATTCATTGACTCGCTGCTCCCATATCCTACTATTGTACCTTTGGTATAACCTTCGATAGCGACGGGAGCTGTGCCATAGTCTAGTTTAGTTAAACCATAAATCTCTTCACTGGCTTGTGGATCATCTTTGCCGAAAAGGAAGTTTTCAATGTTGCTACCACATCCCCATACAGAGCCATCTTTTTTGAAGGCACAAGTACGACGAGATAAGATGATTACATCTTTCCAATCGTTATCTGTACCAATCTGAGTAGGTGTCTTGATGATTTTAGGAGATCTTGGGGGGAGTCCTAGGTCGTTGTAGATGTTGCTTCCCCATGCCCATAGGGTGCCATCTTTTTTGAGGCCGATAGCATTGTTTTCACCAGAGACAACCTTTACCCAGTTGTTGTCTGTACCAATTTGTGTGGGTACCATCACGATCTTTTTTGAGGCGAGCAACTGGCTGTAGGTGTTGTCTCCCCATCCCCAGAGGGTACCATCTTTCTTTATAGCATATCCGTTGTTACCCCAAAAGTGGGAAGAAGCGATGTAGACCCAGTCGTTGTCGGTACCTACTTGGGTCAGCACACGATTTTTCTTGCCATCTCCCACACCTGAGACGCCTTTAGCTCCTGCTCCTACTGTCCACAAAGTGCCATCACTTTTAAGGAAAAATCCCGTACCATTAGAGCCCGACATCATTATCCAGTTTTGCTCCTTACTCATAGGATGCCACTCAGAGGAATGATATCCATTGGTCTTATAGCCAAGTTGATCATCATCATTCCAGCCACAAGACCAGAGCGAACCATCACTTCTTATGGCGTAGCTAGTTCCATCTGAGGCGTATACATCTCGCCAAACGTATTGCGCACACGAGATAAAAACTGTACTTAGGAGCACGACACTGATTAAGGCTCCTCTTACAAGGTAATCTTTTCTCATTTTACTTTTTAATTATAGTTTCAATAGAGATTAAATGGTCAGATAAAGAGGAAAGTCGCTGGGCATGGCGATAGCGACAAGGAGTGGGTTTGTCTAAGGTTGCCCTATCGCTTGCTGGATATTTTTTGAGTGAAATGTGGTAGGATTGGATCATTTTAGACATTAGTTTCTTGTCCTTTTAACGATAAGATGGAGATTGTGCGTTTCGAATCGGTGGCAAATGTATATAAATATATTGACTAGTGCCAAAGTTGCTTGATTTATTGCTTGTATTTTGAAGGAATGTGTGATTTAACTATTTGTTCAAGAGACTGAAAGTAACTTGATAGAGAAACAAAAATTGTAACCTCTTAGGTGTGCACTTTGTAGGGATGAGTTGGACCTCTTTATCGGCTGTTTCTTAAAGGGGTAGGCTTTTTCAAGAAAGGATATGTATGTTTTTTGAAAAAAGTCACGGAAGATTTTTGTAAAAGTCACGGAAGATTTTTGTAAAAGTCTCGGAAGAATTTTGGAAAAGTCTCGGAAGATTTTTGGGCGAAAGTGGAAGACTGTGTATTAAGGGGGGTGTCTAATTGGAGACTGTTGCATAAAGGCGAATCGCTGTGTTGCTTCCGGGATTCGGCTTTGGTCACATACGGAGGTGTGCTCCCTTCTGACCCAACCCTCTGCGCCTTGCGCTTCATCCTTTCTGCAAGGTCTAGACAATCTTGCGAGCAAGATTGTGAGACTGTTGACTTTTGCAATAGTCTCAATTGAGGATATTTGACTATCTTTGCGGAAGATAACTAGTACCTAGGTACATTTGAGAGGTACAAATTAGGGGCGTTAGCTCATCTGGCTAGAGCGCGACAATGGCATTGTCGAGGCGATCGGTTCGAGTCCGATACGCTCCACTTAAAGAGCCGTCAAGTGAATAGCTTGCACACGGCTCTTTTTCTTTTGTTGTCCTAGGTAAGCGAGTGCGCCATTACGAAGATTCTTTTTTCAGATTCTTTTTTTTGTGGAGACGAAAGTCAAAACACGAGGAGAGTTTGTAGTAAGGGGTTTTCCAGTCGTAGTACGAGCTTCTTTTGAGACTGTTGCATAAAGGCGAATCGCTGTGTTGCTTCCGGGATTCGGCTTTGGTCACATACGGAGGTGTGCTCCCTTCTGACCCAACCCTCTGCGCCTTGCGCTTCATCCTTTCTGCAAGGTCTAGACAATCTTGCGAGCAAGATTGTGAGACTGTTGACTTTTGCAACAGTCTTCTTTTAGGCGAGAAGAGTGGGACTTTCTCAAAGAATCGCTAACTTCGCTAAGAAACAGATACGAAAAAATACCTCTAAAATAGTAGTAAAACGAAGACTATGTACAAGAAGAAATTAATGCTTCTAGCCACGGCCTTAATGATGGCACTTGTGCCTGCTTTCTCTTCCTGCAAGGCAGGTAAAGAGCCTCAAAAAGACAGCGTGTTTCACATCAGTAGCGCCTCTTTTGATAGCCACTCCTCCGAGTCTAAATATGTAATGAGTTTCTCCGCAGAAGGTGGCGTTGCTTATATAGATTTTGAGAGTAGTGAGCCTTGGAATGCTACGTGCCAGGAGGATTGGTTTGTGCTAACACCCCAAAAAGGAACTCCTGGGAACATGAGGATGACTCTTAAGGTAAATGAAAATCAAAAAAACACCCCACGAAAAGGAAAGATTACGCTAGAAGCTAAAAGTGAAATCCTGGAGATCGTGCTCTTTCAGCAAAAACTTTATCAGGGCGATCTTGAGGAATAATTGTCACGAAGATACTTGCACAAGACTTTTTTTGTCCGTTTGTAACCTTATCTACTAAGTTGATTGATCTATGAAAGTAATAAAATTGACACTCTCATACTCTTTGCTCTTGCTCTTGAGTATCCTTCCCTTTCAGGCTTGTCAAAGAGACAATAGCAAGAAAGTCACCCACGACGCACCCCTTACGTTTTATTCTAATGAACTACGCGTAGCGGGCAATCTGTGGACTGCTGGAGATAAGATAGGCATCTTTGCCTTCTCCCAAGGAGAAACTTTTGGCACAAGCACGCCCAAAGCAACCAATCTCGCCTATACTACAAAAAAAGGTGGTGCGGTCGCTAGCTTTGCCGCCGATCTTATGGATTCTGCTCTCTTCTTGCCAAAAAACAAGGAAGAGGCGTTCGATATTGTCGCTTACTACCCCTATACTCAAAACCAACAAGGAGAGAATTTGCCTGTTGTAAGAGAGGGCGACAAGAGCTTCCCCGATATCCTTTACAGCGACAATGCCAAGGCGTTGAGTGCCGAGACGCACAGTAGCACATCTGTGTTGCTTGCTTTTCGTCACTATATGAGCCGCATCCAGTTTCAGGTGATCAATGAATCTGGAAATAGGGTTGATGGAGCCACTGTATTGCTTACCAATATTCCCACGGCTGGAAGTTTTTCGTTGAGCACAAAGACCTTTTCTTTTGTGGGGAGTAGTAAGTCTTCTATTCGCTTTGTCCAAGACGCTAAACAGCTTTACACAGCTTGTCTCGTTCCACACCTTCTCAGTGAGAGCAATAAGGTAGAGATTGTCCATGGCAATAAAACTTATAAAACAGATCTTCCTGCTACAATTCGAGACCTTCAGCCAGGAAAGTCCTACAAGCTAACCCTTTTGTTGCTGGGGGCAACAGGTGAGATCGTTGTAGCGGGAAATGCCTTCATAGAAGATCGTGAAACGGGAGAAGTGACGGAGACTACACTGACGCCACAAGAGCCTTCAGTTCCCTCCAATCCTACGCTCCCTTCAGAGGAAAACAATTACCTTGGAGAAAATGTGACTTCGGGCGATCCCAAACTCCTTGAAATGCCCCGTCCTTCAGGAGGAAGTCACAACTATTTGGTTACTCATAAAGTAGATGGCGAAGTAAACTATAGTGTAGAGTTTGACACCTCTCTTCGTACTCCTCGCTTTGTTGCTTTTACATTCAATAAAAAGAATAGCCAAAAGAATGTAGGTAGAAATGATGCTTGGGGCTGGGATCCTCTTATTCCTTCGCGTTTTGAAACAAGTAGAAGTGACTTCTCTGGTTATTCAAGAGGGCACCTTGTGGCCTCCAACGACCGCGTTTCTAGTCTTGCCGCAAACAAGCAAACCTTCTACTACTCCAATATGGCGCTGCAGTTGCAAAATCATAATAGTGGAATATGGCTAACTTTTGAGAAACTCCTGCAAAGCTGGGCTAGAGAAAAGGGGATGGCAGAGGGAAATAAAGTCCTCTATGTCGCAAAAGGAATTACCTGCGATGCCAATAAAGGGAACAACTTTGTGATGGCATACGGCACAACGGGAATTCCTGTGGCAAAATATTTCTGGATGGCTGTCGTCTATTACGATGGCGCTAACTACTACAGTATTGCTTTCCTTACCGAGCACGACAAGCCCTCTACACAAAGACCTTTGAAAAAGTACGCCATGTCGGTAGACGAACTGGAAGCTTTTATCGGGCAGGACCTTTTCTTCAACTTCCCCGATGCCCAAGAAGAGGCTTTTGAGTCGCAATTGCCAGAGAAGCATCTTGATGTTTGGCCTGGAATCTGATCCGCCGAGACCTGGATATATTTCGTACGGCTTATCGTACAAGACCCAGAAAAAAGAGGGTTCTCCACATACGGAGGACCCTCTTTTTTCAGAGAGGAGTCTCTTTGATTAAAAGATCCTAGGGAGACTGTTGACTTTTGCAATAGTCTCCCTAGCCTGTTTCTGGGAGAATGATGCTCCCCTCATGAAGGAATAGAAGGCTGTACCCTAGCGATTGGCAAAGTCTCATGGAGGCTACAGCTCATAAGAGAGGAGGGTAACTCGGAGTAGTCTAGAGAAGGCTATGCCTATGTTTGTGTGACCGATGAGGTCTTGGCTCCCCCCTTTCTCGTTAACTTCTTTCTGTGAATAGCCTCAAGTCAACTACTGAAGTTGAAAGCGTTTTTTTGTTGCCCACTTGACAAGGTCTAGATGGAGGGGGCACATCAAGACGCAATTGTAGTTCAGCCTCTTTTTGAAGTGGTTTGAGAGGCGCTGAAGAAAGGTATCTAAATATAGAAGTAGAAGTTTTACTTGTTAAGGGGCTTTATGAATCCTTAAAGGAGACTGTTGCAAAAGTCAACAGTCTCGCTAGGAAAATGCTAGAAAGAGGATTAAGCTCCTGTCAGAAGAAAAGAAAAATGCTAGAAAGGGAATGAGGGCTTTATAAATAGATTGCCCTAAAAAAAAGAGCAGGAAGAATATCCCCCCCCCCTCAAAAAAACAGAGAAGCGGTCTGGGCTATTGCTCAGACCGCTTCGGTTCCTATGTTAGAAAAGAAAGTTTATGGCCTTCTTATAGGCATTTCTTTCTCTTCGGATTATCTTACGTTAGAGTTAAGTCTGCTAAAAGGAGAAACTTCCTTTGAAAGCTTTAGACCAGCTCGTGGTTGAATCATAGACTTGCTCAAACTTGTTTTTTGTTCTGCTGGAGAAATTTGTAGTGTAGCTACAATCAAACCTGCCATGTCAATGTATCTGATGTATAGCAATGCTTCGGCTTTACCGTCCTTAGAAACATAAGCATATCCTGGAGCGAAGTATCCTTTTCCTCCGAGCCATCCATTCTCATGTTTACCATCTTTGTCCTTTTTGGGTACATAGCCGTTAGCATCCATCCAAGCTACAGTTTCTTTGCTAGCAAGTTTTCCTGCGTGTTTTATGGAGAGAGGAATACTGGTGATAAAGGGAACTCCACTACTAGGCTTGTTGATGTAATTAGCCATCATGATGTTTGTAGAAGCCGTTTTTTCGTCAATAACTGTGAACCCAATGTTTTCTGTTTTACTAACGTCTTTATCATTGATCTTTCTAAACCCAAGAGTGGTTTCAAACTCTTTGATCTGAGCAATGTCGTTGGTCATTAGTTTTTCAAAAGAGGGGATGTCTACTGCTGTAGAAACCATGTCATGACTATAGAAATCCGATTCGTAGGATTTACCAATCATTAGAAGCATGTGAGCACCAAACTCTTTGCCTTGATCAGTTGGCATTGCGGTGAGGCGGATATAACTTTTCTTGTCATGAGACCCCACAAGGACAGTAGCTCCAGTTTCTTTATCCGTTACCTTCTTGACGTCAGAGAAACCATTCTTCTTCAACATTTTCATCGTTTCAGGACAGTTTTCTATAGTTTCCTTAACTAAGGCAAGGCAGCACCATCTATCCACGAAGTTAGCCCCATAGGATACAGCAGGGATAAGACCGAAGCTCTTGTTGACAAAAGCAGGGAGAGTCATTTGACTGTTGAAGGCTACTTTGCCTTGTTGAGTTCTACCCATTTCTTTTTCATAAGCGAGTATGTCGTCTCCTACTGTCTGACCATTAAAGGCACTCATTAGTTTATCACCACTCCAAAAAACGTCAAAGAGTAAAGCAGGAAGTTCGTTTTCTTTGATAATGGGTTTTTCACCTTTTTTATTAACGACTACATCGCATTCTGCTGTTTTTTCGCCAATAGTTACAACGATAGTGGTGCTACCTTTAGCGACAGCTTTTACCATACCATCAGCACTTACTGTGGCAATCTTGGTGTCTTTAGAAGCAAATTCAGGCGTAGCTTTTACATTAGCGGGGGTCCACTTTACGTTAAGCTTAGCAGTTTCTTTTTCGGGAGTACCAAGTTCAAGAGTCAAGGTAGAGGGTTCAACGATTAGCGCTGTTATTCCGCCCTTGTCCCCAGGTTTAGGGTCTTTTCCAGACTCTTTACAAGAAGCAAACCCTAGTAGTAGGGCTAGTGTTGCAAGGATTAAAGTTGTTCTTTTCATACTTTTATTACATGATTAAAATGTCTATTCTATTGGGGTCGACTGTGTCGTTACAACTTTATCGGTTGTGTGGCGAATCTATTTGTCACACGTCAAAGATACAAAGAGTTTCTGAAATAATTATAGGCAATATGATATTTATTTGAAAAGAGTCGTTATAGATCGCTTTTTTCTTTATTATTTAAGAACTCAAGGTGTTGCTTTCTCGATTTTGCTAAATAGCTAAATCGACTGCGAGGGATCGTCTTCATTGCTTCAAAGGGCCTTTGCCGTGAGGAAGGTAACACGCGACAGAGAATAAAGTAGAGCGAAAAGAGAAGAAGGTACAATCCTAGTAGTTCACTCTTGGAGATCGTTTTTTCATAAACTTCACTGGAAGGTATCAAGTAGTTTACCGAAAAGGAGACCCCCTTAAGAAGTCCACTGAGGAGCGAAAAGACCAAGTGCTGTACTGCTGGCACATAGGTTAGTAGAGGCGTAGCAAGTACTATAAAAAGGGAAAGGGGAATAATCAGTGAGGCAAGAAATACCAGTGGAATATTGCTCCAAAGAAAGAGTAACGGCACCCTGCCAAAATGATAAAGTACTAAAGGAAAGGTGAGAAACTGAGCCGAAAAACAGAGGGCTATAGCCTGATAAAGGTAGTGGAGAAGAGGATGCCACTTGCCTTTCTTGGGTACCCTGAAGAAAGGTAGAAAGAGCAGAATGGAAAGCAGGGAGAGAAAACTGAGCTGAAACCCAATGTCAAAAAGATAACCAGGATGAAGCAAAAGCAAAAAAAGAGCGGTAAAAGCAAGGAGATTGATCGCATCCCTTGGAAGTGCTAAAAGAAGAGCTACTTGATAAAGCGTAACCATAGTGGCAGCTCGTACCGTAGGAGCTGAAAAGCCTGTAAGAGTAGCAAAAAGCCATGCCACGACAATAATTACAAGAGAAGGAAGATGCCGCAAAGAAGGGTAGCGATAAAGACCCCTTAGAAGTAAAAAGACAAAGCCACAAACGACTGCAAGATGAAAGCCACTGACTGAAAGCAAGTGGGCTGTGCCTAGCGTACGAAAAGCTTCGCTTATTCCGTTAAGCTCTCTACTCTTGTAGCCAAGAGCAATAGCTGCCACGAAGGCTTTCTCCTCTTTGCTTAAAGGAAGCGAGTCGATTCGTTGCAGGTAGCGCGCTCTTAGGTCTTGTGCTTTTTCTTGTAGCGAGCCGGCTTCTCCTCGGTACTTTATCGTATATAGAGAGTCTCGAGTCGAAAGGGTACCACTACAGTTTTTGCTCCTTAGCCAAGACCTATAGCTAGGAAGCTTCACTTCGTGGAGTAGTCTAGGGCTAGAGATACCGACGGCAATTGTATCACCCTCTTTAGGAGGGGTGAGGTTACTTCTCTCCTTGGCGTAGAGGTAAAGCATCCACCGTGATCTTTGGGGCAAGGAGTCGGCATAAACGATCTCTAGGGGGAGACGAAGTGCGCGCTCGGTGTGCTGGGGAGTATCTACGATACGTCCAATGATCTGTCCACTTCCCCAAGGGGAAATCCTCTCCACGTTCCTCCACTCGTAGTAGTTTGCTATATAGCCAGCCGAAAAACTTGCAA
The DNA here is from genome assembly GCA_001552775.1 of Bacteroidales bacterium KA00251. Classification (GTDB taxonomy): domain Bacteria; phylum Bacteroidota; class Bacteroidia; order Bacteroidales; family Porphyromonadaceae; genus Porphyromonas. The sequence goes on from KQ959253.1 coordinate 143,115, forward strand.
AAATAAGCAAGCCATAGCTCCAAATTCCCTTCAAAAGAAAAGAAAAACGTAAGGAAAAAGAAGCCACTAAAGCAAGGAGGAGAGCTAGAGCCGTAAAACTTGATAGGAGGAGAGCAACTGTCCAAGAAGGATGCGACTCCGCGAGAAAGATGCCAGGGATAAAAGCCATCACCATGCCTAGAGCTGGCCGACGAGAGAGACTTTGTAAGGTATCAAGCATCTGCATGGGCAATTTTTAGCTCCCTTATTCTAATAAAAATGGTCTCTATAGCATCTTATTGCGAGCGATAGAGACCAGGCTGTTTGTGGCATCTTTAGACTAGAAATAGGGAGTCTTACAGTCGCTAGAGCTAGTCTTTAAGCTCTTTGAGCTGTCGGATGGCTAGGTGTGGATCGGAGTGTCCGAAGACAAAGCTACCTGCAACAAGAGCATCTACACCAGCGTCTAGTAGTTGTCTGCCCGTTTCAAGATTTACCCCTCCATCTACTTCTACGAGAGTGGAGAGTCCTCTTCGTTTGATTTCTGCTTTTAGGCGTCTTGCTTTATCCAATATACGGGGAATAAACTTTTGTCCACCAAATCCGGGGTTCACACTCATCAGTAGCACTAGGTCGCACTCCTCTAGCACATCAAAGATAAGCTCAACAGGGGTGTGAGGGTTAAGCGTGACACCTGCCTTCATACCTGCTGCCCGAATAGCCGAAAGAGAGCGATGAAGGTGTGGAGAAACTTCGTAGTGGATAAGGAGATTTTGCACCTCAAGTTTAGCTAGGTCGTTGAGGAATTTCAAGGGCTCAACAATCATGAGGTGTACATCGAGTGGCTTTTTGAGAATAGGACGAATAGCCTCTAGAATAGGAAATCCAAAAGAGAGGTTGGGTACAAATACGCCGTCCATTACATCAATGTGGAGCCAGTCAGCATCGCTTTGGTTAATCATCTCTATGGCCTCTTGCAGGTGAAGAAAGTCGGCCGAGAGTAACGAAGGAGAGATAATAGGAGTTTGTATCGGCATAGGATATTTATTGTTCTTGAAATGCAGGTTGTTTTACTTTCCGTTCTTCAAAGGTATAAATACGGTCGTTTACTCTTACTCGATCAGGGCAAGGTATACTGATTACACTTCCTTTTGGGGCATGTTCTACGGCATTGTCGTCAAGGCGCATTTCGCTGAGTTGGAGTCGTACAATGCCTGTAGTAGGACCTGTAATGAGGAGTTCTTCGCCTTTACATAAATCGCCCGCCTCAAGGGTAAGCTCGGCTACTCTGAGTTTTGAAAAGTAGTTGGTCACTTTTCCCCGATATACTTTTTGCTTTGTGGCTGAGGAGCCGTATTCGCTCGTCCATTCTCCAAGTCTTTGTCCGAGATAATACCCATTCCAGAAACCACGATTGAAGACGGTAGCCAATCTTGTGTCCCACGCTGCAATCTGTTTTTCGTTATAAGTGCCGTTGCATACAGCATTGATCGCTTCTTTGTAGCATCGTACTACAGTGTCGACATATTCAGGACCTCTTGCTCTTCCCTCTATCTTGAAGACACGTACCCCAGCGTCCATCATTTTATTGATAAAGTGGATGGTTTTAAGATCTTTGGGAGACATGATATTTTCGTTGTCTACCTCCAATTCAATGTCGCTTGTCTTGTCGTGCACAATATAGGGGCGGCGACACACCTGTCCGCATGCTCCACGATTGGCAGAGCGTCCAAGCTCATGAAGGGAAAGGTAGCATTTGCCTGAGACAGCCATGCAGAGAGCACCATGAGCAAACATTTCGATACGTACTGGCTTCCCATGAGGACCCAATATAGGACGAGTACGAATCTCATGGTAGATATGGGCTACATCTTCTAGGCACACTTCACGAGCCAATACCACGACATCGGCAAATTGGGAATAGAAGGTAAGTGCATCTACATTGGTAATGTTGAGCTGTGTAGAGAGATGCACTTCCATCTTTTGCTTGCGGCAATAAGAGAGTGCGGCTACATCGGAGGCTATAATAGCGGAAACACCAGCTTGGACAGCATTGTCTACCACTTCTCGCATAAGAGGTAGATCTTTTTCATACAGGATCGTATTGAGAGTAAGGTAGCTTTTTACGTTGTGCTTACGACAGATGTCAACAATCTTAAAGAGGTCCTCGCTAGTAAAGTTGGCTGCTGAGCCTGTACGCATATTAAGTCCACCGATGCCGAAGTAGATACTGTCGGCACCAGCATGGATTGCTGCCATTAAAGACTCGTAGCTCCCAGCCGGAGCCATTACTTCAAAGTCTTGAATGGTGTAGTCCTGTTTTGTTTTTTGTGCTTGGGATAAAGACTCTATCATAGTGCAAAGATAGCTCATTCTACTTTACGCATGAGGGTAAGACCATCTCTAAGGGGTAAGAGTACCGTTTCTACACGAGGGTCTTGTGCTACAGTTTGGTTGAATGAGAGTATGCCTTGTGTCTGGGAATCTGTAGGAGTTGGGACTTCTATCACTTTCCCATCCCACAGGGTGTTGTCGGCTAAGATCAAAGCTCCTGGAGGGAGAGCCTCAATTAGTAAATGGTAGTAGTGAAGATAGTGACGTTTATTGGCGTCTATATAGACGAAGTCAAAGAGAACCTCTTTTAGTAGTGAGGGAATAAGCTCTTCCGCGTGGCCAATGAGTAACTCAATCCGCTTGCTGTAGGCTGATTTTGCAAAGTTGTTGCGGATGAAGTCTTCCATTTCATCGCACACTTCAATCGTATACACTTTAGCTTGTGGGGAAGGAGCCGTTGCCTCAAGCCCTTCTGCTAGACAAAGGGTACTATAGCCACTGTATGTGCCTAGCTCAAGTATGTTTCTAGGTCGGAATAAGGCGACTAGCATTTTTAGTAGTCGGCCTTGCAGATGACCAGAAAGCATACGAGGCTGGAGTAAATGAATGTATGCCTCTCGTCTTAGCTCTGATAAGTAAAGAGGTTCGCGAGAGCTATTCTCCTCAATGTATTGCTCAAGTTTGTCTGAAATAAAAGGCATTTTTCCTTGCTAGTGAGGATGACTTTTTGCCATTACCTCTCTGAGTTGCTGATCGGAAATGAAAGATAGGGCCTCTAGATTGTGAGGCTGTGTACACTCTTTGCTACGCTTTATACTTATGAAGGAGTCGCGTTACTGTTTCAATCTCTAAGCGTGTAGTAGAGCCTTCTGCACCTACATTACCACTCATATGGGCTACGCGATCCTCTCGGATAAGGCATCCTTCTTGAATTAGTTTTTGTAAAGCTGCAATAAGGTTTTCATTTTTGCCCTTTTCAAGGGGTACATATTCCGTTGTAACGCCATAAGAAAGGGACAGCTCTCGTGTTGTTCGTTCTACATAGCATACAGCATAGATGGGTACAGTTCCACGGAAGGCAGATAGATAGCGTGCTGTACGTCCTGTATAGCTATCTGCAAGTAGAGCCTTTACATTGAGCTTAGATATACTTTTAACGGCTTGTTTAGCGAGGAATGCTGTAGTCGTAAGGTCGTCTCCTTCTATGGGTACTCTAATGTCGTTGGCACTTGTGAGACTCTTTTCGGCTTCTACAATGATACGACTCATGGTACGAACTGCCTCTACTGGATACTTTCCATTGGCTGTCTCACCACTCAGCATTACCGCATCAGTACGATAATATATTGCATTGGCTACATCGGAGACTTCTGCACGAGTAGGGCGCGGAGACTTGATCATTGTGTGGAGCATTTGTGTGGCCACAATCACAGGTTTCTTGCGCTCTATGCACTTCCGAATAATAAGTCTTTGGATAGCGGGAATCTTTTCAATGGGTACCTCTATCCCGAGGTCTCCACGGGCAATCATTATCCCATAGGAGACTTGTAGGATCTCATTGATGTTGTCTACCCCCTCTTGATTTTCTATTTTGGAGATAATCGCAATGGGGGAGTTGTGCTCTTCAAGGATTTGCTTTACCGCCATTACATCATTTTTATTACGAACAAAGGAGTGTGCTATAAAGTCAACATCTCTTTTTATTGCATGTTCTATAAATTGACGGTCACGATCGGTAATAGAGGGAAGGTCAATGCGGCAACTAGGTACATTTACACTTTTGCGACTTCCGAGCTCTCCATCGCAGAGGATTTGACAGTATAGCACCTTCCCTTCAATATGGGTCACTTCAATCTCTATGATACCATCATCTATGAGAATGTGTGTGCCTGGTTTGACGTCGTTTGCGATGTTTTCGTAAGAGAAATAAATGGTATCCTTCGTGGAGGTTTGATTTTTGTCGCCAATGATCTTTACTTGGTCTCCAGTTGAAAAGCATATCGGAGACTCTACCTTTGTGGTACGAATCTCTGGTCCTTTGGTGTCCACTAGAATCCCAATATAGGGGCTTACCTTGCGTACGTTGTCAATTACTTTGTCCATCCCTTCAAGAGTCATATGAGCCGTGTTGAGACGTACGACATTTACGCCTTCCTCTACGAGACTACGGATAAAGTCAACATCGCAACGAAGGTCTGAGATCGTAGCGACAATCTTTGTCAGTTTCCTATTCATAACTTAATTTTAGGCTTTAGTTTTTTGCTTATTGAGATGATGGAGTAATGCTACTAAGGCTAGTTTATAGCTTTCCAAACCGAAGCCAGAAATTACTCCCATGCAGCACTCTGAGAGTAGCGACTGACGGCGGATTGCTTCGCGCGCGTAGATATTGGTAAGGTGTACTTCTACTACAGGTACGCGAATGGATCGGATAGCATCGGCAAGAGCTAGGGAGGTGTGACTATAGGCTCCTGCATTGATTACAACGCCTTGTATTTCGCTTTCTTTATGGAGAGTCTCATGAAGAGCGTCAATAAGGTCTCCTTCGTGGTTACTTTGGAAGAGAGAAAGAGAAGGGTAGTAGGGGAGAAGCTCTTGCTGGTAATAGGATTCAAAGCTTTCTTTACCATATAGATTGGGCTCTCTGATACCTAGTAGGTTTAGATTGGGACCATTAAGAATAAGAATTTTAGGTGTCTTCATAGAGCTTGTTTCTTTCTGTCTTTTTTGCCTTTCAAATTTACAGAATTACTTCGACTATACTGCATTTGATTTTGAGGAGAAGAAGCAAGACGTATAGGTACTACTCTGCGTTGTTCTTACCTCAATTTTAAGATTGTATTGAGTACACGTGCGGTATGTATGAGTTTGTTGGTATTTACAGAGTAGATCTCTACACTCCACACGTGGGTTGTTTTGCCCCCATGTAGTAGGCGAGCTTCTGCACGCATGGTATCTCCTACTACGGCTCTTCCTACGTGATAACCACTAACCTGAGTGCCCACTTGTGTTTTGTCTTTGCCGATAATCGCCATACTCCCAAGCCCTGCCGCCGTTTCGGCTAGAGCTAGGTTGGCTCCACCGTGAAGGATGCCTAGAGGCTGAGCTGTCCAACTATCTACAGGCATTGTCATTTCCACATAGTTTTCTGCTACGATAGTTGCTGTCATACCGAGTCGTGCCATCAAGGTATTGGCAAACATTTTGTTGATCTCTTCTATCGTATAGGGAATGCCCGAAGTGTTGTTTCTAATATACTTGTCTACAAAGTGCTCTACGCCTCCATCGTCCGAGGAGTAGGTGACATATTGAGCAATGCTTTTTAATTGTTCATCAGCTTGAGCCATTGCCACTCCTAGTCCTGCACTTTGGACCATCTGTGCATCAACAAGGTGTGCTCCAATAGCAATAATTTCTTCTGCTAGAAGATCTAGTTTATCCATAAAAAAGGTTACCATATTGGCATCTTTGTATGCAACCTTTTTCTCTGTATGGCAATTGTAAAGCTCTCCCTCTTGAGGGGAAATTAAGTAGCCTCCATACTGTTTTAACTGTAGTTTTTCAGAAAGAGGTAGTAGCTCGTTTAGTGAGCTGTAGCCTACAACAACGAGGGTAATACCATACTTCGCCTGCACCTCCAGTAGACTTTTAAGGCCTTTAGGGCATAGACTTCCATCGCTTGTTGTAAGCGTGCCTTGTGGATTGATAAGTAAGAGTTTGTATTTCACTGTATAAAAGAGATAGATCGGTTAAAAAAGAATGCTTCCACCGAGTAGAAAAGCTGCGGGAAAGTAGCGGTCGTGGTAGGCATAGGGGAATGTACGGACAATAAAGCAGGAGTTGCCTAATGATCCGTGAAGAGCAAAGTATGAGTTGATTCGATAGTTGGCACCAAAGAGTACTCTACCAAATGCAAGGTTTTTTTCTTTGAGTGTGGGGGTCGTGGGGGAGGTATGCTGTACACCATATCCCAAAAAGAGATCGGTATAGAGTGAAAGAGATTTCGTGGGCTTGTAGAGAAGAGAGAAAGAGGCCTCAAGAGGTACTACTCCTTCTGGATATACACTTTTTTTCTGAAGAGTATAGTGACGGTATGTGAGACTCCCCTTTAGAGTGAACTTATCGTGGAGGTTGTAGCTCATGGTAAACTTCCCATAGAGGAGACGAGAGTCTTCTTGGTAGGGAAGAAAAGCGATATAAGGCGGAGTATAGGATTCCCTACCTGAAAGCGTAAGAAGGCGAGGCGTAGCAAAGTTTTTTCCCTCAAGCTGGCTGTATCCGCCACTAAGCTGTAGTGAGATCCCATAACCAGCATTCAAGAGTAGCCCTAGCTCGGCATGCAGTTTTTTCCATTCTGGCTTGAGAGGAAATCCAGGAGCAAAAAAACGATTGTATAGATCGTCGCCAAAGCGATCGGGAATGTGTACTCCCCCCCCTGCCTTGGCGTAGAGACTTAGATACTTATTGAAGGTGAGGTAGCCGTCTAGATAGGGACTCAAACGAAACTTCCTAGGGGTAGCTTGAATCGCAAGAGGATTGCCATTGTCGTACACACTTCCTGATATTCCAAGGTTTGCACCAATTTGCAAGTGCCAAGGGTAAGCTCCAATGTAGCCATCTATACCAATATAAGGGGTAATGAGTTGACTATAGAAAAAGAAGTCTTTGTTGAGCAAAAACTCGTTTTTATAATAAGCCGCTGCAATTCCATAGGCATTGCTTCCATTCGTTGCAAGGGCACTTTCGGACTGAATCCCGATGTACCATAGAGAGCTGAGACGATGGTCGAATGCGCCCTGAAGAAGAAGATTAAAACGATTGGAAGCAGGGGAATGTGGAAGACTCTCCTCACGGAGTCTGGGGGTGAGGTGTGTATAATCGCTATGAAGGGCTAAATGAAACTTCCACGGATCCGACTCTTTCTGATAGTCGAGAGCGAGCTGTGCATAGAACTCATCGGCTTCTAATGGAGAGGTGTGTCGCTTACCAACCTCTGTTTCGGGGTTGAGTCCTGGACGATAAATTCCAAAGTAGTTGTAGCGATCGTGAGCAAAAGAAGTGCCGATTTCAAGTTGGTCACTAGCTGTGTGGTAAAGGTATCCTAGGGTACCCTCAGAAAGGTGACGATTGACTCTAGACTTTGTACCATTGCTGTAGGAAGACCAATTCCACGAAGAGCGGTGACTGGCATCCAGCACAAAGGAACTATGGGCATTGAGGGGTATATTCAGACCTGCATCCATCTGTAAGTTGGGACCAACGCCTCCTTGCAGGGCTACAAAACCTATTTTTGAAGGGTAGTTGGGGACGCTAGCTCGTGGACTAAGAAGAGGATGTCTTGGAATCGTAATTCGGGGAGTGAAGTCTCCTGTTGGTCGTGGAGCTGTCGGCTTGAGCCGAGTTACCTTGGGATTGTCAAATTGGTAGTTGGGCTCGAGTGGTTTTTGAGGGTCAATGATCGCTTCATGATCACTTACGACGGAGAGTTCTCTGCTGAGACTATCAGTACGTTGTGCAGAAACTGGAATGCTCAGCAACAAGAGAATAGAAAATAAGAGGAGTGTTGCTAGCGACAAGTTTCGAGTATCTTTTGTGTGCATGGTTATTCGTGAAGAAAGGGTTTACTTCTTAGCAGAGATGCGTTTGAGAGCTTGAGTAATGAGGAGGTGAATATCGTCCTCGCGTTGAGGGTAGTTCTTTTGTAGACTGTTAAGGTATCCTTCTGCGGTTACGTTGTCGCCTTCGATGGCGTATAGCTCAGCTAGGAGAATGTAGCCTCTTGCCAGCCAATACTCGTGTGGTGTTCCCTCTTCTACAAACTGATTGAGCCGTTTTTTTGCTAGGGACAAGTTTTTCTTCTGGTAAATAAGGATGCTAGCTTCATCCACGAGAGCTTCTGCGCCTTCTGCTGTTTGAAAGGTTTTTGAGACTTCGCTGAAGTCCTTAAGAGCCTCTTCATAAGAGCCTTTTTCTTGGAGTAAACGTCCTCTGAGTAGCCTTATTGAGGAGGTGTTTGCCTTGGCATGTGCTGTGAGTACTTCGTTGGCAAAGGGAAGTCCATCTTGTGTATTTCGTCCGAGTAGTGCTACATGGAGAGCCTTTTGTGCAAAATAGAGTTTCTTCTCTTCAAGCGTCTCCTCTTGAAAAGCTTGTCGGTAATGGCTGAATGCCTTATTGAATTGCTTCTTTGAGACCTCTATTGAAGCCATCTTTTCATACATTACGAGACGTTGCTTTGCTGAAAGTTGTGAGGCCTGAAGGGCTACTGTTTCATAAATCGAGTAGGCTTTTTCAGCGTTCCCTTGCTGCAGATATAGAGTAGCAAGAAGCAATCGCGCTTCATTGGCATCTGCTCCGCTTGGATAGCTTTTAATAAAAGCTAGGAGTTGGGTCTCTGCCTCTGGGCTTTTTTGTGCATACGCCTTATGGGCAATGTCAAATGCAAGATTTCTAGTCTCCCCTTCGGAAAGCTTAAAGTGTCCATTGGAGTTTTGAATCGCTCCTTGCAAAATATCCATTCGCCCCTCTTCTCTGGAGATGCTCTTCAGGTTGTCAAACGCCTGTTGTGCTTCTTGTGAGTCAGGAGCTCTATTGATTAGGTTTTGATATTCTTGGATAGCTTGGTTGCTGCGGTTGGTGTTGAAGTAGAGGAGAGCAAGTCGCAGAGAGGCTTCTCTTCCTTCTTCAAAGTGGGGGTACTTTCTAATGGTTTCGTTGTAGGTAGACTCTGCTTTAGATACTTCGCCTGCCATAAGATAAGCCGCTCCTACATTAAGGTAGGCTTTGCGTGCATATGCATTGTCTTGTACGTTGGCAATGATAGAGCGAAGTGTGGCAATTTGGTCTGCATATTGCTTTCGGATCCCTAGAATCTCTGCTTTGCGAAGAAGAGCATAGGCCTCTGTCGCCTCGGCACTTCTATTGGACAAGTCGTAGGCAATAATTGCTTCGCTCAAGTTGCCTAATGCAAAGTAGCAGTCGCCAAGACGAGAGTAGGCATCTGATTTTCGACGATTGCTTACTGCACCTGAGTGTGAGAGATACTTATTGAAGGAGGATAGTGCAAACTTGAACTGCTTCCTGTTGAATGCAATGTAGCCTAAGCGATAATACACCTCTGGAAGATTTGTAGCATTAGCCGAAGAAGGTAGTTTTGTAAAGTCGAGAAGAGCTTTGCTAGCCTGTTGCATGTGGTTTTGCTTTTCGTATAGCTCACTAGCTAGGAGCAAGCTTTCTCCATAGTACTTTGTGCTTACTCTAGGGAGAGCAAGTGCTTGTCGGAGGAGAGTCTCTGCTTCAGACAGTTGGTCGTTTTGCAAAGCTTTCCAGAGCCGGCGGTTGGCAACAAATTGCTCGGCCTCCTTAATAGGGTCCGTCTTTTTTCTTACACGCTGAAGGGATTGCCATGAGAAGTTGTAGTCGGTATTGGAAAGGTAAAACTCAACGAGAAACTGCTCCATAGTTGGGCGATGTACGCTCTTGGGAAAGTCATTGAGGAATTGCTCCACGATCCGTACATCTTGTCCAAAATTACTCTGTTTTGTAGCACGCATTACGAGCGTCATTTCATACATGGCCACTTCGCGTATTGAGCTTGTCGTGGTAGGTGTAGCGATGGATTCGTAGCTAGTGATAGCCTGTGAGTATAGTCCCCCTTCTCTTAGAGCACGGCTCAGATATAGGGTTGCCACTTCGCCCGTAGGCTTTGTCGCTTTGGTCGCTGGCCTTAGCACCGCTTGTGCACGATCGTATTGCTTTTCTTCAATAAGAGCTGCGCCATAGACTAGGCGATCTTCATCGGTAGTAATTGTGGATTCTTTTGAAAATAAAGGAGTAAAGAAAGCTATGGACTTTAGGCTGTTGCCCAATCGGTATTGGCTATTGGCCATTATCTGCAGAAAGAGAGGAGAGCTAATTAGCTCTTTGTTGCTTTGTTGTAGTCTTCCTGCTTCAGTGCAAACTTTGTTGTAGTCTCCTTCGTAGTAGAGGGTCGCTAAATATCCAATGGTAGCATCTGTGGTAAAACGGTTGTCGCCTTGGAGTTCGTTATATAAACTTCGAGCTTCTCCTATTCTTCCTTCTGCGAGAAACTCACCAGCAAGATAGAGTCGAGCCACCTTGCCCCAGTATCCGTTGCTTTTTGCAGCACTTTCAAAAAGTGAGACAAGGGAGCTTGTGGTACGTTGTGTCTTAATAAGGCTAAAAGCCAAGCGCACTTTCCACTCTGCTAAGGCGTCACCTGTGAGTGCTTTTTCATCTACATTTTCAAGCGCATGCCTAGCTCGGTTATAGTCTCCTTGATAAAGGTAAAGCGCGCCTTTGTATAAATTGAGTTCATCTCTGTGGCTATCTTGAGGGTATGCTCTAAGGTAGCGATTAATGCTGTGCAAGGCCTGCTCTCTTGAATAGCGACAAGTCGTAAGGGTAGCTGCTAGATCCTTATCTTCTGTTGAGGGTAAGAGCACGGGAGCCAAAAGCTCCATCCTTACTAGTTGCACTTCTCTAGCTCGCCAAGGCACGCTACTGGTGTCGTGTTGTGCACGGAGCAAAGGGCAAATCGTGACACAAAGAGTTAGAGTGAGAATAAATACAAATAGTTTTTTCATCGTGAGGCCTCCTTAAATGCTGCTTCAAAGATACAAAAAACCGCTCTTCTTGCGGAGAAGTAAAGGCAGAAGGACAAGTATAGAACTAAGGACAAGCAGATGCTTTGCAAAAAGTTAAGGAAAGCTGCGACTTTGTGGTATGGAGATGTCTTGTAAGCCCCGCGATTGTCTGCGCGCAAGTATACTGTTTCATTCCTCTTGTACAATTTGGTAGGATATGCCCTCAAGATAGCGTTTCAATTCTGGCTTTGGAAGAAATGAAATAGAGCGAGGACTGAGATCTTGTACTGTGAGTGTCTTGGGATCTTCTACACCTCGCGACTTGAAGGTCGCCTTAAATGTACCCAGGTGGTCGAGTTCTACAATCTCGCCCAACTGAATGCGCTCACCAATAATTTGCTGTAGGGTGATGAGTGTGTTCACTACATCGCCACGGCTGAGACTAGTTCTCTGCTCAATCATCTCAGCAATGGTATCGAGTCCTATTTTATTCCGTCTTGTGGGCTGCAAAGAGAAAATATGCTTAGCCTTGCTCCCTGTTTTTAGGTTGCGTTGTTTTTTTAGTTTGAAGTACATGGCGTGTTGAAATATAGCGTATCTATTGTTGACTTTTATAGGAAGGCATGTCGACAAGTACCAAAATTTTTCCAAAAATGTGGATCCAGTTTTCTATAAAACTGGATCCATATTTTTGTAAAGTGGGTCCACTTTTTGGAGGAGTATCCAGTATCCTTTTCCAAGCATACCTAATGAACGAGAGTATGCTAAGGGGAAATTTTACCGAAACTCCTTCTTCGCACTCAGTGGTGAGCTTATCGCACGATACTTGTGGTATAGGTTTCACCTGCTGTAGTGAGTAGTACTACCCAGTAGCTACCTTGTGGCAAGTGAGAGAGCGAAAAAATGGGGTTTCCATTGACTTTTTGTGCCATTACCTTTTCTCCCTTTCCATTGAAAATCCAGAGGCTTTCCACCTCTTCGGCATGGGCAATATGCAAGAGATCTTCCACTTTTGTGGGGTAAACATAGGGTGTCTTTCGGTTTTCTGTCACCTTCTCGGTATTGGTAGCACCATCTACATAAAGTATAATTTTACCTGAAGCGAGCATAGGAGCAAGGATTTCTTTCTCTTCACTTCTTAGTGATTTTTCATTGTTGGAGAGTTCTCCCGTAGGGTCATCGCCAAAGTAGTCTGTTACGACTAAGCAAATGTATCCATGAGCTACTGCCTTATCGGCATTTTTGATCTCTAGAATTGGAGAATTGGGGCTATTGGGGACCTCTTCCATGGTTTGGGTATTGTACCACTTGTAGTTAAGCTTAATGCTACTGGGGTGCTCTATGGGAATTGTAGCATCCAATTGGGCTGTTTCTCCTGAAGCAACCTTTACCTCACGAGTTGCAAAATAGGGCTTTTGGAGACCAAAGTAGAAGCGTGTATCTTTGCTTTTACCAAAGCTATCCCACCCTTCAAAGTCTGCGAAGTAAAAGTGATTGAAAGATACTCTTACAGTTTCTAGCTCGGATAATAGCGCATGTTTTAGCTGTACTTTCCCACTTAGTTCATTGTGTTCAAGGGACACATCATTTAGCTCCTTGGCTTCACTCCATTCTGCAGGTATGGTACCTGTCAACTTGTTGTGGCTAAGTGCAAGTCTTTGGAGGTGAGGAGGTAGCTTTTTAGGAAGTTCGCCAGATATATTGTTGTGATCCGCAAAAAAAGTTTCTAGCTGGAGTAGTGTACTAAGATCATCTGGTAGTACTCCTTCGAGCTTATTGTTGGAAAGACTGATCCGCTTTACGTCGTTGAGAGCTGTAATCCACATTGGAAAGCGTCCTGTAAACTGGTTTTCGTTGAGGAAGAATCTGCCATAGAAACCATTCATGGGGTCAAACGTAATGTTTGTAATAGCGGATAGGTTAGGGATCTCTCCAGAGAGCTTATTGTCTTGTAATGAAAGGTCTTTGAGCTTGGTACAATTGTTGAGCGAGGCTGGTAGAGTGCCCTCCACAAGGTTTCCTGAAATGTCGAAATATTCCAGATCCGTACACTTGCCAATTCCTTCATTGATGTTACCTTTCATACCTGAATAAGAGGCATCAAAGTAGTAGAGAAGAGGCATTTCCGCAAAATCAGGCATTGTGGCTGTAAAGCCATTGGGGTCTTTTGTCTGATTGAGCATGCTTAGATTGAGTACGCGTAACTGCTTAAAACTATTGAGTGAAGGAAGAGCACCTGTAAATGAGCAGTATGTAAGAGAAAGTGCTTCAAGTTTGGAAAGGGATGTAATATCTTTGGGCACAGCCCCTTTGAGATTGGGGTTCTGATCTAAAACGAGCCCTTCCAAAAAAGGCAAGGCGGGAAATACACCTTCTGGGAGTGTACCATTGAGGAGGGCTCCACTAAGGTTTACAATCACAACATGTCCATTGCTGATGGTTATCCCAGACCACTTGTCTGGAGATTGTGTGATGTCCCAACGCAATTGGGGTTCCCAGTTAGCTCCGTCTGTGGCCTTGTAGATTGCCAGTAGTGCTTCTTTTTCTTCTTGGGGAATCTGTGCCCACAAAGAAGTCGCTCCTATAGTGCAAAGGAGTAAGGAAAGTGTCAGAAAGATTCTTTTCATAGATGGAACTGTTTTTTTTGCTAATCGTGATTGGTTAAAAGATAGTGAAAAGTTTGAGAGTGATTTCTGCCTTATAGTGAAGCACAACTAACTAAATCGCAAGGTGTCTGCGACTTTGATTCGTGATACTATACGTGTAGGCAGTATAAGCATTATTAGGATTACGGCTAGAGCTACGAGATTGACCAAGATCCATCCCTTCCATGTAAAGTCTATTGGTACATAAGAGATATAGTAGATGGATGGGTCAAGGGTGAGAATCTTAAATCCTTTTTGGAGCATGGCCACAACAAAAGCAATGAGATTGCCCCAAAAGAGACCCCTCAGTGCAATGTTTCCTCCCAAAAGAAGGAAAAGCTGGTGCAGTAAAGCTCCTGAAGTTCCTAGAGCTTTGAGTACACCAATCATTCGGGTACGACCTAGCATCAATACAAGAATACCAGTGATAGCCGTAAAACCTGCTACTATAGCCATGATGGAGAGGAGGAGAAAGGTGTTGGCATCAAGCATATCAACCCAATCAAAGAGCGCAGGCATCAATTCTCTAGCCGTATTGAGCGCTAAATGTTGCCCCTCAGAAAAACTCGTTTCAGAGAGTATGCGAGCCAACTTGTCTGCTTCCTCTTCGGGGTTTAAACCAGATTTTAGAAAAATCTCAACGTAACTGACTTCATCTTCCGCTAGTCTAGCTTGCTTTTGCAAGTAGTTTATCGGTAGGATGAGTATGCCTCCATTTACCTCGGGGATGTCGCTTTTCCCTTTCAAAGTAAGTACCCTTAAAGAGGGTTGCTCACCCAAAGAATAAAAGGGGAATCTGTCCTTAACTTCAAGTTGTAACTCTTCTGCTACAGGGGATGAAAGAATCGCTTGTGGGGCTGAGAATGAACGGGTCTCAGGTGCTGGAGAGGTGTGAAGAAGAGTCCTTTCAAGTGCTGCTATCGTGATGCTGTCGAAGCCTAGAGCAACTACTCCTCGGAAAGCACTATCTGTCTTGATTAAGCCTGCTAACTGTACCACCCGACGCACCTTCTCTACTGAAGGTATACGAAGTAGGCTTTTTTCCATCTCGGCCGTTAAGTGGAAGAAAGAGGGTTGCTCCTCAGTAGAGGAACTAAAGGTAGATAGCTTAATATCGCCAGTGAGAAAACTAAGTCTTTTCTTCACTTCATGATTAAACCCACTCCCTATAAAAATAGTAAGTAGCATTACTGCGACACAGAGAGCAATCCCAACTACCGCAAAGCGAACCATCTTGTCCGTTGTGGAGAAGCTTTCGGCTTTTGATCCTGAGAGCCTTCGTGCTACAAAAAAAGGAAATAGGAAGCGAGACATAACCCTCTAGTTAGAGATAACTTCTGCTTGCTCCAGCAACAGTACATTCTCTACATGATGCGTGTGTGGAAAGAGATCAACTGGTTGCCCCTTACTCACGCTGTATCCACCTTCAACAAGAATAGCAACGTCGCGTGCTTGCGTTGCAGGATTGCAACTCACATAGACGATTTTTTTAGGCTTTGCCTGCAATATGGTGCTAAGAACGCTGTCATGCATACCGGCTCGTGGTGGATCGGTGACAATAATATCGGGGTGTCCGTGCTCCTCAATAAAACTTGACGTAAGGATATCCTTCATATCCCCTGCGAAAAAGAGCGTATTGGTTATGCCGTTCAACTCACTGTTGGTGTGAGCATCTTCTATCGCCTCAGGTACATACTCTATCCCCACTACCTTTTGGGCTGCTGGAGCTAAATAGTTGGCAATAGTGCCCGTGCCAGTATAGAGATCGTAAACAACTTCCTCCCCGCTGAGGTCGGCAAAATTTTTTACGATACTATAGAGACGTTCTGCTTGAGCTGTATTGGTTTGAAAAAAAGACTTTGCTCCAATCTTGAACAGGAGTCCACCAAGTCGCTCGGTGATGTAGTCTTTCCCAGAAAAGCAAGCTATGGGAAGATCTGCAAATGTGTCGTTCCTTTTTTGATTGAGCACCCACAGCAGGGATGTGAGTTCTGGAAATTGTTGCTTGATAGCATTTAAAATCCCCTCAATAAGCGTGGAATTATTTTCTGCAAAAGAGAGAAGGAGCATTGCCTCTCCTGTAGAAGAGGTGCGAACCATCATCGTACGAAGTATACCCGTTTGTTCACGAAGATCAAAGTAGGTATAGGGGTGCTCACTCTGTAAAGTATATTCGCGGATGAAGTTTCGGATTCGATTGGCTAAAGAAGAGGCGATATAGCACTCTTTAATATCTAAAACCTTATCAAATCTCCCTGGAATGTGAAAGCCTAGCCCATACCAATCTTGTGGATTTAAGTTGTCTGGAGACTCTTCAATTTCCTTTTCAGTGAGCCACTTCTTGTTGCTAAATGTAAACTCAACCTTATTCCTGTAATGAAACTCTTCCTCACTCCCTACGATTGGAAGCCATTCCTTGATAGGAACTTTTGCAATCCGCTCCATTGCATCGTGAACTTGTTGCTCTTTTGCCTCAAGTTGTGCGGAGTAGTAAATATGCTGCCATTTGCATCCCCCACAAATCGTAAAGTGAGAGCAGGGAGCTTGTCGACGTAAAGAGGAAGGCTCTTCAATAGAGACAAGCCTCGCTTGCATCATTCGTTTCCTTTTCTTTACGACTTGTAGCGTACAAAGGTCGCCAGGGGCAGCAAATGGTACAAAGATTACCTCGCCATCGTGGTGAGCTAGGGCTTGTCCTTCTGCTGCAATCTGCTCAATTCTTATCCCTTCAAGGAGGGGTAAAGCTTTTCTGTTTCTTGCCAATGGAGTAAATATGCTATTGTTTTATGAGAGAAAGTATTTGTTTTTTCATCTCTTGAGCTACTTCTAGTGCTTTCTCTTCGGTAGCCGCTTCGGTATATATACGGATAATTGGCTCCGTATTGCTAGGCCGGATGTGAACCCAATAGTCGGGGAAGTCATACTTGATACCATCCTCAAGGTTCTTTTCCGCCTCTTTGCAAAGAGAAAGAAGACTTGGTTTCAGAGTTGCGAAGGTTAAGTCCTCGGGTAGATCAACGCGCTCTTTACACATTTGAAGTTGGGGATAGTGAGTCCTCAGAGTACTTACAGTGCACCCCTTCTTGGCTAGAAAAGAGAGAAAAAGGGCTATCCCTACAAGAGCATCTCGTCCATAGTGGAGGGATGGAAGAATAACCCCTCCATTGCCTTCGCCGCCGACAAGGGCTTTCACCTCTTTCATCTTTTTTACGACATTAACTTCTCCTACTGCAGCAGCAGCGTAGTGCCCTTTATGCTTTTCCTCTGTGATCATCTTGAGAGCCCTAGTAGAGCTGAGGTTAGAAACTGTGCTGTTTCCCTCGCCATGAAGAGAAAGCATATAGTCTGCTACTGCCACTAGCGTATACTCTTCCCCAAAAGGCTTGCCTTTTTCGTCGTACAGAGCTAATCTATCTACATCGGGATCAACTGCTATACCTATGCAAGCCTGTTCTTTTAGTACCAATTGAGACAAGTCGCCAAGATGCTTAGGCAAGGGCTCTGGATTGTGTGCAAAGTTGCCATTTGGCTCACTATTTACAGAAACCACTTCGGATACTCCAAGAGCATTCAATAGGCGTGGGAGAGCAATTCCACCAACGCTATTGATCGCATCAAACGCCACTTTGAAGTGTGCGTTTCTGATTGCTTGTGTGTCTACTTCTGGAAGCGCAAGAATCTTTTCAATATGCACTTGTAAAAAGTCCTCACTAGCGAGTTCCTTGCCTAAATTTTCTACAGTTGCATAGGGGTATTCTTCCAAGTTTTCAGAAAGTTTTATGACGGCTTCTCCTGCCTCTGCAGAGAAAAATTCTCCGAGGTTGTTTAGAAGTTTAAGTGCATTCCAATGCTTCGGGTTGTGGCTAGCTGTAATGATGATGCCACCCTGTGCTTTGGTTTCGCATACCGCAATCTCAGTCGTTGGGGTAGTGGCAAGACCTATATCTATGATGTCACAGCCCACCGCCAAAAGAGTTCCTTTGACAATGTGCAGAACCATAGTGCCCGAGAGTCGTGCATCACGTCCTACTACAATAAGTGGGTGCGATACCTTGGTCTCTTTGCGAATCACTTCCGCAAAAGCTACCACAAATCTGCTAATTGATAGAGGGTTTAGACCATCTTTTTCTATTCCTCCTATCGTTCCTCGTATTCCAGATATTGATTTAATTAGAGACATAGTCGGTCAAAATGGATTAGGGGATATAAAACTGAAAACGAACCTCTTCATAGAAGACCGTCATGCCAGCATTGTAAGCTACTTCTGGGCCTATTAGAAAAGGTACAATAAGGCTAATCTTTGCTCCATCACCCAGCAAAGAAAGGGGGAAAGCAACGCCTTCACACATGAGTTTATTGAGGTTGTTGCCTGGAGAAGAGGGCAACAAGCGGTAATGCAAGGCTCCTCTTTCGTAAGCTTCAACGTATAGAAATTCTGTATTTTGATAGTCTCCTACCGAAAGGTTGTCAAAAGAAGCAAGTCTCTTATTCGAAAAGAAGTGCCCTTTGTAGCGTACAACTACATGTGTTTTCCCTGCTTTTGGTTTTGTAGTCCCTTTATCGAGAACCCTCATATAAAGATTGTTGGGAAAATGATAATATACATTTTCCTCAAACTCCTTTTGGTCTACCGATCCCTCCTTGATGGTTAGCTGCTGTTCATTGATAAACTTTTCAATGTTGCGTTTCTCTTCTTTCAGCATTTTGGAAAGAGAGCGCATTTGTTTTTTTCCTTACAGGAGGAGGTAAGGCAAAGCCCACCAAAGAGGAGGGTCATAAGCAATGCACTAACTATGGATATTCTTTTCATAATACGAGTTTTTTTTAATGGGTTTTCTCTATTTCTGTGATTTTATGGGTGTGTAGGTATTCTAAAAAAAGAGCAATTGCTCCCTCAATAGAGCCTTCATATTCGGCACCTGCAGCAAAAATGTGTCCACCTCCCCCAAAGACTTCTTTGGCAATATCGTTAACAATTAAATTTCCTTTTGAGCGGAGAGAAACCTTTATTCCCTCGTAGAGGGTTTCTTTAAAGAATGCACTTATCTCCACACCTTCCACGTCCAAAGGAATATTGACAAGCCCCTCGGTGTCTCCTGGTAAAACTTTATACTGCTTTTGCTCGTCTAAAGAAAGAGAGAAATAAGCTGTTTTTAGCTGATTGTCAAATACAATCTTTTCGTATCGTACAAAGCCCTCTAAGCGGAAGCGATCGGGGCTAAAGCTGTGATAAACTTTGTTTACGATCTTGGTTTTATCTGCTCCACAGCGTAGGAGATCTGCAGTTGCTTCAAAGATAGCTGGGTACGAAGAGCTGTGATTGAAAAGTCCTGTATCAGTGATGATCCCTGTGAGAAGGCAGGTCGCAATCTCGGGAGTAATTTCCCTTTCTCCTTTTTCGTTTAGGTTATCTCTAAAGAGCTCTGTAACCAATTCAGCCGTGGCTGCTGCATCAGGCTTACTGATGATGAAATCAAATTCTGAAGAGGGCGATTCGTGATGGTCTATTGCGATGAAAGGTCGTGGGCGCTCCTTTAGAGCTTTTGTGATTTTTTCTACCATCACTTTTCCCGTACGTGAAGGTAGATTGAAGTCTAGTGCGATCAGCAGATCTGCCTCTTTGAAGGCTTTGTCAAGTTGCGGAGGGTAATCATTGCCAACCATCATCAGGATTTCTTCGTTGGCGGGGAGCCACGTGAGCGTGTTGGGAATGTGGCCTGCCATTGTAGCAATAGGCTTTTTTCCTCTGTTGCGTAGGAGATGCAGCATAGCTAAAACACTGCCCACGGAGTCTCCATCTGGCGAGATGTGTCCAAATAAAAGAGGAGTACGAGAAGCCGCCAAGTATCGCTCTAGCGTTTCTCTTTCTTCTTGAGTAGGCAAGGAGGTGTAGCGGTTGAGCTCTTCTTTCATACTATGCAAAGGTAGAGTGATTATAAGAAGTTGTGATGACTTTTATAGACTCAGTGTACGACCTCTACTTTATGAGAAGGGGGGATTTCTCTATTGCGCTTTTCCACTTCTGTGTGGAGCTTTATAGCAAGGTCTTTGAAGTAGGAAGCAAGAGGAGATCCTGAATGGCTAGCAATGGGTAAGCCAGCGTCTCCACTATCGCATATTGATTGTACAAGAGGAAGCTCAGCAAGGAGAGGTACTCCCATCTCTTGAGCTAGCTTTTTACCTCCTTCCTTACCAAAAATGTAATAACGATTGGTAGGTAACTCAGCTGGAGTGAACCAAGACATGTTTTCTATTAGACCCAAAACAGGTACTTCTACCTTGTCGGTAGTAAACATATCGATCCCTTTTCTTGCATCAATGAGTGCCACCTCTTGAGGAGTCGTTACTACGACTACCCCTGTTAGTGCCACTGTTTGTACTAAGGTAAGGTGAATGTCGCTAGTCCCAGGAGGCATATCAATGAGGAGATAATCAAGATCCCCCCAAGCAGATTCTGTAAGAAGTTGGGTGAGAGCATTGCTCGCCATTGAGCCTCGCCAGATAAGTGCTTTGTCAGGCTCAACAAAAAAACCGATTGAGAGCAACTTAATCCCATTGTACACTTCAACAGGAGCGATTGCCTCGGCTCCATTTTCTGTACTTACAGCCACAGGTCTTGCCTCCTCTACTCCAAACATCTTAGGCATAGAGGGCCCATGGATATCAGCATCTAGTACACCGACCTTGAACCCCTCAAGCGAAAGAGCTACTGCAAGGTTGGCCGTAACTGTACTTTTGCCCACACCTCCCTTTCCAGAGAAGATGGCAACAATGTTTTTTACACCTTGAAGCATATTTTTAGGCTCGGGAGTAGGCTCTGGAAAAAGAGGGGTCCCTTTCACTTCAAGGTCTTCACTTACGAAGCTTTTTAGAGTTGCCTCAGCTGCTTTCACAACGGAAGTACTAAACGGGTCGTGAGCCTTTGGAAAAAGGATTGAAAAGAAAACTTTATTTCCCTCAATCTTTAGATCCTCCTGAAGCATTCCTGAAGATACGATATCTTGACGTGTGCCAGGGTATCTTACTTGGCTTAAGGCCTTTATAATTTGTTCTTTTGTAGGTGTCATTCGTTCTTTCTTCCTTCTTAATGGGAAAATTATTGGGGGTGTTGCTACTCCTTCTCTCCTCTTATCTTTTTTGCAACCTCTTCTTGGTACTTCTGGCTACCTCTGCATAGGCTCCTGTAGTCATCTCGAGGTGGTTCTTTGGGAGGTTCCTTAAAAGGAACATCGCTGAGAGGCAAAGAAAAAGCAATAAACTTGATAGACATACCCCGTTCAAGCCACTGCTGCTCATAGCGGGTTCTCACGTCTGGTATAGCTGCTTCTTGTATTTCTTGCGGACTATTGTAGAGGTCGTTGGTGGCATATCGTGGGGATATGCTATTTACTTCTAAAAGGTCAAGGGTATATTGGTACAAAAAAGGGCTGTCGGTTTTTAGTCGAATCATTGCCTCTTGTTTCAAGAAGCGACGATATTTCTCAAAATAGTAGGAGGAAATAAGACGCCTTCTGCTCTTTTTCATCATTGGGTCTGGGAAGGTAATCCAAAGAGCATCAACTTCTTCTTTTTCGAAAAAGCGATCAATAATATTGATGTCTGTCCGCAAAAAGGCCACATTGCGAAGCCTTTTTTCTTGTACCTCTTTTGCTCCTCGCCAGATCCTATCTCCTTTCCGATCAACTCCTACAAAGTTAGCCATAGGCTCTCGCTCCGCCAAGGCGACTGTATACTCTCCACCTCCGCATCCTAGCTCCAATACAAGGGGATGAGGAGTTTGGAAGAAGTCCTCTCGCCACTTTCCCTTGTAGGGGAAGTCTTCCCTCTCAAGGACAGAGTATGGATATTCCAGTACGAAGTCCAGCTCTTTTATTTCGCCAAATCTACGGAGTTTTTGCTTCGGCATGCGATTGCAAGTTTAATCGTCAAACTGAGCGAATTGTTCTATGCATTCGCTTTCAAGGAGGATCACAGCTTCTAGCTGTTCACGGCTGGCAATGAGTACACTGTCTTTTTTGAGCTCTTTTTCCACATAATCTAGCATTTCCTCTTTATCAATTTCTGTAACGGAGTCGTCGTCGCTGATTTCAAGCTCAAGCAGTCCATGATCGGCATAGTAATCATAAGCAATGTCGAGGATGTAAGTAATATCATCGTCAGAAAGACTTGTGAGAAAGCCTTTCCCAAATTTCTTGTCTGCATTGCTCCTGATAAACTCGATCACTTGTTTATCATCGGGCATTTCTATATTCAAATCTTCCATAAGGTGTGGATAGTTTTCTTGATCTTTTATAAGATCCTTTTCTCTCTTGTTTGTAATCGTTCCCCACATCGTTGGGGTAGTGCTACAAAGTTACTATAATTTGATGCTAAACAATCTTCTTTTGCAATAGAACACTTTAAAAGGAAGAGATCGAGAAAGGCTGTTTATGCAAACGACTTTTTGAAAGGCTACGTAAAAATTCCTTTCCCTGTCATAGAAGAGCATTGTGGAATGAACTTTTCTTGCCACTAAAAAAGGTTCCCCTTGCTATGGAGAACCTTCTTATTCTTTGAGTGTTTATTTAGCCCCGACTCTTTATCTTATGTTGATCCCCCTAAAAGAGAGGTCTATGAGATAGGCGTATTGTAAGATCTACTTTGCCCTGTGTGCTTGGAAGTATGCGCTGAGTAGCTTTTGTGCTCCAATGAAAGGAGTCATTTCATCAGACAAAACGGCACTTTCAATGAGGGGAATTGTGCCCTTTACAGCCTCATTTTCGTAGAAAGAGCGTCTAAGAGCTTCATTGATTGCCTCTTGAAGCCACCATTTGGTTTGTTCCTTTCTCTTTTTTTCAAAGTAGCTTGTGTGGATAGCTTGTAGGCGGTACTGGTCTATCATATCAAAGATCTCTTTGATCCCAATACCATAGTAGCCAGAGTAAGTTAAAACTTTTGGCTCCCATCCCGACTCTGTGGGAGGAAAGAGGTGCAGGGCATTGCGATAGTGTGAGGCTGCCAACTGAGCTTTCTCTATATTGTCGCCATCCGCTTTGTTGATGATTATCCCATCGGCCATCTCCATAATTCCACGTTTGATCCCCTGAAGTTCATCCCCTGTGCCAGCTAATTGGATTAGTAGGAAAAAGTCTACCATAGAGTGCACCACTGTTTCGCTTTGCCCCACACCTACAGTTTCCACAAATATGGTGTCAAATCCAGCCGCCTCACAGAGGATAATAGTCTCCCTCGTCTTGCGCGCAACGCCACCTAGTGAATCACCGGCAGGACTAGGGCGAATAAATGCATTCTTTTCACGGGAGAGTTGCTCCATACGAGTCTTATCACCAAGAATACTGCCCTTTGAAACTTCGCTTGAGGGGTCAATGGCTAGTACTGCAAGTTTGTGTCCCTGTTTGATAAGGTGCATACCGAAGGTGTCGATGCTTGTACTTTTCCCAGAGCCTGGTACGCCGGTAATTCCTATTCTCATAGACTTTCCCGAGTAAGGAAGGCAAGCCTCGATGATCTTTTGGGCCTCTTCGCGGTCTTTGGTTAGGGTACTTTCAATAAGCGTTACAGCACGACTTAGTAGTGTAATGTTGCCCTCTAGTATACCCTCAATAAGTTCTTGCGAAGAAGGTCTTTTCTGTCGTTGGGGCTTTCTATAGGGATTTGTTGAGGGTGGAGAAGCGATCCCAGAGTTTACTTTAAGCCCCTTGTAGGAAGGATCATTTTCGGGGTGAAGTATTCGGTCTCGCTCTTCAGGGTGATGGTGAAGGTCGGTCTCTGAAAGAAAAGAGTTTTTCCTCATGGGGTCTATGCTTAGATTAATTTATAAGAAGGTCACTCCAAAGATAAGGATAAAAACGGAGAAAGAGAGACAGAGAGAAGACGATTAAAGAGCTGTATAGCATGATAGACTAAAGCGGATTTATTAGCCTTTCAAAAAGGCTAGATCTCTTGACAAGAGAAAGCGTTGAAAAGGTGTGGCTCACGCTCAAAAAAAATCTCTCGGAATATTTAAGAAAATCTCTCGGAACATTTAAGAAAATCTCTCGGAACATTTCAAAAAATCTCTCGGAACATTCATTTAAATCACTCGGAACTTTTGAATGAGTCGTCCAGTATGGGGTCTGTAATTTGTTAATTCGCCTAAGGGTAAGAGGGGGCAATTGTGTGTTTAATGAAATGTTTACTTTATGGTGGCCGTGTTGTCAAGATAGCTTAAAATTGTCTCTCTCTATGGGTACAGGTCTCTTTTGTGCGGTGAGTCTATAATGAATAAAAAACTTTCCACTAGAATTTGTTACCTTTGTTCAGAGTCCTGAGGGTAGTTTAGATCTCCTAGATCACCCACACGATGTTGAAATTTATTTACAATGGTTAAAGAAACATTCATATTATGAGAAGTAAAAACACCACACTTGGCTACAAACTAACCCTAGCCCTGCTTACAATTTTTGCAGCGACAATGCTTGCTGGCTGTAAACATGATCCTAAACCTGATCCCCAACCCAACCCCAACCCTCAGAATCCCTCTAAAGAAGATCCAAAAAAAACGGATAATCCTAATACGGCCAAAGATTTCAAAGAGTGGCTCAAGTTTGATGAGGCTGGTAATCTAGCAACTGTACCCATCCCCTTTGCAGACTTTTCAAAAGGAATTGAAGAGGTCAAGGCCTGGGAGAAAGAATACGGATCTACACTCTATAAGGAGAGTACTAATGAAGGAAAAACGAGCCTTTTCTATGATACCAATGATCCTAAGAAACTTAATGTAAAACGATTCTATAGATTTGGAGGAGGTAAATTAGAAGCTTCAATATTTTCCGTAGCCTCTAAATTGATCTTTGAGTCTACCTTAGCAAAGGCTATTCCTAATGATGCTTTTGAACTTATCCTTAAAAAAGAAGGTTATACCCTCACCAAAGAACAACCTAAAAGGGATGGTGTGAGCTACACCAATGGAAAGTACAATATTATTTTCAACTACAGCACAGGCAATAGAGAAATTACAATGGCAGTGGTGCTTCCTGCAACAAAAGGTGGAAGCGACTATTCCTTTCAGTCTGATGTAAAAGACCTTCCCCTTCTTCTAAAGGGAAAATATGTAAAAGACTATTCGGAAACTGACGTCAAAGCTCACGAAAAGAACCTAGGAAGAGTTTATAGTGACAAAATGAGCAAGAGTGGTGAGCGTCTTGTTTTCCTAGCAGATGGGTCTACCCGAACGAATCTGCAGAAGGTGGTCTATGACCAAAAGGATGGACAAAATTCTGATGGCTCTCCGAGAAAAGCTCAAATTGTAGCTACCTCTCTAAGTATTCCTAATGTAGAAATGCTGAAGACCCCTGAAGTAAAGCAATATCTACAGAATCAGGGTTTTGTGTACGAAAAGGAAGTTAGCTTTTCTGGATCCTCTGCGTTTATCTATGATGCCAAAGATCTCGGATTTAAACTTACTATAGCAAGTGTCGATGGAAAGTCTACCATGTGGGTATTTGATAAGTATGCCATAAAGGGAGGACAAGATCCCAATCCTCAAAAGATTAGAGAAGCTTATTACTTGCCTTTGTATATGTGGGATGCCCCAATTACAGAGAGTTCACCAATAATAGCAAAAGAAAAAGAAAGAGGGATGAAGGTGACCTTTAGACCCGCTGAGACCACAGGAGTACTCCCTAGAGGAGCAGAGATCAATGTTGAGCCACCTTATGATCGTGACTACGGCTCTTCTTTGAAAAAGCTGGGAATTAGTATGATCTCATATTCCATTGATAAATATGCAAAAGACCCTTCTAAAAATGTAAAGGCAGAGTGGCTTTTGAACTACCTTAACAGCAAGGATAAAGTGGAACAGGGGATCAAAGAAGCACAAGCTTACCTAGAAGAAAAAGGATTTGTCCTTAAAGAAGGTAATGGAGCTGCAAATGAGGTGACCTGCTACTACCACGAGAAAGACAAAGTGGTTGCTGTGATTTCTCGTATGTTTGGAGGTTGTGTAGTTTCCTTTAAGTATTGTGAAACTTGGTAATAGCCTTAGCGTAACTCCTCGTCTTCTTTTACGTGAATGAAGACGAGGAGTTTTTTTTGTTTAATCTCCTAACTTTTTTCTTTGCATGCCGATGAAACGTTTGCTTCTACTACCGCTATTGATGCTTTGTATTGCCTTGCCTAAGCATACTTTCCTTTCTGCTCAACTCAGTTTTGGGGGAGATCCGAAAGTAGCTACTTATGGGCTTCGCAATGCAAAAGCTCCTTTTCAGCTTACAGTTCCATTCAATAAAGAAGATTTACTCGCAACAGCTTCTTGGAACGACGGAATGATGAAGGTTGGAGAAGTGCTCCCCGCAAAAATCAACTTCTTTGATCAAGCTGAGAGTTTCTTTTCCCACGATGGAACGCTTTGCTATAAACTTACCCTTACTGCACGAGATGCACAAGGTCTTTCTGTGGCTTTTTCGCGCTTTCAGATCCCCGAAGGAGGGCGTTTTTATATCTACACTGCAGAGCAGCATCTGGGTGCTTTCACTAAGACAAGCAATCCTGACGGAAACTTCTTTGCCACAGCCCCCTTGCGTGGAAATGAAATAACTCTGCAGTATGAAGCTCCACAAGGGAATCCCCCCGCGACTATAGAAATTGATCATCTGGGGTACTTGTTCCGTCTTGAAGGATTGGCTCTACGCGATCTAAGCAAAGAGGGCTCTTCCACTTTGTGTGAGGTCAATGTAAACTGTCCTGAAGGAGATCTTACTCGACAACAGCAGGACGCCGTAGTGCAGATTTACGGAAAAGTAGGAAAGAGCTATGGCTATTGTACAGGTACTGTAGTCAATAATACGGCAGAAGACTTTACCCCTTATATCCTTACGGCTGCTCACTGTGGTGGCATTACGAATCCTCTTCCCGCTGAAGATTACAAAGCATGGATATTTACCTTTCACTACGAGAAGCCGAATTGTCAAAACAATTACCAGCACGCAGATAAGATGCTTACTCTCTCTGGCTGTGAGATGATAAGCTTCCTTGCAACTGATGGCAAGAGTGATGGCCTTCTACTAAAACTTACTTCTGCAATCCCAAAATATTATGGGGTATATTATGCAGGATGGGATAGAAGTGAAACAATAGGAACTAAACACATAGGTCTTCATCACCCCAATGGCGACATGATGAAAGTCTCTACTTCATCAGAAAAACCCATTATCGCAACCTATGCCGACCGACAGCATAAAGGAGGAAAGGAAGCATTTCTCAATGTGAAATATCAGAAAACAGACAACGGACACGGCGTAACAGAAGGGGGAAGCTCGGGATCTCCTCTTTTCAACGAAGAGGGACTTCTAGTGGCTACCCTTACGGGTGGTGCCTCTTCTTGTAGCAATGCTGAGGGGTCTAACTATTACGGGCGAATGGCTTATCACTGGGATAAGTATGAAGCCGTAGGAAAGAGTGTGGCCTCTACTCTTGATCCACAAGGGGGAGGAGTAGCCACTAAACTCCACGGAAAGTATCAGTCAACAGCATTTGCCGTACTTATCCAACCTCTTCAAAATGTGCAGGTGAAGACGTCCTATAACGAAAATTTACAAAGTGTTACGTTTTCCTGGAAACTTGCCGAAAGATTACCAATGGAAGAGGGATGGAAACTCTACATTTGGAAGGAGGGAGCCACAGAGCCTAGCGCCATCTTGCCTATATCCAAGACACAGTGGCAAGATACCTTAGAAGAAACGGTTTCTGGTACTACCCTTTACACCTTCCGCTACGGATATACCCCATCTAACCAAGCGACACCTATCTACTTTGCACCACGCCGTATTGCTCTTCTTTCACAGCAACCTAGTGGAGTGAGAGAGTTTAAAACAGTGGAAGCACAAGGAAAAACAAAGCTAACTTGGAAAAAGCCTATCCACTTCCAGCGCGTCACTAATATAGCTCCTGAAGAATCTAGTTTTAAGCGTCTCAATGACTACAGAGATGGCAGTGAACCCTACTTCGTTAAACCTATAAAGACCCTATTTGCAGGATCCCTTTTTAATGGTTTGGAGCTGCAACATCTAGTGGGGAAAAAGATCGCGGCAGTGGGCTTTGTTACCGCTCGAGGATCTCTTATTCACCATTACAGTGTATTTGTCCGTGAGGGGATCGCTATTGATGACAAAGAGAATTATGCTCAAGGTAAAGATACTCCAGAAACCTACTTCGAGCAATCCCTTGTTGGTGCGTATAACGAGCTAGAAAAAAGAGAAGTGCTCTTAGATACTCCTTTTACAATAAAAGGGAATGATCTTTTAGTGGTTGGAGTAAAGACAAATACCGAAACGGACTTCAAAAGTAGAGCTCTCGTAGTAGCTGAGAGAGGACTCTCTTGTGCACTTAAAAATGGGGTGGCAAATCATATTCCTACAGAAGCGAAGCTACCCTATGTCAATACAAATCGTTGGTTCCCTTTGTCAGAGTGTTTTATGGGTCAAGACGGTCTGTCTGCTACAAGCTTCGTATTATGTGATGCTTCTTCAGAGGATCGTTTTGTACTTCCCGACAAGATGCCTTATGGACCATTCCCCGTTCTCTTTCCTCAACTCCGAGGCTACAAAATCCTTAAAGATGGTAAAGAGATTGCTACACTTGAAGATCCCAGTGCAGAGGAGTATACAGTTCCACAGTCTGGAAACTATACTATTATCCCACTTTACGAAGGATATAGAGATGGTGCAAGTGGAGTAGAGCGAGTAGCTTCGTCTAGCAAATACGTCGTGTACCCTACACATTTCAATGACGAGCTTAATATTGAAGGGGTGAACTCCTCGGCAGAGATCACGATCTATGGAATGGATGGTAAATTGGTAAAAAGAGTTTCTCTAGTGCAGCGTGGAGAGAAACAGACGATCAACTTGGGCTCGCTTTCCCGTGGTGAGTTTATCCTTGTCTTAAGAGATGCCCAAGGCGTGGACTATGTCCAGCATATCTTCAAGTATTAAATCCCATTGGGGAAATACTAATAGATAAGGGGATTATTAGATTGTGGTGCATGAACGAAAGTCTACAGAGAGTTTTTTTGAAATCCTCTCTACTGGATAGGTATTGTGCTACTCTGTAATCCCTTTGTCTTCGCTGATTGATTGCAGATACTTGGCGACCTCTTTGCTTTTTAAAGGCTTTACATTGGTAGTGTGAAGCAGTTGGGGATCGATAAAGTCACCGACTTCATTGCATACAGCTACGACACCTTCTACAAGGCTACTAGGATCAATCCCATATGGAATGAGGTAAGAGAAAATAGCGTAAGAATCGCCGTAAGTGCTCTCTTCAAATTCCCCCTTTATACCTTCTAATGCATACAAGACTTCTTCTTTGAGGAGATCGCGTTGATACTCCTGGAGAGGAAGTCTATTTTTTGTAACGAATAAGGTGGAGTATCGAAGTAAATTGTCTCGTCCTCCAAGACCTGTGGTAATTACAGCTACATATTCAAGGTCTGAAAGAGAGGCCTCCAAGGCGATTCGTGCATCAAACTCTGCTAATACCGCCCAATGATAAAGAGGGCGAGGTGCCACCATTAGAAAATCTTCGAGAAGGCGATAGGCTTTAATCTGTCTCGTGGCCGCAAGTTGCACAAGAGTGTTTTTTAACCACTTTGTACCCATTCGCTTATCATATAAAAGAGACTCTATATAGGTTAGTCTCCTTTGTGTAAATGAAGGTTTTCGTAAACGTGCAGTAGCTAGCTTTTTGTAAAATTGCATCTGAACACCTAGAGGAACGCTCTTGTCAATCTGAAAGAGACGTGTATTCTTCCCCTCAAAAGGGAGAAAGTCTAAGGTGGAGTTTTCGTTTTTTTGCATGCTATCTTTCAGTAAACACCGGCTATTTATAGGGGTGTAATCGTAAGGTGACCCTAATTGGGAGGTGGTCGCTTGTCCCTCCTATATAGTTATCTCCCCCAAAGGTACGCAAAGGCGTACTTATTCCACTATTTTGCTTCTTCATTCTTCCACGAAGAGAGCAGTTAGAAAAACTGCCAGTTACATAAGAAATATACGATTTTTCTGCATGATTGAAGAAGTGTGGAGAGAGGAGGATGCGATCGATCTGTGTGTACACTTTGTGAAAGTAGTAGCTTCCTGCTACGCTCTCTGGTGCTTTATCAAGGCTTACATCGTACATTTTACCCAATTCGAGACTATTGCATAAAGGCGAATCGCTGTGTTGCTTTCGGGATTCGGCTTTGGTCACATACGGAGGTATGCTCCCTTCAGACCCAACCCTCTGCGCCTTGCGCTTCATCCTTTCTGCAAGGTCTAGACAATCTTGCGAGCAAGATTGTGAGACTGTTGACTTTTGCAACAGTCTCAATTCTGTAGTTCCTTTCCTGTCGTAGAGTGCGATCCATTGCTCATCGATGGTCTCTTGGGGTGTACTGTTGAAGTCTCCTAGGACGAGGATTGGCATTGATGGATCTGCCGAGGAGATGCTGTCGCACTTGGAGTGAAGGAGGTGAAAGGCTTCCTTCCGATAGGGAGCAGATTTTTTTCTGCCCGAAAAGTTGGAGGGGAGGTGTAGTACAAATATAGTGAGGGGGTACCTTCCAAGAAGAGATCCTGAGACAGCGAGAATAGGGCGAGACGAGTGTGGAGGAAGACCCTCAGGAGTAGGGATGCACCATTCTCTTACATCATAAGGCTTAAATAGCCCTTCTGCATAAAGAAGAGCTACTCTAATGCCCCGTGCATCGGCTCCTTGCGAAACAAGTGGATGATAGCATGCAGAGGTGATCCCTTTTTGTGTGACAAGGTCTTGTAGAGTACCTGCATTTTCAACTTCTTGTAGTGCCACAAGCCAGGGCCATGACATTCCACCTGTTTGGCTAATTGCTTCTGCAATCTGTCTAAGCTTTCGATAGTAGCGTCGAGTCTCCCACTTTTTTTTGCTTTGGGGAAGGTACTCTTTGTCGTTGTGGTGTGCATCGGGAATAGTGTCAAATAGATTTTCCACATTAAAGCTCATAACCGAAAAAAACTCTTCTTCCGGAGCTTGAGAAAAGAGCTCTCCCAAGCAACCAAGCAGAGCAACGGCAATAAAAGGAAACCGAAGAAAAAGATGATGCTGCATGGCTATGCAAAACTTGCTTTGAAAAAGGGTAAAGAGTAGACACAAACGGGATGAAGGAGGTCTTAGACTTCGCCTTGATCGCTATACGACAAAGATAACTCTTTATAAGTATATAAGAAAAAGGCCTAAAGCCCTTCACTAGGAGTAACTCGCTGTGAAGATCTTTAGACCTTTATTCGCCTTAGTCAATTTTATTTGAAAGGAATAGCCTGTTGACTAGTGAGCAAAGGTGATTCCGATCTCAAAGTGGAGAGGTGCAGCAGTCTGCATTAAGGAGCGACCAAGAGAACGGAAAGAAAATGTAGTGCGAGGATGATTGGTGAGATTGTACCCCTTTGCCCAAATTGAAAAGATTCCCCTTCGAACGGCTATTTTAGCATCAAGCATAGCATTGAAAGGCTCGGTTAATTTGCTATTGATGTTCCATTGAATAGGACCATTAGCATTGCAGAAGAGGCCTAGCGTAAGCTCTTCAAAGAAGAAACGCTTTGGATCAAATTGGGGTGAATAAAGGATTGCAGCCGACAAGGTATGCTGGGGAACGTATGGAATAGTATACAGTTTGTTGCCAGATTTCAACTTAGCGTAAAGGTACCCATAGGAGAATGCTAATGAGAGAGGCTTTACGGGGCGATACAGCAATTCTAGTTCTGCTCCAATGTATTTCCCTGTACTAAAGTTTTCCTGGATCCGTCCAAGTCCTGAACTTACGAAGTCGGTTACTTGCAGGTCGTTGATGTGGGTGTAAAAGAGAGAGGATGCACACTGTAACTTGTTTCCAAAGGCACTCCCTCTTATTCCCCATTCGTAGTTAGTTCCCCTTTCAGGTTTGTATAAGATGAGAGA
>KQ959253.1:174724-181032 GCA_001552775.1 Bacteroidales bacterium KA00251
CAGGTTTGTATAAGATGAGAGATTCTTCTATGGGTTGTGGAGGAAGTTTTTTATTTTGCATTGCAAGCATGAGCGCTTTTGCTTCATACTGCATTAAATAGTCGGCAAAGGCTTGCTCATTGTAGTTGCCTGCCCGAAAACCTCTAGAAAAGGCTAGGTAAGTAGAGATAGTGGGGGTGATATTGTAGCCGAGAGCAACACGTGGAGAAAAGTGGAACTCTTGATGGTGTACATTTCCTACGAGGTTTACCTTAGGGGCTAAAGGCAAAGGTTTCATCGCAGGATTTTTTTGTTTAGGACTTGCTAAAAAATGGAATTGGCTCGCTACATCATAGGTCATGGCGTAATTTTCTAACCCTAGATGCATGCCTACCGTAAGAGATAGCCCTTTTGCAAAGAGGTCGTCTAATGTGTATTGAGCATAGATTGCTTCTCCATGGCGGGGCTTCTTGTAGGTAAGTGCTATTGATTCTCCCTCTTTGCTGGTCGCAGCAATATTAAATGGCATTTTAGGATTGCTTGATACTTTATCCAGCATAGGTTGTAGCAACATAGCAATCCCATCTTTTCCCATCAGAATTGGGTTAGTAGTGTGATTGCGATCCATAAAAAAGGACGCTCCTACAGAGAGATTATGCCTCTTACTTTGGTCGTGCCATTTAAAAAGAGCTTCTGCAGTGAAGGCTCTACCACGTTCTGCCATTTGCATTTGGAATATCTCTTTGGGAGAATAGTCTTGGTCCATGTTGGTCTTCTGCTTGAGCGCTTCAAAGGAGGTCGTAAGGTCGAGAGTGTAGAGCTCTCCACTATGGCGATATCCTAGTGAAGCTAGCAAGTTGTCTCTTTCAAAAGAGGAAGATCCATTGAGCGCGAGAGGTTGTACCTCTTGCTTTTCTATATCATAAGGACGATAAGGGAAAGCACCTTGCTTTAACATTCCTCCGCAAAAATCAAAACGGAGAAAGTCATGAGCTGAGATTTTCCATGCAAGATTCATCCCATAGGAAAGCTCTTTAAGTGGGTCTGCCCACTCTTTACGAAAGTGATCGTAGAAAAAACCTCTTTGTCGGTTGTTTTGTATAAAAGAAGAGATAGCGAATCGGTCGTCCCTATAGAGGGGAATTGAGGTGTTGACCATAAACAAGCCGTGGCTCCCTGTACTAAGTGTAGCAGTTGCTAGCTGAGGGTCAAATGGAGAAAGTGTTTCTAATCGTATTACACCAGCTAAGGAGTTGCGTCCATAAAGTGTTCCCTGAGGGCCTCGAAGTACCTCGGCTGAGTATAGGTTGGGAAGCTTTAGCTGCATGTTGGCAGGGTAGATAATGGGGCTTCCGTTCAGATACATACTCGTTGAAGAAGTGCCACTTCTAGAGCCAATCCCTCGGATGTAAATAGAAGTTGAGCGAAGAGATCCATACCGTGGAATCCACACATTGGGAGAGACCGAAGAAAGGTCGTTGAGGGTAGTAAAGCCCATTTCGCGGAGTTGCTTGGTACGAAGAATGGTATTGCCAGACGGGGTATTGATTCTGCTGTTTGTACTTCTTTGTGGAGAGGTAACCATTACTTCGTCAAGACGGATGGAGGTTGTGTCTTCAATCTGAAGATCCCTTTGATAGGCTATTGACTTTTCATACCTATCTTTCTTTACATTTGGACCTGATGTTGCCCCTGCGGACAGGGTACTCAAGAAAAGGAGTAGACAGAAAAAAGAGGAAAAATGAGTTTTCATATTTGTAGAGCAGGACTTTATCTCACAGATCGTTTCTGGAGTGCTTATGGTAAGGGAAAAATTACATTGAATGGATTGATAGTCAAAAGAAGAGACATATAGAGGTGTAAGGGGATGCTCTATATGTCTCTTTCTGTAAGACTATCTGTAGAATTTATTTCTTTGTTGTGATGTCGTAGGTGTCTTTAGCGATCATAAGTTCTTCGTCAGTGGGGATTACGCACACCTTTACTTTGCTATCTGGAAGTGAAATTAAAGCTTCCTCACCTCTTATGCTTTCGTTCTTTTTCTTGTCGAAGTGAATGCCCATAAATTCCATATCCGAACATACGAAATCTCTAGTGCGGGCTTGGTTTTCACCTACCCCTCCAGTAAATACAATGAGGTCTACGCCACCCATGGCAGCAGCATATGCTCCAACGTACTTCTTAATTCTGTACTCGTACATGTCGAGTGCTAAGATTGCACGTTCATTGCCTTTCTTTATAGCAGCTTCAAGTTCGCGCATGTCGCTACTTACACCACTAACTCCTAGTACACCACTCTTTTTATTGATGCAATTGGAGAGTTCTTCATAGGAGAATCCCTCTTTTTCTCCAAGGAAAACCAGCATGCCAGGGTCTACAGCTCCACAACGTGTACCCATCATTAGACCATCGGTGGGAGTCATCCCTAGAGAGGTGTCGATGCATTTTCCGTTTTTGATAGCATCAATGGAAGCCCCATTGCCGATGTGACAGGTGATAATTCGTGCTTTATTGTAGTCCAATCCCAAAAAGTCGCAGGCTCTTTGACTTACATAGCGGTGGCTAGTTCCATGGAATCCATAACGACGAATGCCGTACTTTTCATAATACTCGTAGGGGATAGGAAACATGAAGACCTTCTTCTCCATCGTTTGTTGAAAAGCTGTGTCAAAAACACCAACTTGTGGCAGTTGGGGAAGAAGTTTTGTAACGGCTTCAATCCCTTTGAGGGTGGCGGGATTGTGTAGAGGAGCAAGGTCAATACAGCTTTCTACCTTTGCTACTACGTCATTGTCAATTAGTACACTTTCTGTGAACTTGTCTCCACCATGGACAAGACGATGACCTACCGCATTAATTTCTTTGAGATCTTTGATGCAACCATATTCCTTTCCGGTAATTGTTTCTAGGATAAATTCAATTGCAGCCGTGTGTTCGGGAAGATCCTTTTCTAAAATTACCTTTTCGCCAGAGGGGAGATTTACCTTAAGGAATGAGCCTGGGAGCCCTAGCTTTTCTACAACACCTTGAGCTTTTACTTTGCCGTCGGGCATTTCTAGGAGTTTATACTTTACAGAGCTACTCCCACAATTAAGCACCAATACGTTCATATTGCTGTGATATCTTTATAAATGAATATTTGAAAAGAAGAGCTTCACTTCTTACTCTAAAGCAAGAAAGCGAAGCTCCTAGATTTTTATATTAGTTTGCTAGTGCAAGACCAGCTGTTATTACGATCATGTTGTAGATGTCTTCAGGTGAAGAACCACGACTTAGGTCGTTTACGGGTGCTGCCATCCCTTGAAGGATAGGACCTATAGCTACAGCCCCACCCAGTCTTTGTACGAGTTTATAGCCAATGTTGCCTGCTTCAAGCGAAGGGAATACCAAAACGTTAGCACTACCTGCAACTTGACTTCCTGGAGCTTTCAATTCTCCTACACTCTTTACTAGGGCTGCGTCTGCTTGCAACTCGCCATCTATAGCAATCTTTGGAGCCATTTCCTTAGCCAGTTGTGTTGCTTCTGTTACACGATCAATATTTTCTCCTTTAGCACTTCCCTTTGTAGAATAGCTAAGAAGAGCAACTTTAGGCTCAATACCTGCAAGGGATTGAGCTGTCTCAGCGGATGCAACAGCGATTTCTGCAAGTTGTTTGGCATCTGGTAGAGGAGTCACCGCACAATCTGCTACCACTACTAGACCATCCTTACCATATTGTTTTTCTTTGGAGAAAAGAAGGAAGGCTCCACTTACGGTAGAAATCCCTTTTTTTGTTTTGATGATCTGGAGTGCAGGGCGAAGCACATCTCCTGTAGTGTTGATTGCTCCAGCGAGGTAGCCATCAGCATCTCCATTTTTTATTACTAGAGCAGCAAAATAGAGAGGATCTTCCACTACGGTCAAGGCTTTTTCCAGGGTCATCCCCTTGTGCTTTCTAAGTTCTACGAGGAGCTCAGCATAGTGCTGTTTCTTTTCTGCTGTTTTAGGATTGATGATTGTAGCTTGGGCAATATTGTTTAGTCCAAGAGCTTTTGCTTTTTCTAGGATTTCTTTTTCATCTCCAAGAAGGATTATTTTACCCACCTTGTTGGCGATAGCTTTGTCTACAGCCTGAAGGGTGCGTGGTTCATTCCCCTCGGGTAGTACGATTGTTTTGGGATTTGCTGCCAGACGGCTTACTAAATTTGCGATGAAGTCCATGGTTATAGATAGTTTGAAACAATAATTTGGACACTAATAAACTCTCAAAAAGAATGCTGGACCGATAGCCTCAGTCCAGACAATCCTATTTCAGATGAGTACGGATGGTATTCCTCTTAAAGTTAGTTGCTAAGACAAAATGCCATCATTCTGCATGGAGAGACTCTTTCCTCCCTCGCGTGCAAAGGTACGATAAATTTATTTCACCACTTTTCGGGTAAGTGATGAAGGCATCTCCTAATTAAATGTGGAGATTTTTCAAGTCTTCACCTTGAAGACCTGCTCCTAAACCCTTGATCCCTCCTAAAGCAGAGAGAATGCCAGTAGCTTCATAGGGGAGGTAGATCTGTTTGCTATTGGGGGACGCTCCCATAGCATGAAGCGTTTCGAGGTAGCGCATGGCGATAAGGTACTGAGCTGGCTCCATATTGCTCTCTCCTACAGCTTCGGCTACGCGTCGTATAGCTTCGGCTTCACCAGTAGCACGGAGTATTTTTGTTTGCTTTTCAGCTTCAGCTTGCAAGATCTTTGCTTGCTTTTCTCCTTCTGCATGGTTGATTGATTCCTGCATGCGTCCTTCAGACTCTCTTATGGTGGCTTCTTTCATCCCCTCGGCGGTCAAGATTTGAGCTCGCTTGTCTCGCTCTGCACGCATTTGTTTTTCCATTGCGTCACGAATATCTCTAGGAGGAGTAATGTCTTGCAGCTCTACGCGATTCACCTTTACGCCCCATTTGTTGGTTGCTTCGTCGAGGATTGCACGTAGTTTTTGGTTGATTGTGTCTCTACTGGTAAGCGTTTCGTCTAGTGTCATCTCGCCGATCACGTTTCTCAGACTTGTTTGAGTAAGCATTTCAATAGCGATGGGGAGGTTTTCAATTTCGTAAACCGCACGTTTGGCATCAACAATTTGAAAGTAGAGCACAGCACTAATTTCTGTAACTACGTTGTCTCGAGTAATTACATTTTGCTTGTCAAAGTCATAGACTGTTTCTCGAAGGTCTATTTTCACTACATCGCTTATGAAAACAATCTTTTTACCACCACTTAGTGGGCGCGAGGAGCGCCATCTCATTCGGCGAGGTTTATCGATGAAGGGGACGATTATATTGATACCCGAGGAGAGCGTTTTATGGTACTTCCCTAATCGTT
Source organism: Bacteroidales bacterium KA00251 (assembly GCA_001552775.1). GTDB lineage: Bacteria > Bacteroidota > Bacteroidia > Bacteroidales > Porphyromonadaceae > Porphyromonas. The sequence continues at coordinate 180,059 of KQ959253.1, forward strand.
CAATAATCATCGTTTCTGATTGTTGAACGATCTTTAGTCCCATAGTAACAATGAGAAAGACCAAAAAGAAAATCGCTATCACAAAGATAACATTAAGTACGACTGGATCCATAATGAAATTTAGGCTTGTTTTATTGTAGTTAGTTGTTTGTATTGTCTGAAGAATTGAGGACAGTCTTTGCTGGTATGTGTTGTTTTACTACAAACATCGTAATGCTGTCGTTGGCTGCAATTACGACTTGTTCTCCATTTTCAAAACTGTCGTTTTGATTTTGTGCAAAGGCTGGCCACTCATCCCCGTCAATCGCAATAAGCCCCTTGGTGGTACGACCAATAATAGGGTTTACCACTCTTGCAGTGCGTCCCATCAATGCTTCAATACCAGTTTTTGTCTCTTTCCCTTTTCTTGTAATACGAGAGACAAGTGGGCGTAAAAAGAGGAGTGCCGCGATAGATCCCGCACAAAAGAGGATAATCTGAAGTACGATACCGCCACCTAATGCCGCCACAATAGCGGATAGCAGACTGCCTACACCAAAACATGCGACCACAAAGCCAGGAGTAAGGAGTTCGATAATAAAAAAAAGGAGTGTGGCTAAAAGCCAAAGATATAAAAGATGCATAAGTAGTTGTTCTGTATTCTGCTTATTCTCTGTTCTCTCACAAAGGTAAGAAAAAAACTGAGGATTAATTGGGAGTTGAGAGAGGTCGCTTTTGTGCCTATTCAATCCTACTTTGAAGGGAATAGATCCCTTTGAGGTTCCTCTTTGTAAGAGTCTCTGTTGTACCCAGATGGAGTTGAAGATCTTACATAAAAAAAGAGAAGTTTGGAAACTCTTCATGCTTGGAAAACTATTGTGACAGGAGAAAGAGTCCTTTTAAGGCTTGAATTGTTTATTTTGCCGTAACTTTGGGGGGCAGTTTCATATCTTTTCTTAGAATGAGACTGTTGCAAAAGTCAACAGTCTCACAAT
>KQ959253.1:181132-194040 GCA_001552775.1 Bacteroidales bacterium KA00251
AGCAGTCTCTAGAATATGAAACAAGGTAGTACAATAGAGTTTCTCCAATAAGACGAAGACTCCCCGACTTGGAAACTGAAATACAAAGAAAAAAGAGTGGCTGTATGATAAATCAAAACGGTGTAGGCTCACCACGGGAAGATGAAAAGCGACCAAAGGGATATGTTTTCTTTCGTCGTTTCCCTATTCTCTCTTCAATTCTTATGATGGTGATTTTATCAATCATCATCGTTTTTGTGTTCTTATTTTTAGCAAGTCGCTATACACGTCACGGAGAAAACGTTGTGTTGCCCAATGTGATAGGACTACCTTTGGAGACTGCTGTGTCGTTGTTGGAGAGCAATAAGCTCTCTTGTGAAGTTGTCGATTCAATGTATACACTTGGTAGAACTCCTGGCACGGTGATTGATGTCGTTCCTAGTGAGGGTGCAAAGATAAAGCCTCATCGTACTGTTTTCCTTAAAGTCGTGGCTTTTGGTAAACCTCAACAAAGTATTCCAGAAGTATCCAATATGTCAATGCGGCAGGCTCGTGCTACCCTAGAGGGGCTTGGTTTTACACGAATTGAGGTTCGCTATGTACCAGGGGAGTTTGACAACCTCACGCAAGCTCTTGCTACTTCAAGTGGAAAAAAACTTTCACCAGGAGAGCGCGTAAGTATTGATACCCCAATTACTATTCTCGTAAGTAGCAATAATATTGATCTACCTTCCTCTAATACGTTAGACAGTGAATGGGATAAGTTTTTGTCAGATTCTCTTGCTGTGGACTCGCTACCAAAAGCGAAAAAACAAGAAAAGAAGGAAGAGCCTGTAGAGCCCATGGATGAAAATGAGCGCTGGTGGTAAAGAAAGTAGCCTAGAGGAGGAGGTAATTGAACTGCAGGAGGAGGATGAGATGGAAAATCTCAATCCCCCTCTTTATGAACACTACCGAATAGTCGTTGACCCAGGACAGAGTCCGTTGCGGATTGATCGCTTTTTAGCGGATCGGATGGAGCATAGTTCACGGAGTCGTATCGCTATGGCGGCAGATGCAGGAGCGATCTTTGTGGGAGAAACTCCCGTAAAAAGTAGCTATAAGGTGAAGCCTGGTGAGGTGATCACACTACGTCTTTTACGCCCTCCCCACGAGAAAGGTATTATCCCTGAAGAGATCCCTCTTGATGTGGTCTATGAAGATGACCAATTGATGGTAATCAACAAGCCTGCTGGAATGGTTGTGCATCCTGGTAATGGCAACTTTACGGGTACGCTCGTGCATGCGATCGCTTATCATTTAAGAAATGATTCAGCATACGATCCAGACGACCCTGCCGTGGGGCTTGTACATCGTATTGATAAAGATACAAGTGGGCTTATATTGGTAGCTAAGAGACCAGATGCAAAAACCTTTTTAGCAAAGCAGTTCTTTCATAAAACTACAGAGCGTACCTACAAAGCGTTGGTATGGGGAGCCTTAAAAGAAGCAGAAGGCACCATTATAGGAAATATTGGTCGTGATCCCAAAGAACGGACTAGAATGGCAGTTTTTCCACCTGATAGTGATGAGGGGAAAAATGCAGTGACTCATTATCGGGTACTCGAACGACTTACTTTTGTTACTTACGTTGCGTGCCAGCTAGAGACGGGGCGTACCCATCAGATAAGAGCCCACTTCAAGCATATCAATCATCCTCTTTTTGGAGACGAGCGCTATGGAGGTGCTAAGATTTTAAGGGGGCAACAGACAGCTTCCTATATGGCATTCGCACATAATGCGTTAGACTTATGCCCTCGTCAAGCATTGCATGCTTACTCAATTGGCTTTGAGCACCCCACCACAAAGGAGTTTCTTCGATTTACAGCAGATGAACCTGAAGATATGCACCTTCTCTTACAAAAGTGGAGAGATTACACCGCTTCTGTAGAAAGTTAAAACAATAGAAAAGGCAATTGAACCTCAATAGATATGGAAAGTAGAAAGCTACGAATAGCAGTTATAGCAGGCGGTTATACGGGAGAGCATGACGTGTCGCTAAAAAGTGCAGAGAATATACTTGACGCAATGGATCAAAGAATCTTTGATCCGTATCTCATCGTATGGTCAGAATCAAAAAAGGCTACGGACAGGGGGGCTACACTTCATTACAAGGGCAAGCTCTATCCGGTTGACTTAAATCGGTTTTCTGTGCAGTTAGAGGAAGGCGAGCTCACCTTTGACTACGCTTTCATTGTCATTCATGGCTCACCAGGCGAAGATGGCAAGCTACAAGGCTATTTAGACATAATGGGAATCCCGTATAATACGGGAGGAGTACTGGCACAAGCAATTACTTTTCACAAGCAGAAACTCAAAGAGTTGGTAAAAAGTTTTGGCATTTTGGTACCACGAGGGGTGGAAGTTGCACGAGACCAAGAAGCCCACTTTGCTGATAATTTTATTAAAAGTCCATCTTTCCCATTGCCTCTATTTGTAAAGCCTTGTCAAGGAGGAAGTAGCATTGCTACTACCAAGGTTACTAAGTGGGAGCAGCTGAGTAGCTCATTGAAGCAAGCCACAGCTGAAGACCTAGAAGGAGTGGCTCTCCTAGAAGAGATGATCCAAGGTACAGAGGTTACTTGTGGAGCAATTCGCCTAAATGGAAAGAGTCGGCTTCTCGCTATTACAGAGGTTGTACCTAAAGGAGCAGAGTTTTTTGACTTTGAGGCTAAATACAGTGGCAGTACCGATGAGATTACACCAGCGAGAATACCCCAAGAGTATGCCGATGAAATTGCATCCATCACCTTACGTCTTGGCGATATTATACAATTAGAGGGGCTATATAGGGCAGACTTTATAATTGATGCACAAGGTACCCCCTACTTACTTGAGGTAAACACGGTGCCTGGAATGACCTCGGAAAGTTTTATTCCTAAGCAGATTAAAGCAGCTGCTTGCACGTTGCCAGAGGTGTTGTCGGAGATTATTCTTAAGGGATATTCAGCGAAATAACTCCTTTGATTTTAGCACGATAACTAAAGTAGCAGATACTTTTGAAAAGCAATGAGTATACTAGATAAAGAAATACCACAACGATGGCATAAGGTGTGGGAGCGGATACGCCCTTACCGCAAAGAAGAGGTAAAAAAGGCTATAGAGGAGTTGCAGAGCGACCCAGCCTTTAATGCTATTCTCCAAAAATTTCCACAGGAAGTGAAGACTTTGCTTCAAGCAAAATCATGTAAGGTGGAGAGCGTAGACCAGTTCCGCCAAGAGCTTGTGGCCCCGTTGGTTCACCTTCTATTGGACAAGAGTACCTTTTCCTACGACCTCAGTGGCACCAGTAGTCTCCGACGTTTTGACGCAGCGACGCTTCTCTCCAATCATCGTGATATACTCCTCGATGCGGCCATTCTCAATCTTTGCCTTCTTGAAGTAGGAATGCCACTGGTGCGAATGGCTGTAGGTGACAATCTTCTTTATATGCCGTGGGTAACGATTCTAATGCGTTTGTCGGATGCTGTACTTGTGGAAAGAAATTTGCCACCAAAAGCTTTCGTGGAAAGTTCAAAAGGATTCTCTGCCTTCTTAGAGTGGAGTGTCCAAGAAGAGAAGAAAAGTATATGGATTGCCCAACGAGAGGGAAGAGCGAAAGATAATAACGACAAGACGCAGCCCTCTCTTTTGAAAATGCTTACGCTACAAGGTGGAGACGGAAGTTTAGAAAGCCGTTTGCTCAATATGAATATTGTACCTATGACCATATCCTATGAGTATGATCCTTGCGATTACCTTAAGGCGAAAGAGGTCCTTGAAAGAACGAAAAAAGGATCCTATACCAAAGCTCCAGGAGAAGATGTGTACAGCATGAAGCAAGGCTTGCTTGGAGAAAAAGGAAGAGTGCATATACACTTAGGTACGCCTTTGGTGGATCTCATTGTTGCTGCTAAAGATAAAGGAATACTAGCTGAAGAAGCGACAAGAAGACCCAATGATTACCTCGCTGATATAGCGTCAATTATCGACCATGAAATTCATAGTCGATACCGCTTATACCCTGGAAACTATATTGCTGAAGACAACTTGTCGCACACGGCTCCTTTGTATAGGGGACACTATAGCGATGACGATGTGAAGGCTTTTTCAGATTATATTGAGGAGCGTCTTGCTCTAGCTTCTCCATCCAGTGTAGAAGAGGCCAATGAACTGCGAAAACTACTTCTCTTGCAATATGCCACACCTCTAAGAAACTATTATAAAACACGGAGAAAATCCAAAAAAACAAGAGAGGTGTAGCACACACTCTATCCCTTTTTTGAAGCCAATAATAAAAACGATATAAACCTAATACGTAAAGACTATGATGCATCCCACAGACTACAGCAAGAAAGTTGCTTCTGCACAGGAAATCCTCAAAAAAGTACTTTTTGAAGGAGCAAATGTAGTATATGGCAACGCTGCAACTTGCCCCGATGCTTTTAATCAAGCCCTATTTGACAGCAGAGATAGCATACCAAGGATCAATATTTTTCACGTCCTATATTATGGAAAGGCTCTCCACATGACGCAGGAGATGAATGGAAAGGTACGCACCTTTTGCAACTTTATGGAAAAGCAAGCTCGTGAAGCCTATGCTCAAGGGCTAGTCGATTTTTTTCCTTGCCATTTTCATGAGGTACCAAGTCTCTTTACGTTGGGGTATTACAGCCCTGATATTACGGTGATGCAGGTCGCTCCTCCTGATGAGGAGGGATATTGCTCCTTCGGACTCTCTTGTGACTATACGAAGACGGCTGCAGAATTGGCAAAGGTCGTAGTAGCAGAGGTCAATCCTCAAATGCCTCGTGTAGGAGGAAGAAAGAATGCGATACACCTATCACAAATTGACCATATTATAGAGGTAGACCGCCCCGTAATAGCAGTACCTCCAGCTAAAATAGGAGAACTAGAGGCCAAAATAGGGGCATTTGTAGCCTCTCTTATCGGTGATGGTGCTACTTTGCAGTTGGGTATTGGTGCGATCCCTGATGCTGTGCTCAGCAATCTAGAGGATAGAAAAGATCTAGGAATCCACACGGAAATGTTTAGTGACGGCGTGATGAATTTGATGAAAAAGGGAGTTATCACGGGTGGCCGTAAGGAGCTTCACCCTGGTAAAGTGGTCTCTGCCTTCATTACGGGGACAAAGGAGCTATATGACTTTGTCGACGACAACGAAGAAGTGGAGCTGTACCCTGTTGACTATACCAATGACCCCTTCAATATCGCCAAAATAAGCAATTTCGTAGCCATAAACTCTGCAATTGAAGTCGATCTTTTTGGTCAAGGTAATGCTGAAAGCATTGGGCCACGTCTTTTTAGTGGATCAGGTGGACAGGTAGACTTCTTGAGGGGGACCAAGAAAAGTAAAGGCGGATTTTCCGTGCTTGCTTTACCTTCTACAGCCGCAGGAGGCAAGGTGTCGCGTATTGTGCCACGTCTCACCCCTGGAGCTCTGGTTACTTCTGTAAGAAACGATGTCGACTATGTGGTGACGGAGTATGGAATCGCACGTATGAGGGGAAAGACTATGGCCGAGCGTGCACGCGATCTTATCCGAATAGCTCATCCTCAATTTAAAGAGGAATTAGAGGACTTCGCTCGTAGAGAGATCGGATATTTTAAGACGCTCTACCATAAAAAAATATACTAGGAAGTAAAGAAGTACCTTAAAGTGGAATAAAACTCTTATCTTTGAGATGGAAAAGCTTCTCTCAGCAGAAGCACAACGTTTAGGAATAAAAGGAAGATAAAGAACATGTCAAGAAAAATCACATTTAACGAACTTCGCAGAATTAAAAATAGCTTGCCAGAAGGAGCTACTCATCGAATAGCTACAGAGCTACAACTTGATGTGGATACTGTAAGAAACTACTTTGGGGGAACGAACTATGATACTGGTAGCAGTGCTGGTATCCATATTGCTCCAGGTCCTGACGGTGGTATTGTAGAGCTGGTAGATGATACAATCCTTAATAAGGCTCTGCAGATAATAGGCGAGCTTTGCCCTGAAGAAAGCGAAGAAAAAGCAGATTGAAAAATGGAACTCAGCATGGCTAACCCTATGCTGAGTTCTTTTCTTATTTTTTTGAAGCTCTAGGATGCTTATTCCTCAGTGGCTTGTGAGCGCTTGTAGCCTATTTGTAGATGTTAAAGCAGAGAGTAGCAAGTAAGCAACTAATCAAAATACACTATGGAAGAAAAAAAACAATCAAAAACTGACCCGAAAAACCAAGACGATAGCAAGCTGGTTACTTTGGCCATTCACACCTTCGAAAAGGCACAAATTCTCAAAAGTATGCTTGAGAATGCAGGTATACCAGTGGTGCTTACCAATGTCAATCAACTTATTCCAAGTGTCTCGGCTGGTGTACGCGTGAAGATAAACCAAGCCGATTTGGTGAGAGCGTTGGATATAATCGAAGAGACAGATTGGGGAAAAGAGGAGGTATATAAAGAACTTAACTATATCGACCGCTATAAAGATGCCAACACGAAACAAGACCGTTATGTGCTGATCCCTGTTGATTTTGGCGTATACACAGCTAAGATTATCAAACTTGGCTTTTACTTTGCCTATAGACGCCAAATGAAAGTAAGGATCTTGCATGCTTACTTTTCTCCTTTCTTTAGTGTTGCACCTATGGCAATAGGGGATGTGGCTGGATACCAAAGTGGAAGAGAGCTCAACATTCGGAGGGAGTATGAAAAGGCGACCCGTAAGATGGAAAAGCTCAAGGAGGATATAGAAGCTCAGTTGAAAGCTGGTTCGTTGCCTTCCGTACCCTATGAAATGGTGCTTAAAGATGGAGTGCCTGAAGAGGTAATCCTCAGCTATTCTAAGTTACTTACTCCTGAACTCATTATCATGGGTACGCGGGGTAAAAGCAACCACAATGAGGATCTCATTGGATCGGTTGCTGCTGAAATTATTGACTCTTCAAGAGTGCCTGTACTTGTTGTCCCCGAAGAGGTACCAGTAGATGATTTGGCACTGATCAAAAATGTAGGTGTAGCTACTAGCTTTGACAAAAGAGATCTTGTACTCTTTGATCGGATGATGTCTTTGATGGGTCCGCTCAATCCGCGCTATTGTATGTTCAATATCTCGAGAAGTGAAGAAAACTGGGGCGACATGGAGCTACAGGCAATGACAAGCTATCACAAGCAGCATTACCCTGATAAAGAAATCACTTTTACTAGATTGGAAGATGGAGACTTCAACGAAGCCCTTCAAAAGTTTGTGGAAAAAGAGAAGATTGAGTTTATTGTGGTAAATACTTACCGACGCAATCTATTTGCTCGTTTCTTCAATCCGGCAATGGCTCGTAGAATGCTTTTCCATGCTGGTACGCCTCTCTTGGTCATGCATTCAAGAAGCTGGCGATAGTAGCTTAATTTTTTTTCCATAACTTTTTTTGTTTTCCCCCTATTGAGTGTGTCCCATTCAATAGGGGTGTTTTGTTGTTAGGCTCTTCTTACTCTGGAAAAATCTCTCGGAACTTTTTGAGAAATCTCTCGGAACTTTTTCCTAAAACTCTCGGAACTTTTCAGAAAATCTCTCGGAACTTTTTCCTAAATCCTCTCGGGCAAATGCAAGAAAAAGGTGGATTGATGTAGATTGATGGTAAGTGGTTGAGGATATGAGAGAAACACGGATTGTTGCCGTGAACTGCTTCGGTAGTAAAAGTGCAGAAAACGTGGATTTATGCAGAAGATGCGCTACCAAATCATTAGTCTATTCTCCGAATGGTAACGAAGATGAAGAAGGAGGTAACTGACAGAAGACCAATACGCTTTGTCGTGTAAAACTCTTGCCTAAAGCGGTGCATTTGATAGAGCTGTATCAATCAAAGGAACGTGCCTCGCTCTTTGCACCCATTGCTTATTCGGCTTACCTCGTTCAGCCTAAAGCCCTGCAACTTCGGGCGGGTATATCTATTCCCCGTTCGGCGCGTTGACATTGGAAGCAGGAGTACCCATTGAGAGCATCGCTAAGATGATGGGGCATTCCTCCATTGCAAGTACACAAATCTATGCCCAAGTCACCGACCAGAAGATTGCAAAGGATATGGATAAGTTGATCAAGAAAAAACGAAATAGAGCCTAGATGAAGAGCCCTTTTACACGAATATTAGTGAGGGGTATGTACGCTTTTTGTTGTTTTCTTGCAAAAAAAGATAGATAATTAGCTGTACTATATAATCATAATATAAGGTGGGAATGTTATTACATTTGATGTTTGCTTTAACCTGCGTAAGTGCTATGTTCTGCCAAAGACAAGTATAGCTACCCTCCTCGGTAAGCTTTGCTACTGGGGTATAACTACCACCATCATACACCCATATTTCGGTAGTAAAAACTACCGAATATTCCACTAAAAGCGGAGAAAAGAAAGTAAAAGAATACCTTGCTTGGAGCAGGTTTGATGTCAAATATTACTATAAACCTCTTTCAACTCATTATTATATTTCCTTGCGTTTGGAATACGAACAGCTTTTAAATATGATTCCAATTCTGACGGATTGTTTTTTAGTAAATAATATTCGATTAGATATGATAACAAAAACCCTTTTGAGTAACCAAGTATTGTTTCGTTATCATCTTCTTGTTCGGGTTTTTCCCCAATTGGGTACTCTTCGTCAATTTCTACATTTTCAAACTTTTGCATTTTGCATAAAGAGAATTTAATGAAATTATCTTTATCTGTTTCGAGTACTTTCATTATTTCTACTCCTGATAAATTTGCCAATTTCATCTTTTGCTCATCACGTCTTGCGGCAGTATCTCTATATTCGCTAAGAATTTTTGATTTTATTCTTCTCTGTATATTGTCAACTATACTTTGATATTGAATAGAATTGATTATTTGTTTTGAAACTTCCATTTTGTATTTTTGTTTATTTATTACTAAACATCAACATCTTTGAGAGCCATTTCTAAATCCGAACCAACGTGTCTAAATGGATCAATCGCACATTCCAGTGTCAAGTGCAAAAATGATTGAGTCAAGGAACCTTTAATGTCAAGCTTAGCAGCTAGTTCCCAGCTCTTACCGGACGATCACCTTGCTATTGTCCACGATATAGACTCCTCGCAGTAGATCACGCAGAGCTTCGTTGTAGTCCTCAGCGATGCGCACGACCTCGCCCGATATGGTATAGACGATGTGCCGACCAGAGGTCGGCACTACGGGTACAATCGCATTAGGAGTAGCTGGCAAGTGATTATCAAACCAGTCTACATTACGACGAAGGGCAGTCGTGAGTTCCTCCGTCACACTGTGCAGGGACTTGAAGTCACCCTTAGTCCAGCGTTGATTATCTCGTTGATAAGCCTCCTCATAAGGTGCAAAGCAGCTCTCCAAGTAGCGCATCCACTCGTCGGAGAGCATGGGGCGCACCTCTTTCCACACCTTGCAGACGGATGAGCGAAAGTCTTCATCCTTAAGCAACTCCCCGATCCAGTGAGGTGCAAAGACATAGTGTACCTTCATCCTAAAGGTGTAGTCCGTCTTCTCCCGATTCATGCAGGTGAGATCCCAGATAGGTCCTGCCACCCACTTGCTCCCCTCGCTCTGATCTTTGTGCAGGTAAAAGCTCCCGTGGAAGCCATCGGGATTGTCCATCACCTCCTGAATGATGAAAAAGCGAGCCATCGCATCTATATCGATACGCTCCTCCCAGCGACTGGACGCTTTGTTCGGAGCATAGATATCTCTGTTGATTCCCTTAAACTCAGCGGTCAGCCAATCCCGCTGTGCCGTGGAGAGCACCTTCGGCGAGTGGTAAGTGATGTTGATGATCCAGCGGTCATTCTCTCTAAAGCTAATCTGGTTCTGCTCCTTATAGTTGTCCACCTCTACCAGCCAGCCACCCGGGATGGTAGCTGCATCCTCGTTATTGTCTGGTTGCTCGTATATGTTGACACGATTCTTCCCGATCCGTATCGTCTCCGTCAGCAAGTAGAGACCGATATAGTCGCCATTGAGTACCACCTCAATCGGCTTTGTGGAGGGCGTCCAAGCCATCCCCATCAGCTCGCCTAGCTTCATGCCAGCCATCGTCGGTGCCCAAAACTTCAGGAGTGCCCAGTGCTTATTCTTCGGCATACCTAGGAGAGAGAGCTTCTCGTCCAGCTTGAGCTTATAGGGCTTCTTGTCCCCCTTCCACGAGGAATGACCTCTGCCACGAATGTTCATACTAAGAGGCTTTGTGGCAGTGCCTAGACTCACCTTCCCAGCGGGGTCGGTAATGTAAAACGTAGCTCGCTTGTACTCTTTCTTCGTGATGATAGGCTTGCCATCGGCTGTAGTGATATACATGATGGGGATAGTCTGTGACGGCTCCACTGTAGCATCGGAGGGTAGCTCCGCATCACCCTGTCCCTGACAAGGCAACAGCGCAGTAAGCATCACCCCCAGCGTCAGTAGGATCACTGTACCAATCGAATTGTGTCTCATAGCTTAATAACTTATAGTTGACTGTAGATAGAATTGCTCGTTTGCCAATTGATTGTGATAAGTAACCTTCTTAAGTTCATCTTCGAGTTTGGCTACATTGTAATTCTGATCGCCAAAAATATGGGATAGATACTTGATACAGGATTCCTTATCCAGAGCCTTAAGCTTGAGCATCTTCTCTAACTGTTCCTTCTCTTCCTTTATTTCTTTTTCTGCATCTTGATAGTCTTTAACTGCATTCTTCCTCTCCAGATAAAGTCCTGTTTCACTTCTCTCTTCTGAAGATCCAAGTTTTCCCTTAACTTCCTGAATCTCTTTTTCGATTTCTACATTCCCACCTAAAACAGCAAAGGGTGTTACTCCTTGTTCTGGGTCGTCGGTAAATAGAAGGTTTTCTCTAACAAAATCCTCGTTGAACACACGTATAGGATAAGGGATACTCTCAAAGTTTCTTTCATTGATAGTACTATTGTCGACCATTTCGAAATTGAAAGTTCCACCCTCATATTTCTCTAGTCCACTCCCAGTTTCAAATGCGCGAATTATTCGTGAAAGTGTGGTTTTTCCCGAATAATTACGTCCGAAGAGAATGTTTATATCTTGCAGAACTAATGGCTTCTCGATCTTTTACTCGCTACAAAAATATGCACCGCAGCAGTTGTTCAATAGACAAAAAAAAGTTTGGCTTCCCGAAAGAAAGCTGTTCTTTTGAAACCCTACAATCTCCTACTTTAGATATTCTTCACACAAGGCGACCCACAGCGAGGCACCTATGGGAAGGATTTCCTGATCGAAGATGTACTTAGGATTGTGTACCATAGGCGTTTCACCATTACCTAACATGATGTAACTTCCTGGTCGTTCTTGCAACATAAAGGCAAAGTCTTCACTGCTCATCATCGGCTTGCAAGGGTACACCACATTTTCCTCTCCAAAATATTTGCGTGCCACTTCGGCAGCAAAGGCTGTTTCTTCGTGCGAATTGACAAGTACAGCTCCGGGTTGTCCCTCTTTTATTTCATATTTGCATCCAAAGCATTCTGCTTGGGCAGAAGTGATCTCACGAATACGTTGCAACACCAGCTTACGCCCATCGGGCTGCATGTTGCGCATAGACAACTTGAGTACAGCTTCGTCTGGAATAACATTTCCTGCATTACCTGCTTGGAATGAGCCGATGGTGACCACGCCATTATTCCAAGGAGAGAGGTTGCGTGCTACAATCGTCTGTAGTGCCATCACCAAAGAAGCACCTGCAACGACGGGGTCAATGCTTAATTCGGGCATAGAACCATGTCCTCCACGCCCCATTAAGCGTATCTCCCAATTATCTACAGCCGACATTGTTTCTCCATCATGGAAATGCAGTACCCCCTTTGGTAGCCCTGGTATATTGTGTATGGCATATATTCTATCGGCATTAAACTTCGTGAAAAGTCCATCATCTATCATCGAAGGACCGCCCTGCATGGTCTCTTCGGCAGGCTGAAAATAGAAGTAAACGGTACCATTAAAATGCTTTGTGTCTACCAGATACTTAGCTGCCCCAAGTGCCATAGCACTGTGACCGTCGTGTCCGCAGAGATGAGAAATACCGTCATGCCTACTTTTATAAGGTAGGTTATTGATTTCTTGAATAGGGAGGGCATCCATGTCGGCTCTAATACCTATTTTCTTCTTTCCATCGCCATGCCTTAGTACACCTACCACCCCCTCAATGCCATGTTTCCCTACATGCTCATGAACCTCGTAGCCCATATTCTTTAGCAGATCGGCAACATACTTGCCTGTATTTACCTCCTGGGTAGATAGCTCAGGCTCTTGGTGCATCGCTTCCATCCACTGTTTCATCAGTGGCAACATCGCTACCAATTCTTTCATTGGCTTTACGTTCATTTTACTCATATCCCTTAATTCCGCAACACTATTAAATTAAACTTTTTAAGTACCTGAGCAACAAAAAGCTCTTGCTTTGGCAAGAGGCAGAGCCGAGCGACTCAGGATTTTGCCATGTCAGAATTTTCAGTGTTGCAAAAAAACAAGAGAATCCGACGATAGACATGACGAAGATACAAATTAAATCTGAGAGACTCACTTCTTTCTGGGGGTTATTTTCAATGCAGATTCCAGTGTCAAGTGCAGCGATATGACAAAAGTAGTGCTAGTACTTCATTCGGGGATTTAAAGTCCAAATTTTTTAACGGAACTTTTTTTTAAACATACGTATCTTTTTTATCGGAGGGGTGTTGGGAGTTTCGAAAGGGGGACAGATGAGGAGGCTACTTTCCTAAGACTATAAGAGAATTTGAGAAAAGATAAGCTTATGGTGAGTCTTTCTGCTTAACAAGCTTTTAGAGCTATGAAAAAAGGGGGATACTATCCCCCTTTTCGTTACTTTGTCCCCTTGATACTGTTGCATAAAGGCGAATCGCTGTGTTGCTTT
>KQ959254.1 GCA_001552775.1 Bacteroidales bacterium KA00251
TTTCACTGTATTATCCTTAGTTGTAGTAACGTAGTAAGGAGAATAGGAAAGAAAAGAGAAAGGGGTATTACAAAGGGAGTGCAACAACAGAGTGCTATGGTGGTTGCTCGGGGTAAATCTTACGGACGGCATAGACATATACGGGATTGCCATTTATCCTGCGACACTCCCTCGTATAGCCCGCCCTGCGCAGGGCTTCGCCCATCCGTTTGGGAGAGAGGGGTTGTCGGGTATAGCAGGAGAGATACCCTACAATCTCCGAATTGGTCATATAGAAGCGTTTCGTAGCCATCTCAGCTTCCGAGGGAAATGTGAAGTAGCGGAGCAACAGCTCCATCTCTGCTGTATAGACTTGGAAGGCTTCGCTGTTTCTATGCAACTCGACAATCTCTTCATCATTGAACCAATAGCGAAAGCCTTCATGCAGTAGTCGCTTAGCGTCACTGTAAACAGCATCCATTGGGATCGCTTTAGCACTGTCTATATCTATTGCCAATACTTCAAAGGGGAGGAAGCGCCTGCTCCCTGTAGGGTCTGTGAGGAAGTCGTTGCCATTGACCGA
>KQ959255.1 GCA_001552775.1 Bacteroidales bacterium KA00251
ATACGGGGATCAGTACATCTACTTGTGGTGCCATCTTAGACTAAGGACTATGCCTGGTAAGTTTTTTTCTCGTATAATTGATGATGTAGAGTATGTGCCAACTTGTATAAGGGTGTAGTAAACCAGGCTGTATATCGCTTTTGTGTAAGAGAATAGGCAAAGTACTTTATGGTATTTCTCAAATCGTGCGGGAAGAGAGCCCATTCCACCTTGAAGATTGGCTTGCGAAATGCTTTGTAGTATCTTATTGGGAGCTGTGCCAATATCGTAAAGATCCGCATCTTGAGGTAATTAAAGGCTCGCTTTAACTCTCGGTCTTTAGTTCCTTCAAACTCTTTTTCAAAGTCTTCTAGTATCTCTGCTAAAGTATCAATGTATTCTGGTTTAGTGACAGCTGTGTATTGTGTGTTGCTATGGTGTACATAGTGGATTGCCACCTTGGGATAATAGCCCACCTTTTTTGCATTGTATAGAAGTAGGGTAGTTAGTACCAAGTCTTCCCAAAAGTTCCTTCCTGATTTTACGAGGTGGCGGTATTGCTTAAGTTTATCACTGAGGAAGAGTTTGTTCCATAGATAACCCGTCTCTGTACCCCAGAGTATGGCATGGGCCACCTCATTTCCTGTCAATCGTGGCTCCACCTCTTTATGGATGCTTTTCCCTTGCAAGGGGTATTCATGGCAATAATTGGCAAGAACGACCT
>KQ959256.1 GCA_001552775.1 Bacteroidales bacterium KA00251
CATCAACATTATGAGTATACAACCTTGAAAAGTACTTTCTTCGGATTTCCACTTACGTTTCCATCCTCCTATACTCTCCAGTGGCTGATTCTTTTTGCTTTATTTTTACTTGTTTGTTTGCCCTCAATTCCTCTTTTTTATTTTATTTGCTTCCATGCCTGATTGTGCTTTACACAATTCAGCAGGTCCACGCTATACGACTGCTATTCTCATAGTCGCGTCGTAAAAGAATCGAGAGCAAGCTCTACTCTTGTTGTTTCTTTTATATGTCACATTATGTCAAAGATCGCGTGTCTAAATACGTTCTACTTCGTAAATCGTACTCAAACTCTGGTGGAGGATATCGGATTCGAACCGATGACCCCCTGCTTGCAAAGCAGGTGCTCTAGCCAGCTGAGCTAAACCCCCATTCCTTTTCGCTGTAGTCCCAGGCAGAGTTGAACTGCCGACCTCTACATTATCAGTGTAGCGCTCTAACCAACTGAGCTATAGGACTGACGTCAGTAGGAAACCGGTCCAACCTGTTCCTCTCTTGATTCCTAGAGGACAAACTACGTTATAGGGGTGGGGTCGCCCACTTCTCCGCTATCTATTCTATTTGGCTTATCTCTTCTCACCTTCTTACTCTCCCTAAAAGAAAGATTCTCCAAGGTGTATCAAGAACAACAAACAACTTTTTATTCAAATTGTCTAGCTTTA
>KQ959257.1 GCA_001552775.1 Bacteroidales bacterium KA00251
GGGGTTGTAGGATCTAACATAAAGGATAGGAGGAACCTAGTGGAATGCTTTGGAAAGGGCAACCATAGGACGTGACAGTCGTGTACACGAAAGGGAGAGACCTATCTGGGTTAGACACCTGAGTAGCTCGGGGCACGTGAAACCTTGAGTGAATTTGCGGGGACCATCCCGTAAGGCTAAATATAACCAAGAGACCGATAGTGAACAAGTACCGTGAGGGAAAGGTGAAAAGGACCTCGAATAGAGGAGTGCAATAGATCCTGAACCCGTTTGCTGACAAGCTGTAGGAGCCCCTTTGGGGTGACTGCGTGCCTTTTGCATAATGAACCTACGAGTTGTTCTTTCTGGCGAGGCTAACCATCAGGAGATGGGTACCCGCAGCGAAAGCGAGTCTTAAATAGGCGTATAGTCAGAAGGAGCAGACGCGAAACCAAGTGATCTACCCTTGGCCAGGTTGAAGGTTAGGTAACACTAACTGGAGGACCCAATCGGGAAGCGTTGAAAAGCTTTCGAATGAGCTGAGGGTAGGGGTGAAAGGCTAATCAAACTTGGAGATAGCTCGTACTCCCCGAAATGCATTTAGGTGCAGCCTGTACAGTTTCTTGCAAGAGGTAGAGCTACTGATTGGATGCGAGGCTTTCACCGGCTATCAAGTCCGGCCAAACTCCGAATGCTTGCAAGTGAATGTATGGAGTGAGGGCATGGGTGCTAAGGTCCATGTCCGAGAGGAGAACAATCCGGACCATCAGCTAAGGTCCCTAAATCACTGCTAAGTTGGACAAACGAAGTCAAGATGCATAGACAGCTAGGATGTTGGCTTGGAAGCAGCCATTCATTTAAAGAGTGCGTAACAGCTCACTAGTCGAGGATTTTGGCATGGATAATAAGCGGGCATAAGCAGTGTACCGAAGCTATGGGATGTGTAAACATCGGTAGGGGAGCATTCTTTATGGGATGAAGGTATTAAGACAATTAGTGCTGGACCGTAAAGAAAAGCAAATGTAGGTATAAGTAACGATAAAGGGGGTCATAATCCCCCTCGCCGAAAGACTAAGGTTTCCTGATCAACGCTCGACGGATCAGGGTTAGTCGGGTCCTAAGGAGAAGCCTAAAGGCGTATTCGATGGACAACGGGTTAATATTCCCGTACTAGTTGTAGGAGTGAAGGAGAGACGGAGTGAATAGAGTCTTGCCAGCTGACGGAATAGCTGGTTGAAGCAGGTAGGCGATGAGAGGTGTAGGCAAATCCGCACTTTGAGCTGAAATGCGACAGTACGCAGCGTGCTTGCACAATGCGATAATAGGCTTGAAGGGCTTCCAAGAAAATCTTCTAACGTTAATTCTGCAGCTACCCGTACCGCAAACCGACACAGGTAGTTGGGTTGAGTATACTAAGGCGCTCGAGAGATTCGCGGTTAAGGAACTAGGCAAAATAGTTCTGTAACTTTGGGAAAAAGAACGCCTCCTTCCGGGGAGGCCGCAGAGAATAGGCCCTGGCGACTGTTTAGCAAAAACATATGGCTATGCCAAGTGGAAACATCACGTATATAGCCTGACACCTGCCCGGTGCTGGAAGGTTAAGAGGAGATGTCATTCGCAAGAAGAAGCATTGAATTGAAGCCCCAGTAAACGGCGGCCGTAACTATAACGGTCCTAAGGTAGCGAAATTCCTTGTCGGGTAAGTTCCGACCTGCACGAATGGTGTAACGATCTGGGCACTGTCTCAACCGCGAGCTCGGTGAAATTGTAGTATCGGTGAAGATGCCGATTACCCGCAACGGGACGAAAAGACCCCGTGAACCTTTACTATAGCTTTACATTGTGATCGGGTATTAGATGTGTAGGATAGGCCGGAGGCTATGAGATGCTGTCGCTAGATGGTGTGGAGCCGCTGTTGAAATACGGCCCTTTTATTATTTGGTCACTAACTTGCAATGAGCAAGGACACTGTATGGTGGGTAGTTTGACTGGGGTGGTCGCCTCCAAAAGAGTAACGGAGGCTTCTAAAGGTACCCTCAGACCGATTGGTAACCGGTCGAAGAGTGTAATGGCATAAGGGTGCTTGACTGTGAGACCAACAAGTCGCACAGGTAGGAAACTAGAGCATAGTGATCCGGTGGTTCCGCATGGAAGGGCCATCGCTCAAAGGATAAAAGGTACTCCGGGGATAACAGGCTGATCGCTCCCAAGAGCTCAAATCGACGGAGCGGTTTGGCACCTCGATGTCGGCTCGTCACATCCTGGGGCTGGAGAAGGTTCCAAGGGTTGGGCTGTTCGCCCATTAAAGTGGCACGCGAGCTGGGTTCAGAACGTCGTGAGACAGTTCGGTCTCTATCTGTTGTGGGCGTGAGATATTTGAGGGGTTC
>KQ959258.1 GCA_001552775.1 Bacteroidales bacterium KA00251
GAGAAACACTGCAAATCCCTCTCATTTCCATTTATTTACCCTCAATCCTCTCCCTAATGCCCTTCCCCCTAAAAGTTCCGAGAGATTTTCTGAAAAGTTCCGAGAGACTGTTCCTTTCCCCTCGCACCTTGCAAGACTATCGGGACAAGGGGATTATTCCCTACACTCAAATCGCAGGGAAAATACTCTACAAACTCTCCGACATCGACCGACTACTGCAAGAGAATTATCACTCATAAATCATTTGTTTGTGCATTTGACAAAAAAACAGTCTCATCGCTGACATAATAGTCTTATTCGTTCCTGTTACATTTGTTTTAATTCTCGATGTATGCTCAACGCAAAAAAGAAGGTTAATAAGGTTGTAAAGAAATCTGCAATTGCTTGGGTGTAAAGCACACCTCCGAGTCCGAAATAAAGGGGAAGAATTAAAATGGTAGGTATAAAGAAAATTCCTTGTCGGCTAATGTTCAGTAAAAGTGTTTGCTTAGCCTTTCCCATAGCTGTGTAAAGTGTAGAATAGACAAACTGAAATCCGAAGGTAAAAAATAGAATTGTGTTGGCACGCAATGCTTCTTCGGCAATGACTTTCACCCCTTGGTCATCACCGAAACAAGAGATAATAGAGTCGGTAAAAAGGAGAATAACAAGACTCCATACGATACAAAACGAGGTCGTGAGAATGAGAGAATAACGTATCGCTTCACGAACTCTTGTATAGTTTTTTGCCCCATAGTTGTACCCAGCGATAGGCTGAAGTCCTTTTACAAAACCGAAGACAACATTCGTTCCAAGTGTTACAATTTTCAACACAATACCGATGGCTGCGACTGCCTCACTTCCATAACGCGCAGAAGCATTTTGTAATAAACTGATGGATAAACTTTGAAGAAACTGAAACAGAAGCATAGATATTCCTATCTTAATGACTTCACAATACATTTGTCGGGTTGGCTTGAATCGTGTCAGCGAAACTTTGACGGGAGATTTGCGGAAATAAAGTACATAAATAAATGTCGTTAAGAGCTGTGCGACAATGGTTGCCCAAGCAGCTCCTTCTACTCCCCCATTTAATGTATAAATAAAAAGCGGATCCAATAGCATATTGACAACAGCACCGAATATCATTGCCATCCCTGAAATCTTGGAAGCTCCTTGCGAAACTACAATATTACCAGAAGATACGTTTATGGTACCAATAATACAACTGACAATAAACAACTTACCATAACTTGTTGCTAATTGTATTGTCGGATTATCCGCCCCCATAAAGACTAATATTTTAGGGAGAAACAGGTAGCAAGACAATGCAGTCAATAACCCTGTGAGAAATGCTGTTATAATGGAAACAGAAGCAACTTTCCCTGCTTTATCCACTTGATTTGCTCCCAGCAGTCGGGAAATGTAGGCTCCTCCACCAATCCCGAAGGTTAATCCTATTCCTGTAAAAAACAAGGAGATAGGAAATGCGATAGAGACCGCTGCAATGGGCAATGTTCCCAATCGGGCTACCCAAAAAGTATCGACGACATTGTTCACCGCCATCACGAGCATGGCTATTACTACTGGCATTCCTAATTTGATAAGCGACTTCGTCATGTTTCCGTCGCGAAGTATATTGATTGTTTCCATAGAAAAACTTTTTATGTTATGTTGCAAAGGTAGGTTGCTATCCGCAAAATATTCCCACGAAAATGGAAGTTATTTCTACGAATCCCGTCAAACAGAAAGGTTTTGATTTTCTGTTTTTCAACCGAAAAAACCACAAAAATTGGGTATTGTGTAAAATATAGAAAAAAGCGACCTTTGCGAGGTATAAAAAAATGTATGCATGACATCATTTCAATCATATAGAGACCAACGTTTTCCCGTATCAAATATCAGACTTTTAGAGACTGATGGTATGAGCATTACATGGGGTACATTTCATTTGACGGATGAATTGTATATACAGAAATATCCTGCCGATACAAATAATCCTGAAAATAAATACTTCCTATCACATTTCTGTATATCAGGTAATACTGAGTCAACTATTACAAAACGTCAATTCAGCATTTTCGGAGGGCAGCATAGCTTCTTTTCTGTTAGAGAATTGTCTTCTGTCCATCTGCATATTGCTCCATCTCGAAGGGGAGATAATTCATTTTTTGAATACTCGCTCTCACAACAATACTTTAAGGAGCATTTCATACAAGACAGTCGTGTGCTAAATGATATGGCAAATCGTATAGAAAAAGAGCCTTTTTGCTGGGTGGGTAAAAATCCATCTATAACTCCTTCAATGACATATCTCATATCCGAAATTACTAGACAGCCATATTCTGGAGCAATGAGGAGCTTATTTTTGGAATGTAAAATCATTGAATTGTATCTTGCTCAGATTCATTCTTTTGATTCTTGTGATTGTAAAATCTTAAAACTGTCAAGAGGTGATATAGACAGACTCTATGACGCACGAGATTATATCTCTGAAAATCTGAATAAAAAAGTTTCAATTTCAACGCTTTCACGTGAGATAGGTATGAACCAGACCAAACTGAAAGCTGGTTTCAAACAGTTGTTTGGAACTACTATTTTCGATTATGCCATTGATCAAAAAATGAAACTTGCCATAGCCTTATTGGAAGAGAATCGCTTATCATTGACAGAAATTTCTGATAAAACAGGTTATAGCCATCCCAATCATTTCTCTTCGGCATTCAAAAGAAAATTTGGAGTATCTCCAAGTATGTTTGAGTTCCGACATCAATAGATTGCTGTAAGAATACAAGTTATGTATTCTCATGCTGCATCAACTTCTCCATATCCCTTGCAATCTTTTGGTCGGTGATTT
>KQ959259.1:0-11309 GCA_001552775.1 Bacteroidales bacterium KA00251
ACCAGCTTTTCCATCGGAAACGATAAGGTTTTTAAAGCTGTTGTTGTTGTCCCTTATATTGTTGAGGACTACCGCTTCAATAGTGAGTTCTTCCTCTACTTTGGTTTTACCCGCTTTTGAGGCTTCACGGAGTTTAATTACGCCCCCGTCCCAACCTTTAGGCTGAGGGGTTTCTCCCGAAGCAGACTGGCTTACATTTACCGTAATTGTTTTTGGGGCTGCACGGAGTACACCATTGTGTTCGAGTTTGAGGGTAGCGGTTCGTTCTTCTGCGGAAGTATTCTTTTCGCAAACTACAGTTACCTTGTTGTTGGGTACATCAGCTGTTACCTTGAGCCATGGCTGGGAAGCTGTAGCCGTAAAGCTTGCTGCATCGGTAGTCACAGTGAGGGTTTGCGTGCCTCCCTCTTTATTGAAGTTGAGACTCGTTGAAGAGACTGAGAAGGAGCTTACTTTTGTGGGGTCGCCTCCACCTACATTGAAGCGTGCTTCCGTAAAGGCAATGTCTTCTTTTTGAGTGGGACGAAGGTTGTGGAATACTTTTCCACTTTTTGCAGATACATTGGTCGTAGCTATGCAGGTGAGTGTACCACTTCCTGTCGCAACCTTTTCACCGCCCCATACGCAGTTTTTCCAAATTTCAAGGGTTGCTTCATGCCCCTCTTTATCTTCTACAATATGACGTTTTGTAGAGAAGTCACCATCGTAGTAGAGTACATTGTTGTACGTTTTGAATTGTACCCCCTTTATGCGTATATACTGATTGATGCACTTCCCATCCAATACATCTTGCAAGGTGGCATCTTTTGGCTCAATAGCCATATTGGGCACTTTTACAACCTCTTTTCCGTCAAGTTCAATTTGTACTGTACCATTGTAGTTGGAGAGTTTTCGTCCTTTAAGGCTAGCCGTGATCTGTGTACCAAATTCAATAGGATCACCACTGCCCTTCATAAGCGTAGCTACCATGGCATTGCCCTGAGCATCTTGGATATAATGAAAGGCTGCAAAGGGGAATTGCTTAGCTTGGTAGTGTGTGGTTACAACGGCTCTTATTCTAAGGTCTTCATCAATCGTGATACCTTGTTGTCCTACATTTTTAGCTTTTTCTATGAGCACAGAGAGTGGAGTGTATTCAATCTCTTTACCACTTTTACTCTTTTGCTGGATGTTGAAGGTAAACTTCTTGGACGAAGCTGTAATCGTAAACTGTCCTTCGCGAGCTTCTCCCTCGTTGGCAAGTACAGTAACTGTGATCTTGTGTTCACCCACTTCTCCAGAAGTTGGAGTAATAGCAAACCAATCTTCGCCACTGGTAGAAATGCTCCACTTGCGATTGGTTTTAATCGTGAGCTCGTTGCTACCCGCTGTTTGCTCAAAAACGAAGGTGTTATTTTGAGGGGTGGGCTCGATGCTTACTTTGGGTTCATCGTAGTTATGGGGATCGTCTTTACAGCTCTGCAGACCGATCAAGGGTAGCATGAGCGTAAAAAGTGAGACCCCTTTTAGGATCTTGGCAAATAGTGTCTTTTGCATAGTCTAGTATTTTTTAGAGGTTATCTATAATCAATTAAAAGCGTGGGTTGGTTAGCTTGATATCGGTACGGTCGTCAAGGATAACAAGCTGAGGAGTATCTCTGAAGTAAGTGAGTAGAGCAACGACTGAGCCACTCCCTTGGGGAATCTTCTTGCCGGCAAAAAGAGCATAGCTACTTGTTCTTACCACAATGGTGTGTCCCTGCTTATCAATGAGAGTGCGGTTTACTGCCGATATAGAGTTTTTATTGATGGGATCGGCATATGTTTGCCCCAACTCGGACTCAATAAACTGCACTTCATTAAGCTGTACCAAGGTGTTGGAAAGGTTGCGGTGGGCTGTTTCAATGGTAATCAATTGAGGTGTGATGCCTACATATCTGCCACAGAGCATCACTTTAGGTACCATAAGATCGGGTATAAAGCCAGTTTCATACTTTTCATCGATGCTTGTAAACCCGAGGTTGATAACGTCTCCATACTGTCCGAGGACAAGGTTGCGGCATTTTATCGCCACTTCGTACCCCTGAGGATAGAGGAGACTAAGGTTTGCCATACCCATTTTTACTTCTATTCCGCCGGTAGCATCTTGAAGATCCATCGTGCGGTATAGGCTACCTTGTCGATCGCTTGTGGAGACTACACCACGTATGATTACTTCTCCCGATATAGTCGTGCCTTTGGAGCCAGGCTTGTACATTGCTTTTAGGTCTGCAATGGTATGAGTAGCTGCAGGAAGATCTACAGGTGGCTGCTGCTTTACTGGCTCAAACTTGTTGTACCCACAACTTATCACTGCGAGAAGGAAAGGAAAGAGAAGTAGACTCTTGCAAGATATTCTATTTTTCATGGTTTGTGAATCGCTAAAAAAGAGGTTAGAAAACATAGGATACATTGAGGAAGAAGTTCGTTCCGAGCATGTAGTAATAGCGAGAATCAAAGGGTCGCATCATCTTTCCATTGATGGTTTGGCGTACTCTTGACTGTTCGTATCCCCCTGATTTTACCCCTTTATTGTTGAGAATGTTTGTAACAGAGAGATTGAAGCGAAGGAAGTGACCGCTTTTGATTCTCCAAGAGTAGCCCACATTGGCATCCATTGTAAAGGCAGCAGGGAATTTTTCTTGATGAATGTACTGGGGATCAAGTTGGTCTCGTGCTGCATCGGTACGTAGTTTAGGGTTGAGATCGATGTAGTTTCTATCAAAGTAATTGAAGTCTACCCCAAGATACATATAGAATGGAGTCTGATAGTTGAATGAAAGGTTTGCAGCCGTCTGTGGAGTACCGGCAACATGAAATCCCTTCCAGTATACTCTATCCCCTTCTAGGAGTGCTCTATTGTTGTCCACAGTCTGGATATAGTCTGGATTGTTGGCATAGGCATAGTTGGCATAGGTAAATACCAGTGTAGCTGTCAGTGAGGGAAGTAGTTTTGCTTCAAGACCTAGCTCTACTCCCATATGCTCTCTGTCAATATTGGTCAATACAATATTGGAGAAAGCACGATAAGCATCGTCGTAGAAGCTCCTCTTTCTGCTACCATGCATGAAACGACTATAAAACAAGGTAACACGTCCTTTGAGAGAAGGGTGTCTAAGAATATAGCTGATGTCGCCTGAAGCGATCATTTCACTTCGAGGGTTTTCGATATAGAAGTTGTTGGTACGAGGTGAAATGAAGAGATCGTTGAAGTAAGGTGCTTTAGTAAGGAGGGCTCCATTGAGGACGATAAAGTGACGCCCAGAAAGTTTTGTCGTGATTCCTAACTTTGCTCCATAGTCAATAAAGTGGAGCAGGTCACTTTTTCCAAAAGAGTTTTCTGGAAAGAGTCCGCGTTTTTGCTTTCCTTCGCGATAGATCTGTGTCCAGCTTCCCTCTATGGAGGCATAGCCATCTACATAGCGAGATTCAAAGGAGTAGTTACTCCATAGCTTGGCAACTTGTGTAGAGGAAACAAAGTTGTGGCTGTATGTATCTCCTTCCTTTACAATGCGGTCGGGATTGTTGAGGTCGAGTTGGGCTTTGCTGGGATCGTTGGGAAAGTCTCTTTCGGAGAACTTGTCGATATCGTACCAAAAGTCTCCACCAAGGAGATCCTTAATTACATTGAAGTTTTGGGTTACATTATAGCGATAGTTTGCACCGAGGTCTAGCTTCATTCCTTCTTTCAGTGCGATGTTGGCAACAGATGAAGCATTAATCTGCTGTTGGTCGTTGCGACGATCTTCCAGTACATACTCACTACGACGACCTTCTGCTAGGAGTTTCCCATCACTAGAGTATACTTTTGTATAGTTGCTTTGGTTGATTTGATAGAGCCTTTCCCAATTGATGTAGCGAACATTAGGATCACTAGCCCATGCTTCTCTGTAATAGTCTTCCAAGAAGGGGTCGGGTCGCTCTGTCATGTAGCTGTAATAGCTAGGTAAATAGCGGTAGTAGTCTGGACGAGGATCGGGAGCATTGTGCCAATTAAGGGCAGAGTAGCCATTGAATCCAAAGCGATAACCGACTCCTGTCGTAAGTGTAAGGCTCGGTGCTTTGTATTCGTGGAGAAGTTGTATAATAGGCTCATGGCTGTTGCGGACACGTGCATTACGCCATTTTCCATTTTGTAGTCCTACATTGGGATTGTAGAAGTTACTCCCAGCAAGATTGTAGGCCTCCTGCGTGGATGCCGAAGCGACACCTCGCTCTGTAGGAGAAGCCAAAGCATAGAGCATGAGCGCATGGTGAGAGTTGAGTCGCTTTTCAATCCCTAGAAAGTACCCATAAGCATCATAGAATTGCCCCAAGGCGTATCCATGATTGCCAAAACGCTTACTGCCCATAAGTGTAATCGCCCATCCATTAGGCATTAGCCCTGTACTATAATACACCATAGCTCGGTGATTGTAGGAGCGATTGCTTAGACTGTAGGTAAGACGACCTCCTTTGCTAAAGCTAGAGGGACGAGTAAGGATATTGACTGCACCACCTACGCTGCCAAAGGTAAAGGGAGCATATCCTACACCTTCCACGGACAAGCGGTCAATAGTGACATTATTGAGACCATTCCATAGTGACCATGCAGAGTAGCCATTGTTGAGGTTATTCATCTGCATCCCATTGAGAAGCTGCTCTTGATAGGGAGAGTCATATCCCCTTATTCGGAATCGAACAGGACTAAACTGGAATCCTGCTTTATTAATATAGGGGTCTCTGCTGGCGGAAAGTAGCACGGGAGATTGTCCTGTACCTGCATCGTCGGCATTTTCTTCCACCACAAAAGCCGCAAAAGCATCGTCAATCTCCTCTAGTTTCTGTTTGCTTAGGTCTCTCTTGAGCAAGATGTTTATTTTAAATGATGAAGATTGTAGCTCTTCTTGGGTGAATGAGCGTGTATAATCTACATATCCCTCTTGTTTAAAAGAAAGCTGATATTGTGTGGCTGCTGGAAGTTGTATAGAAAATTGCCCCTTTTTGTCCGTATAGACAAGGGTACTTAATTTCGGTTTTTGTACGGATACCCTTACTCCTGCAAGAGGTATCCCCAGCTCTTTGTCGCAAACTTCACCTGTTATCCTTTGGGCTACTAGAGAAGTAATAGCTATAAGTGAAAGTGCTAAGATTACCGTTAGCCGTCTCAAATTAGTTGTCATAGATATTGCTCGTTACGATTTTCTCTTTTTGTTGTTGTGGTGGAAGAGGGGAGCATCGCTCCTACGAAATGCCTTACCTCTTCTTTGGCAAAGGTAAGGCTAAAATGATAAATTCTACTTATAGAGTATGCAACTTCCGCTTAACGAGGAAAGACCTTTTTTTCTACTGGAAAAAGCGTGGCTTAACCTCCTCCATAAAGTAGCAGAAGATCGGTGTAAAATAGCACTTCTTACTAATCCAGTCTGCTATCCCTTGCAAAGGAAATTTCAACCTCTTTCTAATAGAAAGAAAATGTAATCCTCCCCTAAAAAGCTTGTCTTTAGGTAGACCTCTGTACGCTTGAGGATTCCTTCTTTCTTGATGTAACTTCTTTAGTAATCGGGGAAAAGTGTCCTCAGGAAAAACGCCATGTCTACTGGTGGCGACTTCCTCTTTTCTTGTGGGAGGAAACAGTAGAGGAAGTCTTTTTTACTGTGCTTGAACTGTGGCTTGTTGTCTCTTTTTTTCGCCTTGGGTATTTAGACCTTCTTCGAGTATCATTTCTCCTTTTCGAGGAGTCTCCAGCTCTCTCCTTTTCATTCCCACTTTTAGGGGTATAGCTGTAGGAAGGAGCGTCGCCAAGGTTTTCAGGAATGGATAGGAGTGTAATGGACTTCCCTAGAAAGTGCTGAAGTTCATCAAAGGAACGGCGTTCCCTATCGGAGACAAACGTAATGGCGGTGCCTTCGCTAGAAGATCCTCTAGCTGTTCTTCCTATTCTGTGTACATAGTCTTCGTTGTCACGTGGCATGTCAAAGTTGACAACCGTCTCAATATCGGTAATGTCAATTCCTCGTGCCACAATGTCTGTAGCTACTAGCACAGCAATGGCTCCACTTTTAAAGTTTCTCAGCACCTCTTCGCGTTGCTTTTGGTCGAGGTCGGAGTGCATTTGTGCTACATTAAGCCCCTGTTTTTTGAGTTGTGGAGCAATGTCAAGAGCCTTTTTTTTGGATGAAACGAAGATAACTGTGCGTTGAGGAGCCCTCTCTTTTTCTGTTTCAAAAAGACTTATTACAAGAGGTAGCTTTTGAGGCTCATAGCAGACATAGGCATACTGCTTGATGCTTTCTGGGGGCTTGGATATGGCAAGTTCTACCTTTACGGGATCGCTGAGCAACTGGTCTGCAAGCAGGGTGATCTTTTGAGGCATAGTGGCCGAAAAAAGAGCCAATTGGCAGTTGCTAGCAAGCTGTTTGCGGATGGTAATAATATCCTCGTAAAAGCCCATGTCCAGCATCCTATCGGCTTCGTCTATTACGAGGTACTGAGCTTTGTGGATCGTTGTTTCCTTGATGTTGAGCAAGTCGATAAGACGTCCTGGCGTCGCCACTACAATATCTACGCCTCTTTGTAAACTTCTTACTTGTTGCTCCCATACAATACCATCTGTACCACCATAAATGGCCATTGAGGAAATTCCTACAAAATAGCCAAAGCCTTGCACCTGTCTATCAATTTGTATAGCTAACTCTCGAGTAGGGACCACTATAACGGCCTTCAACTCGTGTGCTGGAAACTCTCCTTTGTAGATACGATTCATAATTGGAAGCAGGTAAGCGGCTGTCTTGCCTGTACCAGTTTGTGCTACTCCCAATAAATCTTTTCCGTTAAGAAGGGGGGGGATAGTAAGCTCTTGGATAGGGGTAGCCTCAACAAAATTCATACTGTCGATGCCCTCCATCAGAGCGGGTTCGAAATTAAATTCTTGAAATGTCATAATAGTCCTACAAAAGTAGCTATTTGTGAGCAAATTGGAAAGTGAGGTGTGGACGGAGAAAGCTCTCCAATCATAGGATAAGTCCTACTTGACTTGCGGTTCTTGCCAGGGATTCTTGCAAGTGCTCTTCACTTATATGAAGCACTTTGCTTGCGTTGTTGTAGATCTCTTGGATGCTGAGTGAGGAGGTATCTGTTTCCAAAAAAAGTCTTTCCGACTCAAAGGTAAGCAACATGGAATCGGGGTGAAAGTTTTCCCCAAAAGAGAGGTAAAAACCTTTATCAATAAGCTGCTGCGCAAGTTGTGGCTTTCCCCGAAAACCATGGACAATGAGAGGCGAGGATACTTTGCATTTCTTGATGCTCTTCAAGACTTCTTCCCAGCTTTTTACTACATGTAGGATAAGAGGCTTTTGCAGTTTTGTGGCAAGAATAAGTTGTTGTTCAAAAAAATAGAGTTGCTGCTCTTGGGGAGTTTCGCACAACTTGTCGAGTCCACATTCGCCTATAGCTACAACTGGTGGTTGCGATGCATATTCTATAAGCTTATCAAGACTACTTTCAAGGTCGTCGTGGGGTAAATACCAAGGATGATAGCCTACGGAGTAGCGTTTTTTATCGTTTAAGACGAAAGAGTCTCGTCCTAAAGCGAAAGAAATGAGTCGCCTTTCTCCCTCTTGTATAGGCTCCTCCTTGGAGTGGGTGTGGATATCAAGTAGTAAGTGAGGCATTTCAAGGGAAAGCGTGTAGCGATACAATCAATCTATCTGTGGTAGCGCTGCCCGAGGTCTATGAGCCTTTGGTTACTGCTCCCCCTAAATTGTAGAGAAGGGTCTCGTAAAGCATAGACAAAAGGTCCATCGATGAGGAAATCAATGTAAGCTAAAGCTTGCTGATAGCGCGCCACAGATTCAAGTACCTCTATCGTAAAACCCGTATAGACGAGGATAGGAAGATGCGTGGCTTCTTTGAGTCGACGAAGTAGAGTGGCAAGTTCATCGGGATTGTAAAAGGGATCTCCTCCAGAAATCGTAATCCCATCCAAAAGAGGATTGCTATTGATCTCCTCTATCAAGTCGCTCAGCACCTCTTCGTCTAGAGGTACCCCTGCTGAGGGATTCCAACTGGCTGTGTTGTGACAGCCGGGACAGCGATGAGCGCAACCCGCAAGATAAATGGAATACCTTAGTCCAGGTCCATCTGTGATCGTCTCTTTGTACCGATTGAGTAAGTGCAAGATGATAAGATTTTGTGCGAAACTTGTTACCTCTACTTTTATAATAAGGAAAGAGCACTAACGCTCTTTCTCAAAAAAAGGTAAAGTAAGAATGAGGCGCGGGAGAGCCTCATTGTGTATACTCTCCCGGCCTCATAAAAGGTATTCTAGTGATGTTTGATACGGTCGTGTTCTTCAGCTTGCTTGGCACTATTCCAGCTCTCCAAGCTTCCTGTAAGATATCCCGTAATTCGTCTTAGGCGAGCGATGTGGTCGCTACCGCACACAGGGCACTTGTCATAGATTACCCCCTTGTAGCCACAGCCTCTGCAGGTATCTACAGGGTGATTGATAGAGCCATAGCCCACCCCTGTGTCGTGCATAAGCTTTACAATCTTCAGCAGTACAGCAGGATTCTTTTTGGCTTCTCCATCCAATTCTACATAAGTAATGTGTCCTCCACGAGTGATGGCATGGAAGGGAGCTTCAAGTTGAATCTTTTCAGCGATAGACACCTCTTCTCGCACGTCAATATGGAAGGAGTTTACATAGTAATCAAGATCCGTAACGCCTGGAATGATCCCAAATTTTTTCCTGTCCATCCTTGTAAATCTTCCCGAAAGTCCTTCTGCAGGGGTGGCAAGTACAGAGTAGTTGAGGTGGTAGCGTTGCTTAAAGTCATCGGCTACTTCGTTGAGGACCATGATAGCATCATAGAGTGTCTGCCAGGCCTCTTTGTTGTGAGCGTGTCCCTCGTCGTAGATAGCTACGAGAGCGTTGTGTCCACCAATGAATCCAATTCCCAAGGTACCACTTTTTAAAGCGTCACCTACTTTGTCGTTAGGCTGGAGGGGCTTGTCGCTCTTCCATACATTGTTGCCCATCATGAAGGGGAACTGCTTAGCGAGAGCGGTGCATTGGTAGCAATATCTTTCATAGAGTTGCTCTGCTACCAGTGTTCCCATCTCTTTTACTTTGTCTAGGAAGAGCTGACGAGCCTCTTTTCTTATAGTCGCCTTGTCTCCATCGGGGTACTGCTCTTCTGCTCTGCGTCTTGCTTCTATGGCAAGTCGAGGAAAGTTGATCGAGGTAAATGAAAGGTTTCCTCTCCCTACCGAAGTCTTTTCTCCATTAATGTTTTCAAAAACTCGCGTGCGACAGCCCATTGTGGCTATTTCATAGAGATAGCGCTTGGGGTCGTCGGCTTTCCATTTCTCATTTTTGTTGAATGTCGTGTCGAGGAAGAGAAAGTTGGGGAAAAGAGCATGTGCAGTGGTCTGGCATGAAAGTAAAAGCAGGTCAAAGTTGGGAGTCTCAAACTTTATTTTTCCAGCGAGTGCATCGTCAAAGTTGGCTGTAGCCTTAGCATAGTCTGCATCGGAGTAGTTTATCCCCTCTTTTACTTTGAAGATCTGGATAGGAAAGATGGGTACTTCGCCGTGTCCAAGCCCTTCGACAGTAGCTTTTAAGAGTTCGGTCATTACCATTCTTCCTTCCGCACTTGTGTCTGTACCGTAGTTGATTGAGCTAAAAACCACTTGATTGCCACCACGGGAGTGCATCGTGTTGAGGTTGTGAATAAAGCCTTCCATCGCCTGATGGGTATCTCTTTGTGTACGACGATAGCTCTCTCTTACAGCAAGTTTTGTAGCCTCAAGGGTAAGCTTAGGGCATAGCTCTTTAGCGGCTTCAAAGACCTCTTTGGCTGCCTTTTCGCTTTCTGATAGCTCAGGGTGTACCTCCTTCATTTTTTGGCGAAGACTCTTTATTTTCACACCACTATCTTTTACTTTATCGCCTAGCAGTTCGTTGGCTATGAATAGAGAATCGGCGAGGTGCTTGTGGTATGTTTTTCTCACCCCAGGTGCCATAAAGAAGTCAAAAGCGGGGATGGCTTGTCCACCATGCTGTTCGTTTTGGTTGGTTTGGAAAATGATGGTCGCAAGCGTTGCATAGCTCTGAATGCTTTGAGGCGTGCGCACACTACCATTCTTGGTGTGAAAGCCACGTTCGTAGAGGTCTTCTATATCATATTGTAGGCAAGTGGTAGTCTTTGTGGGGTAGTAGTCAAGGTCGTGAATGTGGATGTCTCCATTGGCATGAGCTCTAGCGAAGCGTGGAGAGAGAAGGTATTTGCGTGTGTAGTCTTTGGTTACTTCACGAGCGAAGGTCATCATCTGTCCACTGGGCGTGAAGGCACTCATGTTGGCATTTTCTAGGTTGGTATCGTTGGCTTCAATCGTCACAATGCCATCCATTGTGTGCTTGAGAGAGGTTCGCTTGTCTCGTTCTATATTTCGCCATTCGCGGTAGATGATATATTTTTTTGCGATAAAAGGGTCAATGACCATCAGCGACTCTTCTACCATATCTTGGATTTGCTCCACAGCCAGCATTTGACTGGTATGGTTTCGAGCATAGGTCTCTATACGGCTTACGATGCTATTTACGCGAGTGGATTCGGGTTTTACCCCACCTGCACGATAGGCTTTCATAATAGCAGAGCGTATTTTCTCCGCATTGAAAGGTTGTTTGCTCCCATCACGTTTTAGGATAAAAAGGGAAGGTTGCGAAGCTTCCTCTTTTGTGTGGACCTGCTCAGCAAAGGCAGTGATTTCATCCGTAGTTGATTTCATAAGACTCCTGTTTTCTTGTTTGTCGTTTCGGTTTGTACCATTGCTCGTTTGAGGGAATGGTCAATGCTAATCTATTTCTTTTCCAAATGTGAGTCAAATAGGACTCAAATAGAGTAAGTTATGAATTTTAGTTCTGCAAAAAGTTGTCCACTTTGGAAAACTTATTTGGTTTTATTCTTAGAAGAGTTTCCCGAGTTTGAACAATCTTGTGCTCTATTTCTTGTGCAAATATAGGGGAAAAGTTCTGTTTTTTAAAGCGATTGGAGGGGAAAACTTATCAACAGGACGTTAATTCTCACTAAACATGAGAGTTTGCCATTTGAGGAAACTTTGCTAACGAAGAAGTTGACGAAAGGTGTAAAGGGTAAAAGTGAAAAATCACAAGAGTAGGGGATACTAAACTGGCGAAAAGAGGAAGATTAGGGAAAGTAAATACCTTATTTAGAGGTTCCTTATCCTCTTCTTGAAGCTGTAGGAGAGTTTCCCAAAATCTCTCGGAACATTTCCCAAAATCTCTC
>KQ959259.1:11409-12620 GCA_001552775.1 Bacteroidales bacterium KA00251
CTCGGAACATTTCTCAAAATCTCTCGGAACATTTTCTAAAATCTCTCGGAACTTTTCCAAAAATCTCTCGGAACATTTTTCGGAAGGAAATTGGGAGCAACTTCTGGGAAAAAGCATTACCTTTGCTATGGAAGATTAACCCTATTAATTTTTCAGAAGATGAAAAAGACAAAACTCTTTGTAGTGCTAGCCCTCGTGCTCGGGGCAGTTGCTCTCGTGGGGTGCAACGGCAAACCCCAGCAGAAAGAAAAAGAACCTTTTGTATTGAAGGGCAACACTTGGCTATACCTTAATGTTGAAAACACAAACACAATGAAAGCAGACGACAACGAAATAAAACCTCTTCCAAAAGACCAAAACCTTACCCCTCGCCAAATAGTAACGGTGGCTTCTGCAATTGAAGCCCTGCTTAAGGATAACGAAGGGCGAAGAGGGGCTACCTCGGTAGAAGATTGGATGAAAGATTTTGAGAGTAATCGTATCAAGATTGACCCCTACAATATCATTGAGCCACGTCCGTTTATGGTGGATGGTAAGAAGGTAGAAAAATTTGTACTTGTAGAGTGTTGGATAACCAATAGAGACGTTACATTACATGCAGGAGGTACAGATTTTGTTTCTCAATTAGGGTTAGAGCCTGGTGAGGTTATCGGCTACATACCCAATGCGACAATGGAGAAAGCAGAAAAGGCTATCCGTGAGGCTTGGGCAAAAGGAGACAATGAAGCGGTATATAAATTCTTCAATGACGCTTATACCTTTATTCCTACTCGCAAAGTAACTTATGAAAAACTGAAAGAAGAGGGCAAACTTTAAGCTTTCATACGTTCACAACAAAAAAGGGTATCTCTCAAAGAGGTACCCTTTTCTTTTTGTGGTGGTTAATCTCCCTTGTAGCAAACAAAGGTAAATGCCCAGCCGTAACTTGCTTGGTTGTTTGAATTGATAAACTTAATATCAAAGCTGTAACTCCATACCCCCACAACTTGCGGTACGTCTCCCCACGCTCCTGCAGCACTAGTCACTATCGGGGTGTAGTTTTGATGTCCTATTGAGTGGTAAACTTTGAAAATGTTGTTGTTCTTGTCGTATACTGCAGAGGGTCTCGGCTCTCCTCGCTTATTCTTATACTTTCCAAAGCTACTATCAAAGTAGCCTTTCCCGTTTACTCTTCCTCCACAGAGGACAGCACCAGTGGTTTCCACTTCGTC
>KQ959260.1:0-1069 GCA_001552775.1 Bacteroidales bacterium KA00251
GGGCAACCATATCGCAGTAGGCAACACCCGTATAACAGGCGAAGAGAAAGAGGTCTCGAGCAGTTTCCAGCTCCACTTCATACGGCTCAAAGGTGAGGCTCTGCAACTTATCCAACGAATCCCTATCCAATGCACGAGGTTGTTTGTTCTCCCCTCGTTCGATCGTTACGTGAGCAAACAGTTGTCGCGTTATCAACCCTTCACGATATGCCAGACGGCAGACCTTCTTCACCGCTAATGCCATCTTACGATAATGACCTTGCGAATGCCCCAGCTTGCCAACAGAGTAGCGTTGTAGGCAATCCAAGAAGTCTTCTTCAATCTGACTGAAAGCAATATCTGTCGTGTGGAACTTCTCTTGGATAAAAGCGTGCAAGTGCTTACGAGTAGTATAGTAACTACTTAAAGTCGTCCCCTTGATTTCTATCCCCACCTTTTGCTTCATCTCTTCGAGCATTTGATCATATCGCTCCAAGAGAGTGATTTGGCTTTGCATACTACCTTGCAGCAACTCCTTGATGTCAGTCGCTGTAAAGACAACTCCTCGCTCACAAAGGGTTTGATAAGCCGACTGCGCCGAGAGAAGCAAACGCTCCAACTTGCCATTCGTTGCCACAGCTTCACGGCTCTTGCCGTTCAGTCTGCTTTCACGAGCATTCCATAATTTGGGGTCGCACGAAAGTTTACAACTAAATTGGGCGATGGTTCGACCATAGGTTATACGCCCCATTATCGGAGCTTGCCCCGACTTGTTCCGTCCGCTCTTTTTCAGGTAGAGCAAAACCTTGAATTTGTCTGTTTGCATACGCTTCTTCTTTATGGGCAAAGTTACCCGTTACCAAAGCGTTCTCAGCTATGCAAAGCGTTGTATATCAGAGCAACAGCACCGAAATCGCAGAGAGTTCACTTACCGAATACTCTTCCGTCAGTTACCTGCTCCTACCTCTTCGTTACCATCCGGAAAATGGGCTAACGATTTGGTAACGGAACTTCTGCACAAATCCACGCTTTCTGCACTTTTACCCTCTGTGTAGAACATAGAGAAACACTGCAAATCCCTCTCATTTCC
>KQ959260.1:1169-37022 GCA_001552775.1 Bacteroidales bacterium KA00251
CCAAAAAGTTCCTGTACTTCATTTCAAAAGTACCTAGTTTTTGAATCAAAGCGTCCTAGCTTTGCAATTTATCGAAAGGGAAAGCGTATGGGGATAGATAAAACTGATAGTCAAGGAGAATACAGGACAACCGCTTTTCTCTTGCTACCCTTATTCGTATCTTTGTAAAAAAGGGAAAAACTAATCAAATGAACCTAAAAAAAGACACCTTTGTACCACAGTTTTTTAAAGACATCAGAAACTACTCCAAGACTCTTTTCTTACGTGACCTCACGGCAGGTATTATTGTAGGGATTGTAGCCTTGCCACTAGCCATAGCCTTTGGAATAGCTAGTGGGGTATCACCAACAGAAGGACTCATTACGGCTATCGTTGGCGGATTCCTAGTCTCCTTACTTGGCGGGAGCAAAGTGCAGATTGGAGGTCCCACAGGTGCCTTTATTGTAATCGTATTCGGGATTATTCAACGTCATGGAATAGATGGTCTAGCACTCGCCACCATCATGGCTGGAGTAATTCTATTATTACTCGGATTTCTCCGACTTGGTACGGTGATCAACTTTGTTCCCTATCCTATTATTGTAGGTTTTACAGCAGGTATTGCCGTCACCATTTTTACAACACAGATCAAAGATCTTTTGGGGCTTCAGCTACCCTATATGCCTGGTGACTTTTTGGGCAAATGGAAAGTCTATTTTGCACATCTTGACACCTTCAATTGGATTTCTCTACTTTTCGCTCTACTAGCGATTGCTATCATCCTCATTGCCCCTCGTATTCATAAAAAACTGCCAGGCTCTTTAGTGGCTTTAGTTCTTCTTACTATAGCAAGCTACACGCTATCTCAGTGCGGACTTCTTCGCCCAGAAAACATCGGAGACAACTACAGCATTGGCTCTGTAAAACTTCAACTTGTTGCCCCAATTATCTCACTTGAGCGAATTCAAGCCTTAATTCCATCTGCCTTTACTATCGCCATGCTAGGAGCAATTGAGAGCCTCTTGTCTGCCTCTGTCGCTGATGGAGTGATTGGGACTAAGCACAACTCCAATTCAGAGCTAATTGGTCAAGGAGTAGCTAATCTAGTAGTACCCTTTCTTGGAGGGATACCAGTAACGGGGGCGATTGCTCGCACAATGACCAATATTAATAATGGAGGAAAGACACCTATGGCAGGGATTATTCATGCGGTGGTACTTTTGCTTATCCTACTTTTCTTGTCTCCACTAACTGCCCATATTCCGATGGCAGCCTTGGCTGGAGTGCTTGTAGTGGTCTCGTATAATATGAGTGGATGGCGATCCTTTATAGCAATCTTTTCAGGTCCTAAGGGCGACAGTTTGGTGCTTGTTGTTACCT
This sequence comes from Bacteroidales bacterium KA00251, assembly GCA_001552775.1. Lineage (GTDB taxonomy): Bacteria > Bacteroidota > Bacteroidia > Bacteroidales > Porphyromonadaceae > Porphyromonas. The sequence goes on from KQ959260.1 coordinate 2,529, forward strand.
TCCTACTTACGACACTTCTTGACCTTACCATAGCAATAGGTATCGGGATGGTCCTCGCCATTCTTATCCTTCTAAAAAGGGTGCTGAGCGTGTCTAAGATTACTCTTATAGATGACGGACAGCAGAGCATAGACACCCCTCGTGAACCTGAACTAGACCTTCCTAGTTGCATAGAAGTCTATGAAATCAATGGTCCCTTTTTCTTTGGAATTGCAAACCGCTTCGAAGATATTATGAGCGAAAGACATAAAAACCTTCGAGTAAGAATTGTACGAATGAGGCGTGTACCATTTGTGGATACGACCGCTATATACAACCTCAAAACCATGATACACCTGCACAATCGAGAACATACTCAAATTATCCTCAGTGGCGTGCAACCCGAAGTATACAAGACTTTACGGCAAGCTGGGGTCATTGAACTCCTTGGAGAAGAGAATGTAACCTCCAATATAGCAGAGGCCCGACAAAGAGCTTTTGCTTTCATTGAGGGAAACCATCCCGAGGACTTTGAGCAATTGCGTAAAAGTTACTGTCTGTAACGCGTAATTCCAGCACCATAAATAAAAAAGGAGCAACCTAAAAGTTGCTCCTTTTTCTTATTTCACCTTTTTGCAAAGGCTCCTACTACTTTACCAAGTTATCAATAATATCATCATCCACAAGGTAAGGTAATGTGATATGATAGTCACCTTTATGACTTTCATTGAAGCTTGCACTCGTTTCCATCGCATGTTCATTTCTTGCCCATGCACGACGAGCCACTCCATTCATTACGTCCCACAGCATAGCGGATTTCAAGATATTGTCGACCCTTTCACTTCCGTCCAATACCATTCCAAAGCCTCCATTGATAGCCTTTCCAATACCCGTACCACCACCATTATGAAGGGCACAAAGGCTCATTCCACGAGCAGCGTTGCCAGCAAAGCATTGTACTGCCATATCGGCCATTACATTACTTCCGTCTTTGATATTAGAGGTTTCTCTAAAAGGAGAGTCTGTACCAGAAGTGTCGTGGTGGTCACGTCCTAACATGATAGGTCCAACTTCACCATTGCGAACCATCTCATTGAAGCGAAGAGCTATTTTGAGACGACCTTCAGCATCTTGGTAAAGAATGCGAGCTTGCGTACCTACAACGAGTTTATTCTTCTCTGCATCACGGATCCATATGTAGTTATCTCGGTCTTGTTCACGACGATCGGGATTGATGCATTCCATTGCGGCCATGTCGGTCTTGTGTAGATCTTCAGGCTTGTTGGAAAGGCAAACCCAGCGGAAGGGACCATAACCATAGTCAAACAGCTCAGGACCCATAATATCTTCTACATAGCTAGGCCAAATAAATCCATCCTTATCATCTACTCCATTGCGAGAGATTTCCTTCACCCCGGCATCAAAAATAGCTTTCATAAAGCTATTGCCATAGTCAAAGAAGTATGTGCCTTTTGAGACAAGTTCTTTCACGGCCATAAAGTGACGATGAAGTCCTTTGTCTACCTCTTGGTGGAAGCGTTGACGATCTTCTTTCAGGAGAGCTGTTCTTTCATCAAAAGAGAGACTTGCAGGGCAATATCCTCCTTCATAAACAGCATGGCAACTTGTTTGGTCGCTGAGAAGATCAATGTGGATATTATGTTTTATGCAATATTCAAGAAGGTCAACGACATTTCCGTGATAGGCAATTGAGCAAGCTTCCCCCTTCTTTTGAGCTTCTTGTGCTCTATCCATACATTCTTGCAAGCTATCGCTTACATGCTTAACCCAGCCTTGATCAAGTCTCGTCTTGATACGAGAGTAGTCAACCTCGGCAATTACGCTTACCGCTCCAGCAATGTCCGCAGCCTTAGGCTGTGCACCACTCATGCCACCAAGTCCACTAGAAACGAACAACTTGCCACTGAGATTTTTTCCTGTTGGGATATGGAGCACCTTTCGTCCAGCATTGAGAAGGGTATTAAATGTACCATGTACTATGCCTTGAGGACCTATATACATCCATCCTCCTGCTGTCATTTGACCATAATTGGCTACCCCCATTTGAGCAGCTACTTCCCAATCTTCTATGTTGTCGTATAGGCCGACCATCATAGAGTTGGTAAGGATAACGCGAGGAGCATCGGGTCTGCTCTTAAAGAGTCCTAAGGGGTGACCACTTAGTAGCACTAAAGTCTGGTCTTCTTCTAGCTCTTCAAGGTACTTGATAATAAGTCTATATTGGAGCCAATTTTGGCATACTTGACCCGTTTCTCCATAGGTGACTAGCTCGTAGGGATAAAGAGCGACATCAAAGGAGAGGTTGTTGTGAATCATCACTTGAAAAGCCTTACCAGCAAGGCATTTCCCCTTATAGTCCTCAATTGTTGTAGCCTTAAGGTCTCCCTCTGGTCTAAAGCGATAGGCATATATCTTTCCGCGTGTCTTAAGTTCTTCAAGGAACTCAGGAGCGAGTTTGGCATGAAGTTCTTTAGGCACGTAGCGAAGAGCATTGCGCAAAGCCACTTTTGTTTGCTCTTTCGTTAGGCTGTAACCTCTATCTGGAGCACGACGAATACCTTCTTGGAAGGAAGGATATTCAGGCAAAGTAGCATCTAGTGTAAAAGTAGTCTTTTGAGTACTCATATTCTTATCATGATTAGTTTAAGGTCTCTAGTCGGTAAGGACTCTATTCATCGGGAAATCCCACTCTTCGTGAGGAATTTCGGGGAAGAGTCTATAAGCAAAGGTCACGCCCACAAGGTAAGCATTAGTATAAGGTAAAAAGCGATCGTAATATGCTTTCCCTCGTCCTAGCCTTATTCCTTCTGGTGAAAATGCCATTCCAGGCACGATGATTAAGTCTAATGTATGGGGATCAACAGCTTTACCTGCACTATCTTCAGGTTCTTCTATACCATAGCTTCCCACAGATAGTCCTTCTTCTCCCTTGTAGTAGAAAAAAGCTATATCCTGTCCATCCACTCTCGGGAGGTAAAGTTCTTTTTCTTTAGCAAACTCCTCAAGCAAACCTTGCAGACTAGGCTCATCGGGTAAAGCATGGTAGAGTGCGACCCTACGAGCATCTACAAACTGAGAAAGTTCTTGAATCTTTTTACAAATTACCATTGAAGCTTTGGCATGGTAATCAGGACTAAGGTACTGCTTATTTAAGTTTCTTACCTCTTGTCTTAGCTCTGTTTTTGTCCTCTTCATATTTCCATACAGCCCAAATTGATTTTTGATGAGAGCCACTAGCTTTTATTTTCTAAGCAACGGAGTAGAAAACGCCTTCAGAGCAGCAGAAATGGTATTATCCTCAGAAAAGTAGATCTCATAAAAGCCTGTCTCGCCCATGATAAACTGAGCAATCTGAGCAGAGAGTAACTTGTCCAATAGAGGTGCACAATCCCACAGCATAGCTGTCCTTTTGCCGATCCCCCGATCCGAGGCAAAGTTAGCAAAATCTTCTACGATAGTGTAATTGGCTCTTAGAAATTGCCACAAGCTATGCGGCGAAGAATAGCCAGAAAGCACTTTCCTATTTTTATCGCTAAAACGAAAGGCAAATTCTGGAACAAGCCCAGACTCTACCAAGCGCATGTAGTAGGAGTTTGTAGCCATACTATCCGCAGGTACAAAAAAGTCGGGCATAATACCACTTTCACCGTATACTACTCGTCCGGCATCGGTCACGTATTTAGGAGCAGTCTCGTAAAAGCTACTATCTAGATGATAAATTTCTCCAGCGTCTATTCTATTCACGAGATCACGACGATAGCCTTCTTGATCGCCCATTGTATAGCGTTTTTGGATACTTCTTCCGCTTGGCATATAGTAGCGAGCTACAGTAAGTCTCACTTGAGAGCTATCAGGCAAGTAAAAGGGTTGCTGCACTAATCCTTTGCCAAAAGTACGACGCCCTACTACCGTTGCTCGATCATGATCCTGCAAGGTACCAGCAAAAATCTCACTTGAGCTTGCGGAAAGTTCATTAACCATAATCACAAGAGGAATATCTTGCAAAAGACCATAACCATCGGCATAATATTCTTCTTTAGGAAAAGCACGCCCTTCGCTATAGACTATCACGCTTCCTCTAGGAAGGAACTCGTTGGCAACCTGCACCGCACTTTGCATATATCCGCCCACATTATCTCTCAGGTCAATGATCAATTTTTTCATTCCCTGCTCCTTGAGCTTGGCATAGGCTGAAATAAACTCTTGGTGGGTGTTACGTGCCCATCCATTTATCTTAATGAGTCCTACTCCACCGCCGATCATGTAAGCTACATTGATGCTATATATTGGGACATCATCTCTAGTAATCCCCACATTCATCAGCTTGTGGTTGCGAAGTATACCCACATTTACGACTGTACCTTTTCCTCCTCGCAGTTTTTTTTGAACTTCCTCGGAGGTAAGAGAATCCGTTAGTAAAGAGACCTTATTGGCAGAAAGGATCCGGTCTCCAGGTCTTATTCCCGCACGATCGGCCCCGCCTCCCTTAATTACATCTACCACAACAGGAGTATCAATAATTGTATTGAAAGTAATACCAACCCCATAGAAGTGACCTTCTAATCGCTGAGTTTCGGCAAGACTCTCGTCTCGATCGATAAACTCAGAATGGGGGTCCAAGCGGTGCAAAAGATCAGGTATCAAAGACTCCGTGATTGAGGACATATCCACACTATCTACATAGTGCTTTTGTACTAAATCAATGACTTCATTTAGAGAAGCATCATAAGCATTAAGCCTCGTACGGCGGTGAGAAAACCAACCAATAACCACTCCAAGCAGTAAAGCTACTACAATGGAGAGTATAAGAATCGGCGTGGAACGCCATTTTTTCAGGGTCATTATTTGGGAATCCCGTAAAGGGTTATGTATAGTTTGTCTTTAAGGATATGCTGTATAACTAAACGTTTAGGAAACGTTGATAATAAATACTATTCTTCTAAGGGGACACAAACCACCTCAATTCCTGCACGTTCAAGGAGATCCACGCCATCACGTAGCCTATATTCATCTTCGTATACCACTCGGACAATTTTGCTCTGAATAATCAGCTTGGCACACTCCAAGCATGGAGATGCCGTAATATAAATAGTCGCACCCGTACTATCGTTGGTACTAGCAGCCACCTTAGTAATGGCATTAGCCTCAGCATGGAGGACGTAAGGCTTAGTCATGCCTTCGCTATCTTCACAGTGGTTTTCAAATCCTGAAGGAGTACCATTGTATCCATCAGAGATAATCATTTTGTTTTTCACGATCAGAGCACCCACTTGACGTCTTTGACAGTAGGAATTTTCCGCCCAAATCTTCGCCATGCGAAGGTAACGTTTGTCCAATTCGTGTTGTTTATCTTTTTTTCCTTCCATTTCTTCCTATCACTCCATACTGAAAAAAATAGGCCTTTCTTTATTTCAGCTCATGAAGGGTCTGGACGTAAAAGATAGGGTAGCTATCGCATGGCATTACATACCTTTTCTTCATTCAAATTTGTCAGCTCCCCAAAGCCTTTACAAAAATACGACAATAAAGCATATCTAGCAAACCAAAAGGAAGATAGCCCCTCAAAAAGCTCCTCATGCAAGCAAAGAAAGGGGAAAGGCAATTAAATCATTTCTCTTCAATGAAGAAAACCAAGGAGAAAATGTATGCAAAAAAAACATCAGGAATTTTCATAACATGTTTCTACACACTTAAGTGAAAATACCTGATGCTTTTTTTGAAAAGCATCTAAGCCTTATGGGGAAAATAATCAATCCTTTTCTCTTCTTACAAAGAAAGTCTAATTTTCACTCTTCTGTAAGGTGCTCGCGGATCGTTGAGAATCAAATCAACATTCTCATCGAAGCTCTCATTAAGGCGTTGCATAAGTACAGTATCTATCCGATACTCCACACGTAGCATCTTTCCCTTTTCAGCTTTTTTCTGCGGGATACGGAATGCAATAGCTGCATTCGGACAGTATACATCAAGCAACTCAAGACTTCCCTCTCCCTGATTGTTTATTTCGAAATAGCCCACTACAGGATCACTTCCTATTACCTTACCAAGGTCATAATAGGTGGTAAGATCTGCTCGTGGATAAGCTTTACTTTTGACCTTTGAGAAGTCTGGCACAACTGGAAGCTTGATAGTTACCTCTTTGTAAAGCGTTTTTTGTCCGTCTTCTTTCAACATTAGCTCTAGCTTACTTAAATAGACAGAAGGCTTCACTTTATTGGGGTCAAAGGAGGTAGTTATCATCACGTTGGCAGGCTGCTTTCCCTCAAGAGTAACCTCCTTTTGCGAAAGAGATACAAGCTTTTCATCACCACGCAATGCAACCTGTACGGTTTTATTTGAAGTGTTGAACACAGAAAAGCGAACCACTTGAGACCGCTCACTAGAAACTGCTGGAAAGGCAAGGAAATTGCTACTTATCTGTAAGCTACCCAATGTGTCCACATACTGAGATCCCTCAACCCCTCCCCGAGTGGTCACATTTCCAGTAATCTGCAACTTAAAAGGTTGTACAGCAACATTGGTGTACACTTGGATATTTTTCACAAAAGCTCCAGGACGCCCCATCGGATCGTAAACCACATTAATGAACCCCTTTCCGCCGGCTTCAACAGCAGTTCTTGTATAGTTAGTAGTGGTGCACCCACAATCTGTAGTTACGCGTGTAATTACGAGAGGGGAATTTCCTTCATTTGTAAATACGAATTGATGATAGACCTCGCCTCCCTCCTCTGTAATTATTCCAAAGTTGTGAGAAGCATTGACAAACTTGACGTTAGGAGCCACGTTTTTTTCCGTTTGTGCACGGAGGATAGAAGAAAAAGCCATAACGATAAACAAAGTTGCTACCGTTATGGCTTTATTTGTTAGGATGTTCATTCTCAGAATATACCTTTAAAATTTTGGTCTATTGCATCACTTTACCACCCCACGTATTCTCACGGTCACAGCACCTTCAGAGCCATTGCTATAGATTGCAATTGTCTTTACAAACTGTCCTGGACGTCCAGCAGGGTTGTAGGTAATTTTTATTTTCGTGGATGCTCCAGGAGCGATTGGTTCCCTTGAAAACTCTGGCTTTGTACAGCCACAAGAAGCACTTACTCGCGTTAGTACGAGGGGTGATTTCCCTGTATTTTTCACCACAAAAGTATGACTAACAGGGCCATCCGCTTCTAATATTTCTCCAAAATCAAACTCCACTTCTGTAGTTTCAATTTTAGCTCCACTTTTCGCTTCTTGGGCAAAACCTTCGCAATAGGCACCAAGGCTCAAGACAAGAGCTATAAGAGGTAAGAAAATTGTACTTACTTTCGTCTTCATATTCTTTATCCTTTCATTATTATTTGCGACTTGTTCTTGGGCAGTATAAGTATGAGGTCCAACTTTTCTACGACTATCACAATCTCTCCTTTAGCGAATAAATGGTAGAATTAGTAAGACATTTTACCACAAGGACCCCACGCTAGAAGACTACCTCACTTACAAAGATACGGATTTTCTAAGAGATAGCACACGCTGTTGACTTACAAATAAAACTTTCATTTTATCGCCTTATAGCGACTAGGCACTCCACCTTTTTGTTTATCTTTGTTCGTACATTTGCATTCCGTACCCTAGAGAAGAGGAGATTCCTTCTTCTTAGGATGTGAATATATTGCAATCATCAGAAAAAAATAAGACAGGAATATAGACTATGGACGCACAACTGTTGGCTCAAGTAAAGGAAATTGCTAGCGTATGGCTCTCAGATGAGTTTGACTCACAAACGCGACAGGAGGTACAAGACCTGCTCAATGCAAACGACTCTACACCTCTCATCGATGCTTTCTATAAAAATCTTGAATTTGGTACAGCTGGACTTCGAGGTATAATGGGAGCTGGGACTAATCGCATGAACCGGTACACTGTAGGAATGGCCACACAAGGGCTCTGCAACTATCTAAAGAATACCTTTCCTGATAAAAAAGAGATAAAGGTGGTGATAGGTCATGACTGTCGTCACAACAGTGAATATTTTAGTCAGGTGGCAGCAGAGGTCTTTTCTGCAAATGGGATTAAAGTGTACCTTTTCGATGCTCTGCGACCTACTCCTGAGGTTTCTTTTGCAATCCGACATTTAGGTTGCCAAAGTGGGGTAATGATTACCGCTAGCCACAATCCTAAAGAGTACAATGGCTACAAGGTCTTTTGGGAAGATGGCGCACAAATTGTAGCTCCTCATGACAGTGGGATCATCAAAGAAGTAAACAAAATAGACTCGCCTCGACAAGTAAACTTTGAGGGTGAGAAAACTCTTATTGAAGAAATCGGACCTGCAATAGATCGAAGCTTTATCGATGCCGTAAAGAGTCTTTCTCTTGCTCCAGAACTTATTGCTAAACATGCCGACTACCCCTTAGTTTACACTCCAATCCACGGCACAGGCATGCGTATCGTACCTCGTGCTCTAGAAGCATTCGGATTTACCAATATCTTTCATGTTCCTCAACAAGATCATGTAAGTGGAGACTTTCCTACGGTTGTTTCCCCTAACCCTGAAGAGCCAGCTGCAATGAAGATGGCAATGGAAAGAGCGGAGGAGACAGGTAGTCAGCTCGTCCTGGCAAGTGATCCCGATGGAGACAGAATAGGAGTAGTAGCACGCGACAAAGAAGGAGTACTCCACCTCATAAATGGCAACCTTATTTGTACCCTACTCATCTACTACAGCATCACACGGCGCAAAGAACTTGGACAGATGAAAGGGAACGAATTTGTCGTAAAAACAATAGTTACAACAGACCTCATCCGTTCAATAGCAGAAAAAGAGGAAGTATCGCTCTACGAAAGCTACACAGGATTTAAGTGGATAGCCTCTATCATCCGCGAAAAAGAAGGAAAAGAAAAGTACATAGGAGGAGGTGAAGAGAGCTATGGCTTCCTTTGGGAAGACTTTATTCGAGATAAAAGCAGTGTTTCAGCATGTTGCCTTTTTTCGGAACTTGCCGTGTGGGCCAAGGATAAAGGACTGACTCTTTTTGACCTCTTGGATGAGATCTACCTCAAGTATGGCTATTATGCCGAAAAAGGACTCAACCTAGTAAAAAAAGGAAGAGAAGGAGCCGAAGAAATAAGCAAAATGATGGTCAATTACCGTCAAAACCCTCTCAGCGACTTAGCGGGGTCGCCTATTGTTTCCATTAAGGATTTCCAAAGTTTACAAGAGACCGACCTTAAAAGCGGCAAAGTATCTCCTCTTGCGATGCCGACCTCTAGCAATGTTCTGCAATTTATCGCAGAAGATGGCTCTAAACTATCTATCCGCCCCAGTGGCACAGAACCTAAAATCAAATACTACATTAGCATTCGTGAAGAAGTAATCAATAAAGAAGGCCTCTCTGAAGCAAAAAAAGAAGCCAACCTACGTATCGCAAGAGTAATGGACTACCTAGGGCTACGATAAATTAGAGCCCTTACTTAGTTCACGTTTCGCTTTTGTACGTACAAGCTATGAATGTGCAGTTGGCCAATGAAGTAGCAGCGTCTTCTCAATGCCTTTCGGGAAAAGATAGAGGCAAAAGAAAGAAAAAGAGGAGCTACGTTGCTCGACTTAGAAGAAGATTTTTAAGATTACATCCAAGGGAGCGACTCTACGCTCTCTTAACTCTTGCATTTATTTTACTTATAGGTATTGGAATCGTATGGGTGCTCGTGGCTATCACTACACGATGTAGCCACGAGCGAACAGACGACACTTCGTCCATTATAGGGTACGTAAATCCCACTCAGGTGGATCTTGAATACCCCTTTGTAGACTCCTACTGTAAGGCTTTTGACGACCTCAATGATCTCCATCTGCAAGCTGCAAAAAAGTATGGGGTCGACCCCGAAAAGGTAGACTTGGAAACAGAACATGGACTGCAAGGAATGCTTTTAGTAGAAAGCGACAGCCTAATTATGGTCAATAAGCTTTACCACTCCGTGCCCTACTTAGTACAAGAGGCCTATTACCTACTTCACGACATCTCTTTAGATTTCGCCAGGCGGCTTAAGTTCATGGATATACCTCGTCATAGGCTAATTGTAACAAGTCTTACTCGTACCGAAGAGCAACGGGCTGCACTCCAAAAGGTAAATTCAAATGCCTCTAAAAATTCAGCCCACTGCTACGGTACCACATTTGATATTTCTTGGAGTCGCTTTGACCCTATAGAGGGGAAAGAGGTATCTGATGCTATACTTAAGAAACATCTTGCAGCCATCATAAAACAGTACCAGCAAGCAGGAAGATGCTACGTAAAGCATGAAAGACGACAAGCTTGCTTTCACATTACCGTGATTGGACACCCCCTCCCACAGGATAGCAAAAAGAAATAACAGCACCTCCTCCTGCAGCTGGTAGGCTTTATTAATCTTATTAGCTGTACCTTTGTAAACAACTATGACACTTGATCTCCAAACTGTAAAACAGAGGTTCGGCATTGTTGGAACGAACCCCAAAATAAACGAAGCTATCCGAGTGGCTCTTCAGGTTGCCCCGACAGAGGTATCTGTATTGATCACAGGAGAAAGTGGAGTAGGCAAAGAGTTTTTCCCTAAAATCATCCACAACTACTCCCCTCGAAAAAGCAACAAGTATATCGCTGTAAACTGTGGCTCTATACCTGAAGGCACTATTGACAGCGAGCTTTTTGGGCATCGCAAAGGATCGTTTACTGGAGCAGTAAACGACCGAAAGGGATATTTTGAAGAGGCGGACAAAGGAACCATATTCCTGGACGAAATTGGGGAGTTGCCCTTAGCTACACAAGCTAGGCTACTTCGTGTACTTGAAGGAGGAGATTTTCTTCCTGTAGGGTCGAGTGTACCCCATAAAACAGATGTTCGCATCGTAGCAGCCACGAATGTAAACCTTATAGAAGCTGTAAAACAGGGGCGCTTTAGGGAGGATCTCTACTATAGACTTTCAACGGTTCCCATCAAAGTCCCCCCCCTCAGAGACCGCAACGAGGATATCCTTTTGTTATTTCGTCTTTTCGCAAGCAAAAGTGCGAGTGAAAACAACATTCCACCCGTGGAGTTAGACGAAGAAGCTCGTGAGCTTTTTTTGAAATATCGCTGGCCTGGCAACGTACGAGAACTAAAAAACGTCACAGAGCGGATAAGCCTTCTTGAAGAAGATCGCCTGATAACAAAAGCGGTTGCCGAAAAATATCTTCAAGAAGAGGGTATGAGAGATCTTCATCCTGTACTGGTGAATCCTTCACAGAGTGCCTATTCTTCGCAGCAGTTTGCCAACGAACGCGAAATCCTCTACAAGGTACTTTTTGACCTCAATAGAAGTGTGCACGATCTAAAATCTCAGTTTGACGAACTGAAACAAACCGTTCTGCCTTCGCAAGAGCCCCTTGCTCCTACTGTACACCACTTTGTATCACCCTCCTCTACAAAAATCGCTACTCCAGAGAGTGTAGAGGAAGTATGGACACAGCCCATAGACTCCAATCATTCAGAAGCGACCAAAGAGATCCACCTCGTGGAGGAGACCAATTCCCTAACTGAGGACGAGAAGAAAAAAAGAGCGCTGGAGCTACTTGAAGGGAAAACACTTCGCGAGATTGAAGAGATGGTAACTCTTCACGCCCTTGATAGAAATAATGGACATAAAGGGAAAACAGCAGAAGAGCTAGGAATTGCTGACCGAACTCTTTATCGTCGCCTAAAAGAATATGGAATAGAATGAAATCAAAGCTTCACGGTGTCCTATTTGCCTTTGCCTTAGCATTGCTTTCCAGCTTCTCTTCTTGCAAAATTTCATACAAGTTTTCTGGAGCGTCTATCGACTATGCTACGACAAAGACCTTCTCTATTGAGGACTTTGACAATCAAGCCGCACTCGTATACCCTCCTGCTGCTCAACAATTCACAGAGGCTCTTCGTAGAAAATATGTACGTGAGACACGCTTGCGAGAAGTCACAACAGGAGGAGACTTTGATTTATCAGGATCCATCGTGGGTTACGATCTCGCTCCTGTAGCGGTGCAAGAAGATGCTTTTGCCTCTATGACAAGATTTACGCTTACCATAAGAGTAAATTTTGAAAATCATGCCAATTCCAAAAAGAATTTCACACGCACCTTTTCCGCCTTTGCCGATTTTGATAGTAGCAGTCTATTCCCCGATGTGCAAGATGGCCTTCTCAAAGAACTGACCGACGAAATTGTAAAGCAGATTTTCAACGCTACAGCAGAAGATTGGTAATACCCATAATCATGACGAAAGAAGAGCTATACCAATACCTCCAAAACCCAAACTCTTTGACAAAGGAAAACCTGGCTACCCTTGAACATTTAGTCAATGCATATCCTTATGCAGGAGGTCTTGCTTTCCTCTATCTTTTTGGTCTTCATCACACCCAAGACATTCGCTTTCCTTCCGAGCTCCGACGCCTTGCGGTAAGGCTCCCTAGTCGTAGTCTTCTTTATGCTATAGCCGAACAAGATACTCCCTATTGCCCCATAGTGCTTTCCAAAGAGCACGACAACGAGGGATTTTCCCTAGTAGAGCAATTTTTAGAAGAGCAATGCTTCCCTAATGAGCAGACACTCCCTTCTAGCAAAGAAATTGCCATTTCGGAAGACTACTTTGCAACAATTGGAATCAGTGGCGATGAAACCTCAATCCACACTTCCGAAAAAGCAAGCACTTTTACCCTATCTCCAAGCAAAGACGGGGTACTTTCTTCGGTAGAAACTGGACATAAACCAATAGATAAAGAGGAGTGGAGCGACACTCTTTTCACCGAAACATTAGGCAGAATCTATGCAAAACAAAAACGTTTTGATAAGGCTTTAGCCGTATTTGAGGCCATAGAAGCAAAGAATTCAGAAAAAAGTGCTTTCTTTGCAGAGCAGATTGAGTATTTACAATTACTAATTGAGAACAAACAAGAAGAGCAATCACAATAAAGAACAATGTTTATATTTCTTACTATTATCATCCTTATAGCCGCAGTACTGCTGGTTGCTATTGTAGTCATTCAAAATTCTAAGGGCGGTGGATTAGCATCTGGCTTCGCCACGGGGAATAGTATGATGGGCGTCAGAAAGACAACCGACTTCCTTGAAAAAACCACTTGGTGGCTTACTGGTATTATCGTTGTACTCAGTATTGCATCTGCAGCATTTATTCCTAGTCCAAAAGGCGAAAAAGCGAGTCGCTTTGAGCAAAGTGTGAAGGATAATATAAAACTGGAAGAAAAAGCTCTTCCAAACTTGGGCGGTGACGACAAAGCTACGCCTATGCCCCAAGAAGGAAACACAACATCTTCAGGCGAGGAAAAGCCAGCCGAAGAGCCTGTCACAGAATAAATAGCCTAATAGAGCTAGTCGTAAAGACCTACTACTTTACAGTGGTGGGTCTTTTTTTTGTGCAAGGAAGAGTCCAACTCGTTCACCTCTTCTTTTCTAGTCGTTCCTTCGCAAGGATTTACAAGATAAAGGTCACAACACTTTTTTCTCTACCTTTGCAAAGAAGCATGATCCTTCTTGCAGATAACCACTCAACATATCCAATATGAGACCGATATTTTCTATTTTTCTCCTAATACTCTCCTCTGTGAGCTGTCTTTTCTCTCAGCAAGTGACCTCTCTAGAGTGTGTTGAGACGTGGGAGATCCCTTTTACCTTGGTTACAGATAGTCTTAACGTAAAAAAGGAGAAACTACAAATTTCAGCACTCCTTAAGCAACCCTTTGCACTTTCTCCCAATACCCCTACAATATCTACTCTACAGGCTGGTAAAGGGGGCATATTCTCTCTAAAAGAAACCAAATACAAAGGTCAAGGCTTCTTGTCTACTTATCGCTTTGTTGTATACACGCCCCACTATACCAAGATAACTATTCAGGCAAAGGGTACAGCGAGATTATCTTTATACCACGAAGACCGTCTTCTTGGGAGCAGTCTTGAGCCAACTATGCAAGACTCTTTACCTCTTATTTCTGTACCACTCGACCTCCATGCTGGAGTGTCCACTTTTTACTTACGCACCTTGCAACTCAAAGACGACTCCATTGCACCTCAGATCTCTGTGCTGGTAAAGCAAAAAGAAAAATCCTCTTCTTGCGCGCTCAGTTTTAATCCAAAAACTCCGCAACTACTTTCACCTCAATTCATGAATAGTGGTAAATTTCTCTCTTCCGTGGCTCTCTCTCCTTCGGGCAAGTACATCCTAGCGGTTTACTACAATATCGAAGACAAACAGACTAGCTATTTCGGAAGACTATACAACAACAAAGGGGAAGTGCTCCGCGAAACAAAAGAACTAGCCTTCTATAAATGGACTCCTTCAGAAGATCGCTTCTACTACGTAAGGAATGAGGGAAAGAGAAGGGCTCTATTTACAAGCGATCCTTTGGGCCAAAATGAGCAAATGCTTGTAGCCTGTCTTCCCGAAAAAGGTCAACCCTTCTTAAAAGGAAATCTTATCCTGATATACCAAACCGATGAAGGAGATAAAAAAGATCCCAAGGTGCAGTTTGTTCGAGATCCTGATGATCGCCAAAAATATTGGAGGGATAATCGCTCACTCTACCTTATTCACAAAGGTACAGGAGCACTCTCTCCTCTTACCTTTGGGAAACAAAACATACACCTTTCTGATGTTTCTAGCGAGGGGAAGCTTTTGCTTATTAGAAGCTATACAAATTGGCACAAGACTCCTTATTACTTTAACGACCTTTACCTATTTGATCCTTCAACAGCCCAAACGGATACCCTGATAAAGGGGGATGTAGATATACGAATGGCTCTCTTTACTCCACAAAAGGAAGAAATCGCCATTCTCGGATCGCCCAATAGTTTAGGAAGGATAGGCAACACACTTAATGGAAAAAATCTAGTGGGCAACGGCTATGAAGGTGAGCTATTCCTCTTCAATATAAAAAGCCATCAAGCAAAATCTCTTTCCAAAGAGTTCAAACCATCTATTTCTTCTGTAATTGGCGATGAAAAAGGTACACTATACTTTGCCTGTGAAGAGGGGTCCAGAGTAGGCCTTTACCAATGGACGAAGCGTTGTGGCATCCGCAAAATCCCTACATCAGAAAGCTACATCAAAGACTTTTCTTTGGCAAAGGGAACTGGAGATATTGCCTATATAGGGCAAAGTGAAACCAATGCAGATCGTCTCAAAAAGATAACTGCAAGAGGAGAAACTGTGCTGTGGGATCTTGATGCAGAAAAGATGAAAGGAATTCTTCGCCCCGTGGTAAAAGATTTTCCTTTTACCTACAGAGATGGCACTTCTATTGATGCTTGGTATTATTTACCCCCTCACTTTGACCCCTCTAAGCAGTATCCGCTACTTGTGTATTACTATGGTGGCACTGCTCCTACTCAACGTTATATGGAGGGACGCTGGTCGTTACCTATGTACGCGGCACAAGGCTACATCGTACTAACGCTCAACCCTAGTGGCACGACAGGCTATGGACAAGAGTTCGCAGCAAGACACATCAATGCTTGGGGCGAACCTACAGCCACTGAAATTATAGCCTGTATTGAAACCTTTATAAAAGAACACTCTTTTGTAAACAAGAAAAAGATTGGTTGCTTTGGAGCTAGCTATGGAGGCTTTATGACACAATATCTCGTTTCTAAAACCAACCTTTTCGCCGCAGCTGTTAGTCATGCTGGAATTAGTAGCATTAGTAACTACTGGGGGAGCGGATATTGGGGAATCGGATACAGCACAGTAGCCTCTTATGGTAGCTATCCATGGAATAGAAAAGACATCTATGTAGAGCAGAGTCCCCTATTCAGAGCCGATAAGATCAATACTCCCCTGCTATTGCTTCATGGCGATAGCGACACCAATGTACCCACTTCAGAAAGTGTAAATCTATACAATGCTCTTAAACTACTGGGCAAAGATGTTGCCTTTATCAAGTTCACTAAAGAAGATCATAGTATACAAGAGATAGAGAGGAAACTCCGTTGGACTGAGAGTATCATGGCTTGGTTTGCAAAATACCTACAAGACGACTCCTCTTGGTGGGAAACTCTTTACGGCAAAGAAGAGCAATAAAGAATTCTTATTATGCCAGCCCTTTTTTTAGAAACTATACGACTAGAAAGCGGTATTCCACAGAATCTCGTCCGACACGTAGAGAGGATGAAGCGAACCGCTACCGACAAACAGTTTGAAGTGCCTACTTTACCAGACTTGGAAGACCTTTGTCCCACGGAGCTACGCCACGGAAGTACCGTAAAATGTAGAATCATCTACCGCGATTCTATAGAGAGTATCTCTTTCGATGCCTACACGCCACGTACAATTCTCACACTTGCCTTAGCTAAGCTTCCGGAAGACTTTGATTACTCCTACAAGTATCTTCGCCGTCACATTCTAGACGAGCTCCGTCTTGCCAGTGGTTGCGACGAAGTGCTACTGTATAACAGCGAGGGGCTTCTCTGCGATTCCTCTTTTAGCAACCTTATCTTTGAGCGAGAGGATGGTGTATGGATCACCCCAGATAGGCCTCTTCTTAATGGCACTATGCGACAAACTCTCCTCAAGGAAGACAAAGGATCAAACGCCCCAATGATTAAAGAGGGTAGCATACGCATAGAAGATTTACCTCTTTTCAGAAGAGTAGCTTTTATCAATGCTATGCTCCCTTTTGAGAAAGCCATTGTTTGCCCCCTCTCGCACCTAAAGAGAAAATAAAAAAGGGTAGAAATCACTATCTTTGCAGAAAATGATACTTTTACAAACCTCTTTTTTAAAGGGGTAAACCTCATCTATAAAAACAAAAAGGAACTACAATGAACAACCTTTACGGAAATCTCATCCCAAATACCTTTTTCCTGACCAAAGGAAGTGGAGAATCAGATCTTGAACTGCATGCTGGGAGCTACCATATGGCGCTGTACGATGCAGGCATATCCGATTACAATATTATGACCTATTCATCGGTTCTCCCCGCAACAGCTCGACTCGTTTCAATCGATGAAGTAGATATGCCCCCCTTTGGCTCCGAACTGAAGACCATCATGTCCGTTTCCCATGGGATACAAGATGAGTTTGTTTCGGCAGGAATTGTTTATGCCTGGATGTATAAAGACGAAAACTTTGATGAAAAGGTAGGTGGACTAGTCTGCGAAGTAAATGGGCGCTATCGAATAGAAGAGCTTGAGTCGCGTCTCATACGAGTGATCAACGACTTGCATATCAAGACCTATAGCCAGTACTACCTCGGCGAGCTCAACTTCATCACAGAAGGCATTACGATTACCAAAAGATACGGTACTGCCTTAGCTTCGCTCTGTTTTGTAGATTTTGCGTTACCCTCTTCTCCTATGCCTGAGGAGTAAGCAAACTCTGTATATAAAAGCCTTTGGATAGGCTAAAACACCTCTCCAAAGGCTTTCTTATTTGTTCTAGAAAAGGGCTTTCTCTTCTTGGGAGTTCCCTCTTCGTGGCAACATGACTTCAAGTCCTATCGCTTTATTTCGAGAGCATAAATGATTATCAATCTCACCACTATCCTTCTAGTAGGGTCTATCCTTTTACTCGTAGCCATCCTTTTTAGTAAGGTGGGACACCGCTTTGGTATCCCTGCTCTGTTGCTCTTCCTCTTCACGGGAATGATTTTTGGTTCTGATGGTTTGGGCCTTCACTTTGAAGATGCCCAAATGGCACAGAATATAGGAGTAGTTGCCCTCTCTATTATTTTATTTACGGGTGGTATGGATACAAAGCTCTCGGTGATCAAGCCTGTGATTGGTCCGGGCGTAGTGCTTTCTACGGTAGGAGTACTCCTTACAACGCTTTTCACTGGAGGGTTCATTTACTTTGTCTCGGAGAGTGTATATACCTCCGTTGCCTTGTCGGTGCCCTTTTGCATGCTTATGGCAGCTACAATGTCTTCTACCGACTCCGCTTCTGTTTTTGCTCTTTTACGAAGTCAGCGTGTACACCTTAAGGAAAACCTAAAACCTATGCTTGAACTGGAGAGTGGTAGCAACGACCCGATGGCCTACATGCTTACCATTGTACTGATAGGCTACCTCCAGCACTCCTCTATGAATGGGTGGGAGATGGTACTTACTTTCCTATACCAGTTTAGCATTGGGCTCCTTTTAGGCTTTCTTTTTGCTAAGCTTCTCTGTTGGTTTATCAATGTTGTCAACATTTCGAATAGAACTCTATATCCGATCCTCGTGCTCAGCGGACTTTTTGCCTGCTATGCCGTATGCGATCTCATCAAGGCCAATGGTTTCTTGGCGACCTACATCTTTGGAATAGTGATTGGCAACCAAAAGATTGTAAACAGAGGGATCATCAATCACTTCTTTGACGGTGTCACTTGGCTGCTACAGATTATTCTGTTTATCATGCTAGGACTCTTGGTCAATACGAGAGACATGATCAGTTCAGCTGCCTTAGCTATCCTTATTGGAGTATTTATGATGCTAGTGGGAAGACCTTTAGCTGTCTTTCTCTCTCTCCTCCCTTTTAGGAAGATTTCTCTGCGTGCAAAAACTTTTATTTCTTGGGTAGGACTAAGAGGTGCCGCTCCGATTATCTTTGCTACCTATCCCGTAGTTTCAGACGTACCTCAAGCCAATCTCATTTATGGGATCGTTTTCTTTATTACACTGATCTCGCTCTCCGCGCAAGGCATGACTATTACTCCTGTGGCAAGAATGCTGGGGCTCGCAGAACCTGCCCCACCTGAGGGTAGCTTTATCGGGGTAGAGATTCCCGAAGAAATTGGTGCCGACATGGAAGAGAGAAAGGTCACCAAAGAGATGCTAGAAAAGGGTGCACAGATAAAAGACATTCAATTGAAAGAAAACGAACTTGTAATCCTCGTCCGTCGTAACGACAAATTCATCGTACCGAAGGGGAGCGTCATCCTCCATGAAGAAGATATTTTACTGATCGTTTCTCCCAATAAAGTAGAAGAGGGAGAAAGCTCTTCCTTGCTGCTTTAAGAAATTCATTTTACCCAAAAGCAAAACCAATAGGAGACTGTTGCATAAGTCAACAGTCTCAATAGAGGATATGCGCGCACTTCCTCTATTGGTTTTCTTTTTCTACAGAAGTTCCGTCAACGATTTTGACTAAAATTCATTTGAAAAGGATATGCGTGCTAATCTGTCTTGAACTCGAAAAGTCAAGGTTGAAAAGCATTACACGCACCTTACCTTTTGTCTGACAAGAGGAGTGAGAACTTCTAAGAATTCCTTTATGGAGATCCACACGGCTATCAAAGGTGCCTGCTCCTTTATTTTTCAGGTTATTATCATTTTCATAAACCGCAATCGTTCCTTCCAAGATAGCCTCGCTACCCGCCACTTCTGAAATATGCGAATGGATCAAGTTGCCACTCTCTTCGCGATCACTCCATACCTCTCCTAGGGCTACAGTACGACCGGCATAAGTTGGTCTTAGGATGTCGCTAATCATTGTAAAGATTCGTTTAGCTATGGGAGTATTGGCATTAGTACCTTTTTCTTTGATGGTGCCTGCAAGTCGAAAATAGGGATCTACCTCTACTTGAATGCTTTTTTTAACAATCTCGTATGGGCGAATCAACTCAACGACAGCATCAAAAGCCTTTTTTGAAGCATTTTTAGAACCTTGTACATCAAGATCTACCTTTGTGACATCACATTGTATCAAAAAGTTCTCCCCCTTCTTTGCCAATACTGAAGTTCTCAGCTGGTAGGTGGCAACAACAGTAACTATTTGATCGCCTAGCAGGGGAACCTCAGTCTTAGATATACTTTTATCTACTTTCTTAATATATAGTCTATCCCCAGCTTGGAGTTGCATTTTGATATCGTAAGAGCCCTGTGCAGTAAGCGTAAAAAGAGAAAGGGGCAAAAGGGAAATCAGCATGCCCCAATGTAGCAGTAGTTTTTTTTCAAACAATGAGAGGATTCGCATATTTGAAGATTGGTTTTAGTTTTCCGATTCTATTCTTTTTCTTTAACCTATCCTTCTATCCTCAAAGTGGCTTCTAAGAGGATTCTCACATACCAGCTTTGCATAGTATAGCCTCGTCAAGTATCTCTTTTGTTGAATTGCCTGGTGAGACTCTCGGCATATACAAATATACTCTTTTTTATTGAAGTGTACTCTTTCCTCAATGTACTCAATACGAATACAATATGAGAGTCCTTCTAAAATACCATAATACCAATACCATGAGAAAGGAGTCCGAACCGATCTTTTCCTAAGAAAAAAAAGTTCCGAGAGATTTTTGAAAAAGTTCCGAGAGTTTTTGGAAAATGTTCCGAGAGTTTTTGGAAAATGTTCCGAGAGATTTTTAGAAAAAGTTCCGAGAGATTTTTGGCAAGTGTTTCAGACGAAACTGACGAGGCGTTCTACTGCACTTTTTCTTTATTCTCTATTTTTTACTCAGATTTTAAGGGAAAGCATTACCTTTGCGCTGTCAAAAGACGAACACCTAGTAACACAGTAATAAGTAAAAACCATCACAAAGTATGAAAGTAACCAACCCAGTTTTTACCAAGATTTTCTTTTCGTTAGCGATTTTATCGCTTGCTTTTTCCTCCTGTATTAGAAAAGAAGCTGCCAATAAGGAAGCTGATATCCTTAAGGTGGAAGTGGAAGGAGTAAAGCTGATACGCGATCCTCAGATCACCAACAATGAAGTAACCATGCATGCTCAGGCTGGTGAAAAAGTAACCTCCGTAATCCTCCGTTTTACGCTAAGTAAAGGTGCCACCATATCTCCAGAGAGTGGTAAACCTCAAGACTTTACAAAACCCGTTATATACACCGTAACTGCGGAAGACAAAAAGACGGAAAAGAAATATGCCATTTCCATCCTTCAAGCCCCTAAAAAGGAAGACAAATCTTACACCTTTAGCTTTGAAAACATCCGACTCCAAGAGGGAATATTCCAGGTATTCCAAATCCCCGCTGAAGTCGGTGTTCTATCCAAAGAATGGGCCACTAGCAACCTTGGCTATGCCCTTTCAGGACAAGCAAAAAAACCTGAAGACTTCCCCGTATCTCAATGCAACAATGGCTATAAGGGGAAATGTGCACAACTTACAACAAGAGACACTGGTGAAGCTGGCAAAATGTTTAATGCTCCCATTGCTGCAGGAAGCCTCTTTTTAGGAGAATTGGATCCAGGTCTCATCGCTGTAACTCCTCTAAAAGCTACCAAGTTTGGTATTCCTTTCCAAGAAGTTCCAACTAAACTTGCAGGATACTACAAATATACGGCAGGAGCTAAATACCAAGAAGGATCTAAATTTGTAGAAGGTAAAAAAGATCACTTCGACCTTTATGCTGTACTCTATGAAGTATCCAAAGAAACTCCCAATCTAGATGGCTCTAACTCGCTCAATAGTAAAAGCATCGTACTGCTCGCTCGACTAGAAAACACCAAAGAAACAGGAGAGTGGACAGCCTTTGAAATTCCCTTCAAACCTATGAATGGTAAGCAGGTTGATCCTAAAAAACTCAAAGAAGGTGGCTACAACTTATCCATCGTTGCAAGTTCTAGCCTAGGTGCTGCTAAGTACATGGGCGCTGTAGGTAGTACCCTTCTACTAGACGAGTTGCAATTATTCATCAAAGAATAACAGATTTTCGTCATACCCTCGGTAAGCATGTTCCGAAAAAGAAAAGTCTACTTCTGTTTAGTGGCCTTGCTACTTTGCTCAAGCTTCGCAAAAGCCAACCCTTTTGACAAACTCCGTCAGAAAGGCTGGGAAATAGAGGTGAGAGCAGGGGTAAACCTAGGTGGCGTCTCTCCGATACCTTTCCCCGTGGAGATTCGGAAAATTCACAAGCTCAACCCTAAATTTAATGGTCAGATTGGTCTAATTGCGACCAATTGGCTCAACAAACATTGGGGGCTAGCACTTGGACTTGGTTTTGAACAAAAGGGAATGGAGAGCTTAGCTAGCGTCAAAGATTATCAGATAGAGATAGCCCAGCAGGGGAATGTACTATCTGGTGCATGGACAGGCAAGGTAAGGAGTAGCTACTCCGCCTCCTACGTTACACTACCTATCGTTCTCGTTTACCGTTTCAACTCCTCAATCAAGGTCAATGCGGGCCTTTATGCAGGCTATCGCTTTGAGGGAGACTTTTCTGGCGATGTCTATGATGGCTACTTTCGCCAAGGCTCTTCCATTGGTGAAAAGATAGATTTCGGAAAAGAGACTAAGACTCCGTATTCGTTCAAAGAATATCTTGCACCTCTTGAAATTGGCTTTGAGATGGGAGGTAGTGCACAAGTCTTTAAACGATTTCAAATCTTCCTTGACCTCAAGTATGGATTTAACGGCATTTTCAAAGGGAATTTTAAAGCATTTCCATTCAAAATGCATCCCGTCTATCTTGGGACAGGGTTTGGCTATCGCTTTTAAGACCATCTAAGAAGACTAGCTTTAACGAACAAACCGACAACCCTTATTAGGGAACTGGCTTTCATCCACAAGAAAATAGTGCTGAGCCTTGAAGGGAACTAATCATCCCTTCAGGGCTCTTTTTTATTTATCTGCTTAAGATACCTCTCTTGAGACTGTTGACTTTATGCAATAGTCTCCTCTTCATTGTGGCAAACTTCCTCCATAGATCAAGCAAGTCACTCCGCTCCTCGCAAGGGGGAATAGCCTCTATATTGACAAATTTGAATAGTACTATACGCACTCGGTGGCATAGTTTGCTATCCGCTGTTTGCAATTAGAAGATACTTTTATTACCTTTGCGAAGAGAAAAGGACTAGATAGTACATGGAGAGTCTCTACAGAACACACGATTATCTTTTGCGGACCAAGGGGAGTACACTTGTAAGAAACCTCTTTTATGAGATCGATGAAAAAGAGAAACTCATCGGTATTGTGGGTTCTAGAGGGATTGGGAAAACCACTTTCCTCCTAGATTGGGTAGCACAGAAGTACGACTCGCACGAGAAGCGTTGTCTCTACGTCAATCTCAATCAGTTTTTCTTTACCACGACGACCTTGGTGGACTTTGCAGAAACCTTTGTCTCCAATGGGGGAGAATTACTTTTGCTTGACCAAATCTTCAAGTATCCAGGCTGGCAAAAAGAGCTTCTTGTATGTAGAGAACGCTTCCCTCAACTACAGATAATCTATACCTGCTCCATGGCATTTGGCAATGCCGAAGAAAAAAACTTTCCAGGCAAGTGCTACCTTCTCCGAGGATTCTCCTTGAGAGAGTTTTTAGAAATAAAGACAGGGATTACTCTTCCTACGATTTCTTTGGAAGACATCATCAAGCATCATCGGGAGTTTTGTCGTACCGTTCTTGAAAGTATTAATCCTTGCAATTGGATGCAAGATTATTTACATCATGGCTACTATCCGCTGTTTCTGGAAAAGAGAAACTACAGCGAAAACCTTCTCAAGAACGTGAATATGATGCTAGAGGTGGATATGATGTACATTCGAAATATCGACCAAAGGCTCCTCCCAAAGTTGAGAAAACTCCTATACCTTATAGCTAAGGAGGCTCCCTCTTCAATTAATGTGTCTCGCCTTGCAAACAATATAGAAACTAGTCGTAGCACAGTAACGAACTATGTATTGGCAATGCAGGATGCTCATTTGCTTTCGCTTGTAGAACGTCGCACAGTCTCTGGCAACGTCACCGCGAAAACCCCCAGCAAAGTACTTATAGAGAACAGCAACCTTTGCTATGTACTAACTCCTGAAAGTATTGATTTGTCGGATGTTCTTCAGACGTTTTTCAGGAATCAAATAGGACCTCAATTCCATCTTACTTCCCCCTCCAAGCGTGGAGTTCACTTTGTGGTCGATGACCAATATGAGTTTCGCATAGATAAAGACAAAAGCTCGCGATACAATAGTGAGCGATACTATGCAATTCACGAACTCTCTATAGGACGAGACAACCAAATTCCTCTGTGGGTCTTCGGCTTCCTTTATTAGAGAGCTTGCTCCCCCCCCTACTGATCAAACTAAAATCCTCGTTTACTCTTTGTTCACCTCCCTTTTAGGTGTCCAATAGAAACGATATAAGAGAAAAAAAATAAAGAGAGAATAATAGGTAATTATGGCAAACACACTTAAGAAAATGACATGCGATGGCAATACAGCAGCAGCACACATTGCCTACATGTTTAGTGAAGTGGCAGCAATCTACCCTATCACGCCATCCTCAACGATGGCCGAACTAGTAGACCAATGGGCTGCTGAAGAACGAAAAAACATCTTCGGTGAAATCGTAAATGTGCAGGAAATGCAGAGCGAAGCCGGTGCAGCCGGTGCTATGCATGGATCCCTTCAAGCAGGAGCACTCACCTCTACTTTTACGGCATCACAGGGACTTCTGCTTATGCTCCCCAATATGTACAAGATCTCTGGTGAGCTTTTACCAGGAGTCTTTCACGTATCGGCTCGAGCACTTGCAGCACAATCTCTTTCCATCTTCGGAGACCACCAAGACGTAATGAGTGCCCGTATGACGGGGATGGCTCAATTGGTAACAAGTAGCGTGCAAGAAGTAATGGACCTTGCAGGAGTGGCCCACCTTGCTGCGATTAAGTCGCGAGTGCCTTTCGTTCACTTTTTTGATGGATTCCGTACTTCTCACGAAATTCAAAAGATAGAGGCTCTCTCAGAAGATGATCTTCGCCCACTCATTGACCAGCAAGCTCTCAGAGAATTCCGTCAGCGTGCTCTAAACCCCAATACTCCTGTTACGAGAGGTACCGCACAAAATGGCGACGTATACTTCCAAGCCCGCGAAGCCTCCAATCCTTTCTACGATACACTTCCCGATATCGTACAAGGTTATATGGATGAGATTGCAAAAATCACAGGTCGCCAGCATCACCTCTTTGACTACTATGGAGATGAGAAGGCCGAACAAGTGATCATCGCAATGGGGTCTGTAACTGAAACAATCCGTGAAGTAGTTGACCATCTACGTACTCAAGGAAAGAAAGTGGGCTTACTTTCTATCCATCTTTATCGTCCTTTCTCCGTTTCTCACTTCCTCAAAGCTCTACCCGAAACCGTAAAACGTATCGCTGTACTGGATAGAACTAAGGAACCAGGAGCTATGGGCGAGCCCCTTTATCTTGATGTACGCAATGCTTTCTATGGTATTGACAATGCACCTGAAATAGTAGGGGGTCGCTATGGACTTAGCTCTAAAGATACTACTCCTGCACACATCCTTGCTGTCTTCCAAAACTTAGAGCTCCCCGAGCCCAAGAATCACTTTACAATCGGCATAGTGGACGATGTAACCTTCACTTCGTTGCCCCAGCTAGAGGATGTAATCTTTGAAGATGATGGTACTTTTGAAGCAAAGTTCTTTGGTCTTGGAGCAGATGGTACAGTAGGAGCTAACAAAAACTCAGTAAAAATCATCGGAGACAACACCCCCAAGTATTGTCAAGCCTACTTTGCCTACGACTCAAAAAAATCAGGAGGTTTTACGGCTTCGCACCTTCGCTTTGGAGATAAACCCATCCGCTCGCCCTACTTGGTAGTTACTCCCAACTTTGTAGCATGCCACGTACCCGCCTACCTTCATATGTATGATGTACTCAAAGGGCTTAAGAAAAATGGGACATTCCTTCTTAATGCAATTTGGGAAAAGGATGATGTGGAAAGACACCTCCCCAATAAGGTAAAGCGTTACCTAGCCAAAAACAACATTCGCTTCTACTGTATCAATGCAACTGCCATTGCACAAGAAATTGGACTTGGCAACCGTACTAACACCATTTTGCAATCTGCATTCTTTAAGATTGCCAATGTGATTCCTTACGAACTTGCCGTTGAGCAGATGAAAAAGTTCATCGTAAAGAGCTATGGTAGAAAAGGGGAAGAGGTAGTAAATAAAAACTTCCAAGCAGTTGATCAAGGGGAAAACGTTATTGAAATAGAAGTAAAGCCAGAATGGGCCAATCTCCCTGATGATCCTACTGAAGAGCATCCACGCGACACGGAATTCATAAAAAATGTGGTGCGAGTAATGAATGCGCAGCGTGGAGACGATCTTCCTGTATCCACCTTCAAGGGTAGAGAAGATGGCACATGGGATACAGGTACCTCCGCTAGTGAAAAGCGTGGTGTAGCAGCATTCGTGCCTGAGTGGATATCTGAAAATTGTATTCAGTGTAACCAATGTGCTTACGTATGCCCTCACGCCACAATTAGACCTTTCCTTCTCAATCAGGGAGAACAGGAAAAAACAGGAGTTACCACACTTCCTGCTCAAGGAAAAGTATTTAAAGAAGCTGGTCTAGGCTTCCGAATGCAGGTAAATGTGCTTGACTGTCTAGGATGTAGCAATTGCGTCAATGTATGTCCTGGAAATAAAAACGGCAAGGCTCTCCATATGATTCCTCTTGATGACAAAGCTCGAAAAGAGCAAGAAAATTGGGATAAGATGGAATTTGAAGTGACCAACAAAGCAGAGCTAGTAGACGTGACTGCCAACGTGAAGAACTCACAGTTTGCCACACCTCTATTCCAATATAGTGGTGCTTGTGCAGGTTGTGGAGAAACTCCTTACGTGAAACTCATTTCTCAACTCTTTGGAGATCGTCAGATCGTAGCCAATGCTACAGGGTGTTCGTCAATCTACTCTTCAAGTGCTCCTACGACAGCCTACACAGTCAACGAAAAAGGACAAGGCCCCGCTTGGGCAAACTCTCTTTTCGAAGACAATGCCGAGTTTGGCTTTGGGATGACTCTCGCTTCACGCACACTACGCAAACGCTTGCAAGAGACCATCGTTTCTATTCTCAACAGTGGAAAGGCTAACGAAGCACTTCAAGCCCCTCTTCAAGAGTGGCTCGACAACTTCGACAATGGAGCTGAAACAAGACGTCTTAGCGATGTTATCTGCCCCCTCCTAGAGCAAGAAAAAGGCTCAGAATGGGAAGAAGTTCGCGGATTGAAAAACTATTTTGTAAAGCCCTCTCAATGGATAATTGGTGGTGACGGCTGGGCATACGATATTGGCTATGGAGGTCTTGACCACGTGCTTGCCTCAGGAGCGAACGTGAATGTACTCGTACTAGATACTGAAGTTTACTCCAATACCGGTGGACAATCTTCAAAAAGTACACCTAAGGGTGCTGTAGCCAAGTTTGCATCCAATGGGAAACGCGTCCGCAAAAAGGATTTAGGCTTGATGGCAACCACTTATGGGTACGTGTATGTAGCACAAATCGCAATGGGGTCCAACCAAGCACAAACTCTCAAAGTGTTGAAAGAAGCTGAAGCATACAACGGTCCTTCTCTAGTGATCGCCTACTCGCCCTGTATCTCTCATGGGATAAAAGGTGGTATGGGTATGTCGCAAATGGAAGAAAAGCTAGCTGTAGAGTGTGGCTACTGGCACCTTTGGAGCTACAACCCCGATAATATTGAAGAAGGAAAGAACCCCTTCAAGCTTGATAGTCGCAAGCCGAAGTGGGAACTATTCAAAGACTTCCTTAAACGCGAAGTCCGCTACTCTTCTCTCTACAAACAGTTCCCCAACGAAGCAGAAGAACTAGCAGAGGCCTCTTTGACAGCTGCCAAGTACCGCTATCAGTCTTATCTCCGCATGGAAAGTATTGACTGGAGTGCTACAGAAGAAGAATAGCCAAGTTCCTCTGAAAAGATCACTAAAACACAGGATACTCCCCTCAGCTAGCAAAGCTAAGCTGGGGGGATTTTTTATTCGTTCGTAAAGCTTGTCGAATAATCCTTCGGTCTTAAAATTTGTATCTATACATTATCCTCTCAAGAAGTTTTACTGGCATTTCCAGAGCTTTCTTATGATAAAGGAATACAAGCTTATTAGACAATTGATTATTCCTACTAGCTAGACGTTCAACTGAGACTTTTTCAGTACTTTTGCGATAACTCCATGGGATCTGAGCGTATTCACGGCAGTAGAAGGCTCCTCGTGCTCAACGAAAATGAGCTTTACTTCCAAGCAAACAGACCTCAGCAAAAGCAACTTCACCGATCTAAATGGTATGGAAAAAGAGCGTACTTCCTCCAACGAACAGTGTGCAAAGTCACCAAACGAAAAGGCAAAAGCAAAAAACAATTTTCCATTAGCAGACATGCTAAAGGGGCTTTCCTTCAACGATACGAAAAGATTTTACTTTTTGTCGTTACTCTTTTTAATTTTTCTGCTTATTCTTCTCTTCAACAAACAAATCCTCAGCTACGCAAGCTCGTTTCTTGGTGCAATCACTCTCTTTGCCGTATTGCGTAGCCCTATGCGTATCCTAACTATCCGCTATAAGTGGAAAAAGTGGTTGGCCTCAGGTTTTCTGACTATTCTTGCCATCATTCTTTTCCTTATTCCATTGGGTGGCATTGTATTTATGCTCATTGATCTACTTTCAAATAGTTCATTTGATTTTGCTGAAATATGGGAACAAGCAAGGAAGTGGAATGGTGTGGTTTTTGAGCGTTTCAACGTCAATCTCCTCTCCATTGACACCGTAAAAGCCATGTCTGCAATAGGACAAAAGGTTCTCACGTGGCTCTTTTCTAACCTTTCTTCACTAGCGATCAACTCCGTGCTAATGATCTTCCTGCTCTACTATATGCTTTATCAAAGAGACTCTTTTGAGAGAGCCATTAGAGAGCTACTCCCCTTCACGCAAGAGAATAAAGGAATCCTCGTAAAGGAATCAAAAAAAATCATCGTTACTAACGCGATCAGTGTACCAGTACTCGCTCTTATACAAGGTCTTTTTGCCTATTGCGGTTATTTTTTCTTAGGGGTCTCCAATCCTCTATTTTTTGCTATTCTTACAGCTTTCTCTACGATCATACCGATCGTTGGTACAATGATTGTGTACATGCCAATTGCCCTTTACTTTGCAATTGAGCAAGAGTGGCTCCATGCCCTAATTATGTTTCTTTATGGGCTTATCATCATTGGAGGAGTAGACAATGTAGCACGTTTTCTCTTACAGAAATGGATTGCCGATATTCATCCACTGATCACGGTCTTTGGGGTTATCTTTGGGATGGCAGTCTTTGGTTTTTGGGGAGTTATCTTCGGACCTCTTCTTATCTCTCTTCTTATTCTCTTCCTCAATATGTATCGCCACGACTATGTGCATGGTTCTAGAGCAGTCCCACGAGTTACAAGTCCTGTCAAGGAAAGTGCCTCTAGTGAAGAATTGATAGAAAAGTGGCAAACAATCAAGGAGAAGAGACAAGCAAAGAAACAATAATGCGCTTGGCTAGAGTAGAAAAGCAGTGAGTAACCAAGAATCTGCTCGTGCCATTGATCTTACTCAAGGCAACTTCAAGCGGCAACTGATCAAGCTAGCCACTCCTATCATAGGCACAAGCTTTATTCAAATAGCTTACACCTTTACCGATATGGCATGGGTGGGGCATATGGGAAGCAAAGAGCTTTCTATTGTGAGCTCTGCGGGTGTGCTTACTTGGCTTGCAACAACCTTTGGAATGATGACAAAGGTCGGCGCAGAAGCCTTTGTGGCCCAAGCTCTCGGAGCCAAAAACTATGAGCGTGCAAAGCTTTACGTCCGACACAATTTTACCCTAGCCCTTTGGCTCGCACTTGCACTAATTGCGCTATTTGCTTTTGTGGGGGGGCGATTTCTTTCTCTTTATGGTCTTGAGGAGACTATTCACAAGGGATCGAAAAGCTACCTATACATTGCCATGGTAGGCTTTATCCCGCTTTTTACCTCCTTTGCTCTAAGTGGCAGCTACAATGCTTCTGGATACAGTAAGACACCCTTTAAAATAAATGCAATTGGGCTTGTCACCAACATGATTTTAGACCCTATTTTTATCTATGTAATAGGATGGGGTACAGATGGCTCTGCGGTGGCCACCGTGTTTTCACAACTGCTTGTTTTTCTCTTCTTCCTTCGAGAGATTCGATGGGGGCATGCTTTGCTGGGAGAGCGTTTTCCGCTCTTGGTAAGGCTCCGCAAAAAAGAAACGTTACAGATCGTAAAACTTGGCTTGCCTATTACGCTACTGAACGCTCTTTTCTCAATCATCTCCTTTGTGATGGGAATAATCGCCTCACGTGCAGGATCACACATTGGACTAGTTGTAATTACTTCTGGAGGGCAACTAGAAGCGATTTCTTGGAATACTAGCCAAGGACTAAGCACAGCTCTAACCTCTTTTGTCGGGCAAAACTATGCAGCAGGCAAGCTGACACGCCTTAAAAGAGGATTCCGTTTTATACTCTCTACTTCTATTCTCCTTGGGGTAATCACCACTTGCTTTTATTTTTTCTGCGGTGAATGGTTTTTCTCGCTTATCGTAAATGACCCCATTGCTTATGTTGAGGGAGGACGTTACTTTCGCATAAGTGCCATTTCTCAAATTTTCATGATGGCAGAGATTACTACACAAGGGCTATTTTATGGTACGGGAAGAAGCTCTGTACCTAGCTCCATATCTATCCTTGGGAACCTCCTTCGTATCCCTCTTGCACTCCTCTTATTATCTGCAGGATGGGGGCTTTCAGGTATCTGGTGGGCAATCTCTTTTACAGCTTTTCTCAAAGGGGGTGTGGCATTATCCTTTATTCCCTGGCTCAAAAAGCGCATTGTAGCAAAAGAGTTTGTCTAACTAGTAGAAGGCTTCGACGAAGCCTTTGCGCAACTCTCATTTTCTGACTTTAGGCTTTCAATACAACGGTATAACTGGCATTGCAGTTTTCCACTTTACAACTGGGCAATGAGTAGACAATAAGAAGGCTACACATAAACTATCATTTTGTATCTTTGTAGTGGTAGGGACTCTTCTCTGGAAAGTCTCTGTATCCCTTTCCTCTCTTGTGTACCTTTCCTTTAAGGCACCCTTACGTAACGAGAGAAACTATAGAGCGCCCGTTTCAAGAGAGGGAACTAACTTTGCGTAAAAATACCATAGCACTAAATCATTACCGAGCATTATGATCGACAAAAAAAACTACTGTGTAATTATGAGCGGAGGGGTAGGGAGCCGCTTTTGGCCTGTAAGTCGTACGAAGAAACCCAAGCAGTTTCTTGACTTCTTTGGCTATGGGAAGACCCTTTTACAAAGCACCTTCGATAGATTTTCCTCCTTTATAGACCCCGATAATATCCTCGTTGTTACCAATCAAGCTTACGCTGAGGAAACACTACGCCAACTTCCCCTTCTCAAGGAAGAAAATCTGCTCTTGGAACCCGTGAGAAGAAACACGGCACCCTGTATTGCTTATGCTTCCTATAAAATAGGTCGCCGTTGTCCTGATGCTTCTATTTTTGTCACTCCCAGCGACCATGTCATTTTAGACGAAAAGCGTTTTACTGAAATCGCACAAAGAGCTCTTTCATTTGTCCAGCACAACGATTATCTAATTACACTCGGAATACTAGCAACACGCCCCGAAACAGGCTATGGGTATATACAGTGGAGCGACGAAACTATTGACGGCTTTCACAAAGTGAAAGTATTTACAGAAAAACCAAGTCAAGAACTGGCTGAGTTGTTTGTAAAAAGTGGCGATTTCCTATGGAATAGCGGTATGTTTGTATGGAATGTACCCACGATCTCCTATGCTCTTCAAACACATCAACCCGAGCTTTATGAGCTACTTAAACCAGCCTCTTCGCTCTACGACACGGAAGATGAAAAGGCTTTCATAGAGAAAATCTTTCCTACCTGTCCAAGCATTTCCATTGATTATGGAGTAATGGAAAAAGCAACCAATGTACTAGTATTGCCAAGCGACTTTGGATGGGCAGACTTGGGAACGTGGAGCTCGGTATACGACTATGCACCTAAAGATAAAGAGGGAGGCAACGTTTCTACACAAAGTGCCTGCTTCTTTCACGAGTCGAAAGGAAATATTGTTACGATCTCAGATCCTGATAAAGTTGCCGTAGTGCAAGGAGTTGACGACTGCATCATTGCCGACTGTGACAACGTACTTCTTATTTGCAAAAAAGATCAAGAAAGTCGCATAAAAAGCTTTATGACGGAAGTTGAACTCAAACACGGGAAAGAGTATATCTAGCCCCTTCATTATAGTTTTCCTGCCTATTTTTTCAGTTTAAGGTCTCCAAAGGTTTTCTAAAAGCAAACATTGAGAAATCGGGTGAGGACTCCAAAAGAACAAAAGAAATGACGGAAAAAGTCCTACACTACATTTGGAAAAATCGGCTATACTCACGACTCCTTTTCTATGAAAGTGTGAGTAGAAAAAGTAGTGTAGAGGGAGACGTGCTCCAAGTAGGAAAGTACAACATTCACGCAGGGCCCGACTTTTGTGAAGCTAAACTCTGTGTGGGGAAACTAATACTGGCAGGAAATGTGGAAATACATCGTAAGGCTAGCGAATGGATCACTCACAAGCACCACGAAGATCCAGCTTACGACAATGTAATTCTCCATGTAGTTCTAGAGGCAGATCAAGACATTCCTCATCGCATTACGGGGAAGCCAATCCTCACAGCTGAAATGATTTGCTCTTCACAGACCTTACAAGAAGTGGAAAAAGAACTTGAAAAAGGGAATGATTTGTCCTCATTGGATAGCGACTTCGTACCCAACACGCAAAATTCTTCGGTTGCCTTCTCCTTCTCCGAAGCAAACTTAGCTGTAGGAGATACAATACAGCACACAAAAGACCTCCAACCGCCATACAGCAAGCCCCATATTGCACCTAAGGAGCCGACAATCTCTTTTCAGGAAAGAGCTCCTCAACTTTTCTTGGAAAGACTCCACGAAAAAGCAGAAGGACTAAAAACAATTTATGAAGAAAATCGAGGAGATCTTAGTGAAACCCTTTATCACTTTCTTCTTCGCCATTTGGGAGCCCAGGTAAACAATGATGCTTTCGCACAGGTGGCACGCTCTCTTCCTCTTCGCATTGTACGTAAACATACCGATAATACAGAGGCTCTTGAGGCTCTCTACCTCGGTCAAGCTGCTCTCCTTGCCCCAAAAGCTGTCGATACCTATATGGAAGCTCTTCAAGAGCGGTATACCTTTCTTGCAACGAAGTATCAACTCACTCCTCTCAAAGAGGGCTGTGTACGGATGCTCCGTCTACGTCCTCCCGCCTTTCCACACCGTCGCCTTGCCATCCTTTCAGCTTTACGTCAGCACTATCCGCTTTTGGAGAGTCTATTACTAGAGTGCAATGATAGCAAAGAACTTCAAGAGAAACTTGCCACTCCGCCAAGCACCTATTGGCAGCACCATTACTCCTTCTCCACGCCTTCAAAGAATGTACTCAAGGGGCTTTCTTTTGAGAGCATAAATGTACTGATCATCAACGTAGTACTTCCTTATCGCTACTTTGTACAACGCCATAAAAACGAAGAGAAAAAGAATTTATCCCCAATCTTGGAGCTAGCAAGCCAACTGCCTAGCGAAAACAATCGCTTCACAAGAGCTGCAAAATTAGAAGGTATAGTTACACAAAATGCACTCCATTCTCAGGCTCTTTTACAACTATACAAGAACCTATAAAAGGTGCTACTCCCTATAAGAATCTGCCCTGTAAGAGAGAAAGAAAAAGGAATCTCGTTCAGGATTTCGCCTGAGAACTAAACCGTGTAGTGTGCTCTAAATAAAAGATTCTTATTCAGCCATGTGACATGCACGCAGCAACTCAGCCAAAATGATTGTCGTTGCCGAATTATCTAGTGATGCACAAAGAGAATAGAAGGAGAAACAGGTTGCATACGGGACACCGAAGAGGGTGAAATACTCCTTACTCATGAAAAATAACGGAAGAAAGTTGTTCAAATCAAATTTCTTTTGTATCTTTGCCGTCGCATTCACATCTTTAACGCGTCAAGTTGTCAGTCTCAAATCTGACAAGATTGTGATTGCAGACCTGTATGGCCCTTTCGTCTATCGGTTAGGACGCGAGGTTTTCATCCTCGAAAGAGGGGTTCGATTCCCCTAGGGGCTACTCAGCGACTTTGTGGCTTGAGTATATACTCCAAAGCGACAGGGTCGTGTTTTTTGAAAATAGAATTGTAAGAAACAACTTACTAAGATGATAAATAAGAAAAACTCTGTAGCAAAAAGAATCAGACAGACAGCTTCTAGACGTCTACACAATCGCTACTATGGTCGTACAACGCGTAGTAGAGTTAAGTTGCTCCGTGCAATGGAAGATTACGAAGAAGCTTCAAAGGCCTTGCCTAAGGTTGCGTCTATGCTTGACCACTTGACCAAAAGAGGGGTTATCCATAAAAACAAAGCTTCTAACCTTAAGAGTAAGCTTGCTAAGCACGTCAATTCGCTCCGTGTGCAGGCATAATTCTTTTTTCGCTTAGAAGGATTTATACTCTTTGGTAAAGAGAAAAGAGTCAGATCATTAATCTGACTAGACAGAAAGCAGAAGAAAAAGCTAGCGATTGAGACAAGGAGTTTTGGATAGTAAAGACTGCATCTCTTCTCCATTTTAGCTCTTTCACTTGGCCCTTTCGTCTATCGGTTAGGACGCGAGGTT
>KQ959260.1:37122-78033 GCA_001552775.1 Bacteroidales bacterium KA00251
CTCGAAAGAGGGGTTCGATTCCCCTAGGGGCTACGATCGTTGTTTTCATAATTAGTATAGTTAGAGTGTGTACTAGGATAAATAAACCTAGTATGCACTTTTCCTTTTTTGTATTTGATCGCATATATTTCATCTCCCAAACAAGGGGAAGACTCTCTCATGAATTAGATAAAAGAGGCTATAAGAGAGAGAATCGCGGAAACGTCTTTGTCAAGAAAAGAGGTCTGTGCTCTACTAGATAGTCTTTCTTTTCATCCTGCTCTCCGCCTTTTGTATTATCTTTGCTGTGAGAAAAAGTTTATTAGACTGATTCCATTTAATAATTACGCTTAATGATAAAGGGGCATTGGGTAATGCCTCCAAATAAGTAAAATCGTATGAGTATAAAAACTGGTTATTACGTAGAGTGTATCTACGACCTTTACAGAGGGAAAGACAATAAGGAAGAGAAGTTGGAGATGGCTACCGAAGAAGCTCCCTTTCAATTCATTTTAGGGAAGGGTTTTGCCATGCCGGCCTTTGAGAAACATCTTGAAGGATTAAACGAAGGAGACACTTTCGACTTCAACCTTGCCCCTGAAGATGCCTTTGGTGAAGTACGCGAAGATTTGATTTTAAAGCTAGAAAAATCGGTTTTTACAAACCATGAAGGGGAATTTGATGCTGAGCATGTGGTAGAAGGGAACATGCTACCGATGCAAACAAACGATGGTCAGGTGGTACACGGACAGGTGACAGAAGTAGGAGATACGCATGTTGAAATGGACTTCAATCATCCTTACGCTGGACTTGACCTCCACTTTGTAGGTAAGATCACGGTTGCTCGAGAAGCCACTGCCGAAGACGAAGCAACGCTTCACGCCAGACTCCACGGACACAATTGTGGAGGAGGATGTGGGGATTGTCACTCCGATGACTCTTGTGACTCTTCTTCAAATGAAGGCTGTAGCTGCGGTTGCGGTTGCGGTTGCCACTAATCTTTCCAACAAGAAACCAATAAAAAGACTGCAGAGCGCCCCCTCGCTCTAGCAGTCTTTTTGTATCTTTGACTTATGAATCAGTTTGGTATAAAACTTAGGATTACAACATTTGGGGAGTCTCATGGAAAGGGAGTTGGTGGAGTACTAGACGGCTTCCCCTCATCTTTTCCTCTTGACCTTGAGAGGATACAAGAGTTTCTTAGCTATCGCCGTCCAGGATTTAGCTCGCTTGTCAGCACAAGAAGAGAACTAGATGAAGTAGAATTTCTTTCTGGGCTATTAGAGGATGGCACCACGACAGGCGCTCCTATCGCTTTCTTTGTGCCCAATACTGATGTTGATTCTTCTGCTTACGAGGAGATTCAAACGCTTTTTCGCCCTTCGCATGCCGACTTCACCTATTTTATTAAGTATAAACTTAAGCCTCAACCTGGTGGGGGAAGATCCTCTGCTCGAGAAACGGCCGTTCGCTGCATTGCTGGTGCCATAGCCTTGCAATGGCTAGCTAAAAAGGGAATAAAGATCTACTCTTACATAAGCCAAGTTGGCAACATCTCTCTAGACGAAGATACAATTACCGAACAAGCTCTTCACGAAATCTATAGCTACCCTACTCGATGCCCTTCGCAATCTTGTGATGAAAAGATACAACAAGCCTTGCAGCAAATAGCAAAAGAAGGAGATAGTCTAGGAGGAGTCGTTTCTACGAGGGTTAAGAATATGCCGACTGGAATAGGAGAGCCTTTATACGACAAGCTAAGTTCGCGTCTCGGATATGCCATGCTTTCTATCAATGCAACCAAAGGCTTTGAGATTGGGGATGGTTTTTCCATAGCCTCTATGCGAGGAAGTGAAGCCAACGATGCTATGGAGCTAGGACCTGATGGTGAGATTCTATTCAAGAGCAACCATGCTGGGGGCATTTTGGGCGGAATAAGCACAGGGCAAGACCTCACCTTCCGTGTTGCTTTTAAGCCGACTCCATCTATTTCCCTTCCGCAACATACTGTTTCTATTGATCGAGAAAACACTACTATCCAGACAATAGGTCGTCACGACCCCGCTGTTGTGATACGAGCTGTGCCTGTTGTGGAAGCAATGACCGCACTCGTTCTGACCGATTTTCTACTTCAAATGGACTAATCCTATGAGAGGTTTTTGATTAATTCATAAACTTTATTTCAACAAAGTAGCATGATACTTTTTCCACCTGCAAAGCTTAATCTCGGACTTCGCATCATCAATAAAAGAGAAGATGGCTATCACAATCTTGAAACCCTCTTTCTTCCTATTCCATTATGCGACCTTTTAGAGGTCTTACCTCTGAATAAGCAATTAGTAGAAGAAGACAAAGATCGTCCAGCACAGCCCACGCGATGCCACACCACGGAAGAAGGCGATTTGTTTATTGAAAGCGGTATCCTCACAGAGGGCAAAGTGGAGAACAATACAATTCTCAAGCTTCTTCGTCTTCTTCGATCGGAAGGCTACGCTATCCCCCCTTTATATATTGAATTATTCAAGAAAATCCCCTTTGGTGCTGGACTAGGAGGAGGCAGTGCCGATGCCACTTTCGCTTTTCGGGCTATCCATTCACTTTTTTCTCTTCCCCTTTCTCATGAGAGGAGCCTAACTCTTCTTGCTAAAGTCGGCTCTGATTGTCCTTTTTTTCTTTACGATACTCCAATGCTAGCACAAGGTAAAGGGGAAATTTTGGAGTCTTTTTCACTTCCTAAGGAGGTTTTAAATAGCTACTTAACCCTTGTGAAGCCACCTCTTGCGATATCTACGGCAGAGGCTTATAGAGCTGTCCCCAAGTATCCCCAAGCCAGGGGTTCACTGCAAAAAGCTCTTCAGCAACCGATCCTGACTTGGAAGAATCATATTAAAAACGATTTCGAGGAGTCGCTCTTTCCACAGTATAGCAAACTCTCTGAAATTAAAGAATATCTCTACCTGCAAGGTGCGACCTTTGCCCTAATGTCGGGTAGTGGTTCTACTTTATTTGCGCTATCTCGTCAACCATTAGCTCTTTCGCACGAGACACCTCTTCTTAAAGATTGTTTTATATGGCAAGGAGCCGTACAATCTCCGTCTTAAAGTTTCCCCATATAGTGTGTGCCTTTTCTATGACAAAAAAACTTCTCTTTGCGATACTCCTATTCCTATTGACTTCAATTCCTTTCCAACTTCTAGCTGGGATTGCCGTGGTAGGAGCTAAGCATGTCAAGGCAAGTACAGACAGTAAGTTTCGCTTAGAGTGCATGCTTATCCAACCAGAAGCTGGTTTTTCCGTTCGCCTTGAGGCCGCCTCTCCTACCGCCCTTCTTAAAAAATATCATATTCGAGCCACGGACGCTGAAGTGGTAGAGGGAGCCACCTACAGCAATGGTGCTTGGGTCCTCCAAGAGCCTGAGCTCAATTGTGGCTATATTGTAGAAAAGGGGCAAGGGCTATCAGAGTACTATTGGCTGGCCGACTATAGCAGTTCACCTCTTCCTCAGGGAGAACTCTATGCTGCTTACTCTCCAGATTCTCCTTGTGATAGAATTATACTCTCCACAAAGGGTGGGTTTTCCTCATGGACCTACTATTCACCGGATGGTACCGCTGGACAGCTTACTCGAGAGTTCCAAATCCGTTATTTCAATGCTCTTTTCAGTGAAGAAGACTTTGCCTTTAAGATTCAAGAAAAGGAAGAGCAACTTGTACCCCAAGAGAATACACTGCAAATGCTCGCTCCTCTTGCAGACACTTCGTTTCGACTGATAGGAGATAAATACAGTGCTATATTTGAGCCTAATTTCAAAAGCATAGAGAGCAACATGATCCCCTCGCAGCGTATTGAAGTCTATACACGTTACAAAGTGCTTGGAACAAGCGAAAACAAGACCTCAGAAGGAAGCAGAGAAGACGGTTTGCCCAGTGCTCTTTCTGCACCCGTTTCTGTAAAAATGGAAGCCGTAGCCAACGAACCAGCAGCTCAACGCTATATATGGAGGATCCTTCCAGCTGGGAACGAATCTGAAGAAGGAACTCCTCTCCTGATATTCACGGGCAAAGAGTGTGAATTTACTTTTGATAAAGCAGGAAGCTTTGTGCTTTTCGTAGAAGTCGGTGCAAGAAATGGAAGTTGCTTATTACAGAGTGATAAAAAAACTATTACAATTGGAGCATCACGGCTGGAAGTTCCTAATGCTTTCAGTCCTTTTTCCTCGCCTGGAATCAACGATACATTCCGCGTAGCACACAATTCTATAGTCTCGTTTCAAGGGGCAATCTTTAATGAATGGGGCAACAAACTTTATGAGTGGAAAGACCCTAACGAGGGCTGGGATGGCACATTCCGTGGTAAACCGGTTGATACAGGGGTATACTACTACATCATCCATGCGAAAGGAGCAGATGGCAAGGAGTACAATCTCAATGGACATATCAATATCTTAGGGTATGGTGACGTCGGGATAGCTCCCAATCCAGTCACCCCATAAAGAAATCTACATACAAAAGCATACGTATCTTTTCCCCAAAAAAAACATTCGGAACATTTTCAAAAAACTCTCGGAACTTTTTCAAAAATCTCTCGGAACTTTTCTAAAAAACTCTCGGAACTTTTTCAGAAAACTCTCGGAACTTTTTCAGAAAACTTCCAGTACTTTTTGAAGTGTCCATTTTGAGAGAAGAAAAAGAGGAAAGTACCGTGGTTGGAAAAGCAAATATTGGCTACAACAAAAACTATACAACAAAGGAAGAACTCCATTCGTTGTATAACAATAGACCACACAAAAATAAGTAAAAAAGGATATTTTGCGATGAATAGGATCTCCTCTCAGTTTGATTCCCCTAGCCCTAAGAGGTTATGCTACACCTCTCCTATTGATCCTCAGACTGGTAGATTGGAAACCGTACGTCTTGAACACGTTCCCTATAGCAAGAGCTATATGATAAGAGTTTTTGCCCTAGCTTTTTTAAGTGGATCGTCTGACCTTATTGAGGTGTGGCGAGGTGAATCAAAAAGCTGCCAAGATATTGACTATATGCGGGAGGCTCTTCTTGCCCTAGGCGACACAGACGCCAAGCATATTCCCGTGGGTAGTGCTGGTGCCGTATGGCGATTCCTTACCGCTATAGCTGCCCTCTCCACCGATCGTCCGATCTTGTTTAAGGGTACCTCTCGCCTATTTGCCCGCCCGATAGATCCTTTGATTGAATCGCTTCAACTGCTAGGAGCAAATATTGACTTCGACACGACACGTGTAGAGCAAACCACGATCTTTCCTCCTACAAGCAGACTTCATGGTGGAGAAATTGCAAGCGAAGTAGGGGAAAATAGTAGCCAATTTCTATCTGCTTTAATGCTGATAGCCCCTTACCTTAGCTCTCCCTTGAAGATTCACATTCACAAAGATCAGCGGTCTAAGCCCTATATCAACCTAACTTATAGTCTCATTGAAAAAGCTGGCGCAAAAATTAGTGAAGAGAGAGGAATCATTACAATAGAGCCCTCCCAATACGATCGTGCAAAGGTTGAGCAATTGCTACTCCACCCTGAGACTGACTGGACTGCTGTCTCCTATCCAATGGGCTGGTGTGCCATACCCGAAGCCCCGCAAAGCATCTTTATTCCCAACTGCTACCGTGAGAGTTTACAAGGTGACATTGTCTTATCTAAGGTGATGGAGTCTTTTGGTGTGCGTACACGTTTCTTCCCGACAGGCATACTTATTGAGCGTGTAGGCAATGACAAGATTGATCGACTTTACGACCAAGACTTGAGCGACAATATTGATCTTGTACCCACTCTGTTCACGACCTGTTTAGCACTAGGCCGCCCCTTTCGGTTTCGTCGCATTGGCGCCCTACGCTATAAGGAAAGCGACCGTATAAGTTCGCTTATAGAGATGGCTAATAGACTAGGGTATCAAGTGATTTTTGAGGGAGAAGAACTGCGATGGGATGGTACTCCCCCCTCTCCAATGAACTCTCCAATCACCATTAATCCCCACGAGGATCACCGAATAGCAATGGCACTAACAGTATTTACCTTCAAAAAGGAGGGGATCTACTTAGAAGACCCTAGCGTGGTAGAGAAAAGTTATACACACTTTTGGGAAGATGCCAAAAGTGTAGGAATTACTTTAGTAGATAACTAGTAACTTTGCCGTATGGAACTAAATACACTTATTGGCCTATTAGGAGGATTTCTGCTCCTAGCCCTTATTCTTTTTCTTCATCACAAATGGAAGGGAAAGGGGAGAGAAGAACTCTCTATAAAGCGATTTATGGACAATGCCGAATCTTGGGGCGAATCCCATGCTACAGCTTGTGGATCCTGTGCAGTAAAAGAAAGTTGTGCAACGAGCTGTACGACCCCTGCACCCAAAAAGGAAAAGCCAATCACCTACTATGACGATGAAGAGCTTGACCTATACTCTGGTCGCGATCCACACTCCTATTCGACAGAAGAGGAAGAGGAGTTTAGAGAGGTCTACCACACCTTGCTCGAGAATGATCGAGAAGGATGGCTTAAGAGTCTTGAAAGACGCAAGATTGCACTTCCTGCCACCCTTCTAAGCGAAATCGAAAAAGACCTCAGACTTGGCCGACTCTAGTAAGGAAGATTCCTTTTTTTCTTACACGCTCTTCTATAATTGATCCTGACAGGTTGTGAAAAGCATGCTCCCTTCTAGGAAAAAGCTAGTTGCCCCCCTGCTACTAGCTCTTCTTGTGGCCTCTTTTTTCGTGGGATGCTCTGTCCAAAACAACAGTGCTACAACACGCTTTTACCACAATCTTACCACTCGCTACAACGTCTATTACAATGGGAACAATGCCTTTCAAGAGGCTTATAAAAAACAACTGACTGAAGCTCCCGACAACCTCGCTGAAAGAATAATGATAGAGCCTATCGTAGGGGCATCAAAAGAAGCTCTTCTAGACTCTAAAGGACCCTTTGATCAAGCTATTGAGAAGGGACAAAAAGCGATCCGACTCCATTCAATCAGGAGCAAGCCTAGTGGCAAAAAACGAAACACTCCCTTTTATCAAAAACGAGAATACAACACCTTTATCCACAATGCCTGGCTTCTTGTAGGAAAGTCACAATACCACAATGGCAACTTCCTTGATGCTATGGCTACATTTAGCTACATGGCAAGGCTCTATAAAGAAGAGCCCAATATAAAAGATATTGCACGACTATGGCAAGCACGATGCTATCTGGCTCTAGAATGGACGGACGATGCGGCTAGGATCATTGCCTCTACACGAGCAGATTCTCCCATTGCAAAGAGTGCTCTTTATGGCAAGACAGAAGCAGACCTTGCTATTCAAGAGGGAAGATATCGCGATGCCATACCAATGCTCGAGCAAGCCATTCGCAAAGAGAAAAGTAAACTTGCTCGAATTCGGCTCAGGTTTCTTAAAGGACAACTAGAATCGGAAAGCG
Source organism: Bacteroidales bacterium KA00251 (assembly GCA_001552775.1). Lineage (GTDB taxonomy): Bacteria > Bacteroidota > Bacteroidia > Bacteroidales > Porphyromonadaceae > Porphyromonas. Next base: position 44,551 of record KQ959260.1, read on the forward strand.
GATTAGCGAAAGATGCCCAGCGTTCTTTTTCAAAAGTAATTGCATCTGCACCTGCTTTCCCTATTGAGGTAACTGCCAGGCTCAACATCATTTCTCTAGATGCAGATACTCAACCTAAAGAAGCACTCAAGAAACTCAATAAGATGCTCCGCAAAGAGCGTTACAGCCAAGTTATAGATAAAATAGCACTAAGTAAGGGTCGTATCCTACTCGCTCAAAAAGATACCATCCCTGCGATAGAAGCCTTTTCTTTAGGAGCAGAAAAGAGCCAGCAAAAGGCCTATGAATATGCACTCTGTCGCATTGCTCTTGCTGAGATTTTTCTCGCAAAAGGGAAGTTTGTTAAGGCTGCTAAAGAACTGAGTGCAGGACTCTCTGCCCTTCGTGAAAACTATCCTCATTATGCCGAGCTAAAACGGCTTTCTGAGCAGATGGACGAGCTTTCTCGTCACGCTATGGTAGTAGACGAACAGGACAGCCTCCGACACTTGGCAAGTATGCCTGAAGTAGAGCGACTGCATATTATCGATAGTGCCATTACTGCCTACAAAAAGCAAATCAAGGAACAAGGAAGAGAAGAGCTCTTGGCTGAGCAACAAGAACGCCAAAACGCCTTCAACCAAGAAGTAGGCAACAATCGCACAACTAACCCTTCTTTCACGCCTTCTGTCCAAGTAAGTGATAAGTCTTTTTACTTTTACAATAATGACTTGCTTGCATTGGGCAAAAGTAGCTTCATTAAGTTGTGGGGAAACCGTCCCCTTGAAGACGACTGGAGAAGGAAAAATAAACGTGTCGCAGTAGGAGTACAAAGTAACCTCTCAGATGTCCCAATAGTGCCTGAAAAAAACTCCGACTCCCTTGCTATTGAGACTTCAGATCCCTCTTTGGAAAAAAGCGATACCCCCAGTACCGACAATTCACAAAATCCAGAAAAACGAGAGTATTATCTCGCTCTTCTTCCCTTTTCTCCCGAAGCGATAGACGCTTCTGATAAATTGATCCAAGGGGGGCTAGAAGGAATGGGGAGCGTACTTAACGAAAAAATGGAAAGATTCCCAGACGCAATTGCTGTCTATAAAGATCTTCTCAATCGCTATCCTTCCTATCAAGAAAGAAAGAGTGTTTACTATAAGCTTTTCATGATTTTTGAGCGACTCGGTGATAAAGCGGAAGCAACCTTTTGGAGGAATAAGATGCAGGCAGACTTTCCTAGTGATCCCCTTACAAAAGAGGTGACCAATCCTGGCTATATCGAGTCCCTCAAAAAGCAAGATAGTATTGAAAACAATCTTTACGCCCGTGCTCTAGAGGCCTATTTTCACAATAATAACTCCGAGGCTAAAAAACTCAGTCAAGATCTCCTTTCTCAATACGCACTCTCTTCACTTCGTCCGAAAACCCTCTTTCTTCTCTCTCTGACGCAAGCCACAGAAGGACGTACCGACGACTTCAAACAAACACTCAATCAGATTCTTGAAGAGTCGCCAAATAGTGAAATGTCTGAAGTCGCAGAACCAATTCTAAGTGACCTCGCTAAAGGGAGAAAAATAATGAAAGAAGGCTATAGTGGTATTGACTTTAGTGCCATTTTCTCCTCTCAAGAAGACTCGACGTCTTCCTCTTCTCTCTCTCTCAAGCTACCTGAGTTTGGTGAAAGCTACATGGCACTTCTTCTCTTCCCACATGAGTCCGTAAACCTCAATGAGCTTCTTTTTGCCATTGCTGGTTTCAACTTCTCGCAATTCACCAACTACAATCTCACCTTTACACTACAAAAGAGTTTTGAATACGATCGTCTTGTTATTGAAGGTTTGCCTAGTATACGTGTAGCACGCGAATATCTGCAAAAAGCTTACGCTCCACACGGCTATATGTCTCTACTAGACAACTCGGCATGGTTGATACCTATCAGCAAACCTAACTATGCTACAATTGAAAAAGGTCTACCCCTCGGGGACTATATCAATTTCCTTTCCGATAGCCTCCTCGTCTATATTCCTGAAGCCTCTATGCCTTTGGAAGCCATCGCCGCACTTGCACAAGAAACTACTCAAAAAAGATCCTTAGAAGAGAATAAACATTTGCAGTCCACCCCCTCTTCACAAAAAAGTAAGTCATTCCCGAAAAGCACGGAAACAAAAAGACCTGAACAAGGAAGCTCTCAGACCAAATTGGATAAAACTAAGCGCATTTCTAGCCCCCCTTCTAAAGAGCCTCCACATATACCTGAGCTAAAGGTAGACTCAGTAATTACTATTGATACGATTGCTCAACAGAAAACAGATAGTCTTAGCCACTCTACTCAAAGAAAAGACTCTTCCGTAATCCATAGCGACAGCATTACTCCTGGCCAAATGACTTTAAACGATGCTAAGCTACAACGTGAGTTGCGCCTAAAAGAGCAAAAAATCAAAGAAAGAGAAGAGAGGGTAAAACGGCAAGAAGCTGAAAAAGTGCGACAAGAAACACTAAGACTACGCGAAAAAGAAAGAATAGAGCGAGAAAAAAAGCGGATAGAAGAACAAAAGAAAAGAGAAAGAGAACGAAAAGAAGCCCAGCGAGAACGCGAAAAGAAAAGGAAAGAGGCTCAACGCGAAAGAAACAAAAATAGAGCTACTCAACGAAAAGTAAGCTAGATAGGCTACTTTTTGAATAGCTCAAAAAAGGTGGATTTACCGTTTGGCTTATTGCTCTTAGAGGGATTCAAGAACCTCTGAGGAGTGAACCTCTCCAAAGTAACCAAAGTGAATCCTATAGCAGCTTAATAAAAGGTGTATACTTCGACGTCGCTCCTCCTCACTAAAGTGAAAAAGGTGCATATTGTTATACGATATACGCACAAAGGTTTTGAGAAACTGAGCTTCTTCTTTTGTAAGAAATTCCCCTCGTGGAAGAGAATTTTGAAATCTTACATCTACTAAGTTGAAATAGTCTCCTTGCTGATAATTTAGCATGATTTCTTCCCAATCTGGCGAAACTCCACAAGGGGAAAGTAAATGGAGAAAAAACGCAATAGGGAAGTTGTCTATCTCGGAAGAAGTTTTTTCTAGGAAATCCAAAGATCTACTAATATAATCGTAAATAGCACTATCTCCCTTCGCATTGCGGAGCATTTTTAGCAAAGTTTCTGCAAGAAAAAAAGAGAGTTTCCTCTTAGTAGGCTCAAGAAAGATCTCTAAACGGATAGGATTAGGCACTACCTCAATAAGAGTTTGGATAGATCGGAGAGGCTTGTGTTCTGCTACAATATCAAGTTCACTTAAGGGATATACAAGTCGTCTCAATCTAGTTGCAAGGCTCTTTTTCCCACCTTGCAGTGGGAGACGATAGGCAACTACACCTTGCTCTCGCAGGTATAAATTGGCGACTGCATAGCGATCATTGTATGGTACTTTACTAAGTACAATTGCTTTTGAGGTGACTAGCATTTCACCCTTTTCTTAGTTCACCTTTACCTTTCCTAGTTTACGGAGGACCTCATGAGCCGCAGCCTGCTCTGCTTGTTTTTTAGAAGAGCCTTCTCCTTCTCCCCATACCTTGTCGTCAATAAAGATTCTTGAAGTGAAGTGAGATCCTTTACCTTTTCCATTTGAAGAGGTTTCATATTTGACTTTTCTTGCTTCTTTGTCTGTCCATAGCTGCAATTCTCCTTTAAAATTGCGTCCAAGATCAGAGCCTTCTTGCCTCAGTTCTCTATATAATGGGAGTAGCTTTTCGGTTACAAATTCTTCTGCACGATCTATCCCTCGATCTAAATAAATTGCTGCAATTAGAGCCTCAAGAGCATTTCCCAAAAAGTCTTTTCCATAGAGGACATGCTCCTTTTTCTCTATAAAATGTGGTAGTCCCAGTTTTTCGGCAAAAGTATTACTCACCTGACGAGAGACAATATGTGACTTAAGAGAAGAGAGTTTTCCGACTGGATAAAGAGGCTCCTCTTGATAGAGATATTTAGAAACGAGCATGCCAAGGATACTATCCCCTAAGAATTCGAGTCTGTCGTTTGTCTCTATACGATTAGGATCGTCTTCATTACGCAATGCAGGATCAATAAACGCCAAACGATAAAAAGAAAGATCCTTGGGTTTGAATCCAAGGAGCTCTGTAAGCTCTCTTTTCAGCTTGGATTGGTTGTTTCTTCTAACAAACAGCCTCATGCAAAGATTGGTCTTACTAAAGAATTGTGTAATTAGTATTTTCTGTTTCTCTCCTCTTCAATCAAAAAAAGAGCTTCACAAGCCACATACGACCTGCGAGAGCTCTTATTTTTATTTATCCTCACCAAGGAAGTCCTCCCCTTTTAGCATTGCTTGCAACTTGAGGTAACCTTCTTGTGAGTAATTATTTTCCAGAAGTAGTGCGTTATCCCTTATACTTTTTGAAGACGGCACTTGCATTGTGTCCGCCAAAACCAAAGGTATTCGAAATAGCTGCTCTTATCTCTCTCTTCTGAGGCTTATTGAAAGTAAAATTGAGCTTTGCATCTATTTCAGGATCATCATCGCCCTCTTCGTGATTGATAGTAGGAGGAATAATGTCTTCCTGCACCGACTTAACCACAACTAGAGCTTCTAATGCCCCCGCTGCACCGAGCAAGTGGCCTGTCATAGACTTTGTTGAGCTTAGATTGAGCCTGTATGCATCCTTTCCGAATACATCACAAATCGCTTTTACTTCGCTCAAGTCTCCAACTGGCGTACTTGTACCATGCATGTTGATATAGTCAATATCTTCAGCCTTTAGCCCTGAGTCCTCAAGTGCCCTTCGCATTACCAGTTTAGCTCCATAGCCTTCTGGATGACTTGCGGTAAGATGATACGCATCGGCAGAAAGACCAAAGCCAGCCACCTCTGCATAGATCTTTGCACCACGAGCCAACGCATGCTCAAGTTCTTCCAAAACTAGTATTGCCGATCCTTCTCCCAAGACGAATCCGTCACGGCTTTTACTGAAAGGACGGCTTGCCTTCTCAGGAGCGTCATTTCGAGTGGACAGAGCATTTAGAGCGGAGAAGCCTCCTATTGCCGAAAAAGTCACAGCAGCCTCACTTCCCCCAGCCACAATCATGGATGCCTTTCCTAAACGGATCAACATCGTAGCATCAATAATGGCATTAGTAGAAGAAGCGCATGCCGAGGCTACAGAATAGTTTGGACCTCGGAATCCATACTCCATGGATACAAAACCCGCAGCCATATCAGCGATCATCTTTGGTACGAAAAAGGGACTAAACCTTGGTCCGCGTTCTTCGTTGTAAGCGCTGATTTCTTGTTCAAGAGTTTCTAGCCCTCCGATACCAGCGGAGATAATCACCCCCACATTGTCTTTGTCGAGAGTATCTGGATCTTGTACAGAATCCTTTATCGCTTCGCGTGCAGCGACTACAGCAAGCTGTGAATATCTATCATAGCGACGTAGCTCTTTTCTGTCGAAATGAGCAAGAGGATCAAATCCTTTTACTTCGCAAGCGAACTGTGTTTTAAACTTGGAAGCATCAAATCGTGTGATAGGAGCTGCTCCGCTCTTCCCCTCGAGCAAACTTTTCCAAGTTTCGGCAACGGTGTTTCCTACAGGAGTAAGAGCACCCAATCCTGTTACTACTACTCTTTTTAAATCCATTGGATATACAAGTAGCTAAAAGGGGTTTAAATATGACTTTCTACGTAGCTTACAGCCTGGCCTACGGTTTCGATCGATTGTGCGTCTTCGTCGGGAATCGTAATGTTGAATTCAGATTCAAGCGCCATTATAATTTCTACAGTATCCAAGGAGTCGGCACTGAGGTCTGTTCGGAAGTTGGCATCCATCGTTACTACAGAAGGCTCAACGTTTAGCTTATCTACGATTACGTCCACTACCTTTTCTTGAATTTCGTTCTGTGTCATTGTCTTACTCACTTTAATTTTCTGTTCTTAACAAGGTAATATATCTCTATTTTAGGAGGCTCTTCGCTCTTTCAAGAAGGGTCTCTATTAAGATACTTTGCTTTACCTTTGTGCAAAGGTACAAATTATTTTTGGTAGAGAATGCAATATGGAATCTACTCATGTAAAAACGACCAAACTCAATCTCTCCTCGCTTGAAACGACTTCAGGAGAAGAGGGCAGAATCGCTATTTTTGCAAGTGGCAATGGCACTAATGCAGAGAATATCACTAAGCACTTCCAATCGCGAAGTGCAAAAGTAGTACTCATCGTTACCGACAATCACAAAGCCGGTGTTATCAAACGTGCAGAGCGACTCGGGATAGAATGCCTTATCGTAAGAAGAGAAAAAATTACCCAGAACGAAGAATTTGTCAAGGAGCTCCAAAAGCGCTCTATTACACTCATCGTACTTGCAGGCTACCTCGGGCGTGTTGGCAATCCTCTTCTTGAAGCCTTTCCCGACCGCATTCTTAATATTCACCCAGCACTACTTCCTAAGTTTGGAGGTAAGGGAATGTACGGCGATAGAGTACACAAAGCTGTATTGGAGGCGGAGGAGGAGTATAGTGGAATAACTATCCACCTTATTAATAAGGAGTACGACAAAGGAACCATCTTATGCCAGTGCACCTGCCCTGTTTATCCAACAGTAGACACTATTGATACTCTAGCCACACGCATCCACCGACTTGAATACTACTACTACCCCCTTGTTATTGAGGAGTACCTAGGGCGTTTGAATTGATATTATACGAAAGCTCGCGCTCCTATTTCGTATTATTTGAGAATGAAGAGTTTTTTTGTCTTTGATAAAAACTCTTTATATTTGTAGCGAAACTTAATACACCTACCAACTATGAAAAGACTTCAATCAATTGTAGCGTTTATCGCTATTGCCCTAGCTACCTCATCGGTGCTTATGGCACAAGGTCGTAATCAAGTCCAACAAACCCCTCCCGTGGGAACCCATTACATGATAGACTTTACCGCCTATCGAGTAACTGATCCGGGTATTTCCTTTGGTGCTGAGTGGGCACTTACTCCAGAGTGGGTCTTAGCTGGCGAAGCTGGCGTAGGCTATGCTATGCTGTACAGCTTAGCTACAGACTCTCGCAATGGATTTTTTATTGACGATGGGATTGCAGCAAGATGGTATGTAAATCGTGCTAGACGAGCTCGCCTGGGGAAAACCATTAGAAAAAACTCTGGGTTTTACCTAGACTTTGGTCTAAAACATATGTATTCTTCTATGAAAGAAGGGAAAAGATCCTCCTATGAATACTACAGCAGCGACTACTACCGCACAGAGTTCTCCTACACCTCACACTCCAATATCCTTGGTCTATACATTGGGGCAGGCTCAAAACTCGTTTCCAAAAGCAACATTTACTTCTCTTGGAAAGTGGGACTCGGATATGGCATTAACCTGGAATCTAATCCTACTACGGTAAAAGTATCACCTACTCTCTTACCAGTATGCGACATCAGAGTAGGTTACTGCTTCTAATTTAAGGTTTTCCTCTCGCAATAGAGAGACATGTATCAGTGTCCCCTTGGTCGACTTTACGAAAGGGGGCACTTTTTGTTTGTTATATTGGAGTAAGAATGTATCTATGGACAGACTAGAATAGTTCTCCACAGAGAGCTTCTTGATAGTACCTTTATTATTCTATAGCTTTTATCAATTTAGCATTATCTAATATCTACTTACCTTTGCATTGCAGTCTAAGAAACAACTTGCAATTAAAATGAAAAAAACACATCACAAGATTCTCTTTCATTCGCTGAGCCTTCTCTTCCTTTCTGCTTTTTTCTGCTTTCTTAGCTCCTGTGAGGTAAAAGCACAACAAAAGCCGACAAAGTCGAAAACAGAAGCAATCATTGAAATAGATGCCAACTACATGAAAGAGTACATCTACGACTTCGAAGCCAATCCCACCAGTTTTGTATATAAGGGAGATATCCCCGCTATTATCGACTTCTATGCTACATGGTGTGGTCCATGCCGAGCTCTTGCCCCGAAACTTCAAAAATTGACAAAAGAGTACGAGGGAAAGTTCGTAGTTTATAAAGTTGATATTGATAAAAACCCCACTCTTGCAGAACTTTTCGGAGTAAAAACTATACCCACTATGATATTTGTTCCTCTAAAAGAAAAGCCCTATTTATCTACGGGAAATCTACCTATGGAGGGACTTCGCCAAATGGTGGAGAAAATATTACCTTAAGAAAATACCTCTTTCAGAAAAAAAATACGTATCTTAGCAGTGTAAAGTTGGATTGAGCAATCTTTTTCATGATTGACCATACCCAACATTTTGAATATAGCCAATATGTCGCAAATCACATTTAAGCAAAAACCAATCCACACCAATGGCGATCAACCTGAAGTGGGAAGTATAGCCCCTAATTTTACGGGTGTAAAAAGCGATCTTAGCGAACTTTCGCTCTCAGATCTTAGAGGAAAGCGTGTTATCATTAATGCTTTTCCTAGTCTTGACACTGGAGTATGTGCAGCTTCTGTACGTCGCTTCAACCAAGCTGCAGCCTCTCTTGAAAATTGTGTAGTCCTCTGCGTAAGTAAGGACCTTCCTTTTGCACAAGGGCGTTTTTGTGTAGCAGAGGGGATTGCTAATGTAATTACCCTTTCACAATTTCGCTGTGATTGCCTAGAAAAAAACTATGGGCTATTATTGGTAGATGGTCCTCTTAAAGGACTTTTAGCTCGTGCCGTTTTTGTAATTGACGAAAAAGGCAAAATCATCTACAAAGAATTGGTTTCGGAAGTAACCGAAGAACCTAATTATGATAAAGCATTGAGTGCTCTCCAGTAGCTTTAAGAGGCACTCAACAACGAAAAATCCCTTGTGAAAGGGCTTTTCATTATTTCATGTGTTGGTGTGTTGGGTCGCTGCTTCATTCATTCTTTTAGAATGTAAGCAGCGACCTTTCTTTTAAACCCTTCCATTTCAAAAGACGAGACTATGCAAAACATTAGGAAGATTGTTACTCCACTACTATTATCACTTTTTATTACAGCTCTATGTATAGGCTGCAATCTGGGGAAACGCTCTCAATCTTCAAGCAACCTGACACAAGGAAACGATTCTAAACAAGAAGAATTGAGTCCATTTTCTGCAGATAGTACATACAATTTCGTTGCACATCAGGTTTCCTTTGGTCCAAGAGTAGCCAATTCCGCTCCTCACAAAGCTTGTGGAGATTGGCTTGTTGAGAAACTCACCTCCTATGGAGCAGAGGTATTTGAGCAAAAGGCTGTAGTCGACAACAAGAAAGGGTCACAGATCCCCATCAGAAACATTATCGCCTCCTTCAACAAAGAGAACTCCAATAGGATACTGCTCATAGCCCACTGGGATACTCGTCCCATTGCAGACAATGACCCCTTCCCCTCTCTTCAAAAGGAGCCGATCCTTGGGGCCGATGATGGAGCAAGTGGAGTAGCAGTACTGCTAGAGATTGCGCGTTTAATGAAGGCTACAAATAGCACCGCTCCTATTGACATCTTGCTTGCAGATGCTGAAGATATGGGAGAAAGCAACAATGAAGAGTCTTGGTGTCTAGGGTCGACCTACTGGAGCAAAAATCCTCACATCAAAGATTACAAGGCAGACTTTGGTATCCTGCTTGATATGGTGGGTGCAAAAGGAGCATGCTTTATGTGGGAATACTTCTCCAAGACATATGCTCCTGGCATTCTCTCCGAAGTATGGAAAACGGCTATTGAGCTAGGTCACGGCAAGTACTTTGTAAATGCTGATGGAGCTGCTCTCACAGACGACCATGTACCCATCATCAAGAATCTCGGGATTCCTACCATTGATATTGTAAACTTTGATACTAAAAGGGAAAATGGATTTGGGGAGCATTGGCACACCCACTCCGACAATCTTGAAATCATTGACAAAGAGGTACTCCTCGCTGTCGGAAGCACAGTATGGAAGGTAATTAGCGACTAAAATAAAGGAAATAACTAGCTCGTACCGCTATTTAAGTAAAAGAAAGAAGATCATAAAAACCAATGGAAGTTAAAACTATCAACGAAATTCAAGACGAGATCATTGAAGAACTTGAACCACTAGAAGACTGGATGGATCGCTACCAAGTGATCATTGAATATGGAAAGGATATAGAGACTCCTCAAGAAAATCAAAAAACGGACGAACATCTTATCGAAGGGTGTCAAAGCAGAGTATGGATCGTTGCATCAGAAGAAGGCGGAAGACTCTTCTTCAAAGCAGATAGTGATGCTCTCATCGTAAAAGGAATAGCTGCAATGCTCCTGAGAATACTCAGTGGACAAAAGGCAGAAGACATTGCCACTTGTGAGCTTTATTTTGTTGAGAAACTCCAATTAACGGATCACCTATCCCCTACCAGGAGTAACGGACTATTTGCTATGATTAAGCAAATCAAACAGCTAGCCGTAAAGACAATAGCAGAGAGATGAGCTCCTCCTTCCCAAGCACAATAAACTTTACCCCCTTATCCCTCGATGATAGAGCGTTGCTGCTCCCTTATCTAGAAGCTGTTCCCTTTCCCCTCTGTGACTACGCCTTCACCAATCTGTATGGCTGGCGAGAATACTACGACACCCGATGGACTATCCTAGGAGATAGTACACTGGTGATAAGCTTTGTCAACAACAATTATCATCACCCCGTCTACATGCTTCCGCACTGTCGTATTACAGAATCTCGAAAAAAGGCCATTGAAGAACTGAAAGCGTACTGCTTACATCACAATGATCCCCTTATCTTTTTTGGGGTTACACCTCCCTGCAGAGAAGGATTAGAAGAGAGCTTCCCTCATGAATTTTCTTTCATCTGGGAAGACTTATCAATTGACTATATCTACACGCGCGAAAAACTTGCAAGGCTAGCTGGAAAAAAACTGCAATCAAAGCGTAATCATATCAATAAATTTAATAAGCTTTACCCCAACCACACTTACGAAGAGATTGACTCCTCCAAGACTGAGGAGTATCTCTGCTTTGTCGACAATTGGCTCAAGGAGGAGAATAGCCAGCCAAGCAAAAGTCTTCAAGCTGAAAATGAAATGATTCACCGCATTTTACGAGCTAAAGAAGCTCTAGGACTACTAGGTGGTGCTCTTCGCGTAGAGGGTAAAATTGTTGCTCTTACACTAGCTTCTAAGATCAATGACAAGGTAGTGGATGTACATGTGGAAAAGGCGAATGTCGCTTTTGATGGAGCTTATGCTAAAATCAATAATGAGTTTGCTAAAAGTCTTCCTGAAAGCATCGAACTTGTCAACCGCGAGGAAGACCTCGGAATCCCTGGTTTACGGAAAGCCAAAAGATCGTATCTACCTGATCTCATGATAGAAAAAGGACTGGCGGTCAGAAAACCCCTATAATCAATCCGAGAGAAATGAAAACATCTTGTGCTCTCTGGGCTTCTCGTCAACTTTGGAAAGAGGTCTTCAAAGACGACGACCGCTTTTTAGACCTCTACTTCAATACTCTTATTGAGACCAAAAACACACTCGCCTTCTACGATTTTCAGACTGGAGATGCCTTTTGCCGAGTAGACTTTCTTCCCTTCTCGATCAAATGGAAGAAGATACGACTACAAAGTTTCTACATCTCTGGAGCTGCTACAGCAGAAAGGGCAAGAGGGGAAGGGAGGATGAGGCAAATTTTACATGTAGCTCACCTCAAGATGTGGCAACGTGGAGGACTCCTCGCCTTTCTTATCCCGCAAGAAGAATCGCTCTATAACTATTACAAAGAGTCTGGTTCATACTTTCGGATAGCCTCTGCAAAGACCATTAAATTAGAGCAAGTCTCTTTTTCAAGACCATCTGTAGCTCTTTTCTTAAAGGATAAAGAGTGGAGACAAAAGCACTTGAAGGGTCCCTTTGTAGAGCATAATTTCACACAGTGGCTGGTAGCCATAAAGAATGCCACATTATATGGTGGAGGTGCACAGTGGACAGATGATTTAGGACTTCTCCTCTTAGAAAAAATATCCGATTCTCCCACAAAGTGGGCGACCATTGTGCCAAGCAATATTTCTGTCTCTTCTCAAGGCTTTCTCAGCTGTAGTTACCCTTGGGGCATGGCTAGGCTCATCCACATTCCAAGGCTCATGCACCTTTACGCACAGATGCACCCCACTCTATCATGGAAGTTTGACCTAATAGACAAGGATCTACCCACCAACTCTGGACGATACTTTTTACATCACGGGAAGATTACTTTTCACCCTTTTAAGCCGAGTAATAGCTCTCTTCCTCTTTTCACTCCAGACACCCTAGGAAGCCACATTTTTGACGATAAATCTTTCTTTTTTGATCGACTCATGGCCCCGATTTTCTCTCCTAGCGACCCCTCTTAAGCGGGTAAAATGGTCCTTATCTTACCCTAATATAAACTCCCCCCCCACACACAATCCTTATTATCCCTCCACCATAGGAAAATTAAACGCATTCTAAAAGGACACATAAAGGATCCATTTTAGCCCAAAATTCTTTCGGAACTTTTACAAAAAAGTTCCTGATGTTTCAATTAAATCTTTCGGAAGATTTTGTAAAATCTTCCGAAAGATTTTCTTTTCACTAAAGGTACACTTCAAAAGGAGGAATTCAACTACTGAGAAAAGACAAATTGGAAAACGGAAATAAAAGGTTACCTTTGCAATAAGAGGCGAGAATGTAAGAGCATCTCTCCTCTCACTATTTACAAAAAAAACGAGACCCCAATAATACAGCCTGACCATGGACCCTAATCTACTACAGCTGAGTGACCAAGAGATAGCACGGCGTGAAAGCCTAGAGGAAATCAAATCTTTGGGCATCAATCCCTATCCTGCAGAGGAGTTTAAAGTAACTGCCTATTCGCAAGAGATCATAGAAAACTATAGTGATGAGGCGGCAAGCCAAAAACAGGAGGTGAGTGTGGCAGGGCGTATTATGAGTCGCCGCATCATGGGGAAGGCTTCCTTTGTAGAACTCCAAGATAGCAAAGGAAGGATCCAACTCTACATCTCTAGAGATGACCTTTGCCACGGTGAGGACAAGTCACTCTACAACAATCTTTTCAAAAAGTGCACAGACATAGGAGACTATATCGGGGTAAGTGGATACGTTTTTCGTACACAGATGGGCGAGATCTCCATTCATGTAGAGTCGCTCCAACTCCTCAGTAAGGCCCTCCGTCCGCTTCCTATTGTAAAATCAAAAGATGGAAAAGTATTTGATGGTTTTTCCGATCCAGAGCAAAGATATCGCCACCGCTACGTAGACCTTATAGTCAACCCTGAGGTAAAGAAGACTTTCATTACAAGAAGTCGCATTATCACAGCCATGCGGCATATCTTTGACAAGGCAGGGTATCTCGAAGTAGAGACCCCGATCTTGCAACCGATTCCTGGCGGTGCCAGTGCAAGACCATTTATCACGCATCATAATACACTTGACGTACCCCTTTATCTTCGTATTGCCGATGAGCTCTACCTCAAACGACTTATTGTTGGTGGCTTTGATGGTGTGTATGAGTTTGGTAAAAACTTCCGAAATGAAGGGATGGATCGCACGCACAATCCTGAATACACTTGTGTAGAGCTCTATGTAGCCTACAAAGACTATCATTGGATGATGCAATTCATTGAGAAGACATTGGAGCATGTATGCCTAGAGGTACTTGGTACAACAAAAGTTGTAGTAGAAGGCAAAGAGATTGACTTCAAAGCACCATACCCCCGTGTACCCATTCTTGAAGCAATTAAAGAGCATACAGGAATAGATGTGTCGGGAATGGATGAAAAGGAGTTGCGTGATGTATGCAAACAGCTTGGTATCGAAGTAAACGAAACAATGGGTAAAGGAAAACTCATAGATGAGATCTTCGGAGAAACCTGCGAAAAGCACTACCTGCAACCAACCTTTATCACAGATTACCCCGTTGAGATGTCTCCTCTCACCAAGAAGCATCGCTCCAATCCAGAGCTAACCGAACGTTTTGAGCTAATGGTTCATGGCAAAGAAATTGCCAATGCATACAGCGAACTTAATGACCCAATAGACCAAAGAAAACGCTTTGAAGATCAACTTCGTCTTAGTGCAAGAGGAGATGACGAAGCTATGTACATTGATCAAGACTTCTTGATGGCTCTAGAGTATGGTATGCCACCGACAAGTGGTGTGGGTATTGGAGTTGATAGGCTTGTGATGATGCTTACTGGTCAAGATAGTATCCAAGAGGTTCTTTTCTTCCCACAAATGAAACCAGAGCCACAGCTTAAAAAAGACAAAGCAGAGTCTTATATAGCAAAAGGTATTGCCAAAGAATTAGTGCCTTTACTGCAAAAGGCGGGCTACCTTACTGCAGACTCCCTTGAGGAAGCAAAACCAGCTCGAGTGCTTCAACAACTTGTTGAAATCAACAAAAAATACAAGTTGGGAATAGACCTGCCCTCCTTAGAAGAAACATCTAGCTGGTCTGGGCAGAAGATTTCATAGTCGCAAAAGAGCGTTTGCTATTTTTGCTTTTTGACGACTTTATTATTTCACAGAATATGAGACCTGTAGGACGCATCGGGATATTAGGGAGTGGTAGCTGGGCTACTGCTTTGGCAAAGATTGTTCTTACCAATAAGGAGCGTATCTGCTGGTACTTCCGTCGTAGCGATCAGGCCAAAGCTTTTCAAACCTCAGGACACAACCCTACCTACTTACAGTCTGCCCTTTTTGATACACAAAGGATAGACTTTTTCTCCGACAACCAAATCAACAACTTTTTCCGAGCCTGCGACACAATCATTTTGGTCACCCCCTCGCCCTACTTCAAAAACTATATAAAGAAGGTGCGAAAGTCTTCAACGAAGAACAAACTTTTTATCAATGCGATTAAAGGGATTGTTCCTGTTGAAAACCAGCTTGTGACAGAATATCTTGCGGAGGAATACGATGTACCCAAGGAAAGTCTTTTTGTAATTAGTGGCCCTTGTCACGCAGAAGAAGTGGTGCAGTATCGACGCTCATACCTTACCGTAGCGGGATACGATGCTGAAGGAACAGAGGAGGTGGCAAAGCTCTTTCGCAATGATCTAGTAAGTTGTGTAACGAGCAATGACGTAGTGGGAATACAATACGCCTCTGTATTAAAAAACATCTATGCGATAGCAGCAGGAATTTGCCATGGGATGCAACATGGTGACAACTTCCAGTCGGTATTGATCTCCAATGCTATTGCAGAGATGAATACCTTCGTCAATACTGTACACCTGATTAAAAGACAAATTACCAACTCCGTTTATCTTGGAGATTTATTGGTAACTACATACTCCCAGCATAGTAGGAATAGGACTTTTGGCACACTCATTGGGAAGGGCTACAGCATAGCTAGTGCCCAAAGAGATATGCAGATGGTGGCAGAAGGATACTATGCCGCTAAATGCATACGAGAGATCAATCAAGAGTATCAGGTAAACATGCCCATTACCGATACTATCTATAGAATTCTCTATGAAGGTGCTAATGTGCAAAACAGTATCTTGCAACTAGCAAAGAGCTTTAAATAGATCTTTCAAGATAGCCTACAAACGATCATGGCCTACGAAGGTTCACTAGTATCTGTTTCTCTCGAAAACACACTCAAAGAAAGGAGTAGCGACTTTGAAGAGCTCATCCAAAGAAGCGAACAGCACCTCCGCTCTCTCCTTTTCAGGAGGGAGGAAAGTGGAATGGGTTGGATCAATTATCCCTCTTCGACAAATTCCTTTGACTTAAATCAGCAACGTACAATCGCTCAAGAGTTGGCTTCCTTGTGCGATACAATTGTCGTAATCGGAATTGGAGGTAGCTATGTAGGAGCAAAATCTATCTTAGCCTCATTAGAGCCCTTTTTCCCCCCCAAAGAGGATCAGTATCCAGAACTCATTTTTGCAGGAAACTATCTTTCAGGAGAAGTCTCTCAACAGTTACTTGATTATCTTCAAGATCGCTCCATAGGGCTAATTGTAGTCTCTAAAAGTGGTAATACCCTAGAGCCTTTTATTGCATTCAGCCTGCTTGAGAAGCTACTATACGAACGATATGGCAAGGAAGAGGCTCGCAAAAGAATTGTCGTCATAACAGATCCCGAAAAAGGTGCGTTGCGAGAGATCGCGACTTCTCGTGGGTACACTTCACTAGCGATACCTTCGTCTATAGGTGGACGTTTCTCCGTGCTCTCTCCTGCAGGTCTACTCCCAGCATGCCTTAGGGGACTTGATATTACTGCCCTTATGGAAGGAGCTGTAGCAATGGAAAGGGAGCTTTTGAGCAAAAAGCTTGGCGCAATAGACAACCCCGCCATACGCTACGCTGCAAGTAGGCAATTCCTCTATCAACATCAAGGGAAGAAAATAGAACTTTTCACCTCTTTTGACCCCTATCTAAGTAATCTTGGAGAGTGGTGGAAACAACTTTTCGCTGAAAGCGAAGGAAAAGAAGGCAAAGGGATATTTGTCTCAACGGCTACTTTTACAACCGATCTTCACTCCGTTGGGCAATGGATCCAGCAAGGCGAACGAACAATCTTTGAGACTATCCTATCCACAAAAAGCAGTACTTGCGACCTTTTAGTTCCTGCAATTGACGCTAAAGATACCTCACACCACTATCTCTCTGGGATGGACCTTTCCCACATCGAAAGAAGTGCAGAAAAGGGAACAATAGAAGCTCACGTTGCTGGTGGCGTGCCTGTAATACAAATTAGGATTCCAAGCAGAAAGGATTTTTATATCGGTGCCTTGCTCTACTTTTTTGAGCTTGCAGTGGCTATTAGTGGCTCCCTTATGGAAATCAATCCTTTTGATCAGCCTGGAGTTGAGGCTTATAAAAATCGCATGTACAGCCTCCTCAAAAGAAACAACAATAAGGAGTAAATTACTTTGAAGTAACCTCACAAATGCAATACAATACAGAACTCGAAAAACTAAAACTACCTGAATTTGGTAGAAATATTCAGAAGATGGTAGAGCACTGCAAGACCATCCCCGATCGTGAAGAAAGACAGCACTGTGCAGAAACTATTGTGGAAGTGATGGCTAGGATCTATCCTGAAGCCGCAAATAAAAAGGAGAATCACCCTGCTCTTTGGAACCAATTAGCAGCTCTGTCTGACTACACTCTAGACATTGATTTTCCAGTAGAGATAGTTGCTCAAGAAGATCTGCATAAACTTCCCATGCCCATCAATTATCCCGATGATGATATTGTTTATCGACACTATGGACACATTACTCAGCAACTCATCACAGTAGCAACCAACATGCCAGAAGGTGCAGAAAAAAATGCTTTCATTGAGCTTATCGCTAGGCATATGAAAAACACTTTTCTCACATGGGGTCATAGCAGTATCAACAATGAACGTATTGTAAAAGATCTCAAAGCTTTATCCAATGGCGAACTTCTCTTTAACGAAGAGCAACTGTATACTTTGCTAGATGATAACAACTCGCCAATCTCTTCCAATAAAGCCCGTTCTCAAAAAGGGAAAAGAAAACGATAGCACGTATCATTGCCTTTACAACAGAACAAGTTTGTACACTTTTCTTACTGATTAGAATCACTCAATATTACGGATATGGCATCATTTATCGTAGAAGGGGGACACCGTCTCAATGGAGACATCATACCACAAGGAGCGAAAAACGAAGCTCTTGAAGTGATTGCCGCCACCCTACTTACTGAAGAGGAGGTAATTATTTCCAATATCCCCCAAATCTTGGATGTACTTAACCTGATTAAGCTGGTAGAAGCCCTAGGGAGTGAAGTAAAAAAACTGGCTCCAGATACTTACTCATTCCGTGCAAAAGAGATTGATTTAGACTTTGTAAGGAGTACTGACTTTCTAGAAAGAAGTAGAAAGCTACGAGGATCGGTACTTTTAGTAGGACCTCTAGTAGGACGCACAGGCTACGCCATATTTCCTAAGCCAGGAGGAGATAAAATAGGCCGACGACGTCTTGATACTCATCTTATAGGGCTTGCCACACTGGGGGCCAAATGTGAGTACAATACAGAGACATTCTGCTACGAAATAAATGGCGCACACCGCAAAGGCAAGTACATGCTACTTGAAGAAGCTTCAGTAACGGGTACTGCTAATATCATTATGACAGCAGTACTTACTCCTGGTACTACGACAATCTACCACGCTGCGTGCGAGCCCTATATTCGACAGCTTTGCAATATGCTTGTAGCAATGGGTGCAAAGATCCAAGGCATCGGCTCTAATCTGCTAACCATCGAAGGCGTTGAGAAACTTGGTGGTTGTACTCACCGCCTACTCCCCGACATGATAGAGGTAGGAAGCTTTATCGGTATGGCAGCTATGACGCAATCCGACCTTACGATTAGAGAGGTGCATTTACCTGATCTTGGCATTATTCCTGCGGCTTTTGAGAGATTGGGTATTCAGATGGAATACGGCGAGGATTACATTCGAGTACCTAGCCAAAAGTCGTACGAAATCGACACCTATATGGATGGCTCTATCCTGACTTTTTCAGATGCTCCATGGCCAGGGCTCACCCCAGACCTCCTAAGCGTCTTCCTTGTTGTGGCCACACAAGCTAAGGGAAGTGTGCTTATTCATCAAAAAATGTTTGAGAGTCGTCTCTTTTTTGTTGACAACCTGATCAATATGGGGGCACAAATTATTCTATGCGACCCTCATCGTGCGGTAATTATAGGAGCAGACCGCCGCTATTCTCTTCGTGCAGCCAATATGGTTTCTCCCGATATCCGTGCAGGGATTGCCCTTCTAATTGCCGCAATGGATGCTGAAGGCATAAGTAGAATAGACAACATTGACCAAATTGACCGTGGCTACCAACAAATAGAGACACGACTGAATGCTGTAGGGGCAAAAATCAAACGTATAGAATGAAGGAAGTTTCAATAGAAGATCTCGTGGAAATAGGCTTGATCGGTAAGCCTCACGGTGTAAGTGGAGAACTCAATGTACGACTTACTATAGACACTCCTTCGTTTGCCGATTTTTTTGATCAAGGCAAGTGTTTTGTGTTTGTACTTATAGACAACTTACCAGTACCGATGCATGTAGAAGCTTGGCGTACTAAGGGGCCAGAAGGGCTTTTACTCCAATTAAAACGGATAAACACTCGCGAAAAGGCATTGGAACTGCAAGGGTGTCCCCTTTTAATTGATAGTTGCTATCTCAACGATATTGTTCAATTTACCCCCGAGCACTTTATTGGATTCACCCTCTACAACCAAGCCGGACAGTTAGTGGGCAAAGTGATTGAAGTCAATGATACCACGGCAAATATTCTTTTTTCCGTGGAAACGCCTTCGCTTAAAGTGCTTTTAATCCCTATAGCAGACGATCTCGTCCAGTCTGTAGATGCGCTCTCAAAGGAGATTTACGTTTCTATTCCTGAGGGTCTGATGGAGCTATGAGTATCACAAAAATATCCATATTAGGCGCAACTGGTAGCATTGGGCAACAAGCTCTACAAGTAGTAAGAGAAAATCCCAATCGGCTAAAAGTCTCTGTGCTTACAGCACACAGCAACATTGAGGCACTTACTCGCCTAGCAAAAGAATTTCAGCCCGCTGTTGTGGCGATTCGAGAAGACAAACTTTTTCTGCCCCTAAAAAAAGCCCTTTCAAGCTATCCTATTGAAGTTGTAGCAGGAGAAGAGGGGCTAATTGCTGCAGCGGCTTATAATGAAACCGATTTGATACTCTCCTCTCTCGTGGGAATTGCAGGGCTAAAGCCAACCATCGTGGCTATAAAAGCAGGTAAAACAATTGCTCTTGCCAATAAGGAAGTGCTTGTAGCCGGCGGAAGCTACGTAATGAGTGAAGCCAAAAAGCAAGGTGTAACGATAATTCCAGTTGACTCGGAGCACTCTGCTATATATCAATGTTTGCAAGGTGAAAGTGAAACTCCAGAGACTTTATGGATTACAGCCTCAGGAGGTCCCTTTCTTCACCACACAAAGGAGGAGCTTATGGAAGTAACACCTGAGCAAGCCCTAAAACATCCTCGGTGGAAAATGGGGAAGAAGGTAACAATAGACTCTGCAACACTTGCCAATAAAGGATTTGAAGTGATCGAAGCCCACTGGCTCTTTGATATGCCTGCCTCAAAAATTAAAGTGGTGGTACACCCACAGAGCATAGTCCACTCCCTTGTCTGTTTTGAAGACGGCTCTATGAAGGCTCAGCTTGCCCAGCCTGACATGCGACTTCCGATTGCTCTTGCCCTAGGTCTTGGAAAACGTATTCCCAATAAGTATCCACGATTGAATCTCTATGACCAATCTTTTTCCTTTTCACAGCCTTCCTTTGATCGCTTTCCTATGCTTTCCTATGCTTATGAAGCGTTGAAAAAAGGTGGAAACAGCACGGCCATACTCAATGCAGCAGATAGTGTAGCGGTAAAGGCTTTTTTAGAAAAGAGGATCTCATTTCTCGACATTCCTCGTGTGGCAGAGGCGATGCTCTCAAGAGACTTCTACGAAGAGGGCGTTGACTTGGAAACCATTGTGGGAACAGATGAACGTGTAACTCGTGAGGCGGAAGACTTCCTCTCAACACTCTAAAATCCACCTGAATTTATCAAGGGAAAAAACTCCTTTTGTTTTAATAAATACTTCCAACGATTCCAACATAAAACTCTTGAAGTTCATTGACGACTTTAGGAGTTTTTTTGTACTTGGACTTTAAAGGCAATCGTGAAGCCTAAAAAATAAAAGTGCGACTGCAAATAGGTTGCTCTATTTTATAAGCCCCGATAAGCTTTCTTCAAGGTTCTTCCTTTACCTCATTTCCTTAAGCTTTACTGCTTGTTCCCAAGAATTCCGTTCAGCTGATTGACTTTCCACCAATTGCTTGTAAAACCCTTAACTTTGTAAACAATAAATCGTATATAAAATGAAAACATATAGCTACCAAGAAGCTGAAAGGGCTTCTCTAGAATACTTTGAAGGAGACGAATTAGCAGCTAGAGTGTGGATCACCAAGTACGCTCTGAAAGACTCTGAAGGCAACCTTTATGAAAAGAGTCCCGCACAAATGATCCAAAGAATAGCAAAAGAGATTGCACGTATAGAGCAAAAATACCCCAACCCCCTCTCAGAAAATGAACTTATAGACCTCTTGGAGGGCTTTCGCTATATTGTTCCTCAGGGAAGTCCCATGACGGGAATAGGCAATTACCTGCAAATAGCCTCACTATCCAACTGCTTTGTTGTAGGAATAGATGGCAACAGCGACTCTTATGGAGGTATCTTCAAAATTGATGAAGAGCAAGTGCAGCTAATGAAACGAAGAGGAGGTGTGGGACACGACCTCTCTCATATTCGTCCTAAAGGCTCACCTGTAAAAAACTCCGCTCTCACCTCCACTGGCTTAGTACCTTTTATGGAGCGTTTTTCCAACTCCACTCGTGAGGTTGCACAAGGAGGACGTCGAGGTGCCCTTATGCTAACCGTCTCTATATCACATCCCGATAGCGAAGATTTTATAGATGCTAAGCTTGAACAAGGCAAAATCACAGGAGCCAATGTGTCGGTACGTATAGGAGACGACTTTATGAAAGCGGCGACTAACAACGAAGACTTTTTGCTAAGATATCCTACTGATTCAGCAAAGCCTAGTTTCACAAAAGAAATTAAAGCAAAACAGCTATGGGACAAGATTATTCACAATGCTTGGAAGAGTGCAGAGCCTGGCGTACTCTTTTGGGATACGATCCTAAAAGAGAGCATTCCAGACTGCTACGCAGATCTTGGCTTTAAGACGTTGTCTACAAATCCTTGTGGAGAGATCCCCCTATGTGCTTACGATAGTTGTCGCCTTCTTGCAATCAATCTTTATAGTTATGTGAAAAATCCTTTTACTCCAAAGGCCTCGTTTGATTTTGAGCTTTTTGCTAAGCATGTAAAATATGCTCAGCGAATCATGGACGACATTATTGATCTTGAAGCAGAAAAGATTGATGCCATTCTACAAAAAATTGAAAGTGACCCTGAGAGTGACGATGTAAAACGAACAGAGAGAGAATTGTGGGAAAAGATTCGTAAAAAAACTCTCCTAGGAAGACGAACAGGCATAGGGATTACAGCTGAAGGCGATATGATCGCTGCCATGGGGCTCCGCTATGGTACAGAGGAAGCAACCCGCTTCGCAGTAGAAGTACAGAAAACACTTGCTCTTAATGCATACAGGGGATCGGTAGAGCTTGCCAAGCAACGTGGAGCATTTGAGATCTACGATGCCCAAAGAGAGGTTAACAATCCTTTTATTCAAAGAATAAAGGAAGCAGACCCCAAACTCTATGAAGAGATGGTCCAGGTAGGAAGACGCAATATAGCCCTCCTCACCATTGCCCCTACTGGTAGCACTAGCATTATGACCCAGACCTCTTCTGGTATAGAGCCGGTATTTATGCCTGTATATCTAAGAAGACGAAAGATAAATCCTAGTGATAAAGATGCTCAAGTTGACTGGGTTGATGAAATGGGCGATAGCTGGGAAGAGTACATCGTATACCACCATAAATTTCTCACTTGGATGAAAGTAAATGGCTATGATACCTCCAAGAAATACAGCCAAAAGGAAATAGATCAACTGATAGCCAAAAGTCCTTATTATAAAGCTACTGCCAATGACGTAAACTGGGTCGAAAAGGTAAAAATGCAAGGGGCTATTCAGAAATGGGTAGACCACTCTATCTCCGTAACGATAAACTTACCCGAAGACACAACTGAAGAACTTGTCAATGAGCTATACGTAACTGCATGGAGAAGTGGATGCAAAGGGTGCACCGTTTATAGAGAAGGCTCTCGTGCAGGAGTACTTGTCTCCACGTCAGAGAAAGAAAAAAAGGTCGTTTCCACCCCGACTTCTCAAGATCCCTTAGTACGTCCTACCGCACTCGAGGCGGACGTTGTAAGATTCCAAAACAATAAAGAAAAATGGATCGCTTTTGTGGGATTAAAAGATGGCAAACCTTATGAAATCTTCACAGGGCTGAATGACGAAGACGAAGGAATTCTAGTACCCAAATCCGTTTCCCAGGGGAAGATTATCAAAAATTACGATGAAGATGGTACCAAGCATTACGACTTCCAATTCCAAAACAAAAGAGGACTAAAAGTAACTATTGAAGGACTTGATCTGAAGTTTAATCCCGAGTTTTGGAATTATGCCAAACTAATCTCTGGTGTCCTACGCTATGGAATGCCCATTGAACAAGTTGTAAACCTTGTACAAGGGCTTGACCTTGATGACGAAAGTATCAGTACGTGGAAGAATGGCGTCGAAAGAGCCCTAAGAAAGTACATTGTTTCTGGACAAAAGGCCGGTGAGCAGAAGTGCCCCAACTGCGGACAAGAAACCCTCGTTTATCAAGAGGGTTGCTTGATTTGTACCAACTGTGGCAGTTCTAAATGTAGCTAATTCATTAGTGCATGACACTACCGTCTCCCTCTTTGTCGCCCCAAAGCAGTGCCCCAAAGCACAAACGCTCATTAGATACGCACCTCTTTAGAGTAGCGGCTGTAACAATGTGTCGTGGCGATCACTTTTTCCTCAAGCGATGGATTGATTATTATGGAAAAGCTTTGGGCAAAGAGAATCTCTTCATTATACTTGATGGAGAGGATGAACCATCCCCTCCAAATGGCGAGGGGGCGACAATCCTGCGAGTGGTACACAAAGAGCTAGAACGTGCAGCAGGCGAT
Organism: Bacteroidales bacterium KA00251; assembly: GCA_001552775.1. Classification (GTDB taxonomy): domain Bacteria; phylum Bacteroidota; class Bacteroidia; order Bacteroidales; family Porphyromonadaceae; genus Porphyromonas. Next base: position 68,231 of record KQ959260.1, read on the forward strand.
AAGCACCGCATTGGATTACTCAACCAACTCTCTTTTGACCTTTTTCAGAAAGGTTATCAAGCCGTTATTGGATGCGACAGTGATGAGTTTTTAGTGATTGACCCCAAAGAGGGAATTAGCTTGGTAGAATACTTGCAACAACTCTATCTTATGGGGTACACTTCAGCCTCAGCCTTGGGGATTGATGTAGGACAAAACCTGCATACCGAACGGACTATTGACCCTTCTCTTCCGCTCCTTGCTCAAAGGAAGTATGCGGTACTCTCGTCTCGCTATACAAAAGCTTCTGTAAAGTTTTTGCCCCAATTAAGATGGGGGTCGGGCTTTCATCGCATCAAAGGGAGAAATTATAAAATAGCTCCCTCTCTTTTCCTTTTCCACACAGGCTATTCTTGCGAATCGTTTCTCAAAAAAAGAGAAGAAGATCCGGCAAGGGTGAATGGTGGATGGGAAAACCATCTAGCCAAACGGGGGAAAACAATCCTCTACGTGACAAACAAGAAAGCTAAACAAGGCGATCAATTGCTCCGTATAAGTCGCTTCTTACAACAGATTTTTCGTCCTATTTATGCCCTCAACAAGCCACTTATGCCCACTCCTCCTATAGTGATCGAGATTCCCAAACGATTTAGACAAATTACCTTTTAATAAGAAGAGTCTCCCCTTGTTTAACTTATGAGTAGTCCCCACTTGGTTTTTGTTACGCGTGGCCTGCATGACGGGGGAGGTACCGAGCGAGTAACCTCTTTCGTTGCTTCCTCTTTGGCGGAGAGAGGATACCTCGTCTCTATTGTTTGCCTACAAAGAGGGAAAGACACTTACTTCCCACTGTCTGAAAAAGTGAAGATTTACTACCTCAGAAAGTCTTTTTGCTGGAATAAAATCCACGAATTAAAGGCGATCTATAAGCGTATTAAGCCCGACCTCATTTTTGCAGTTGGCACCAATCGCTCGCACCTCCATCTATTTGCATCCAAAGGTTACCCCTTAGTAAGTTGGGAACACTTTAACACGGCTGTATGCTCACACCCTTTTCATCAACTGTCGCGTTGTTTAGCCTCCAAGAGAGGTTGGATTATTACGCTAACAGAAGAGGATGCCTCTTCTTATAGAAAGAGATGGAAAGCAAAAAGAGTGGTAACAATCCCCAACCCCCTGACCATAAAAGGTCTCTATCGCGAGGAGAAGGAGCATAAATGCGTTTTAGCTGTAGGTAGATTGCAAAAAGCGAAAGGGTTTGACCGCCTCTTGCGAGCATGGCAAAAGGTCCATCTCTCATTTCCTTCATGGAGACTTAGGATCGTTGGCTCAGGATCGGAAGAGAAGTCTCTCAAAGCACTTTGTTCACAACTCGGACTAGACGAATCTGTGGAGATGATTCCCCATCAAGCCGATGTAAAGCCCTACTTCGCAAAAGCCGATATTTTTGCATTATCGTCACGCTATGAAGGATTCGGATTAGTACTTATCGAAGCTTTTGCAGCTGGACTTCCGGCAGTAGCCTTTGATGTACCGAGAGGCCCCCGCGAGATCATGGACACTTCGTCGTGTGGAATTATGGTAGAAGAGGGAAATATAGAAGCTTATGCCACAGCTTTGAAAAAACTTATTGGCAATCGTACTCTTCGTCTTGAAATGGGTATGAATGCCAAAGCTCGCTCTGAAGATTTTCTCCCAGAAAGAGTGATAGACCTTTGGCAGAATTTCATAAATCACTTATTAGACAATAGCAAATCATTTGATGGAAACCATTGATATAATCATTCCCGCTTACAATTGTAGTGACTTCCTTGACAATTGTCTTGACAGCCTTGTCAAGCAAACCTACACAGCTTGGAAGGCAATCCTCATCAATGATGGATCAACCGATGGGAAAACCGAGGAATTGTGCAATGCTTGGAAGAAAAAAGACTCACGTATTGAAGTGATTCACTTTTCCACCAATAAAGGAGTTTCTGCTGCTCGCAACGAAGGATTAAGGCATGCACACTCTCCTTTTCTTACGTTTCTAGATAGCGATGACTCCCTCGCCCCCAACCACCTTGAGAGTCTTATGAAAAGCTTGACCCAAAGCGGTGCGTCTATTGCAATGTGTGGGATGACAAGATGTCACCATAATGGAAGACACCAATGCAAAAGGTCGCTTTTGCCCAAAGGCACTATACTGATGCAGTCCGATCTCTATGCATTGACGGTCATGGATAAAATATTATCCTCTCACCTGTGGAATAAACTGTATCGCAGAGAGCTCTTCTCTGGGATAGTATTTCCAGAAGGAAGGACCTATGAAGACTTTGCCATCATGCTAGAGGTGATGTCTAGGGTAAAGCAACTCGTTCATACAGGAGAAGCCTCTTACTTCTATCGTCAAACCTCTTCAGGTATTACCCATACCTCCTCTCTCAAAAACCTACAAGACTTCTTCTTGGCAGCAGCTCTTCGCATTGAACAAATTAAGGCAGTTCCCTTCCTCTCTGCAGAAATAAAAAACAGGCTACTCGTATGGCCCATAAAAAGGATGTTCAAGCTGTTCCACACTATTCGCAAGGCTCCAGAAAGCGAAGAGCGAGATTGGGTATTGGAACACCTCACAAACACTCTTTTGCAATGCAATATTCCTATAGCTATCGGTGCTTTTCGCTATCAGAATATATGCTATTCTATTCAGAAGCGTCTTTTCGAACGAGAATTTTTTCGTCAACTACGTCAAAAAGTCAAAGAGACTTCCACGCTTTCTTAGCAGTCGCCTTCGAAATAACTCCAGTATAGAGGGTAAATACAGCCCAAAATTACATTTGCTATAGGTATACCTGTGGAAAGGTAAAGAAGATCATAAGGGGATCTACGATCTCTAATTATAAACACTCCGACAATTTCTTTCCAACAATTGACCAGTAACTCTTACTTTTCACCATACAAAGAAGTTTTATTCCCATAATCATACTCTGAGGATGAGACTTCTTTTCTGTCATATTGTCACACGTTAGCTCAAATTAGTCCTTTTCTGATTTTGGCACAGCTTTTGCAATACTATTGACAGAAGTAAAAAAAGAATAGAAATAAAAGAGATAACTATGAAGTTGAAACCATTAGCAGACAGAGTACTCATTGAGCCAGCAAAGGCTGAAGAAAAGAGTGCCGGAGGCATTATTATCCCAGATAGTGCAAAAGAAAAACCCCTTAGAGGAAAAGTAATTGCCGTAGGCAAGGGCACCAAAGACGAAAAGATGGAGCTCACAGAAGGCGACATGGTGCTTTATGGAAAATATGCAGGCACAGAAGTAGAAGTAGATCATGTAAAGTACATGATGATGCGTCAAAGTGATGTCCTTGCAATCATTGAATAATCGTTTTTTAGAGTAAAATTGTTTAGTAAAAAGAAACGACAGTTATGGCAAAAGAAATAAAGTTTGATATAGATGCTCGAGACCTCCTCAAAAAAGGGGTCAACCAATTGGCAGACGCCGTAAAAGTAACGCTAGGACCTAAAGGAAGAAACGTAATCATCCAAAAAAGCTATGGTGCTCCTCAGATTACCAAAGACGGAGTAACTGTAGCAAAAAGCGTAGAACTTGAAGACAACTTTGAAAACATGGGAGCTCAACTCGTAAAAGAAGTAGCTTCCAAAACCAATGACGATGCTGGTGATGGCACAACGACTGCCACCGTTCTTGCACAAAGCATCATTAATGTTGGGCTCAAAAACGTTACTGCTGGTGCCAATCCAATGGATATCAAGAGAGGTATTGACAAAGCTGTAAAGGTTGTTGTAGAAGATATCGCAAAGCAAAGTACAGCCGTAGGTGAAGACCTTAAACGCATTGAGCATGTAGCTCGTATATCTGCTAACAATGACCTTGAAATTGGTAAACTCATTGCAGAAGCTATGGGCAAGGTACATACCGAAGGAGTCATCACCGTAGAAGAGGCTAAGGGTACAGAAACGACCGTTGATATTGTAGAAGGAATGCAGTTCGACAGAGGCTATATTTCTCCTTATTTTGTAACCGATACAGAAAAGATGGAATGCCAGATGGATGAACCTTATATCCTTCTTTACGACAAGAAGATCTCTGCCATCAAAGACATTCTTCCTCTTCTTGAAAAAACACTTCAAACTGGCCGTCCACTACTTATCATAGCTGAAGACCTTGATAGCGAAGCCCTAGCTACACTCGTTGTAAACCGTCTACGTGGTGGTCTGAAGGTTTGTGCTGTAAAGGCTCCTGGCTTTGGAGACAGAAGAAAGGAAATGCTACAAGACATTGCCATCCTCACTGGAGGTACTGTCATCAGCGAAGAAACTGGTCTTTCACTGGAGTCTGCAGATCTCAATATGCTAGGTCGTGCTAAAAAGGTAACTGTTGACAAAGACAATACCACAATACTCAATGGTGAAGGTGACAAAGATGCCATCAGCGAAAGAGTAAAGCAGATCAAAGCACAAATTGCCAATACAACAAGTGACTACGACAAGGAAAAACTACAAGAAAGACTTGCTAAACTTGCAGGTGGAGTAGCTGTACTCTATGTAGGAGCTCCTAGTGAAGTAGAAATGAAGGAAAAGAAAGACCGCGTAGAAGATGCTCTTAGTGCAACTCGTGCTGCTATAGAAGAAGGAACTGTAGCTGGTGGCGGTACGGCTTATATACGTGCTATCGCTGCCCTTGAAAACCTTCGAGGAGACAACGATGATGAAACAACAGGGATCGAAATCATTAAGCGCGCGATAGAAGAGCCTCTTCGTCAGATTGCCTACAATGCAGGTAAGGAAGGTGCTGTCATTGTACAGCGTGTGAAAGATAGCGAAGGTGATATGGGTTACAATGCTCATGCCGACAAACTTGAGCATCTTTCAGAGAATGGCGTTATAGATCCCGCCAAAGTGTCTCGTGTAGCTCTTGAAAATGCTGCATCAATTGCCGGCATGTTCCTCACAACAATGTGCGTAATTGCCGATAAGAAAGATGACAAAGCTGATCTAGCAGCTGCTGCAAGTGCTGCTGCTATGGGCGGAGGCATGGGTGGAATGATGTAATTCCTTCCCTTCCCTCTAGGAAAAGAGGGAAATAAATTTAATTCTTAAAACAAGAAAGGGCATGTTGAATAGTTTCAGCATGCCCTTTATTCATAATGCTTTTTCATTATCTTTGCACGTGAAATTGAGACTATAAATCAGAAGATTACACTTCACAATGCTTTAATCTTGCAAAACTAAAATTCTTTATAAGATTTATACAACCCTAGTAATCACAAAGCCTATTCTTATTATGAAAACAAACTCACTTCTAGTTGTACTTATTATCACTCTCCTAGGTGTATTTGCAAATTCATCTTGCTCTGGCGATAAATATTGGCAAGATCCTCGCCAAGACGAATCAACAGAGCTTCTCACAGTGGGAATCCCATTCTTAAGACAAGCTTTGCGCACACCGCAAGTAGATCCAGCTACTCAAGTAAATTCAGTACTCTTTGCTTTCCTCAATGGTGATACCCCCTCCTCGTCCATTGTAAAAGTGATTGAGTCAAGCAATCCTAATGAAATTGCGGCAGGAAAATTTCAGCTTAAGCTAACGAAAGGCAATTACTTTCTTCTAGTCGTTGCGAATCCTAATGAGAAAATGAAAAATCTTTTAGTTCCTGGGACAACATTAAAAGAGCTTAGTGCCCCTTACTACAAACCATTTTTCTACACCCTCACCTTAAAAGAAGGAACTAATCGCGTAAAATCTATCTTTCCCATAGCCATGCTCAACGCACAAGGTCTTGTAGCTGTTAAGGAAGATCATTTCGGCGAGGCTCCCTCCAGCCCCCTCTCTGTGGAGTTAGAGCTAGCATTTGCACGAATTATAGTGACAGGATACCCCACCTTTGATCCCTCTAAGAAAGACCTCCTCGGCAAGTATGCAATCTACACTATAAAAAATACGGTAAAAGAGTATCTGATGCGACATATGGCTATACTTAGCTCTGGTCAAGAAGAGCAACAAGGAGATGGCTCTACAGCTAGAGAACGCTATGCATACTCGCCTTTATATAAGGAAATTGAAGCTGCCACTACTCCAGAATCTCTTCGTCCTTTTATCACATCCAATATATTTAGTCAAACGTCGACCGTACTTCCACTTGAGGAAGACTGGCTATCAAAAGATGCCGATCTAAATGCTAAGAGAAACTATCCTGGAGCCTATCGATTGGAGCATACCATCTCTTCTAAGAATTTAATAACTACTCTTACACCTCACCTTGTCCTTGTTTACAAGCTATGCCCAAAGAGCTTATCTCCAGCTGAGGGGGAAGGGTGGATTAGCTACCAAAAGCGCTATTTTATGCTAGAAAGTGACTTCCGAAATGTATTGCTTGCACAGAAAAATGGCACAGCTGTAAATGTTGTTGCGGCACAGCAATTTCCTTCCTCTTTCTTTGTTGCGTCTCAAAAGCTCCTTGCCCAAGCAGGAAATGATCCAGCAAAAGTACTGAATAAGGCTTTTACTGAAGAAGACATTCGTTTTTACAAAAATAGTTACAACTTCTTTTTCTTTCCCATACGACACTTTGACGATACGCAAGCTCCCCAAAGGGATTCATATGGTCGATATGGCATTGTGCGAGGTAATGAATACCTGTTCAAAGCTCCTCTCAAGATCAATGAATTTGGTGCGACTGGTGAGCAGGAAATAACCAACGATCTTACCCCCTTAAAGGAGTACAAAACTTTGGAAGGTGTGATCAGGATAAACCCTCTCCATGCTCGGACAGAGCAAGAGTTATCCTACTAATTCACGGCCTGTATAGACCTTCAATCCTTTTTCAGAATTCTTGTATAGCTCTCTACATAAAGCAAAGCAAATCCTTTCCTCCCTAGAGGAGGAAAGGGATATTTCCTATGCTCACTTCTTAACAGATAGCATAAAAGTCTCCTCTCATCCAGAAAGCATTCTAGGAATCCGGATGGGTGTTCTTCGCTCAGCCAGTAAGAATTTGGCAAAAGTACTCCATGAAGAGGAAGCACTTACTCTGCTTTATCCCCTTGCAAAGAAGTACTATGAGTACAAGATTGTTTTTGGAGGAGTGGTAGAACGTGTGTCAACCCCTCAGCGATCTGTACCGCTACTATTTTCCCTATGTGATGGGTGGGCTGTTCCCGACTATTACAAGGAGGTGCTCTGTACCTATGCAGAAAAGGGGGCAAAAGAGTATATCCTCACTTCTCTCCGCGAGCAGGTCTCTTCTCCTAATCCCTATGCACGCAGACTTACAGTTGTAGCTTGGCACAATCTTTTAAACAAGCGAATGGCGACTCCTGTAGAAGCGTTTAAGCACTTCCAACTTCTTGAAAAAGATGAAAACTACTATGTACAGATGGCACTTGCCTGGCTACTCGCTGAGATGTCAATCCGATATCCTTGTGAAATGCAAGATTTTCTTACACAACACCCGATTCAATCGCACAAAGTGGCACAAATGTATCAGCAAAAAAGAAGAGATTCATTAAGACTATTTCCACGAAAAGAGAAGAAAAGCCAAAGGCCTTCCTACTCCACTGACAATTATTAATAATTTTAAGCAAACCCACAAGGATTCTTTGTTGATTGGATGCCCGAGCCGTATTCAGTAAATTTGAGACGTTGCAACAAAGGAGGTCGGACACTTTTGGATAAGAGTCCAACCTCTTTTTTATTCTCCATACGCTTTCTCGCAATTCTCCTTTTCTCTCTAGAAAGCAAAGGTACACAAATGAGTAGAAAGAGCAGATCCGCTAGATTCCATATCGCCCCAGCTATTCGATTTTTGTACCTTTGCACCAAATGAGTAGGAGAAGCCTTCGCTTGAAGTGAGCCTCCGCCAGACTCAGATACGATCTCTCCTCAGCTGAGCGGTATAGCGATACGCTAGTCTAGGAGATGCAACATACACTCTTGGGGCTGATTGGCTTTGACAGCGTGTTGTAGTGATCCGTAAGCATGTGGTGCCTGCTGTGACGCACCTTAAAACCTTACTGCGAACCTTTCTAGATGGCGAAAACAACTTTGCTCTCGCTGCGTAGTCGAAGTATAGTACACTAACGCTTCATCCCAGGCATAGGTGCCAGGGACGAGACATCACCCAGGGAGACGTTGCTCCGAGGCGCTCTGATACGGTGGTGCATGGATATCGGGGATCGGATGGTGTCGCCTCGTACATCGTCTTAAACTTTAGAGGATAAGGCTTTAGCTCGGTCGCTGTGCTCGTGAGTTAAGACCCGACAATCAAAGTACAGCTAAACATGTAGAAAGTGCTTTGCCACCATGTTTGGATCGAGGTTCAATTCTCCGCAGCTCCACAACCCCACAGACAGTTAAGTCTCATCAAGAGCAGATCGGGCACCTGCTACCGCACAGTAGGTATCTATCACTAGCACTGCATACTAGATGAAGCATTATCTTTGTCTCCACAGAGCATCTAAGCCCATCCATAGACTCACACAAAAGACCATACAGCTATGAGTATTACCTACAGAGTGGCAGCCTCAATAGTGAGACTCCTAAACATCAAGAAGCTCTTTAGAAAGTCAGAGGCAGAGATCCTCGCCTTTGCGACTAAGCAGTCGAATAAGTTCAGGCTTCGGCTAGATCAATTCAAGGACTATCACTGCTCCATAGAGGAGGTCGATGGCTTTAAGTGCGTCAAGCTACAGGCGACTCCTAAGCCCGCTGCAAAAGCTGTCCTGCTACTTTATGGCGGAGGATATGTCACACCACCAGATGCGAAAGACTTCAAGATAGCCAAGAGGATTGTTGATCAGACGGGGAGCGATGTGTGGTTTTTCCTTTACCCCCTTATTGTGGAGCAAACACTCGAGGTGACCTTTGAGAAGACGCATCAGCTCTATCGGCGTATGCTCGAGCAGTACGCTCCTGAGCAAATATCGATCTTAGGCTTCTCCTCTGGAGCTTGTCTCGCTATCGGGATAGGACAATATAATAATGAGCAGCACCAGCAGCTACCTAGCCCCAGACAAATCATAGCGGTCTCTCCTGGAGGCATCCCCCTCTCGCTTTGTGAGGGACATGAAGACATGGCAGGCGAAGATGCAGACTTCATCGCCTCTCTAAAGGCTCTTTCGGAGCAAGACATAATCGTCGACTACCATTACTTCGGCACCGTAGCCTCGATAATGTACCGACACAAGCGACTGCCTGACTATATGATCAACAGCTGCGTGGGCGACTTCTCGCACTTTCCCAAGACCTACCTCTACTATGGGTCGCACGAGTGTCTCTATGCTTGCGCTCCCTACTATAAGCGTGCATTCGTCCAGTATGGGGTCCCCTATGAGATACATATCGGTGAGGGACTGTGCCACTGCTATCCGCTCTTTCGCTTCTTTCCAGAGGGACGTAAGGCTCAGGACGAAATCATCAATCGTCTAAGATAAGCGTAGCGCACCATCCCAAGCGAATGGGAGTCTTACGAGGGAGCTTTGCAAAATCCGCTTGGCAGGAAAGGAGTTTCTGTCCAAAAGCATTCGCACTTCCTTCTGTAAAGATTAAAGTCGGGCTCTTCGGGACTAACCAAGAGCCCTATATGTCGCTATGGGCAATTGTAGTCAGCGACAGGCGGCGCCACATGCTAATGCGATCAGAGATGTGGAGTGGTGTTGCACTGGCTAATTCCTATTTTGAGACTGTTGAAAAAGTCCTTGAACTGGCTTAGGACGATCGGATTGAATTTTTAGCCATGAAAATCGTCCGCTTGTTGGTATAGTTAGACTACCCCTTGGCTTCATTTTTCCCCTCTAGGAGGTCTATTGACCTCCTAGA
>KQ959260.1:78133-181267 GCA_001552775.1 Bacteroidales bacterium KA00251
TCTAGGAGGTCTATTGACCTCCTAGAGGGGCTTCTTTTAGCTTTAATACAACACAAGGATACTAATAATCAGCGCGAGATATGCAATAGATTGCTCCGATTATACGTGCAACAGTCTCTTCTTGACCTTTAGACAAAAAAATGCGTATCTTAGCACCACGAACTTTTACATTACATCTTATGAAGAGACTTCTACTCCTTCCCGTACTCTGCTTGAGTATCCTAACCTCTATGGCGCAAGAAGCAACTATCAAGCTCCTTGTCAAGCCCGACGCCACGGAGGTCACGTTTGTCTATCGCCTCGCTCAGCAAGGAGCGACCGCTCAGATAGACCTAGGTGGCGGTGAGACCGCTACGCTAGAGCAACCCGAAGCTGAGAAGCTACAAACTTTTAAGCACACATTTGCGAGTCCTAGTAGCACACAGCGCACTATTGCCATCTCTGCAGATCAGCTAGTCACACTACGCTTTACAAACAGCAAAGCTATCTGCGGAGTCACACAGATCGCAGCACCGCTCTTAGAGCGCTTTAACTGTGACTACACACCTCTGATGGAGAGCGAAGAGATAGACTTCTCCGCTTGTCCTAAGCTTGAGGAGATCACTCTCAATGGAGCTGAGGTATCTCGAGTTATCCTTCCTCCCAATAGAGGCTTGCTCAAGACCTTCCAGTGGGCTACTCCGCTACTACCCACCTCAGACAGTCGACAGCTAAAGGCTCTAGACCTGTCAGGCTGTACAGCCCTAGAGAATCTATCACTACAAGGGACCACGCTACGCACCATAGATCTGACCGATACGCCTCTTCTCAAGATGCTCGTCATCACAGGTCTCAGCAACAAGGCATATCCTCGTCAATTGATCGGGGGCAAGGCTTTGACTCATCTAGAAATGGTGACTCTGCAGTTCTGCGCCTTCACCTACGACATGCTTCCAGACCTCAACGGAACCCAACTGGACAAATTTAAGGTATCTAAGATGTACTTCGCTCATCTAGAGCGTTCGCAGTACCGAGATATGACGGTCGATCTCTCCAACCTAGCCTCTGCTAAAGGTATCTCTGAGCAACCAATCTCTACGACCTTCACCTGGTACTATAAGGATGCGGGCAATAAGTGGCAGCCCGTACCTACCGACAAGGTTATAGCTGGGGACAAGCCTGGGGTCTACACCTTTGATGAGTCTCTCCTAAACCCTACCACGCACCAGATTATAGTACGTGCCAAGCTCTTTAATGCTGGCTATCCTGACTTAGCCTTCTACAAGGGAGGTCTGCACACCTACAACATCACGCTGCCCTACAAGCCAACAACCATGTCTCTCTCTGTGACAAAGGAGTCTCCAGGTAAGGATGAGGATGGCTATGACATTGAGGAGATAGATATGTCTCTCCAGATAGCTGCAACTAAGGCAGAGACCAAGGTGCAGGTTGACTGGGGCGATGGCCAGCCTAAAGACTATACAATTCCCAAGGCTAATGAACCTTTTACCGTCTCTTCGGAGGTAGGCCTAGGGGCTCTTATTAAGATCTACGGACCTGTGACACTGGTAGATGCTACGGGTAGTAAGATCGTCGGAGTAGCCTTTGAAGATGCTGCGACAATCGAGACACTTCGTCTCTCTCGCAACAAGATAGCGCAGATAGACCTCTCTCGTCTGCCCAACCTCAAGGAGCTACAAGTCTCTGACAATAAGCTCTCCGAGCTATCACTGTCGGCTACACCTAAGCTAGAGGAACTTTATTGTGGATACAACAAATTCACTAGACTCGCTGTAGAGCGTACGCCACTTCTGAGCGTGCTGAACTGCAACGACAATCAAATTTCCTCCCTAGCTCTAGCATCTTTGCCTAAGCTGGAAATAGCCGTACTGAGTGGCAATGCCTTCGGCGAAAGTCTAGATCTTTCTGCCAATAAGAAGCTACGTGTACTAGACATTGAGAATTGTCAGCTTACTAAGGTAAAGCTCGAGAGCGAGTACCTAGAGCGTATCAAGGCTAATGGCAATAAGCTCACTGAGCTACAGCTCATCCCCTACACAGGGCTGGCTCTCAATCTACATAGCCTAGACGTACGAGACAACAGCTTCACAGCTTGTGACCTCAACGACCTGCTCATACAGCTACCACCTGCTGGAGACACCAGTGATGGACGCTATCGAGTTCAGCTTAGTAAGACACCAGGAGCGACAACCTACGACAAAGCTCTGCTAAACGGTTGGATCGCTGATAGCGAGAGCACTAGCGGAGGGTGTAAGACCGCTAAGATTTTTGACACCTCGACGAAGCCTCGTGGACATGCTTACATAGCAGTCGGAGACAAGAAGTTGAACTTTGCAGAACCTCTCAAGAAGGCGATAGGAGGATCTATCGTACTGGTTCCAGACGAAGGGTATATTCCCGATTATTGCAAGTGGAGCAAGAGCAAGCTCACGGCAGAAGATAAGGCTGGGACTACATATTTCTTCGTCCTGATCAACAACACTTTCGTTTCCTACGCCTTTAAGAAAGATACAGGCGTCGCTCCCGTTACCGATCGTCCTAATGTTTGGGTGATTACTCCGACAGCTACGGGCTGGGATGTGGAGACACCTTACAGCAAGACGAACTATGAGCTATACGACCTCGCAGGACAACTCAGAGCTCATGGCGTAACTGACGAGACAGGGCGTCTTTCTTGCGAACTTCCCGCAGGGAGCTATCTACTCTCTATCGCAGGAGCTACGATCAAGCTGATACGCTAAGCACCTGAACAGCTATAAAGTAAGCGAAGCCCCATACTCCGACCATGTGAGTATGGGGCATTTGTGTGCACGCAATGAATGTGTTGCACTGGTTAATTCCTATTTTGAGACTGTTGAAAAAGCCCACGAGCTGGCTTAGTACGATCGGATTGAATTTTTTACCATAAAAATCGTCCGCTTGTTAATATAGTTAAACTACCCCTTGGCTTCATTTTCCCCTCTAGGAGGTCTATTGACCTCCTAGAGGGGCTTCCTTTAGCTTTGTTGCATAATCAGATGGGGCGTCAATCAACCAGCTGATTGATTTGACTCAAAAAGGGATTTCTCATCTTGTTGCGTCTATCAATAACAGCAAGGTCTGCGAAGGAGGGCGCTTTGGTCTGTTTAATCTTGCTCATAGAGACAGCTAGAATACTTTCAAATACAATATAAAGACCCTAATAATCCGCGAGATATGCAATTGTCTGCTCCGATTATACGTGCAACAGTCTCAAAAAAAGTAAATATCTTTGAATAGAGTTTTAGTACAAGACCTATAGAAAGGTCGTTAATGTTTAATTTAGAAATGCAAAAGTATTATGAAAACGAAAAGTTATCTTCTCTTATTTTCTCTATTCCTTGTTACTTCGATAGTACTATTGAGCAGTTGTGAATCTCTTGGTAAAACTAAAGACCCCAACAATTTGGGATTTGGTGTCTCGACTCCTATAGAGGTGATGTTTCCTATTTCCATTAATGTGCAGCAATTCAATCTCTCCAATGCTTCCGCACCCGCTCTTAAAATGGAATCAGAAAATATGATGAGAGATGCACAAGGACGTATTTTATATTCCGGCACATTGACTTGGAACTTCGATGAGATTTGTCAAAACGCTGGTTTGGGAAAAAAGAAAGTCAAAAAATTCGACATCAAAGAGGTCTCTATCTTGCCACTAAATCCTAAAGACTACGAGGTGGGATTTCTCAGAACCATGAGCATTTATACTGGAGATAATTATTCTGTGTTATTTGCAGAAAGTGATAACTCTACAGATGCACATCAAATTACGTTTAGCCTGAAAGAACATAATTTGTTAAATCTTTTGGCGCAGGGTAAGATGCCCATTAAGATTGTTACCACGCAAGCCAAAGACATTGAAGGCATAGAAACACTTGTTTTAGAGATTAAGTATAAAGGTTACATCGAAGTTGAATAAAAATAAGTTGGTTGCAGAATGAAAAGGGTTCTTGTGAGCATGGTGTGCTTGGCTATGACCATAGCTCCAGTATATGCTCAGTCTAAAAATAAAATTGGTGTTGGAACTGCTATAGGCGTTGGTATTCCCGATGGAGCAAATATTAGTGTGGGCGTTAAATTTATGCCGGAATTAACCGTACGTGCCGGACTTGGTATTATCCCGAAAATTCAAGTCTTTAAGCATCGTTTTACAATCGAAGATGTGGATGCGATGAAATCTTATAAAGATGCCTTGGAATATGTACCAGGAGTAAATAGCACTTTCAATATTTCCAGTACTAGAGCCCATCTAATGGTGGATTATCATCCATTTAGAAATTTCTTTAGAGTAACAGCTGGTCTTTATATGGGTGCTGTAAAATTGGGCGTGGCTGGTCAATTGATTAATGCGGAAACTGGCAAGTCTATTATGGATGAAAGCAGCACTTTGGATCCTAATGATATGCCAAAGATTTCGATTTACGATAACGCTACTCCAGATGATAAATTGACCATACAACCAGATAAGGATGCCAAAGTTTCTGCCGATGTACGCCTTGGTCGCACCATACAGCCTTACTTGGGCGTTGGATTCGGTTATTATGTGCCCAATTCAAAGGTTTCTTTTATTTGTGATTTGGGTGTGCTATTCTCAGGAAAAGCCCATGCGACATCTCCCAATGTGTTGGCAGGAGATTTGAATAAAATGGCTGATTACTCAAAGGAGGCTCAAAAGATACTCTATTACACCCAAATCTTACCAGTGCTTAATTTGGGCGTATCAATAAAGCTGTTTTAATAAATCTGTTAGCTTCATTTTTCCCCTCTAGGAGGTCCATTGACCTCCTAGAGGGGCTTCTTTTAGCTTTGTTGCATAATTAGCTGGGGCGCACGTTTGAGATTGTACGCCAATCAACCAGCTGATTGATTTGACTCAAAAAGGGATTTCTCATCTTGTTGCGTCTATCAATAACAGCAAGGTCTGCGAAGGAGGGCGCTTTGGTCTGTTTAATCTTGCTCATAGAGACAACTAGAATACTTTCAAATACAACACAAGGATACTAATAATCAACTAGATATACTATTGTCTGCTCCGATTATACCTGCAACAGTCTCCTCTATGGATAGTCCCATTTATCGGGTACTTATGGCTCTCGTTAAATGTTCCGAGACTTTTAGAAAAATCTTCCGAGACTTTTAGAAAAATGTTCCGAGACTTTTCAATTGAAAACTACTGCTGATTTTTGACCCCTCCGTAGTTTTTTTTCTACCTTTGCTACAAGTAATCTTATTGTCCTTTTAGTTATGGAGATTGTACTATTTATTATTTTCGTTCTTGTGGGAGCTTTTCTCATCCTCTATGGAGCCAATTTCCTTGTGGATGGTGCTGTCGCTATAGCCTATAGACTCAATGTCTCCACTGCTATTGTAGGACTCACGATCGTTGCCTTTGGTACTTCTGCGCCAGAGCTTGCCGTTAGTTTAACTGGAGCTATTCAAGGACAAACTGGTATTTCGTTAGGCAATATTGTGGGGAGTAACATTTTCAATATACTCGCCATTCTTGGGGTATCTGCCCTCATACGACCGCTTATCGTAGGCAAATCCTCTCTTCGCTATGAGATGCCTTTTATGCTAGTGGCGACCCTCGCACTTTGCTTAGTTTCTCTCGACTATCTCTTTGAAGAGAATGTAGTAGACAAGATCTCTCGAGCCGATGGTCTTCTACTGTTGCTCTTCTTTGCGATCTTTATGGCATACTCCTTAGCGACTGCTAAGAAAAGCGAACCTGCAATTGAAGAAAGAGAGCCCACTTCCTTAGAGAGCAACAAAGCGGCCACCCAAAAGGGCTACCTCTCTATTTTGATGATCATAGGAGGGTTGGCTATGCTCGTTATAGGCTCAAAACTTTTTGTTCGTGGATCGTCCGAAATTGCAAGAAGTTTTGGCATCAGTGAAGCGGTAATTGGGGTTACGCTAGCTGCAATGGGTACCTCCCTTCCAGAATTAATCACCTCCGTTGTGGCTGTAAGAAAGGGACAAATTGATATTGCCGTAAATAATGTTGTCGGGAGCAATATATTCAACATTTTCCTCATACTTGGCCTTACGGCTACAGTTAGCCCACTAAAACGTGGAGAGATCATGGGTATGGATTATCTCTTTATGCTGGGCAGTGCCTTGCTTCTAGTGCTTTTTTCATGGTTCCCCAAAAAGGGGATTCTCACCCGTTTCTCAGGGCTCATTCTTCTTCTAGCTTACATTGCCTACATGCTATTACTTGTTATGCGCGTAACGGGTACAACACACTTTTGAGTAGACGATAGTAGCACGCACCATAGGCACCAAGAGCTAGGAGTGTGCGTGTGGGACTACAATATCACTAAAAAAGTGTATCTTTGCGGGTGAAACGAAGAGAGTTAGAAGATCCCCCTATAGCAATATGGTTGCTCCAGCAAGTGCAAATTGTATACTTGCGAGGGTGACCTTCCCTTTAAAATAAGGGAAATACTCCAGCTACTCTTCTAAGAAATGGACAAATAACATCTGTATCAAAAAGCTATATCCAAACATGGAAAAAACAAAGAAAACCCGTATTGAAAGCGACCTCTTAGGAGAAAGAGAGATCCCCGCAGGAAAACTTTACGGCGTACAAACCCTTCGTGGTATTGAAAACTTTCCCATTAGCAACTTTCATCTCAGCGAATACCCACGTTTCATTGAGGGACTAGCCTATACAAAATGGGGGGCTGCCATTGCTAACTACCAGCAAGAACTTCTTAGCAAGGAACAATACGAAGCTATTGTTGCTACCTGCAAAGAGATTATTGAAGGGAAACATCACGACCAATTTCCTGTAGATATGATACAGGGGGGAGCTGGCACCACAACCAATATGAATGCCAATGAGGTAATCGCTAATAGAGCCCTTGAATTGATGGGCTACGAAGCAGGAGACCACAAGCACCTCTCTCCCAATGACCACGTCAATTGTAGCCAATCTACCAACGATGCATACCCTACAGCAATACACTTGGGGATTTACGCTTCTCATCTTAAACTCCTTCCCTATATCCAAAAGCTTATTGAAGCCCTCGAAAAGAAGGGAACAGAATTTAAGGATGTCGTGAAGATGGGTAGAACACAGCTACAAGATGCTGTGCCTATGACCCTCGGGCAAACTTTCAATGGATTTGCTAGCATTTTAAAAGAAGAACTTCCTCATCTGCAATACGCTGCTGAGCAATTTCTGACGATCAATATGGGTGCAACAGCTATCGGTACTGGTATCTGCAGTGAACCTAACTACGCACAACTTGTCACTAAGGCAATCGGTGAAATTACAGGATGGCACATTACCCTAACCGAAGACTTGGTAGGTGCCACTAGCGATACTAGCCAAATGATTGGTTATAGCTCAGCCTTAAGACGACTTGCCGTAAAACTCAATAAGATTGCAAACGACATCCGTTTACTCTCCAGTGGTCCTCGCACTGGGCTCAACGAAATCAATATCCCTGCTCGTCAGCCAGGTAGCTCTATTATGCCAGGTAAGGTAAACCCCGTAATCCCTGAAGTAATGAGCCAAGTGTGCTACAAAGTAATGGGCAATGACCTTACAGTAACACTCGCTGGCGATGCTGCCCAGATGGAACTCAACGCCATGGAGCCTGTAATGGCACAGTGTTGCTTTGAAAGTATAGACCTTCTTGCCAATGGAATAGATACCTTTAGAATCCGCTGCATCGAAGGTATTGAAGCCAACAAAGAGGTATGCCAAGGCTATGTACGCAATAGCATTGGTATTGTTACAGCACTCAATCCTATTATAGGCTACAAAAACTCTACTAAAATCGCTAAGGAAGCGATGAGTACTGGAAAGGGTGTATACGAACTGGTACTTGAACATGGTATCCTATCAAAAGAAGACTTGGATACTATACTGAGTGCCGAAAATATGATCAAGCCCGTAAACCTTCATCATATCAAACCCTTGAAGTAAAATTTTAGTTGGGTAAAACATCTCGTTACCCAATAGATTATCTATCTGTCTAAAGGGGGAGACTATTTAAATAGTCTCCCCCTTTTGCTATACTCTTTCTTCTCTATAAAAAAATCACCTCATCTCCATTTTGCGCTGTATATATCTTTTTACGTATACAATATAGCCATTTCAAAAAAAATGATTATATTTGACAATGTAAAACAAGCAAGAATGCTATTTTCTAAAAAAACTATACACTGGGACAACAAGTACAATGAAAAAAATTTCCCCTTTTTTTCTTCTTCTCCTAATTGGAGTAACTTTTATTTTTCCTTCCCTTTCTGCTCAAGAAAAGAGTTTGCAACCCACTTTTTCAACAGATAGACACTATCAACCAGTGCTTGAAAACTCTTTTGACAGCAAGCAAGAAATCAGCACCCAATTCTAAACCAACCTCTAGCAAAGTATTAACCTAACGCTCACCATGCTTAAAGAGCATAACAGTTTTCGCAACAACCCCTTAACGCTCTTTAAAGCAATTCTCACAAATTCATATGGGAAAACTTTTCGAAAAAAGTTACCCTTTTCAAACTTTTGGATACTCAACACTAATTATTACAGCTATGAAAAAAATCTTCTCACTGTGTGTGTTGGCATTTGCAATGTTTTCATGCAATACTCCAGCCCCAAAGCCAACAGTTGAATCAAAAACAAAGGCAGAGTTTAAAGTCTCGCCAGCTACCTTCACCGCCGAAGGAGGTAAAGGCACAATAGAAGGAATACTCCAAGAAATGACCCCCGAGGGCAAGGTATTCCAAGAAAAACCTCTTGCTAAAAGTGACTATACCCTTTCACTTAAGTCAGGGGATGCTTCGCAGATTACCCTCGACAATGAAAACTCTACCTTTATCGTATCTCCAGGTGCTTCTTCAACCTTTGAAATAGAAGCTAAGGTAGTCAATGGCGTTGCTACAGGGCAGTCACAAGTACTAACTATTGTACGCGGAGGGAAGATTAGCTATACATTCTCGTCCGAGCCTGATACTTTCTCCTCTGCAGGAGGCAAGGGAAAGATAATTGGAATCTGTAAGGTGATGGACGACAAAGGCAATCTCCTCAAAGAGAAAAAACTTGATGTGAACGACTTTACCTTCTCTCTAAAAACAGAAACGAAGGAGGTTATCATTCACAATACGACTAAAGAATTTGATATGATAAAAGGCAATGCTGCGACCTTTGAACTTGAAGCTAGCTGCGCCGGAAGCGATCCTCAAACAATCACTATAAAACGCGTGGGGAAATTGGTCTATGTCTTCAGTGCAGACCCTATAAGCTTTATTCCTAACGGAGGGAAAGGAAGAGTAACTGGTATATGCCAAGCCACAGATGCCGAAGGAAACGTAGTGGAAGCATACAATCTGAAGAAAAATGAATTTATGCTTTCACTCAAGAGTGGAAATGCATCAGAGATAAGGATCAACAATGCCCATAAAGTTTTTGAAGTTCTCAAAGGAGATGAAGAAGCCCATTTTGTACTTGAAGCCTCTGCAAACGCCGATGGTACTACCCAAGAGCTCCCCATTCATAGAGAAGCACGCAAGACTCCTCAACCCTTGCTCAACAATCCTCTCGAATACGTAGCAGAATACAATATTAATGTTGAAGGCACCGATTTTGCCACTTCTCAAAATGTGGATGACTGTGGCTTCTTTAACTTTGAAACCGCTGTAAAGAATTTCTCCAAAATCTCCATAAAAGGGAAGAAGTACTATCTGCCTACAAAAGAAGAGTGGTTGGCCATTATACCAATCAAGCGAAGTGGAGCCCCCGACTATGTAGACTTTGACAATCCAAACTCTTTTGACAATATTGAAGAAACCGTCGTGCTTGGTGGAAATATCATTACCTCGCACAACGACTACCGAGCAGCAGGCAACCTCGTAACCTATGCATTACGCTATAAAGGCACTGATATGGTGTCTGCATGGAAATATGAATATGGAGAGATGAATGGTGTACGAATACTTAAGATCACTTCTAGAAGCGTGAAAAACATCACCCCAGAAGTCACAATCAATGAGGTAAATAAACCTGCTTATTGGGAACAGAACACAGAAAATGATGTCGTCCGAATTCTGCCCGCTTGCGGTCTTGAAAACGGTGGTTCCATCAATGCCAAAGGGGCATATGGATTTTATTGGACTTCCACACCTTTAGACAGCGAATACGCTTGGGCAATGGGCTTCCTCTCCTCTGGAGCCATTGTGTATGGAGGTGCTGATGGTCTTACTTACAGTCGACTAGGCTTCTCTATTCGACTGTTTTGCGATGAACAATAGGTTTATTCGCTGTAATCATACAAACTAGTATTTGAAATCTATAAAACGACTATTATGAAAAAGATTGTTCCTATCATTCTTTTAGCGATTATGGCGTTAAGCTGTAATTCCCACGAACCGAGCAAGGTTTCTGATAACAATATTAAAGCGGTCTTTAAGGCAAATCCAGCAACCTTCACTGCCGAAGGCGGAAAAGGAAAGATAGAAGGGGCCCTCATGGAGCTCGACAAAGAAGGGAAAGTGGTAAAAGAGTCGGCCATCCCCGACAAAGAGTTTACGATTTCTCTCAAGTCTGGAAGTGAAGATCAGCTAACAATCAATAATGAGAGCAAGGAATTTACAATTAAGGCAGGAGAAGATGAAGCTTCTTTTGTAATTGAAGCAAAAACTACCACCAAGCCATACTACACCCAAGAGATAACTCTTGTTCGCAAAAAAACAGATACCCCCGTAAAAAAGAATCCTCTTCTTTATGTAGCAGAATACAATATAGACCCAACGGGATTAGCTTTTGTTACAAGCTGCGCACCCGATGTAAGCGGATTCTTCACTTTTGATGAAGCAGTTGAAAAGTTTAAAGAGATAACAATAGACAATGTAAAGTATCACCTCCCCACATTTGAGGAATGGCTTGCCATTGTGCCTTGGTCTAGAAGACAATCTCCCGACTATGTAGACTTTGATGAGACTGGCGACTTCCCCAATATGGAAGAAGACGTGGTAATCGCAGGGGAAAAGGTAACTTCCCTCAATGACTATAAAGCTCTCGGTGACAACGTAAGTTGTGCACTTCGATTTAAAGGTACTGAGTGGTTATCTGCATGGAAATACGAATACACCCAATTCGATAATTATCCCGTGATGACGATTACTTCTCGACTCCTAGGAGAAAACGACAAATCTTTAACTATAGATCAGATCTGTGAGCCTGCATTTTGGGAAAACAATAAAGAGAAGGACGTAGTACGTCACTTCCCTGCATCTGGATTTGGACTAGATCTTCCAACGCGTAGTGATGCACCTTTCGCCTTCTTCTGGTCGGCCACCTCACCCAATGATCCCAATTTTGCTTTTGGAATGTACTTTGATGCTTCTTGTGCCGGTATGTATACTGGACATCGCATTAGTGGTAGATCTGTAAGATTATTCCGCTCATCAAAGTAACTAATATTGATCCTGAATACGCTCTGAAGAGTTGACTTAAACAGACAATAGAAGGGAAGCCTTGTAATAGACAAATTAAAGACAAGGCAATGCAAAATCCAGATGAGACAATAGAGGGGAGCGTTGTAACAGACACTCCCCTCTTTGTAAATCTTGTTTCTCTTCAAAAAAAGAGTCCGTTTGCAATTATAGCCGTACCTTTGCAGTAACAAAATGATGGATGGAATGAAAGAGAACAACCCTTTTGTTGAAGAACTTAGAGCCAGGGGCATGGTACACTCCATAATGCCTGGCACAGAAGAGCAGCTAAATAAAGAGCTAACAACCGCCTATGTGGGTATTGACCCAACTGCCGACTCGCTACATATTGGGCACCTCGTAAGTGTAATGATGCTACGACAGCTACAACGTGCGGGACACCGCCCTATTGCTGTATTAGGAGGAGCTACGGGAATGATCGGAGACCCTTCAATGAAAAGCAACGAACGCAACCTTTTAGACTTGGATACTCTTCGACACAATCAAGAGGCAATAAAAAAGCAATTAGAGCGCTTTCTTGACTTTGATAGCAAAGCTAAAAATGGAGCCAAGCTTCTAAACAACTATGACTGGATGAGTGAGTGGAGCTTTCTCGACTTTGTCCGCGATATAGGCAAGCACATTACAGTGAACTATATGATGGCTAAAGACTCCGTCAAAAAGCGCCTTGAAGCCAATAGTTCAGGGCTCTCTTTTACCGAGTTTTCTTATCAGCTTTTACAAGGATACGACTACCTATACCTCTATCGTCACGAAGGATGTCGCTTACAAATGGGCGGATCTGACCAATGGGGCAATATTACTACAGGTACAGAACTCATACGAAGAGTAGAGCAGGGAGACGCCTACGCTCTCGTCTGTCCTCTTATTACAAAAGCCGATGGTGGAAAGTTTGGTAAAACAGAACAAGGAAACGTATGGCTTGACTCACGCTATACTTCACCTTATGCCTTTTACCAATTTTGGATAAATGTGAGCGATGAAGATGCTTTACGCTATATTCGCATCTTCACTTCACTCTCTCTTGAAGAGATCGCCGCGCTCCACGCAAAGCACACTGAGGCACCTCATCTAAGAATTCTTCAGAAAAGACTAGCCGATGAGGTCACAATCATGGTACATGGTGAAAAAGAACTCCAGTCTGCTAAAGAGGCAAGTGCTATACTCTTTGGACAAGATACGCACGATGCTCTCATGAAAATGGAAGAGAAGATGGTAGAAAGTGTGATGGAAGGTGTACCCCACTTCAGCGTATCCAAAGAAGAGCTTTCCTCTTCTCCTTTGCTTGTAGACTTCCTTACAGAAAAAGCTCCTGTATTCAATAGTAAAGGCGAACTCCGTAAACTAATCAGAAATGGAGGGGTAAGCCTGAATAAGCAAAAGGTCTCAGATGAACAGCAGACCCTCTCTCAAGATGAGCTTATTGCTGGTCGCTACATTCTCATTCAACGTGGAAAAAAGAACTACTACTTGCTTGTAGCAGAATAGCCTTTGTCCACTTAAAAGCAATAAAGATTCTCTGCTCCCATTCAAAGGGCTTGCAGAGAATCTTTTCTTTGCATTTAATCATTCTCTAGTGCTTATTGACGCACTGTTCAAGGACAATCTAAATAGGTTAAATAAAGTTGAGGGACTCCACGAGGAGGCGTATCTGCATTGCTAGAGTAGCAACGGTTTTTCCAGGAGCTTTTCCCATCTTACTCAACCCATTCTTCAGAGTCTTTCTTTTAGTGATTGGAGCATAAGGATCCCTACTCGTAGGGGAAGCGAAGAAGCTGGATACTTGGCCCCTTCGCATCGTAAAGCATCAAAGCCTTACTAATTGCTGTTTCTCGATGAAGCAATGCCTTAATCGCCTCTGTGGCAATCATGCATCCTACAGTTCCAGCTACGGCTCCGAGTACGGGAATAGCTAGTTTCTCTTTATCCATATCGGGTCTAGGGAAAAGATCCCGATAACCTACTTTGCTATCTCTATAACGGAATAAAGCAATCTGCCCCACATAGTACTCTACCGCCCCATAGAGGTAGGGTATTTGTAGTAAAGCTGACGTCTCGTCAAGAAGATAGCGAGTAGTATAGTTGTCGCAAGCATCAATGAGGAGATCGCATCCTTCTGCATAGCTAGCGACATTCTCAGGGGCAATTCTCTGCACAATAGGGATAGCAGCTATTTTGCTGTTGAGTCGCTTTGCTTCCCTCACTGCAATTGCTGCTTTGTTTTTTCCAAGATCTTCTTCTCGAAAAAGGACTTGCCTCTGCAAATTGGATAACGAAACGCTATCTTCGTCGGCAATTCGGAGCTCTCCAACTCCTGCTGCTGCTAGATAAGCAATAATTGGTGAGCCTAGCCCTCCTGCCCCTACGATAAGTACTTTGCTATCCTTAAGTAGCACTTGGTCTTTACTAGAGAAATCGTCTAGTGCAAGCTGCCGCTGGTATCGTTCTTGCTCTAGTGGCTCAAGAGAAATCTTCATGGATGTCCTTGGCATTGAGAAAAGAATATTCAGTTATTTTTGGAGCCAACTATCCCAATCTTTCCATACAGGTTGATAGCCGCAACTTTTTATCGCTGCAGTTACCTCTTCAACAC
This sequence comes from Bacteroidales bacterium KA00251, assembly GCA_001552775.1. Classification (GTDB taxonomy): domain Bacteria; phylum Bacteroidota; class Bacteroidia; order Bacteroidales; family Porphyromonadaceae; genus Porphyromonas. The sequence goes on from KQ959260.1 coordinate 92,211, forward strand.
TTCTTCCGTCATTAATGGAAAATTGTTCTAATTCCTCGTTGTGAGTAGCATATCCTCCTGGCTCTGTACTACTAGCTGCACTCATCGTAGTCACCCCTATCCGCATTGCCATATCGCGGAAGAGAGAGCTTTCTCGTGTAGACAAGGAAATTTCCACCTCTGGGTCTAGCAGACGAAATGCCATTATCAACTGCACCATCTGGTGATCATTTATGGGATCGTGAGGCATAAAAGAGCCTACATGGGGACGAAGCCTAGGAAGAGAGATCGAGTAACGCGTTTGCCAATAGGTCTTTTCTAGATACAAAAGATGGCGTGCTGTGAATAGCGAATCGGTACGCCAATTTTGCAATCCCAAAAGAGCCCCTATACCTACTTTCGTAATCCCCGCTATTGCGCACCGATCTGGTGTCTCAAGACGGTAGCGAAAGTTGTGTTTTTTTCCTTTAGGGTGAAAGCCAGGGTAGGTATTTTCATTATAAGTTTCTTGGTATACGTATACAGCACTCACTCCTGCATCACCTACTCTTTTGTACTCTTCTATATCCAAGGGTTGTACCTCAAGAGATATTTGGGCAAAGTGAGGTCTTACGGTACGAATAATCTCTTCATAATAGGTTGCATTAGTAAGCTTTTCCGCCTCTCCAGACACCAACAGCAAGTGCCGGAATCCCCATTTTTTTAGCACTTCTATCTCCTCTAGCACTTGCTCAGGAGTCAGCTTTTTGCGAAGGATTTGGTTGTGGCAATTGAATCCGCAGTAAACACAATAATTCGTGCAATAGTTAGAAACATAAAGAGGCACATACATCTGTATCGTCTTCCCAAACCTTCTTTTGGTAAGGCGATTTGCCTTGATTGCCATAAGGTCGAGATAAGGCTCTGCTGCAGGGGAAATAAGAGCTTTGAAATCTTCTATATCAATTCGCTCTTTTGCAAGAGCTCTTTTTACATCTTGCTGCGTCTTTGCAAAAATGGAGGACTCTTCTTCATCCCAACTATACTTATGCAGTTCGTGATAAAAAGAGTTTTCTAGCTCCATATAGTTATTCTCTTCTTTTTCCATTTCCTATCCTTTTCTTAGTTCAACTTATCTAAGAAGCCTTCCAGTGGTGAGGTTGCATCGGCATAATTGGCACGTGCGGGCAAACCTGCTTCATAGGCATTTCTTCCAGCCTCTACTGCGACTCTAAAAGCATCTGCCATAGCCACGGGATCTCCAGCTGTAGCAATTGCCGTATTAACCAACACAGCATCTACCCCTAGCTCCATAGCTTCCATAGCATGAGAGGGGGCACCTATACCCGCATCCACAACTACGGGTACTCGACTCGACTCAACTATAATTGAAATAAAATCTCGTGTAAGCAACCCTTTATTGGTACCTATGGGAGCAGCTAATGGCATTACAGCTGCTGCACCCGCATCTTCTAGTCTCTTACACAAGATAGGGTCAGCTTGGATGTATGGAAGTACCACAAAGCCCTCCTTCGCCAAAGCTTCTGTTGCTTTAAGGGTTTCAAAGGGATCTGGAAGAAGGTACTTCTGGTCTGGGTGAATTTCAATCTTTATAAAGTTTACTCCAAGGGCTTCGCGTGCCAACTTGGCTGCAAAAATTGCTTCCTCTGAATTTCGAGCTCCAGAGGTATTGGGAAGTAAGTTCGCTCCAGCATGGAGAATACCCTCTACCAAGGAGTCATGTTCACCTTCTGTTTCCACTCTTTTGAGTGCTACCGTAACAAGTTCACTTCTACTGGCTCGTATAGCCTCTTCCATTATCGCATTGGAAGCAAACTTACCTGTGCCTAGAAAAAGACGAGACTGAAAGGTTTTTCCACCTAATACTAATTGATTCATGCTTAGAAAGACACCTCAAGGTGTCTCATTAAAGATTTTATATTTCTTGGATATGCCACAGTGTAGCGATCTTTTTTTGAAGATGCTGTACCGTGGCTTGTATATCATTACTACTTTCAATAGTTGCCGAGAGTGCCACTCCGTCTATTCCCAGTTTGCTTAAAAGGGGAAGATCTTCTTCGATTATTCCACCGATCCCTACTAGAGGGATTGGAAAGGGGAGTTGCTTATTGAAAGAAGCTAGGCGTTGCAAGCCTTCTCCTCCCAACAGAGGACTGAGCTTTTCTTTTGTTTGCGTTGTGCGGAAGGGTCCTACTCCAATATAGTCTGCTCCTTCAATAGCCCTTAGTCTAATATCTTCCTCTTTGTTGCAGGTACCTCCTATTATCTTTCCCCAACCAAGCTTTTTACGCGCTTCTGCTATACCACAGTCTTCCAATCCCAAGTGGACTCCATCAGCGTTGCTTTTCAGCACAGCTTCTACATCATCATCTATGATCAAAACCGCGCGGGCATAATTCCTAAGTAATTGCTTTAGCCTTTTAGCAGTAGCTACTCTTTCTTCATGAGAAGCCTTTTTCATGCGGAGCTGAATCCATCTTCCTCCTCCATCAAGGTATTGCTTTGCTTTCTGCAAGATATCTTCAGATGAGGAACTATTGGTGATATACTGCAAAGCAACCTGTTGTAAAGAAAACTTCTTCAAGTCCTCTTCCTTTACCCGATAGTCTCCCAAAAGAGAAGAGCTACTGGCGCGCAAAAGAGCGACATATTTTTGCCCAGCACGACAAGAATCTTCTAGAGAGTATCCCTGAGCTATGCGAGTCGCTATATAAGAAGACAATGCACAGCCAGTACCATGCTTATCAAAGGGAGTTTCCCTCTCATAAAAGGAGTGGACCTTGCCTTCGCCTGTATACAGACTATCTTCTATAAAGCCTTTTTTAGTTGCTTGTCCCGTAACCAATATCGCGGTATCATGTGCTTTTGCCACTTTGGAAAGATCGCTTTTTTCTTGGTTTCCCCATAGCATTTCTGCTTCAAATTGGTTAGGTGTGATAAGGTCAACAAAGGACGTAATCTTCTCTATCAAGGATTTATTTTGCTCCCACAATAAAGCATTGCCTTTAGAGGGTTTGAGGACGGGATCCCAAATGACGAAGTGCACACCATGCTGTTTTAGGAGTTGAGCTATCGAGAGCGTATCTTCCAAGCTTGATGTTAAGCCTATCTTAGCCACCTTCACTGGATGAGTTTCAAAGAGGAGCTGAAGCATTGCTTCAATTTGCTGTCGAGAGATAGCGATACTCTCTTTAAAACACTTTTCGTTTTGTACCGTAAGAGCAGTAGGTACCGTAAGAGGCACAGCACCCAAGCGAGAAATGGTCTGCGAATCTGCAACGATGCCTGCACCTCCAGAAGGGTCATGTCCTCCAACGGAAAGTACTTCTGGAAGAGTAAAGCGTCGAAAAGCGGAAAGGAGTCCTTCTGCTGCTTCATACACATAACCGAGGGTAGCAGCACCAGCAAAACCATAGTTTTTAACCTCCTTGTAGCGTGTAGGGGTAATCCCCCCCAAAGCTAAGACTGGAAATGGAATGTGGGGCAACTGCATCTTGCACTCTTCAAGAGAAAGCGCTGCTTTATAGCCACTCTTGCTTATGCTATCATACACAGGACTAAGCATTGCAAATGTAGGTGTAAAGGGTACCTTTGCAAGTTCTTCTAGACTATGGGCTGAAGTTGCCACTCTTGAAGTAAAACTGCGCACCTCGTCATAGCAATCCCACTTAGAAGGGTTCAAATAAACTCCCCCTACAGTTGTATACTGCAGAAGTTCGAAATAATTATCGATTAGGACTCGACAATGGTACTTTGGGTTGATCGCCAAAAGAAGCTCTTCGTAATCACGCAAGGTTGCTCCTTTAAGACGAAGAATCAAAGCATGCAACCCCTCCTCAAAAAGATGATTGTATTTTGAAGCAAATTTGCCATTGCAATGAGGGGGAGTGAAAAGTACCAACATACTCTGCTTATTCCTCAGCTCTCTCTGAGAGACCTCGTTGGAAGTCTCTGAGAGAGAAAACTGAATAATTGTTTCTACCTTTTTTTAGGCATGTGTGCCATCAAAACTACCTTCGCCTGTACCGCAACCTCCTTCACTTTTCTCTATACTCGAAATAAGCTGTCTTGAGGCACGCATAGAGCAAAAATGCTCACCACACATAGAGCAGAAGTGGGCTTTTTTATGTCCTTCAGCTGGCAATGTTTCATCGTGAAACTTCAATGCCGTCTCACTATCTAGTGCCAAGTTGAACTGATCTAACCATCTAAATTCATACCGTGCTTTGCTCATTGCCCAGTCGCGATAGTAAGCAACAGGATGACCTTTTGCCAAGTCTGCGGCATGAGCTGCTAATTTGTAGGTTATCACTCCCTCCTTTACATCCTGTTTATTGGGTAGTCCTAAGTGTTCTTTTTGCGTAACATAGCAGAGCATAGAAGTACCAAACCAGCCTATCATGGCAGCTCCTATGGCACTTGTAATATGGTCATAACCTGGGGCAATATCGGTTACTAAGGGACCTAACGTATAGAATGGGGCTTCATTACATAGGTCAAGCTCCAACTCCATATTCTCCTTGATCTTCTGCATAGGAACATGTCCAGGACCTTCAATAATTACCTGCACATCGTGTTTATCGGCAATGCGAGCCAATTGTCCAAGAGCCTTCAGCTCGGCAAATTGTGCTTCGTCGTTGCTATCGGCTATACAACCAGGTCTAAGGCCATCACCGATACTTACCCCCACATCATAGCGGGCAAGGATCTCGCATATTTCATCAAAATGCTCCCATAGGAAACTTTCTTGCTGGTGAATTGTACACCAATGAGCCATAATAGCGCCACCACGCGATACAATACCAGTGAGCCGTTTCATTGTCAGCGGAATAAACTGCCAGCGTAACCCGGCATGAATCGTAAAATAGTCTACTCCTTGCTCTGCTTGCTCAATGAGCGTATCTCTGTAGATCTCCCACGTAAGGTCCTCTGTCTTTCCTTTTACCTTTTCCAAAGCTTGATAAAGTGGTACAGTACCCACTGGTACGGGAGAGTTTCTAATGATCCACTCGCGTGTTTCATGAATATTTTTACCCGTAGAGAGATCCATAATGGTATCAGCCCCCCAGCGTATAGCCCAAACGGCTTTTTCAACTTCCTCACTGATAGAGCTTGTAAGTGGAGAGTTTCCAAGGTTGGCATTGATTTTTACAAGAAAGTTGCGGCCGATTATCATTGGCTCGCACTCTGGGTGGTTGATATTGGCGGGGAGCATCGCTCTGCCAGCGGCAATCTCACTTCTCACAAACTCGGGAGTAACCAATTGGGGGAGATTGGCTCCCCAGCTATTCCCTTTTTCTTTCTTGAATTGCTCTGTAACCTCTTCTATAAGTTGGTTTTCACGTATAGCCACATACTCCATCTCTGGAGTAATAATGCCCGCTCTCGCATAGGCTAATTGAGTAGGTCGTTTTCCTTCCTTTGCAACTCTAGGGTGATCTTCTATATGCTCAAATCGCAGGTAGTCGAGCGTTTTATCCGCTCTCCTCATTTTACCATAGTCGCTACTCAGATTTTCCAAGCGACGGGTATCCCCACGTTCTTCAATCCATGGATCTCTTAGCTTGGGAAGGCCCTTATGTGGATCCGCTTTGTATTCAGGATCTGTATAGGGACCAGAAGTATCATATACTACAACTGGCGAATTTTTGTGTCTTTTCCCTTGATCATCTATCGTATCAGATAGTTCTATTTTCCGCATGGGCACACGGATGTCAAACATTTTTCCCCGAGCATAGATTCTTTTACTTCCAGGAAGGGGACCCGATGTGATATTTATTTGATCCGCACTATCTTTTTTTCTCATGTTTTCTTACAAATAATTATCTAATATATTTTAATGGATTAGGTATATGAGGGAAAGGGTATCAGCTTGAGAAGTAGCGTTCAGCCTCCTTTTGCTGCACCTATCAACAGCACCTTATCGCCCTCGTGCAAGATAGTCTTTGCATAATCTTGATGGCTAATGATTTGCTGATTGATAGCAACTGCCACCTTAGACTCTTCACAAGACTTCATTTGCAGCAATTGCAGAAGGGTAATGTCCTCTTCAAGGGAGACATTCTTACCATTGAGGTCTATTGTCATGATATTCTTTTCGTCTTTTCTCTCTATTTTTTTCCAATCAAAAAAAACTCCACGCAGAAACTCCTAAAAGAGACTACGAATAGGGGGATGAGACGAAATATAAGTGAAGAGGATTGTAATCTCTTTTCCCTACGCCAGCATTACCTGGATCAGGTCTATGGGTATCATCTCAGCTCTCTTTCGTTGAAAAGGGAGCACCCCTAAGATTGAGTTTAAAGGCTTTACTGCCTGCTTTTACAAAGGTACATAAATATCCTCAATTAGATCCTTCATAATAGCTCTTGAGATGTCAAAAAAAATCTCTCGGAACATTTTTCAAAATCTCTCGGAACTTTTCTCAAAATCTCTCGGAACTTTTCAATTGAAACTTTAGGAAGATTTTTGCGAGGCGAACAAGTAGTTGGAAATTGAGCTCTTCACGAGGAATTAACTACCTTTGATGTTAGAAAAAATCTCTCTTAAGAGATCCTTATTGTTTTGCTTAGAATCATTTTCTCTAGATAATATAGTACCATGACACTACTTGACCGATTTCTCCACTATGTAAGTTTTGATACACAAAGTGACCCTTTCAGCAAAAGCTTTCCTTCAAGCTCCAAGCAGCTACTCCTACTCAAAGCCTTAGAAGAAGAAATGATTGAATTGGGACTTGTAGATGTAACCCTCGATGAGTATGGATATGTGATGGGGAGTATACCCGCAACCGTGGGCTTTGAAAAGGCGCCCGTACTAGGCTTCATTGCTCATGTGGATACAAGCCCAGATACCTCAGGAAGTAAGATAAAACCACAAATCATAAAAAACTACGATGGAAAGGATATCCAACTAGGCAAAAATGGCGTAATGAAAGTAGAAGAGTTTCCTGAGCTCAAATACTTTCAAGGGCATACCCTTATTACTACAGATGGAACCACTCTACTGGGGGCAGACGACAAGGCTGGTGTAGCTGAAATTATGACTATGGCTGAATACCTCCTCCAAAATCCTCAGATTGCTCACGGTAAAATCCGTATCGCTTTCACTCCAGACGAAGAGGTCGGACGTGGCGTAGACTACTTTGATGTAGCAACCTTTGGGGCCGAGTTTGCCTATACTGTAGATGGAGGATTTGAAGGAGAACTAGAATACGAAAATTTTAATGCAGCCAAAGCTTTTGTAGCAATTCGGGGAAGAAACATTCACCCAGGAAGTGCCAAAGGGAAAATGATCAATGCTCTCCAAGTGGCTCAGGACTTTCATGCACTACTCCCTAATCTCATGCGACCAGAATTGACAGAAGGATATCAAGGCTTTATGCACTTACACCTGCTCTCTGGCGACGTGGAAAAGGCTGAGATGCACTACATCATTAGAGATCACGACAAAACACTTTTTGAAGAAAAAAAACAGCTTTTTCGTGATGCACAAAAGCACCTTAATGACCTCTACGGGAAGGAGATTATAAGTTGCTCCATTGAAGATCAGTATTACAACATGAAAGAAAAGGTAGAGCCCCATCCTGATCTCATTGAGTTGGCATCTAGTGCTATGAAATTGGCATCTGTTACCCCTATTATCAAACCTATTCGCGGAGGCACAGATGGTTGTCGTTTATCATACATGGGTTTACCCTGTCCCAACCTTTTCGCTGGTGGCATGAACTTCCATGGAAGATATGAATATTGCTCCCTACAGAGTATGCACAAGGCTGTCAAAACCCTTATCTATATTGCTTCTCTTTGGGGTAAAAAAAGAAATTTAAAGCACTAGAAAGAGAAGAAGCATTTGACTTATTTATTTCTATTTAGGAAACGAAGTGCGAATTGGCTATAGGAATGTATTTATCCCTATTGCGAAAAGAGCATGAAGTTCTTCAAAACGTTTCACGTTTTGGGGTTCACCTTCCAATCCATACTTGCGCCAGGTCCTCGCCATCTTTTTAGTGATTTCCTCTTCAGATTTTCGTTGGCCTAGATAAACCTTTGAATAAAAACAATCTGCGTAGCAAACTAATTTTTCCTCTAAACTCTCGGGCATATAACTCCTATCCAATGGAAAGGGTAGATTTTCTTGGATGATTTCGTTGATAGAAAGGCCAGAAGAGGTATGTCTTTCCGCCACTAATGCATGACGAGGTAAGTGATGTTGTCTAAGTATCCTTGCCCCAATAAGGCCATGTTTGATATAAGGCTCTCGACCGTAGCAATAAATATAAGGGCTATTGGTGAGAAAGATCCCTATATCATGAAGCATTGCCGCCTCGTAAAGAAATCCTTGATCAATATTTAAATCACTTTTACGACGTGCTATAGCAAGTGCAAGCTCTGCCACATCTGTGGAGTGGCTCACAAGAAGGTTGAATGCTGCACTTGAGGTAGGATAATACTTTGCAATAAGCTCAATAGGATTGAATGAACAGAGCTGTATATTATTAGTTTTCATAACGATGCTAAAAAAAAAACCTCTACCTTCGTACACACTCCGTAAAGAGTACAATGCACTAGGTAGAGGCTTATTAACTATGGGGAGTAGTTTATACTCCTTGAATTGAAAAGTTACTACTCGAAATCCGAGCTCTTTTCAAAGAATTGTTTTAGCAAACTCCCTGTTCTACCATTGCTTTAGCGACCTTCATAAAGCCTGCAATGTTAGCACCCTTTACGTAGTTGATATAGTCACCTTCACGACCATAAGTTACGCACTGTTCATGGATGTCAGCCATAATCTGGTGCAAGCGTTGGTCAACTTCTTCATTAGACCAGCTGAGGTGAATAGCGTTCTGAGTCATTTCAAGACCAGAGCATGATACCCCACCAGCATTTACAGCCTTACCAGGAGCGAAGTGTACCTTCTGAGCAACATAGTATTCTGCAGCTTCTGCCTTGCAACCCATGTTAGATACTTCAGCTACAAGAGTAACGCCATTGGCAACTAGAGTCTTTGCATCTTCTAGTCCCATTTCATTTTGGATAGCACAAGGCATAGCGAAGTCTACCTTCTGTTCCCAAGGTTTTTTGCCAGCAATAAACTTAGCGTTAGGGAACTTATCTACGTAAGGTGCTACTACGTCGTTACCGCTATTACGTAGCTCAATCATCATATCGAACTTTTCTTGTGTGTTTATACCATCTGGGTCATAGATATATCCATCAGGACCAGAGATTGTAACCACCTTAAGACCGATTTCAGTTGCTTTTTGAGCCACACCCCAAGCTACGTTACCGAAGCCTGAAATAGCAAGTGTCTTACCCTTGTAATCGATGTTGCTTTCGTGACACATGTTTTGTACAAAGTATACAGCTCCGAAACCAGTAGATTCAGGACGAAGACGGCTACCGCCAAATTCAAATCCCTTACCAGTGAATGTACCAGTGTGTTCGCGAGCAAGTTTTTTGTACATACCAAACATGTAGCCAACTTCACGACCACCTACACCTACATCCCCTGCGGGAATATCTGTGTCAGGACCAATGTTTCGCCAAAGTTCAGTAACAAAAGCCTGGCAGAAACGCATGATTTCGTTATCGCTACGACCTTTAGGAGAGAAGTCGCTACCTCCCTTACCACCACCCATAGGGAGTGTAGTAAGTGCATTTTTGAAGGTCTGTTCAAAGCCAAGGAACTTAAGGGTATCAAGTGTTACTGTATGGTGGAAACGGATTCCTCCTTTGTACGGGCCAATTGCATTGTTGAACTGTACACGGTAACCGATGTTTACATGTACCTTACCCTGATCGTCTGTCCAGGGCACACGGAATGTAAAGATACGGTCGGGCTCTACGATACGTTCGATGATACTGTTCTTTTCAAACTCGGGATGTTGATTGTACACCTCTTCGATTGAGTGGAGAACTTCTTCCACAGCCTGATGGAAATCACTTTCTCCAGGATGTTTGGCCTTTAGTTGGGCCATGATTTCTTGTGTCTTCATACTCACAATATAATTTTTATTTTTAAGCTATGGCAAAGGTAGTCAATTTTAGTTGCTTATTATTCACTTTTTGCCTTTCGCTAAAACTTCTCCTCAGTGAAATTGGTGAGAAAGATGGCGTTTCGTGTTTTCTTCTTCCTTTTACTCCTCTTTAGAGCCTGATCCTTGACGTCTTCTTTCTAGCTCGGTAAGCAGTATTTTGCGCATACGCATACTCTTTGGGGTCACTTCTACATATTCATCCTCCTTGATGTACTCAAGTGCATCTTCAAGACTCATATGCAAAGGAGGAGGAAGCACCACTTTATCGTCACTCCCAGAGGCACGCATATTAGTAAGTTTCTTACTCTTGCACACATTTACTCCCAAGTCATTATCCTTTACATGTTCTCCTATTACCTGTCCTTCATACACCTCTTCTTGGGGTTCAATAAAGAAGGTACCACGACTTTTAAGGTTGTTGAGCGAATAGGCATAGGCTGTACCAGTTTCCAAGGCAATGATAGAGCCATTGGTGCGACGATGTATTTCCCCTCTCCACGGAGAAAACTCTATAAAGCGGTGGGCAATTACGGCTTCGCCAGCCGTTGCCGTAAGGAGGGTATTGTTTAGCCCTATAATCCCACGAGAAGGGATAGAAAACTCAAGATGGACTCTAGACGTACCTTCTGCCTCCATTTTGGTCATTTCTCCTTTTCGTCGCGTAACAATATCAATGACGGTTCCAGAAAGTGCTTCGGGTACATTCACCGTAAGTTCTTCTATGGGCTCACATTTTTTACCATCAATCTCTTTGATGATTACTTGAGGCTGTCCCACTTGGAGCTCATAGTTTTCGCGTCGCATGGTTTCAATAAGTACACCAAGGTGCATTACCCCTCGTCCAAAGACCAGCCACGCGTCACTTGAATCTGTTTTTTCAACACGTAAAGCAAGGTTTTTATCCATCTCACGCATCAACCGCTCATAAATATGACGGCTGGTTACAAATTTTCCTTCTCGGCCAAAGAAAGGGGAGTTGTTGATGGTAAAAAGCATACTCATAGTGGGCTCATCAACCTTTATAGACTGCAAAGCCTCAGGGTGAAGCGGAGAAGTAATCGTATCTCCTATTTCAAAGCTTTCAAGACCGATAATAGCACAGATATCGCCACTTTGAACAGACTCTTCCACTTTTCTTGTAAGACCTTCAAAGGTATTTAGCTCCTTGATTCGTTCCTTATGCTGATTTCCTTCACGATCAATAAGCAACACCTCACTTCCAGCAGTAATCGTACCTCTATGTACACGCCCTACCGCTATACGCCCTACATACGAAGAAAAGTCTAGTGAGGTAATCAGCATCTGTAGGGGTCCCTCTAAGACTTCTGGTGCTGGTATTTCCTCTAGAATTGCATCAAGCAAAGGGGTAATATCGCTAGAAGGGGTTTCCCAATTCCTACTCATCCACCCCTGCTTAGCACTACCATATAGGGTTACAAAATCTAGTTGCTCCTCGGTTGCATTAAGATCTGCCATCAGATCAAATACCTTTTCTTGTATTTCATCGGGTCGGCAGTTGGGCTTGTCTACTTTATTAATTACGACAATAGGCTTAAGTCCAATATTAAGTGCTTTCTGGAGCACAAAGCGTGTTTGAGGCATAGGCCCTTCAAAGGCATCTACGAGAAGCAAACATCCATCTGCCATATTGAGGACACGTTCTACTTCGCCACCAAAGTCTGCGTGTCCTGGGGTATCAATGATATTGATCTTTGTCCCCTTATAGCGTATACTTACGTTCTTTGAGACGATTGTAATCCCTCGCTCTCTTTCAAGGTCATTGCTATCCAGAAAGGTAGTCACCTCATCTGCTTTGTCGTCGCGGAAGAGCTTTCCAGCTAAAAGCATCTTGTCTACGAGGGTTGTTTTCCCATGGTCTACATGGGCTATAATGGCGATATTTCGGATTTGATTCATTCTTCTTCTCTTTCCACTAGCAACTATTATATTACAAAAAAACTCCGCCAAAAAGAAACCTCTAGGCGGAGCTTGAAAGCACTTCTGTAGTGAACCGCCTGGGGTTCGAACCCAGGACCCCATCCTTAAAAGGGATGTGCTCTACCTGCTGAGCTAGCGATTCATATCTCTTGCTTTTTTCAAAGTGCTTTGCAAAGGTAGCTATTTATTTTGACAATCTATAAGTTTTACCCTAATAATTCCGTATTTATTTCGCACCATATCCGTCCAAGCTTTATTTATAACATTAGTAACTAGCGAGTTAGACTTACTTTCACAATTTTCTAAGAATTTGGAAATACCTCTCTTTTTTATTGGAATCGGCTCCAATCTTCTCCTTTCAAGTCTGAAATACTTTTCAAAAAGTCGTGTCTTTTTGCTGTAGGTACGACCTTTTCATCAACTTCAATGGTACAAATAAATCATATACCTAATACGAGCAAGTACTACTCTTTCATAGACAATTGCTTTCAGAAGGGTAGAGAAAGCATCGGCACACAATATCCCTTGGGTTTGCCTACGGATCCCTCTCTAACTTGCAAATAGAGAAGAAAGGGTACCCTCTTTCCGTACAAGGGAAAATGAGTTTCTTCTCCTTTTTCAAAGCTTCGCGCCCATTGGAGTACTTGATCATGATGCCACACAGCCTCTCTTTCCCCTTTTTGAGAATAAAAGAGAATCCTCACTTTACTCCCTTTTATTGCATCTGCAGCTAGTATTATTTTCACAATGTCTTTAAGAGAAATACCTTTTCTCTTTTCTTTGTCTACACTGGAAGGGTCATTTTGCAGAATACTATTAGGCTTTCCTGGGGTTGCATATCCAGCTTGTTCGCTAGCAGCTTTCCAATTGCCACTTTCGCTCGCTTTGATAGTGTAGTCTATCCGTTCAAGGGAGTATCCACGTTTTTTCCCTTTAGGGGCATAGCTTTTATAGTTATAGGCAAAGGTCTCTAAGGTAGCTTTATCTTCTAGTCTCAACAAGGTAAGTTGTCCCTCTGTATTGGGTAAACTGGGGAAGCTTTTGAGCTCTGCTATTTTTTGTACAGTAAGACTGGGGAACTGCTCTACCAGTCTCTCTCCCCAAGCACAAATCACTATATAGTCGTTCGGTTTTAGAAGATAATTGTTTACTTCTAACGGGATTATTTTACTTGCCCGCCCTTCCTTTCTAAGCATAAGCCCATAGTTTCTCAAGTCTATTACCTTTTTTGAAGCATTGTAAAACTCAATAAATTCAGTACCATCCACCTCCGGATAAGGCATAATTTCACTTAAGAGAGGATGGTCTTGATCCTTTGTCTCTGCTCCTTCATCTAGTATATCAAAACTAAACCGCTCGGGTGGACTGAGAGTGCCATCCTCAAAAGTAATTCCTTCCACTTGTAGCTGATAAGATCCTACTGATAGTGGAGTTGCCAATGGAAGAGTAATAGTCGTACCCTCTACAGTAGCCGTGAGATCTCCAGGCTCGGGACTAAGATGAAACGAGGCTTTTTCTACATTTGGGATCGCTATACAAAGCAACCTCAGTGCATTTCCATCGTACATAACGTCCTTTATAATTGACCCATCCTTAGGCACAGCACTTTCTGGGTCTAATAGCCTCGTATAAAAACCCAATGACTTGATGAGAACCGCAGAGGCATTGCTCTTGCTATAAGTGATGCAGATTTTACTTTTTATCCAACTTACTGTTTGGTATTGATAATCGTCTCGGTAGACTTCAGTTCCAACTTCTATCAGACGAGGTGGGGTGTATGGACTATAGCAATTAACAAAAAGAGACCATTGAGAGGTACTAGCATCAAAGGACACTAAATAGTCAAGTTTATTAGTATCTCCTTTGACAAAGTCATAACCGATCGTATTGGAGATTACGACTTCTCGACTTTCAAATACAAGAGGAGAAGACGGAGAAACCTGAGAAGTCTTCACACACTGTAGCTCTGCACGCTTTTCCTTCTCCACGGATAATACCATGTAACGTGTATGGAAAACGCCTTTAGCATCTCGGGTGGAATTAATCGGATATAAGAAAATGTCGATCCTATTCCTCGAGGTGGGGAGCATATCAAACTCAATTGCCCCAGTCCAACTAAGTGTGGATGAGTTAGGGATCTTGCACCCTAGCAGAGCCTGATTGGAATTTTTTTGAGGGTTACTATCGTTCAGTCTCAGTCCTTCATGGGTCAGTTGAAAACGATCTAGCGTTCCTTCCCAAATAGTAGGATCCAACTGAGTAGAGTCTGGAAAAGAGACTATCTTATCTTGCGCAAAAACAATCGGACTCAATAAAAGAAGGCTCAAAGCTACAAAGCAACTTCTTAAAAGGAGTAGTTTCATGTTACTCATCTTTTGCACAAGACTTAAAGGTTTAACTTCAAAATTCTTTGTTTTGCTTACATTTGTAGAGAGTAAGATCTTGCCCTTATCCCGAGTAGAAGGCTAATTGGCATAAGATCTTTTGCGAAGTTACACATTAATAATCAGATAAACTATGAAAGTGGCATTGGTAGGAGCCTCAGGGGCTGTAGGTAGTGAATTCATCAAGATCTTAGAAGAGCGACGATTCCCTGCAAAAGAGTTTCTACTCTTTGGTAGTAAAAGAAGTGCAGGAAAAGAACTCAATGTATGTGGGCGTCTTTGCCAAATACAAGAGCTTAAAGACAACGATGCTTTTAAAGATGTTGACATTGCCTTTGTATCTGCTGGAGGCTCTACAAGCAAAGAATTTGCCTCTGTGATCACACGATACGGAGCACTTATGATTGACAACTCTTCTGCCTACAGAATGGATAAGGAGGTACCCCTTGTAGTACCAGAAGTAAACCCCCAAGATGCTCTAAATACCCCCAAAAAGATTATTGCAAATCCCAATTGCTCCACCATTCAAATGGTAGTTACTCTCAAGGCTCTCGACAATATAAGCCCCCTACAAAGAGTACATGTAGCAACTTATCAAGCTGCTAGTGGAGCTGGTGCTAGAGGAATGGAAGAACTGCAAGCACAAGCATTGGATTATGCACAAGGGAAAAACCTCAAGATTGAAGCCTTCTCTTCACAACTACTATTTAATGTAATTCCCCATATTGATTTTTTCTCCGATCAAGACTACACTAATGAAGAGCTAAAGATGCACCGCGAAACACAAAAAATCCTTCATAGAGCCGTGCCCGTGAGTGCTACTTGCGTAAGGGTACCCGTAATGCGTGCCCATAGCGAAGCTATTTGGGTGAAGGCAGAGCAGCCCCTTTCTGTAGAAGTTGCCAAAAATGCTTTTCAAAAGATGCCAGGAGTCTCTCTTATTGATGATCCTCAAGCAAAAAAATATCCTATGCCTCTATTGGCCTCTGGAAAAGATGATATTTATGTGGGAAGAATAAGAGAGGATATTGCCGAAGAGGGTGCACTTACATACTGGTGTGTTGCCGATCAAATACGCAAAGGTGCAGCTCTTAATGCAGTACAAATTGCAGAATATCTCCTTGATCAACACGTTATAGATCAAAAATAATATGAGCAACTCTGCTGACATATCCTCGGCAAAAGGTATTGCCTACCTAGAGGGCTTGAAAGAATTCTTCATCGCCGGGCTTAGCTTTAGGGAAGCTCTTTGTGGTGCCTCTCAAGTTGAGAAGTACAGCTTTTCTCGCTTTCTTTTGCACCTTCTTCCTCTTTTATATCAAAAGGCTCTCGGTCTGCCTGCATGCAATAAGGATGTAGGACTACCCGAAGATGAAGAAACTGATATACTGCTGCCTGAATTTGTCTCTGAGGAGGAGTATACGATGATTGAAAATAGCTTGGAACGGCTCTTCGGCAATGACGATTACTTTTTAGAAGCCCACGGTGAGGAAATGCAGTTTACAGATGCTCCTATAACTTCCCGTCTCTCAGAGTACCTCACGGATATTTACCAGCCCGTATCCAACCTTATTCTTACTGCTAAAAGTAGAGACTATATAGCTCTTCCATATGCTGTACTCCGCTGCAGAAAATACTTTGAAGAGCATTGGGGAGACTGCCTACTTGCTGCAATGAGAGTCTTGCACAGTATTCTTTTTAATTCTTCGCAAGAAGACGATATAGAAGAGGAGCACGCTACTATACATGAAAGCGAAGAGCCGATTGAAACCTTACTACAAGCGCGAATTGATGAATTTATGAAAGGGTTAGAGAATGGCGATTAGAGCAACCATGACAAAAGAGGAGGTCAACGAACTTTCCTCCCTGGCCACCTTTGATGGGCAAATAGAAGTCATTGAAAAAGAGGAAGAGATAGAGCCTGCGATCGCCTTTCTTTCACAGCACAAGGAGGTAGGATTTGACACCGAAACAAAACCCTCGTTCTCTCGTGGAGAAAGCAATGAAGTTGCTCTCTTGCAAATTTCTACTTTAGAAAAGGCTTTTCTCTTTAGAGTCTGCATTACTGGCATTACCGAACCTCTCAAAAAGTTTATTGAAGACGATAGCACCATGAAGATCGGCCTTAGCCTACAAGATGATTTTAGAGCTATGAGAAGACGAACTCATGGTTTAGAGCCTGCCATGTTTGTTGATTTGCAAAAAATATGTCCTGCCTATGGTATTGAAGAGCAAAGCCTCAGAAGTATCTATGCTATTCTCTTTGAAGAAAAGATGAGCAAACAAGCTCGTTTGACCAATTGGGAAGCTACTATTTTACCAGAAAAAGCGATACAATATGCTGCCCTAGATGCCTATTCATGCCTTCGCATATACTACCAACTCCTAACCCTTCCTACACCAGATCCATATAAATTCGGATTAATGCCCAATCACCATTAGAGGTCAAAAGTAAATTTCATAAGAAACTGACGAATATAGTACCTTTGCGAAGAAAGAGTACTACTTAAATCTCATTGCTGTCGCTTGTTATGAACTACCCCATAGAGCAAATACGAAAAGATTTTCCTATTCTAACCCAAGAGATGAATGGTCATCCCCTGGTATTCTTTGACAATGGTGCTACTACTCAAAAACCACAAGTGGTTATTGATAGCCTTGTAAAATCTTATAGCACCTGCAATGCCAATGTGCATCGTGGAGTCTATAAGATGAGCCGCACAGCCACACAAAACCATGAGGATGCTCGTGCCACTATAGCTTCATTTATAGGAGCAAATACTGAGGAAATACTATTTACTTCTGGCACCACCGAAGGAATTAATCTCATTGCCTATACCTATGGTGAAGCCAATATAAACGAAGGAGACAACATCGTCGTGACAATGATGGACCACCACTCCAACTTTGTTCCATGGCAACAACTGGCTCTTAGGAAGAAGGCACGTTTCACCGTTGTACCACTTACAGATGAAGGAGATATTGATCGTCAGTACTTCAAAAAAGCTTTAGCTATTCCGCATACGAAGATTGTTGCCCTTCCGCATGTAAGCAATGTGCTCGGCACAGTCAATCCTATTGAAGAACTTATAAAGGAGATCCATGCAGTAGGTGCTATTGCTGCAATAGATGGGGCACAAGCGGTAGCTCATATGCCTATTGATGTAAAGAAGTACGATGCTGATTTCTACACTTTCTCAAGCCATAAGATGTATGGTCCTACTGGGATAGGAGCACTATACGGAAAAGCTTCTATTCTCCGTGCTATGCCTCCCTTCCTTTTTGGAGGAGAGATGATAGAAAATGTGTCTACAGATGCTACAACCTTTACGGATATTCCCTACAAATTTGAAGCTGGTACCCCCAACTTCATAGGTAGTGTTGCCTTTGCAGAAGCCGTTCACTACCTTGAGTCGCTTGGCATGGATAATATCGAGCAGTATGAGAAACAGCTTAGCCACTATGCCTATACTAAGCTTTCTCAAATTAAAGGGATTAAAATTGTAGGAAATCCCTCACAGAGAGATCCAGTCTTATCGTTTATACCAATTACAGCACATCCTTACGACTTGGGACTATTCCTTGACCAGCAAGGATTTGCTCTTCGCTCGGGACACCACTGTGCAGAACCTTTGATGCACTCCCTTGGTTTAACCACTACTTTACGTCTCTCCTTAGGATTATACAATAGTGTAGAAGAGATTGATGCATTTATAGTGGCCCTTGAGCGCTCTTTAAAAATGCTATCTTAATCGTGACGCCTAAAGGTACCAACCCACAATTGGCCTATTACGCCGTCTCCTATAATCTTGCGGAGGCTGGCTGCGATGAGGCTGGAAGAGGGTGCTTGGCGGGCAATGTATTTGCTGCGGCGGTAATACTAAACCCCTCTTCTCCTATAGAAGGGCTTAATGATTCTAAAAAGCTTTCTCCTAGACAAAGGGAGTCTCTTCGCAAAGAAATTGAAGCTAAATCCAAAGCTTATGCCATAGGAGTTGCTTCTGTTGAAGAGATTGATCAAATCAATATCCTAAATGCCTCCTTTCTTGCGATGCATCGAGCTATTGAGTCTCTTGCTCTCTCCCCTTCTTTTCTTTTAATTGATGGAAATAGGTTTACTCCTTATAAGGATATCCCCTTTCAATGCTTTATAAAAGGAGATGCTCGGTTTCAGTCCATTGCAGCTGCCTCTATTCTTGCCAAGACTCACCGCGATGAATACATGCTAAACTTGCACAAAGAGTATCCCCAATATGAATGGAACAACAACAAGGGCTACCCTACGCGAAAACATATTGAGGCAATTCAAAAGTATGGCTTAACCCCATACCACCGCAAGACTTTTACACACCACCTCCTCGTTCCTTCTCTTTTTATCACTTAATCAAACACACTCTTTTACCTTATGCGACTTATCCACACAGCAGATTGGCACCTTGGGCAGCGTTTCTTTGGATGGGACCGCATTGACGAGCAACGCCATGCTCTCATACAATTGAAAGAGATCCTCCGTAAAACAGAGGCAGATGCTTTACTTGTTGCTGGAGATATCTTTGATACCGTAAATCCTTCTTCTGAGGCAGAACGTCTTTACTACAATTTTTTAGCAGAGATTAGACAAGAAAACCCTTCTTTAGAAGTGGTGATTACTGCTGGAAACCACGACTCCCCCTATCGTCTCAATGCACCAGCTTCGTTACTTCACCAACTCGGGATCAAAGTTGTTAGTGTGGTACAAAAAACTGCTCAGGGAATACCCGATTACTCTTCTCTCATTCACGTTATTAAAGGAAAAGGAGGCTCAAGCACTACTTGTCTTTCTCTTCCATACCTACGCCCTGGCGACTTTTCCTTTCTCTCTGGTGAGGAAAATAAAATGGCTCAATTTATTGACAAGGCCTATAAAGAAGCGCTGAGCCTAAACCATCCTGTAGTAATCATGGCACACCTCTATATCTCAGGAGCCTCGTTCAAATCTATGGAAGAGGGAAAAGTATACGACACAATCGGAAATGAAGAGGCCGTTTCTCTCTCCTTTTTTCCTTCAGAGGCTACCTATATCGCACTTGGACATATTCATAAGCCACAGAAAATAGGAGGCTATAGCCACATTCGCTACGCTGGTAGTCTACTCCCCAATTCATTTACAGAAAAGGACTATACCCATGGCGTATTGCAAGTCGATATAGACTCAAGGGGTCATGCCGAAACCCAATTATTAGAGATTGAACCACCTGCCAAGCTACAAAGAGTGTGTGGCACCGAAGAAACACTCAAAAAATATCTCTTAGATCTTCCTGAAAAAGCAATTGATTATAAAGCACCCTATTTGCAACTTCTGCTAGAAAGCGAAGAACCTAGACCAGATCTTCTTTCTCTTTTTCGCACAGAGGTAAGAGGAAAGTACGTAAGACTTGCCAACATTGTCTTAAAAAAGAAGCCTTCTCTGAATAATAAACTCCATTCTAGAGGGCAAAATATTACTCTTAAAGAAAGATCTCCTTTAGAAATTGCCCAGTTGGTCTATAAAGAAAATAATGACGGAAGTGAACTCCCGGAAGATTTGATAATGCTTTTCAAAAAGGTAGAAGATAGTCTACAGATAAAATGAGAATCACTCGGATAAAAGGAGAAAACATCGCTTCACTTGCACAGCCTTTTGATATTGATTTCTGCAAGCCTCCTCTCAATGAAGTGGATATCTTTGCCATCACAGGTCCTACAGGATCTGGCAAGTCCAGCCTGCTAGATGCAGTGTGTCTTGCACTCTATGACGCTACACCGCGCTACGAGTCAAGTGAAAGAAAAAGCGATACAAGCATCGACATTTCTGGATTTGAAGAAAGTAGTACCAGTACAAAGCAACTTCTACACCGTGGAGCTGTAGAAGGATTTGCTGAAGTCTCTTTTGTTGTAAATGATACCTCCTATACCGCTAGATGGGAGTTGCGTAGAGCTAGAAAAAAAGCTACTGGAAAGCTACAAGATGTTCAAATGAGTCTTGTAAACAACACTACAGGTAAGATCTATCAAGGTAAAAAGACCATTATCAAAGATAAAATAGTCTCTATAATTGGTCTTACATACAACCAATTTGTAAGAGCAGTACTCCTTGCTCAAGGCGATTTTTCTGCTTTTCTTAGTGCTAAAGATGAGGAAAAAGGCGATATTCTGATGCGAATCACTGGCACAGAAATCTATAAAACGATCTCCCAAACTATCTTTCAAAAAACCAAAGAGAAAGAAACTGAATACAATGAACTTGTTGCAAAATACAACCTTTCCGAGCTACCCAGCAAAGAAGAGATAGAGCAATGGATACAGGAGAAAGAGAAACTCACCACAATAATTGAGGAAAAAGAGCAACATGCTAATGAGCTTGAAAAGCTTCTTTCTAACCTTAACGAATACAACTCCATACTCTCTCAGTTAGATAATGCTCAAAAGCAACTTGATGAATTTCTACCCTCTATGGAAGCATTTCCTCTTAGAGAGGAAATACTGTGTAAGGCACGCAAAATCAACACACTTCTCCTTGAAAAAAACGAGATTAACATACACGAAAAAAAAATAGAAGAGCTCCATTCAGAGCAAGAAGAAATCCAAAACAGAAAAAAAGAATTAGAGGAAGAGCTTATCCAAATTGATATAATTCTACAAAAACAGCAAAATGACTTATCCTTGCTCGAAAAAGACTATTTGGAAAATGAACCATTACGACTTGAAGTAAAACAAAGAGAAAAGAAAATAGCAGAAATAAACGGCGAAATTACGCAGATCAAACGGCATAAGAATGAAATCATTTCTCAGCAAAACGACCTTAATAATAAGATAGAAAAAGCCAAACAAGACATTGAGTTACACACAAAAAAACTAGAAGAAAATAATAATTGGCTTGAAAATAATAAAGATGCAACCGAAAACAATACATACCTCGGCACACTTACCACAAAACTACAACTACTCCAAGCCTTACACACCTCTATCTCAAACAAATCAGAGCTAATAGAAGAAGAACAAAGTAAATTGAAACAGAAAACAGAAAGAGTATGTGCAATAAATGAAGAACTAGAAAAGCTAAATAATTCACTCCCAGAAGATATATATAACATTAAACAACAACTGAAAGAGGGAGATCGCTGTCCTATTTGTGGAAATGTTTACCACACTGAAATAATCCATAAAGCTTATATTGTAATTGAGCAAAATGTGGAATTTATTACTAGACAACGAAAAGCTTTGAAAGAGGAACTGGAAAAACTCAAAGAAAAAATTCCTAGACTCCAACAAAGCATTGAAAATAAAGAGAATAACAAAAAAGAAGAGGAAAATACAATAAAGCAAATTATAAAAGAAGAATCCTCTCTATACTTCAAAATAACCCACCAAAAACTTTCTCAAGAAACAGACTTCAAAAAGGCATCAGAGAATATACAGGATCTATCTGAACAGATTCAAAAAGTGCAAGAAGAAAGAAATAAAGAGCAACTACAACTCAGTAATGCTAAAAGTTCTCTTTCTACTATTGAAGCTACTTTTAATAATAACAATTCTATAATCAATGAAGTAAAACAACAAATAACGGAAAAAGAAAAGCTTATAACTCAATACAAGGCGATGATTGTTACGCTAATAGGTGTTTCTTCTTTGGAAGATTACCTAAAGCAGTATCAGCAAAAAAAAGAAAATCTAATTAGCTCAATAAGGAAAATAGAAAACAAGAAAACAGCATCATCCACTGAACAAAAAGAAAAAACAGAACAAATAAAGGTTATTGAAGAGGAAAAACTCCCTAAAGAAGAGCAGCAAAAAAAAGAAAAAAGTGAAGCCTTCACACTTCATCTTTCACGCGAAAATATAGCTCTAGAAGAATTGACTCCAAAGGATGCAAATTGGATAATCAAAGAAGAGAAGACACTCCAAAATCTTCGTGAAAAAGATAAAGCTTACAAAGCCATTCTCAACGAAAGAAAAAAAGATAAAGGGCAATTCTTGGAAAAACACAGCTCTATAACCTCGGAAATAGATCACACACCCCTTGATCTACTCCTTCAGAAATACAACCAAGAAATAAAAACAAATAAGGAGCAATTAGAAGAAAAAAAAGAACTTCAACTAAACCTCACGCTGAAACTTAGAGAAATAGAAAAAAAGAAAGCAGAGCTACAAAACCTCGAAATACAGATTATATCCAAGAGAGAAGAGGAGGAAAAGTGGCAACGACTTAATAGACAATTTGGTTCCAGTGACGGAAAAAAGTTTAATATACAAGCTCAAGCTTATACCCTTTCCAGCCTGGTAGAATTTGCCAATCTTCAACTTCTAAAATTTGCTCCAAGATACGAACTACAAAGGGTATCCAAATCTCTAGCTCTGGAAGTGATAGATCATGAAATGATGGAGCAACGTCGCTCTGTACATTCTCTCTCTGGAGGAGAAACCTTCTTAGTTTCTCTTGCTCTTTCTCTTGCTCTTTCAGAAATATCTTCCTATAGTCTACGAATTGAATCTCTTTTTATAGACGAAGGATTTGGTAGTCTAGACGAAAAAACATTAGACGCAGCACTATCGGCTTTGCAACAACTTAACCGATATGGAAAAAAAGTAGGTATAATCTCTCACGTTGACTACATTACTTCGCAACTCCCCGTAAGAATAGAAGTAAAAAAAAGTGGACAAGGTGAAAGTACAGTTGAGATAGTTGGTGATATTTTCTAGAAACTGAGATTGTCTATAAATATGTTGATAACTCGTTCAAAACTTCTCCGCTATTTGACTTGCTTTTCTCCTCCTTTTTTTTAATAGGATACCATTTCCACATTTCCAAATAAATATAGCCTCACTTTTCGTTGCATTTTAGATAGGGTTATAGACCATTCCATGAAAGTATTTATCTTATTGGAATAAAGTGAGATATAAGCTTAGAAAATAAGTTATAGACAGTATCGACAGTATTATAATTACTATACCTTTAGAAAGAAATTCAAAGAATACATATTGTAATGTTGATGATACCTTCGAGCAGAGTGACTCTTTACTTTTTCCAAAAAGCTATCTCTTCTGCTCCCTGTTTTCTTTACTCCTATTTATCAATGAAGAATAGAAATATTATGGAGCAAAAAGCATTTTAAAAAGTCAAGGAAGATTTATTTTAAAAGTAACGGAAGATTTATTTCAAAGTAACGGAAGATTTATTTCAAAGTCACGGAAGATTTATTTTAAAGTCACGGAAGATTTATTTCAAAGTCACGGAAGATTTATTTCAAAGCTACTGAAGATTAATTTCAATCTTTAGTAGCTTTTTTTGATTCATAAAAGGAGATTGAAAGCGTTTTTTATGTGGTTTTCTAGAAAAAAGAGCTATACCCTTTTTCTTTCTACTCTTTCAAAATAAGTCCGTAACTTCGCACAAGTAATATAGCAACTCTCCACTCCTTGAAAGTGCAAGGCTTTTCATGTTGAGAAAGAATGAGAGTTTTCATCAATCTAGATTACGCTATGATGGATCAAGAACAACTCAAAAAAGCCGGCTTTGCTACAAAAGCCATTCATGCAGGTGCCGAAAAAAACTGTTATGGTACCTTAGCTACCCCTATTTATCAGACTTCTACCTTTGTTTTTGAAAATGCAGAACAAGGAGGAGCAAGATTTGCCCTCGAAGAAGAGGGCTATATTTATAGTCGTTTAGGTAATCCTACCTGTACCAATGTAGAAAAAAAAGTGGCCATGCTGGAAGGCGCGGAAGACTGTGTAAGTTGTGCTTCTGGTATAGGTGCAATTACTTCTGCTGTTTGGGTATGTCTCAATGCTGGTGACCATATTATTGCAGGAAAAACTCTTTATGGTTGTACTTTTGCTTACCTTGAACATGGGCTAACTCGCTATGGTATAGATGTGACCTTTGTGGATATGCGCGATCCTGAAAATGTGCGTAAGGCAATGCGTCCCAATACTAAAGTTGTTTATGTAGAAACTCCTGCTAACCCCAATATGTATCTTACCGATATACAAAAGGTAGCAGAAATAGCACATACGCAAGAAGGAGTAAAGGTAATTGTAGACAATACATTTGCAACTCCTTTTATTACTCGTCCATTGGAATTAGGTGCAGACGTTGTAGTGCATAGTGCTACCAAGTACCTCAATGGACATGGAGACGTAATTGCGGGCTTTGTGTGTGGAACAAAAGAGTATATTCAGCAGGCACGACTAGTAGGAGTAAAAGACTTGACTGGAGCTTGCTTGTCTCCTTTTGATGCATTCCTTATAGCTCGTGGTATAAAGACGCTAGAAATAAGGATGCAACGTCACTGTGAAAATGCACAGAAAGTAGCCGAATTTCTAGAAAGTCATCCAAAAGTGAAGAGTGTAGCCTTTCCTGGACTAGAAAGTTTTCCACAGAGAGAGCTAGCTAAAAAACAGATGTCTCTACCAGGAGCAATGATCTGCTTTGAAGTGGAAGGAGGCATAGAGGGTGGTCGTACACTGATGAACAATCTGCATATGCTTACGCTTGCAGTTAGCTTGGGCGATGCAGAAACGCTTATTGAGCACCCTGCTACAATGACTCACTCTCCCTATAGTCCTGAAGAAAGGGCTAAGAGCGATATCAGTGATGGTATGGTACGTCTATCTGTAGGTCTTGAAAATGTAGAAGATATTATCGCAGACCTCGATCAAGCTCTCAATCTGATTAAAAAGTAGACAATGGTAAGAGAAAAAGAGAGAGGAGTAGCAATACTCCCTCTCTTTACTCTCTTTTTATTTTATGACCGATTCCTTTGTAGTTTCTGCGAGAAAGTATCGTCCTAATAGTTTTAGTGAGCTATTGGGGCAGGATGCTATTAGCGTCACATTACGAAGGGCAATTAGTCAAAATAAAACGGCACATGCCTATTTATTTTGTGGGCCTAGAGGAGTAGGAAAGACCTCTGCTGCACGCATTTTTGCAAAGACGATAAATTGCCTTCATCCGACGTCAGAAGGCGAAGCATGTGGCCAGTGTGAGAGTTGTAAGGCTTTTGAGGAGCAGCGTTCTCTAAATATATTTGAGCTTGATGCGGCTTCCAATAATTCTACCGAAGATATTCGTCGGCTTATAGATGAGGTTTCTGTACCTCCTCAGTTTGGGCGTTACAAAGTCTATATTATAGACGAAGTACACATGCTTTCTCAGAGTGCATTCAATGCTTTTTTAAAAACGCTAGAAGAGCCTCCATCCTATGTGGTTTTTATTTTAGCTACTACTGAAAAGCAAAAGATACTTCCTACAATATTATCGCGCTGCCAGGTATATGACTTCAAACCAATTTCAGTAGATAAGATCCAGGAGCAACTTCAAAAAGTAGCCGATAGTGAACATATTGTTGCTGATAAAAAGTCACTAGAATTGATTGCACAACAGGCAGATGGGGGAATGCGCGATGCACTTTCTCTATTTGATCGATTGGCTGGTTTTGGCGATGGAACTATCTCGTATCAGCAAACGATAGAGAGCCTTCATATTCTTAATGAGAGCTACTATTTGCATTTTGCAGAATATATCTACAACAATGATGTATCTGCCCTTCTTACTTTACTAGACGAAGTAATAGGCAAAGGCTTTGATCCTAAAACAATACTACTCGGTCTGCAAGACTTCTTTAGAAAGTTACTCTTTGCCGCAGATAGTACTACCTTGCCTTTGGTTAATCTTTTGCCCGAAGAACAACAAGAAATCAAGAGAATAGCTCTTGATTTAGGAAGACCATTTTTATACCAAGCTTTGCTTAAACTGGGAGAGGCAGAAAAAAGATATCGAGCAAGTTCTGCAAAAAGGCTTTTGGTGGAAATGACACTAATCGGATTTACCTCAATTAGTAAAGTGGTATCTGATATGCCGAGGACTATTACTAGCAGTAGCTCTTCCCAAAGAGAGCAAACAAAACCTCTTGCTGTAGAAAAAAAAACAGCTTCTATCGCTAATCAAGAAGGAACTAAGCCAAGAGTTTTTTCCTCAATATCCTCCAATACTAAAGAAGAAGAGCCAAAGAGAAGATTGGGCACAAGTATTCTTCAACTAAAAAAAAGAATAGTATAGAAAGTGCACCTTCTTCGCAAACTTCAGTTTCTTCTTCGATTGAAGAAAATAAGGTAAATCCAGACTTAAAACAAGCTATTCCACTCAATGACGATACCTTGAAACAAGCTTGGATCGCTTACGCAGATAAATATATTCCACCTACAAATAGGATTGAATCTGCACTTATTAGGGGGAGAGAGCCTATTTTGGTATCAGAAAATAAGATAGAGGTGACAGTGGGAAGTAAGGCACATTATGAAGAGCTTCAAAAGCTGCAGCCTGCTATCCTCAATTTTTTAAAGCAATTCTTTGGAAATGCTGAAATAATACTGGAAATCGCCTATTCAGAAAAAGAGGAAATGGCGATGATGCAAAGCAAAAGTGAATGGTTTGCATCTGAAGTAAGTAAAAATCCTGCTCTTCAAGAATTAATCACTAATCTTCAATTAAGAGAATGCTAGTCGCTAAGACTATAAATAATAAGATCCTAGAATAAGAAAAAAGAAAAATCTATGAGAAGAATCTTAGTATCCCTATCAACATTTTTTGTCTTAACGCTTACTACAACTGTCCTAGCACAGGAAAAGAAGCAAGAAGTAGAAACGAATAAGTTTACCGTAGTAAAGGAAAATCCCATTAGCTCTATTAAAGATCAAGCTAATAGTGGTACATGCTGGGCATATAGTACCAATGCCTTTTTTGAATCAGAACTTCTCCGTATGGGTAAACCAGAAATTGACCTTTCTGAAATGTTTATTGTAAACCACTCTTACAGAGATAAAGGCGTAAAATATGTGAGACTTTCTGGAGATCTCAATTATGCTCAGGGTGGTTCCTTTGGAGATTGTCTTTATGTACTGAAGCACTATGGTATGGTACCTCAAGAAGTGATGCCTGGTCTTAACTACGGAACAGAAAAAAACGCCCATAACGAGCTGGAAGCTGTTACTAAATCTATTATTAAGGCAGTAGTAAAAAACCCTAATAAATCAAAGTTATCTACCGCTTGGAAAAAAGCGTTTTTTGGTGCCATTGATGCTTATCTAGGTGAACTTCCTACCAATTTCACTTATAAAGGGGTATCCTATACTCCACAAAGCTTTGCAAAAATGCTCGGTCTTAATGCAGACGATTATGTATCTTTGACAAGCTATACACACCATCCTTTTTATACACAGTTTGCACTTGAAATAAGTGACAACTGGCGTTGGGGTACCTCTTACAATCTCCCTATAGAAGAGCTCATGCAGGTAATGCATTATGCCGTGGACAAAGGCTATACGATAGCTTGGGGTACTGATGTAAGCGAAGTAGGCTTCAACAGAGATGGTATAGGAGTATTGGCAGATATTAAAGCTATTGAGACTGCTGGAAGTGACCAAGAACGTTGGATAGGTGCTTCTCGTGCAGAAAAACAAGCTCATATACGCGCCATTATCAATAGTCCTAACTGTCCTGAAGTAAAAGTAACTCAAGAGTACCGCCAGGAAGGCTATGACAATTATACCCTCACAGATGACCATGGAATGCTAATTTATGGAATGGCTAAAAATCAAGTTGGAAAGCCCTTCTTTATGGTTAAGAATAGCTGGGGAGAATCTGGTGCATACAAAGGTATTTGGTATGTAAGCGAGTCTTTTGTAGCAGGAAAGACTATGAATATTGTAGTCCACAAAAATGCTATTCCAGCTACTATTAGAAAAAAGCTTGGTATAAAGTAAACTATCTTCTTTTAAGAGAAAAAGAAAAGGACAGAGCAACTGCTCTGTCCTTTTTGTTTATCCTTAGTCATAACTTACTCATGGTAAATTGACTGGGGGGTAAAGCAGATTTAAATCCACTTAAATAATATTGTTGTAGGCATATAAAATGTTATCTTTGCATTGAGTGGAGACTCTTGCAAAGTCTCAAATAGGTAATCTTTTTTTCAGAGTTAGATAACGACGTGCTTTAAAGAAATGACAAAGGGTGATAGTAAGATAGATAGAGTACTGATATTAGGAGGGGGAGAGAGTGGTGTAGGAGCTGCACTTCTAGCAAAGCGATGTGGTATGTCTCCTTTGGTAAGTGATAATGGTACTCTACAAACCAAATTTCGCGAGGAATTAGAAGTTCATAAACTGCCGTTTGAGGAAGGAAAGCATACAGAGAAGGCCCTTCAGTGGGGACAAGTCGTTGTCAAGAGCCCTGGTATACCCGAAGATTTACCTATGATTGTGGAACTTCGTAAAAAGGGGATTTCAGTGATTAGTGAAATAGAATTTGCATACCAGTGTCTCCCGAAATTACAAAAAGAAGCAAAAAGGAGCGATTCCAATCGCTCCTTGATTGTAGGAATAACAGGAAGTAATGGTAAGACCACTTCTGTTACTTGGCTCCACTTTATTCTTTCAAAAGCAGGGTATAATGTAGGACTTTGTGGAAATGTGGGTCGCTCATTTGCAAGACTACTTGCAGAGGAGCCTCTTTTTGATATTTATGTGATAGAGCTTTCTAGCTTTCAGTTGGATGGTATTGTTAATTTCCGCCCCGATATTGGCATATTGCTCAATATTACTCCCGATCATCTAGATCGTTACCATCACCATTTAGAGGAGTATGCAGCATCCAAAATGCGTATTGCAGAAAACATGGATGCCAATAGTAGCTTTATATTTTGGGCTGATGATCCGATTATACCCAATAGAATACCAGAAAACGCTCCATTCTATGTAGCACCCTTTTCTACCTCCTCGGCCACTTACGATTATTCTTCAGCTTACTGCGATAGCAATGCCCTTCATTTTTTAGCTTTTGATGATGAGCGCCACTTCAGTATTGCACGCAGTCAAGTGGCTTTGCCAGGGATTCATAATATGCGCAATGCTATGGCAGTGTCCCTTGCAGCGATTGAGCTAGGCATCACAGAAGAGGATTTGAGGTATGGACTAAAACATTTTACCAACGTATCCCACCGAATGGAGTTTGTAGCTGATATTGAAGGAGTACATTATATCAATGATAGTAAAGCCACCAATATTGATTCTGCTCACTATGCTCTAGACTCTCAGACACGCCCAGTTGTGCTTATACTTGGGGGAACTGACAAAGGAAATGACTACAACGAG
Source organism: Bacteroidales bacterium KA00251 (assembly GCA_001552775.1). Taxonomy (GTDB): domain Bacteria; phylum Bacteroidota; class Bacteroidia; order Bacteroidales; family Porphyromonadaceae; genus Porphyromonas. Next base: position 121,719 of record KQ959260.1, read on the forward strand.
ATTGCACCTCTTGTAAAACAGCATTGTAGGGCATTAATTTTTCTAGGTGTAGATAACCGCAAACTTCATGCTACTTTTGATTCGATGATTCCTGTGATTGAGGAGGCCCGATCTATGAAGGAGTGTGTAACAAAGGCTAGCCAATTGGCACAAGAGGGAGATGTTGTGCTTCTGTCTCCATGCTGTGCAAGTTTTGACTTATTTTCCAATTACGAGGATCGTGGGGATCAATTCAAAGAAGAGGTAGCAAAATTGTCTCAGAGAAAGAGAGGATGAATGTGTGGAGCTACATAAGTAAAGTATGGAAGGGTGAAATACCTTTCTGGCGAGGAAGTAAAGTGCTTTGGGTAATTTATTTTGCACTAATTACTATTTCCTTAATAGAGGTATATAGTGCCTCTAGCATGCGAGCTTATGGAGGCTACCTATGGGCTCCTATCATCAAACATGCGGGTATTATATTTATTTCCACGCTAGGGGTAATTATAATCTCTCACTTGAGCTGGGAGTTTATCTCAAAGATTCACCTTGCCTTTTATGGACTAGCCCTTCTTGCACTCTTAATGGCTATGCTATTCGGTGTGGAGGCAAATGATGCACAGCGCTCCTTCAATTTATTGGGAATAAGCGTGCAACCTTCTGAGATTTTAAAGCCTGCTATTGTCTTTTTAGGAGCTTATATCTTTGGTCATGAACATAAGGGAACGCCACGTCGCTCTTTTTATTGGTTCTGGGGGATGGTTCTTGTACCTACTGTATTTATCTTCTTTGAGAGTGGATCTACTGCTATTATTCTTCTATGCATTGCGTGGATGGTATGTTTTGTAAGCAATCCTATCAAAAAAGAGTTTTGGAGAATTACGGGAGTCGTCGCAATAGGAGGTATCTCACTTTTGCTCTTCGTGGTATTTATGCCACCTTCAGTACTAAAACCATTTGGACGAGCTACCACTTGGCATAGTCGTATTATGGGCAATAGTCTAGGAGTCCCCGATAGTGTATACAATGCTCTTACTGAAGCAGAGAAAGACTCTGCCTACTATGTGATAGATGGGCCAAACTATCAAAGAAAGCATGCCCAAATAGCTATATCACGAGGAGCAATATCTCCTCTAGGAGTCTTGCCTGGCAATAGTACCGCACGAGACTATCTACCTGAGGCTCACAACGACTTTATCTATGCGATTATAATAGAAGAGCTAGGTTATTTAGGTGCAATTGCTGTACCATTGCTTTATCTGTTCTTTTTTTTCCAGCTTGGTGTATATGCGAGAAACACAAGAAATAAGCAACAGCAATTGTTGCTCTATGGGATAGGATTGCTCTATGTCTTTCAAGCTATGCTCAATATGGGTGTGGCGTCCGATCTTTTCCCTCTTATGGGGCAGACATTGCCTCTAATAAGCGCAGGAGGTAGTTCGTTTCTATTTACAGCATTCTCTTTTGGCTTTGTGCAGGCCATCACAGCAAGAATAAGAGAAGATAGAATCCAACAAAAAGCTTTGCAAGAAGAGTTACAAAGCAATTCACAAGACTATTCAGAAAGTAGTCACGAATAGGTATGACCAACAGAAACTATAGATTTATTGTCACAGGAGGAGGTACAGGAGGACATATTTTCCCCGCAGTCGCCATAGCTGATGCCCTTAGGAGACGTTATTCTAGTTGTGAGATTCTTTTTGTGGGAGCAGAAGGAAGAATGGAGATGGAGCGAGTACCCCGTGCAGGATATCCCATAAAGGCTATTCCAGTAGCAGGTTTGGATCGCCGTCATCTGCTTCGAAACTTTGGAGTACTAGCAAAGCTTTTAAAAGCAATAAGACTGGCTAAGCGATATACACTTGACTTTCAACCCGACTTGGTAATAGGAGTGGGTGGGTATGTTTCTGCCCCGACTGTGCTAAGTGCACAGAAGCTTGGTATTCCGACTTTGCTACAAGAGCAAAATGGATTTGCGGGTGTGGCAAATAAACGACTGGCGAAACGAGCTAGGGCTATCTGTGTGGCTTATGAAGGGATGGAGAGATTCTTCCCTGCCGACAAGATTCATCTCACAGGTAATCCTATCCGAGAGGTGATTGAGAAGAAGCCACTCCCTTCTAGAGAAGTGGCTATGGAGAAGTTTGGCTTTAGCCATAACGAGTCTCCTACTTTGGTGGTGGTAGGGGGAAGCCTAGGAGCCCTAACTCTCAATGAGAGTATAGAGTCGGGATTGGAAGCAATCTCAGCAAGTGGTATTAACTTACTTTGGCAAACAGGAAAAACTTTTTTCCCAAAAGCAAAACAGGCTGTAGAAAAACTTTCCCACGAGGCTCAGTCATACATTTTACCAGTTCCTTTTATTGACGATATGCCATTGGCTTATGCAGCTTCTGATCTTATGATCAGTCGGGCTGGAGCTTCTACGATTAGCGAAATTCAATGTTTGGGTAAGGCTGCAATATTGGTACCATCTCCAAATGTTGCAGAGGATCATCAAACGCACAATGCATTAGCCTTAGTAAAGAAGGAAGCAGCTTCTATGGTAAGTGATACTGATGCAAGAGCACATCTTGTGGAGGAGGCCCTGCGACTAATACAAGATCATGCAAAGCTTAAGAGGTTTGCACAAAACGCCTTGACGATGCGACTACCCGATGCTGCTGATCGCATTGTAGAAATTATAGATCATATACTTCATGATGCAAAAGCAGAATAACCCCTTTCTCTATAATTGCGTCTATTTTATTGGTATAGGCGGAATAGGAATGAGTGCACTTGCTCGCTATTTTAAGGCGAGAGGGGTAGAGAAAGTATTGGGGTATGACCTCACACCTAGTTCTCTTACGGAAACTCTCCAGAAAGAGGGGATAGCAGTACACTATAATGACCTTGGAAGCGAGGTTTTAAATGGACTTACACCCTCTGACACATTGGTAATTTATACTCCAGCAGTACCCCAAACGCATGGGGAATTGCAAGCGTTCCTTAAAGCTGGATTTCGTGTGGAGAAAAGAGCACAAGCTCTGGGTGAGGCGGTAGCCCAGCAGGAGTTGTACGCTGTAGCAGGTACGCATGGCAAAACTACTACTTCCACGCTGTTAGCACACCTTCTCCACTCTTCAGTAGGTAGTAATGCTTTCTTAGGCGGAATTTCGGCAAACTTTAGAAGCAATCTACTGATTGATAAGAACTCTTCGCGAGTTGTTGCTGAAGCAGACGAATACGATAGAAGTTTCCTACGCCTTTATCCTCATTGTGCAATTGTTACTGCTACCTCGCCCGATCACCTAGATATCTATGGTACGGAAGAAAGCTATAAACAAGGTTTTAGAGACTTTGTGGAGCAAATTGAAAGGGGGGGCACACTCTTTTATCGTAAAGGAACTTTTGAGGAAGAGCAGTTGCCAAAGGCTGTCCATTCCTTTAGTTATCTTTCCAATTGGAAGAAAGATATGCCTCAAGAGAAAGCCGATATTTATAGTGATAACGTAAGACTAGAAAAGGAAGAGCTTTACTTTGATTGGCATTTCCCTAAACAAAAAATACACTTCAAGGATCTTCGTCTTCATACACCTTTTCCAATAAATGCGGAGAATGCCACTGCTGCTATCGCTGCAGCTCTACTTGCGGGGGCAAGTGAGGAGCAGATTCGTAGTGGACTTGCAACTTTCAAAGGTGTAAAGCGTAGATTTGAATTTGTGCTTCGCAGCGAAAAGCAGATTCTCATTGATGACTATGCTCACCATCCAGAAGAGTTGAGAGCTTCTATCTCTTCTATCACAAGGCTTTTTCCAAATGAACCTATTTTAGGTATTTTCCAGCCTCACTTGTATAGTCGTACTAAAGACTTTTATCATGAATTTGCACAGGCTCTTTCTGCCTTAGATCAGGTGATTTTACTTCCAATTTACCCTGCCCGAGAAGAGCCTATACCAGGAGTTTCAAGCGAACTTATTCTTGACGAGCTACCGCAGAAAGATAAGTGGCTTGTGAAGCGTGAAGATTTTCTTCAATTTATGAGTAGCTACCCCCTGTCTATTCCACGAGTAGTTGTTACAGTCGGAGCTGGTAATATTGACCGTCTTGTAGAGCCACTGGCCGCTTTGCTGAAAGAAAAAGAAAAGAAATGAGAAAGCTCTTTTTCATACTATCTCTATTGCTAGCAGCTTACCTTGTGGTAGTGGCACTCTATTTTCCCCAAAAGGAGGAGGCTCCTATCTGTAGGAAGGTGGATATACATCTCAATAGTGATGAAAAGTCGAAATCTCTTATTTCCAAAGAGCAAATTTTACAGGAGATCAACGAGATTGATTCTGTACCCATTGGAAGAATTGTAACGAGCTATAATACCAATCGAGTAGAGCATGCTCTACAGTCTAAAAATGCACTAGTCAGTGAGTGTAACTTGTTTTTTAGACCCAATGGTACGCTATCGGTACGAGTTAATACGCAGTATCCTCTATTTCTTTTGCAGACAAATCAAGAAGCTTACTTTATTACAGCCAAGCTAAGGGCAATTCCCACCACAAGAGCAAATGCTATGGTAATACCTCTTCCATTGGTTTATGGTGCGATAGAGTATCCACCCACAGCACACAACAGGACGAAGGCTCTTTTTGAAGCTGTGGTTTATGTACTTGCTCATCCTAAGTGGGGAGTCTACTTTAGTGATTTTTATGTGGATAATACCCAAAACCTCTTCCTAAGTGGAGCAGTAGCAGGTTTTGTAGTAGAGATTGGACGAGATTGGACAAAGATTGCTACTCAACTCAATGAGTTAGATCTTTTCTTGTCTCGTGTAGAGCCAAAGATGGGGTGCAATGCTTTCTCTAAGCTCAGCCTTATTGTGCCAGGAAGGATTATTGCCACTCCTCGCCAAATGGAGCAGAGTACCCACTCTTCAGAAAGTATTTCTAGTACTGATCAAGACAAGCAAGAGGAAAGAGCGGAATAAGATAAATAATGTAACGAGTCGCCTTTAGGGCAAAGATAATGTACTATGGATGCACAAAATGTTTATGCCGTAATTGATCTCGGCAGTAGCTATATAAGAGGGCTTATTGCAAACAAGCTGGAGGAAGGTGAGGTTTCGCCCATCGCTTGCGAAACTTTACCTTCAGAAGGATGCATTAGTCATGGAGCCGTCTACAATATTGATGAAACAGCTCAAAAGATCTCCACAATACTCTCCTTACTCAATGAGAGACTTGAAGACAATTATGAGATAAAGAAGCTCTATGTAGGCATAGGTGCCCAATCTTTGAGAAGTGAAGAAGCGACCATTCATATTGATATTAGTGAAGAGGGAGAAGAGATAACGGACGAACACCTCAAAGCAATTGAAAGAAAAGTTACAGAAATTTCTTTCCCTCGAAGAAAAAATATCTTTACACTAGACACCTATTACGAAATAGATGGCAAGATAGAGGCTTTCCCCAAGAGTATTGTATGTCACGAGCTGGTAGCTCATGTGTCCATTATTACTGTAAAGGATTGGATTTACAATAATGTACAAGCTGTTGTGGAGGATCGTCTCGGCTTGCAACTTGCCGGTGTATTGCCCACACCTCTTTGTGAAGCAGAGGTTATGCTCTCATCTTCGCAAAAGCAGCTCGGCTCCGTATTTGTAAACGTAGGTGGTGGTATTAGCTCTGTAGTAATCTATTACGATGGGGTATTCCGACGACTTAGAGTGTTGCCTTTTGGGGGCGATAATGTATCAAAGGACCTTGAGTCTCTCCGGCTTACACCTGAAGAGGCAGAGTCTATAAAATTGCAGTATGCTGGTGCCACGACTTATGCTGACCGAGACAAAACCTTTGAAATCCCTAATTTTGATGGAATAGGAATGCGTACGATGAGAGTGCTTGACGTAAATAGATACACTTCGGCAAGGATGAAAGAAATCGCTGAAAATATCTTTGAAGTCGTGCGCGTGGCGGGTCTTGACCATCACATAAAGGCTGGCTATCTCTTCACTGGAGGAGCAGCAAAGATTCAGCGTTTTGATGAGTTGCTTACCAACTATACTCGACACTTTACTTTCAACACACAGCTTTCTGCAGTGGTTGACCACAACAATGCTCTCGTTACAATCCCTGGTATGGAGACGGCCATAGCTCTTGCCTATGCAGCTAGACAAAACTGTGTAGGAGCCGAGTTGTCTGATCTCAATGCACTTATCCACAAGACCGAAAAAGAAGAAAAAGCGGAAAAGGTTGAAAACCATGAAGAAATTCATGAAGAAATTCATGAACAAAAGATAGTAGAACATATCGATAGAAGATCGATACAGCAGGAAGAACCCTCTGTAGAAGAGGAAGACGAAAAGACGAAGCAGAGACCCAAAAACAACAAGTTTAGAAGTGCTGTAAATAGCCTTTTTAGCGTATTTATGGAAGACGATCCTAACGAAGATGATGAACTTTACTAATAACCCCAACAACGAATCTCAGAAAAGTGAGGTTAATCGAATAGATAGTATTACTGAAGGTGAATTGATCTCTTTCAGTGGATACAATAATAGCCGCCGTGTCATCAAAGTCGTGGGTATCGGTGGTGGGGGAGGCAATGCTCTCAACCATATGTTTAAAGAGGGGGTTGATAATGTCTCTTACCTTGCTCTTAATACGGATGCTCAGGATCTTAATAAACTAGAGATACCCGATCGACTTGTTATAGGACCAAGCGTAACACAAGGTTTAGGTGCAGGTGATGATCCAGAACGGGCACGACTTGCGGCTGAGGAAAGTGCGGCAGATATACGTAAGATGCTTGACGATGGAGAAACTAAAATCGTCTTCATTACCGCTGGAATGGGAGGCGGAACAGGTACTGGGGCGTCACCTATTGTCGCTAGGATAGCCAAAAAGGAGTTAGGACTCCTTACAGTAGGTATCGTTACGATTCCTTTCCTCAGGGAAGGAGAGCGAAAAATACTTAAAGCCCTTAAGGCCGTAGAGCGTCTTAGAGATGAGGTGGATGCTATCCTTATCATTAACAACGAAAAAATCCTTGAACTCTACCCTAGAGAGCCCTATTCACATGCGCTTTATTTGGCAGATCTTACACTTGTGAATGCTGCTAGAAGTGTCTCAGATCTTATCTATAAGCAAGGTGAGATTAATGTCGATACCAACGATGTCGTAAAAACATTAAGAAATGGAGGGGTAGCTGTGATAAGTAGTGGAGAAGGAGAGGGTGAAAACCGTCTAAAAGAAGCTATTGATAAAGCAGTGCATTCGCCCCTTCTCAATGGCAACGATGTGTATCGAGCCAGTAGACTCCTTGTTTTCTTCTATATGAGTAGAGAGCACGAGTTGCGTATAGACGAGATGGCTCCTCTAGATGCCCTTTCGGCTTCTATGGATAGAAGTTTTGAGTACATTCAAGGACATGCTTTTGATGATTCTCTCGGTGAAAAAGTAAAGTTTACGATATTGGCTTCGGGATTTGATCTGTCGGCCACAGAGCACTCTATTAGACAGGGAAATATGGAGGACAGACTTACGATGCAAGAGCGTGCCAATCGTGAAGAGCAAGACCGAGAGTTACTCAACCGCTACTATGAAGGAAAGGATGGCCAGTTGCTGGGATCTATAGGGCAGTCTCGACCCTTTATCCTGTTTGATGAGGAGCTTGACGATGAACGTATAATAAAGATTCTAGATAGTACGCCTGCTGCTCTTCGAAGGCACGATGAACTGGAAGTAATTCGTTCAGAATATGCCTTCTCCAAAGTCAAACCTTCTTTTATGCGAAAACAAACACATTCCAAAGAGGAGGATGGTGCAAAAGAACATGATAAAGGAGAAGAGAGTAGACTGATCACATTCTAAATACTTGAAGTATCCATAAAATAGTTTGCAAATAATCGTTGATATGATTTTTGAAGAAGTAAGCGAAGGAATTAAAGAAGCAATGCTTGCTAGAGATAAAGTGAGACTTGAAGCATTGCGTGGAATAAAAAAGGAACTCCTAGAAGCAAAAACGGCGAAGGGTAGCAATGGAGAAGTTACCGATGAACAGGCTCTTAGTATCATTGCTAAACTACTCAAACAACGAAAAGAGAGTGCCGATATATATGCAAAAAATGGTCGCGAAGAGTTGGCGGAAGCAGAGCTCCAGGAGGCAAAAGTATTGGAATCATTTCTGCCTAAGCAACTCACGAAAGAAGAACTAATCCCTATTGTTAAGGGAAAAATTGATGAATTGGGCTTAATCTCTTCATCAGACGCAGGGAAACTGACGGGTATATTAATGAAAACACTTAAGGGAAAGGTTGATGGTAAGTTGCTCAATGAAGTGATCCGCGCTCTCTTAGCCTAATTCCTAACGTAATATTTCCGAAGATTTTTCAGTCTATCGGTTGTACTCAATGGCGGGGCTATATCCTTTCTTGTTGAGGTGAAGAGAGTCGTAGCAGTTTTTCTTTTTTTCCTTTTCTCACTATACGTTGTAAAGGGTAATCCTATAGGAGTAGATCCTCAAGACTCTCTTAGTAGGGATCAAGCCCTTATCTTGGTGCAGGAGGGACTAGTTGAAGAGCATGCGATCAATTCTTTTTTAGATGCCACACACGAGGAAATAAGGTATTCTTTGCGCACCATCACCAAAGAGCAACTCCTCCTTGGTCTGCACGTTACTGAGCAACAAGCTCAGGCCTTTATAGACTTTCGGAATAGCCAACCAATAGAGAGTTTTACACTAGCTAGACTGAAGGAAATTCAAGGATGGGATAGGGCAACGATAGATCGCGTTGCACCCTTTCTGATCACAGAGGACTCTTCTTTATGGAAAAGACATTCCTTGCGTCCGGTCAGATTAGACTATAAGGGGGCACTTACCCTCGGGTATGCACAACAAAGATTGAAGACCAAAGAGTCACCGCTTGGAAAGCCTTACGATCTTCAGTTGCGTACGATTCTTCAGACAACCTCCCTAAGCTTGGGGCTTTTAGCGGATAAGGATCGCTATGAGCCCTTTTTTGATCGCTATATTCATAGCTTTGACCGCTATAGTTTTTTTCTCTCTGCGGAGGCCCCCTTACCCTATTTTAAGAAGTTGATAATTGGAGATTTTTCTCTTTCGCTAGGACAAGGGTTGGTCGTAAGGAATAGCTTTCTTCGAGGTCCCTATGCCGCTAGTGTTGTTGCAGAAAGTGGCAGTTTTAAACTGCGCCCTAGCCTTGCTGCTTCTGGATACGATCATTTTAGGGGTATAGCTAGTACAATTGGTATTCGTCAATGGGAATTATTATTGGCATATTCCAATCAAAAAATAGATGCTTTGCTATCTGAGAAAGGGGATAGTATAGGAAGTCTTGTTTATGATCAGCCCCACCGCTACTTAGGACAAATTGAAAGACGACATGTGGCTACAGAGCGTAGTCTTATTGGACGACTTGGATTTAGTACAACGACTTGTCAAATTGGGCTTAATGCAATTTATGTCTATTGGGGAGGGAAGACACTTAGTGGCTACCTTCCACGCTATAGTGGGAATCCCTATGCTTCCCAGATAAGTAGCACCTACAATATTTCTTCGGATTTTTGCTATCGGCACCCAACAGGTAAACTTGCTGTTGCGGGTGAAGTGGCTCTTTCTCCTAACCGCCAGTGGGCAACTCTCTGTTCTATAATATTACGCTCTCCCAGTCAAGGGAATTTTTATTTTGTGGCAAGAGCACTATCCCCTTATTATCAGGCTAGACGAGCTAATTCTTTTTATCAGCGTGGGGCTGCTGGAAATGAATGGGGATTTTTTTTCAGATACTTTCTAAGCGGGCGTAGCTTTCTTCTTGATAGCTATGCAGATTATTCTGCTACATTTATTGCCCCTTTTCGAGCCCATGAGCCGCTCAAAGGGCTGTCTGCTATGCTTCGGCTCAACTATTCCTTAGGCGATCACTTAGGGCTCCTTTCTGCGGTCTCATGGAAAAAGCGTTTGGAGAATGAAAGTAATCTAAGATTGCTTTTAGGAGTTTCGTGGACTCCAAGTGATAATCTAAAAATCAAATTAAGCTCTCAATATAAACTCATTAGTGATGAATTAAGAGCTAAAGGTTTTTTCACAGCTTTAGCCGTACAGTATGCTCCCCTTATCTTTGTCAAACTTCATACTACATTGGTTTATTACAGCACTGATTCTTTTAAAAGTAGACAGTATATTTACCTCCCTCGCGTACGATACAGTTCGGGAAGTAATATGTTCTATGGTAGAGGATGGCTAATTGCAACAAAATTGCAGGCGACATGGAAAAGATGGACTATCGAGGGTGCCCTTCGTTACCATAACTCTTTACTAGAGTATCAGGAGAAAGCTACGATTTCCACGCCACGTTTTTGGGAGGTTACAATTGGGGTTAACTATCACTTTTCGCTTAAGAGCTCTCAGAAAGGGTAGAGTAGGAGTTTTTGAAAATAACTATTCTTGTAGAGTGCTCAAATTGCTGTCAAACAGTATTTCAAAAAACTCCTGAAGAAATAGAAAATTCTTCCGAGAGAATTTTTCAAATGTTCCGAGAGATTTTTTAGAATGTTCCGAGAGATTTTTTGAAATGTTCCGAGAGAAATTGATCATTCTTTCGGAACTTTTTTTTGAAAAGTACTTGTACAAAATTCAACGCTCTTCCTTTTCCTTTGCTTTCCCCTTTTAGACTTTTACCAAGTTTACGATACACTTGATGTAAACACCAGAATAACATGCGATGACTGAACAAAGTAACATAAAACTGTGTTGTATAGGATAGTGCGGAAATGAGTAAATTTGTAGACAATTCTGAATGATGACGCCATGATAAACTTTGAGTACGATGTCATAGTAGTAGGAGCTGGGCATGCCGGGTGTGAAGCTGCATGTATAGCTAGTACTATGGGTGCTAAGGTGCTTTTGCTTACTATTGATATGAACAACATTGCTCAGCTGAGCTGTAACCCTGCAATGGGTGGAATTGCTAAAGGGCAAATTGTAAGAGAAGTGGATGCCTTGGGTGGTCGTACAGGTATTGTTTCCGATGCTACAAGTATTCAATTTAGAATGCTTAATCGTAGTAAAGGCCCTGCTATGTGGAGTCCTCGTGCTCAGCTAGACAGAAAAGCATTTGTTCAGCGATGGATTGCAGAGTTACAGCAGCAAGAAAATCTTGACATCAGGCAAGATATTGTTGAAGGACTTATCATCAAAGACAATCAAGTACAAGGTGTGAAAACTCAACTCTGGGGCAATATCTTTGCTGCTCGGGTGATTCTTACTGTAGGTACCTTTCTAAACGGATTAATGCATTTTGGATCTATACGTCTTCCGGGAGGCAGAATCTCTGAAAAGGCTTCTTATGGTATCACAGAACAGCTTGTCTCACTGGGATTTCAAGCAGGACGAATGAAAACAGGAACCCCAGCTCGTATTGTAGGCAAAAGTGTGGACTTTGATTGCACAGAATTGCAATTCGGTGATACAGAATTTAATTCTTTCAGTTTCTTGACGACTTCTCTTAATCAACGTAAGCAAAGGCCATGTTATATTTTCTACACCAATGAGGAGTGTCATCAAATATTAAGAGATTCTATTTCAGAAGCTCCTATTTACAATGGACAAATTAAGAGCATAGGTCCACGCTATTGCCCTAGTATCGAAGCTAAGATTGTCACTTTTGCTGATAGGACAAGACACCAGCTTTTCTTAGAGCCTGAAGGAGAAAATACCGATGAATTTTACCTCAATGGCTTCTCTTCCTCGTTACCTTTAGATGTTCAGTTGCGTGCTCTCAAAACGATTCCAGCGTTAAGGAACGTTAAACTTTTTCGTCCAGGCTATGCCATAGAGTACGACTATTTTGACCCTACGCAGCTCCATCCTTCCTTACAGTCAATGATTTATCCCCAATTGTATATGGCTGGACAAATCAACGGAACCACAGGCTATGAGGAGGCAGCAGGTCAAGGAATAATAGCTGGTATAAATGCTGTGCTATCCTTGGATGGCTCGTCACGAGACTTTGTTTTGCATCGCGATGAATCTTATATAGGAGTACTCATTGATGATCTAGTAACAAAAGGAGTCGATGAGCCCTACCGAATGTTTACCTCTCGGGCAGAATACCGAACTATATTACGTCAAGATACTGCCGATGAGAGGCTCACACCATATGCTTTAAAATTCTCAACCGCATCTCCTTTGCGTATCCGACTGTACACTAGTAAGATGAATTCAAAACGAGCCTTACTAGATTTTATAGAAAACTATTCTGTTAAACCTATACAAGTCAATCCACTGCTAGTGTCTAATGGCGAAAAACCATTACAGCAGGGTGTCAAGCTCAAAGATATTCTCCTCCGACCGAGAATTTCTTTGAATCAACTTATAGAAACTCTTCCTGATTTGCATGACCTTATAAAAGCGCTCCCTTACTATCAGAGCGACCTTGTCACATGCGTAGAAGTAGCTGTGAAGTATGCAGGTTATATTGAAAGAGAAAAAATGGAGGCAGATAGAGTTAAACGTCTTGAAAATATCAAACTCAGTCGAGATTTTGACTATGGATCTATAGAGAATCTAAAGATCGAGTCAAGACAAAAACTTCAAAAAATATTGCCTGAAACCTTAGGACAAGCCAGCAGAATTCCCGGAGTTTCCCCTCATGATATTAGTGTATTGTTGTTGTGGGTTAGCGGATCCTCTGTTTCACGTGGAAACAAAGAGGGGAAGACTAAGAATACTCTTTGATGAATCGAGAAGGAATACAAAAGCTGCTTTCAACGCTTCCAGAATCCCCAGGGTGCTATCTTTACTTTGATCAAAAAGGAAAGGTTATCTATGTGGGAAAGGCTGTCAATCTTCGTCGTCGGGTCTCTTCGTATTTCAATAAAGAGATAAAGGACGTAAAAACAAGAAGACTTGTTGACAGCATCGCTGACCTTAAATACTTCGTTGTCGACACTGAAGCGGATGCCCTTATTCTAGAAAACAACCTAATAAAAACCTACAATCCACGTTACAATATCCTTCTAAAGGACGGCAGTAGTTATCCCTATATTGTGATAACCAAAGAGGAGTTTCCAAGAGCTTTTCTTTCAAGGAATGTGGATCGATCAAAACATTATATTTACGGTCCCTTTACAGATGTGGGTAGAGCAAAAGAAATACTCAAGGTGTTGCGAGAAACTTTTAAAATAAGAACATGCAATCTTGTGCTTTCTCAAGATAAAGTTGCGCAGGGAAGATTTAATACTTGCTTGCAATATCATATCAAAAAGTGTTTGGCGCCGTGTGTGGGATATGTCTCACTTGAGCACTATAGAGAGGATTTGAATCTCGCAAAGCAAATCTTAGAAGGCAATGCAACAAACCTTCTCCGTACAGAATTAGAGCAGATGCAGCAATGTGCAGAACAACTTCAGTTCGAGCGAGCGGAAGAACATCGGAAAAAATACGAACTCTTGTCGGGCTATATGAAGCGGCACTCCGTTTCATCACCTGAGCTTGGAGATCTCTCCGTGTTTTCCTACACGGAGAAGGAGGATTTCGTCTTTATCTGTATGATGCAAGTTAAACATGGTGCAGTTGTTCGGATCATTACAGATGCTTGGAAAAGAGTCCTTGACGAGGAAAAAGAAGAGTTGTTTGCTTCGATCATTACCGATATGCTTAGGAAATACCCTTTCCCAAGTCAAGAAGTTTTGGTGAATATCCCTTTACCTTGGAGCTTTGTCGGTGAAAGAAAAACACGAGTGACTTGCCCTCTTCGTGGTGAGAAGAGACGTCTTGTTCAACTCGCAACAGCAAATGCAGAGCGCTACATGAGGGATCGTATTACTCGTGAGGAAAAGCTTAATCCTGAGCAACGCTCTACAAAGCTCATGAAGAAGATGATGCAGGATCTCTCACTCTCCGTACCACCACGCCATATTGAGTGTTTTGATAATAGTAATATACAGGGAACTAATCCCGTTGCTGCTTGTGTCGTTTTTAGGAATGGGAGACCTTCTCGAAAAGAGTACAGAAAGTTTCATGTGAAAACTGTAGAGGGACCAGACGATTATAGCTCGATGTACGAAATCGTGACCAGAAGATACAGTCGAGTCTTGAATGAGGATGGAGAGCTTCCTGATCTTATTGTTATTGATGGCGGAAAAGGACAATTGCACGTTGCCTCGGAAGCACTTGAAAACTTAGGTTTGTTTGGAAAAATCCCTATAGTCGGACTTGCGGAGCGTCTTGAAGAGCTCTTTTTTCCAGGAGAACAAGAGTCGTTGTATCTTAAAAGAAATAGTGAGACTCTCAATGTCCTTCGCCATATAAGGGACGAAGCCCATCGATTTGGAATTACTTTTCATAGACTTTTGAGAAGCAAGCAGCAAATAAAAAGTGAGCTTGATGAGATCCCTGGCGTTGGTGTAAAGACCAGGGAGAAACTTCTCAAACAGTTTGGCAGTCTTATGCAGATAAAAAAGGCGTCACTGGAGGAAATCCAAGCCTGTATAGGGATCAAGCTGGGACGTAGTGTCTACGATTTCCTTCATGCTAAATCTGTGCTTCAGCAATTGGTGCAGCAGTGATTTAAAATAGACAATGAGTAAGTAGTAAAAATGAAAGTAGTTATACAAAGAGTCTCCCAAGCTTCCGTGTCTGTGGATGGAGAGCAGATCGCTTCAATTGAAAAAGGAATTCTGATTCTTGTGGGAATAAAGGAACAAGATAGCCAGTATGAAATAGATTACCTTGTGAAGAAAATTATTTCTTTGCGTATCTTTGATGATAGTGAGGGCGTAATGAACCTTTCTCTCAATGACACTAAAGGAGATATTTTGGTTGTAAGTCAATTTACACTTATGGCTCGTACCAAAAAAGGCAACAGACCAAGCTATATTGACGCTGCAAAGAGCGATATAAGTGAGCCAATTTATGAGCGTTTTTGTGAATGCTTGGAGAAGTCCTACGGGAAAAAGGTAAAGAGAGGATGCTTTGGCGCAGATATGAAAGTGGCATTAATCAATGATGGCCCAGTAACGATCATCATTGATACGGATGAAAATCTTCCGCAAAGAGTGTAGAGTATACCCCTATTTCGTACCCCAATAAAAGCCCCAGATAGAAGAATTACCCAATGACGATAGATGAACTTCAGAAAACAGTAGACGAATGGATCCATACCTATGGAGTACGGTATTTCGATATTCTTACAAATATGGCTATCCTTACCGAAGAAACAGGTGAGGTGGCTAGAGTAGTGGCAAGAGGGTGGGGCGAGCAGAGCTTCAAGCCCAGTGAGCTTGACGCCTCGTGTACTCCAGATGAGCAAAAGGCTTTCGCAAAAGAGAAATTGGCGGAAGAACTTGCTGATCTTATTTGGGTAGCAGTAGCAATAGCTAACCAAACAGATATCAATTTAGAACTTGCTATAAAGAGCTCCATTGTAAAGAAAACAACTAGAGATAAGACAAGACATCTAACCAATAACAAGCTAAAAGAAAATAAGAAGTAGTGTATGAAGAGTAAGTACGAAGAAGCTTTTGAGAAGTTCAATGCTTCACAATCGCAAGAAGAAATTCAAAAAGATATTGAGAAGATTATTGAAAGAGATTTCACCTCATGCAATAAATTAGAAGTGCTCAAAACACTTTATAGTTGTATTGATCTCACAACGCTTACAGCTAAGGATCGCAAGAGTACAGTTGTGCCATTTGTAGAAGGTGTAAACGAGCGAGCCATTCAATATAAAGATTGCTTGCCACCTGTAGCGGCTATTTGTGTTTATCCAGCCTTTGTTCATTTAGTAAAAGAAACCCTCAAAGTCCCCAGTGTACACATAGCGGCTGTAAGTGGAGGATTTCCAGCTTCTCAGACTTTGCTTGACGTAAAAGCAGTGGAGACTGCCCTTACAATACGCGAAGGAGCAGATGAAATTGACATTGTACTTAATGTAGGAGCTTTTCTAGATGGAGACTATGAGGCCGTAGTCGAGGAACTGCACGAGCTTCGATCTGAAGCCAAAGATGTTTTGCTAAAGGTCATTCTTGAGACTGGAGCGTTAGAAAGTCCCGAATTGATTCAGAAGGCATCCATATTGTCTCTTTTCTCTGGAGCAGACTTCATTAAGACCTCTACTGGAAAGGAGTATCCTGGTGCTTCATTAGTTGCTGCTTACGTTATGGCGAAAGTGCTTCGTCAGTATTATGAAGCGTATGGTGAGCGAAAAGGGCTAAAGATATCAGGGGGAGTGAGTAGTCCTGAGGATGCAGTGAAGTACTACTGTGTAGTGAAGTCTATTCTTGGAGAAGAGTGGATGACTCCTCAATTATTTAGGATTGGCACGAGTAGCTTGGAAGGTAAGTTGCGTAAGGCCATCCTTGATCAACGATAGAGTCTACATAAGCCTATGCAGATACCTCAATGCAATCCCTCCTTATCGCTTATCGCTTACTTTGAAAAGCAACAAGGCTTTTTATATGAAGCCTCTAAGTCTTATGAGGAGGTATTGTGGAATGCAATGACAGATCAAGAGATCCTGCTCCACTATGGTGTAGAGGGGCAGGCTCTCCTTCTGCGGAATGCTTTAGAGTCTTTTGCTCTTGCTCTTAGACTAAGTGGAATTCGCGAGGGAGATCTTGTCTTATTTCCTTGCAATGGACGGTACGAATTTGCTCGTTTGCTTATTTCCTTAGGGGTAAGGCTCGTTTTCATTGATATAGACCATAGTCGGTTGTCAATTTCCTTAGAAGGAATTAAGCGAGCATTATCTGAAGTGAATGATTGGAAAAAGCAGACTAAGCGGTTTCTAGTGGTAGATCATTTTTTGGGAATTACTCCAAGTTTACCTGAATTGAAGGAGATTGCTGAAAAAGAGCAGTTGCAGATAATTGAGATTGCTACCGAATCGCAGAGCGAGCTACAAGATGCTTCAAGAAGTACTTTAGGGGGATATAAGATTCTTTCATTGGGAGAGTTTGCTGAAGGTATAGGGGCTAGTGGTACGATGCTACTGTGTCCTACAGAAGAGCGGTGTCAGAAGGGAAGATCTTTACTGAGGAGTTTATCGGAAAAGGGCGTACCCGATCCTGTAATCCCAGCGCTTATTGGAGATTTACGCCTTCCATCTATACTGTTATTGAGGGCTTATGTAGAACTGACTACTCGGGAGGAGAAGAAGAAAAAGAGGGAATCTCTCTTTAATACCTATCAAAATGGCTTGCAAAACATCTTAGGCTTAGATTTGTTTCAGTCATCTAGTCTAGGTGATGCTCCTTTGCGGATTCTATTATCTGTAGACGATTCGTTGTTGCATTTTTCAAAAAATGAATTGGTTGTTAGGCTTCAGGAGAAAGGGGTAGAAGCAGTTTCTTTGCGTAAGCCATTGCATACACTTCCTTTTTTTGAGAAATGTCCATGCTATCTCAATGGACTTGCTGAAGGATGGTACGACAAAGCAATGTTATTGCCTTGTGGTAGTGGCCTTTCTTTAGAAAATGCGAGAGAGGTAGTGAAGGAAATCCATACGATCGTGCGGCACTTCAATTAAGCAAACGGAGATTCTCTGGCAAAGTATTTGATCTTCTTCATTTAGAGATAAACATGTGCCGTTATATAAACAGAACTAGTGGTGTAAACTAGTTCTGTTTTGTTTTGTGTTGACTTTTGAGTGATGCTTGAATTCACAATGATCTTACTTTTAGTCGTTACAATAAGCCTTTAATCACTAGAGTATACCTTTCAGAAAAGAGGACTATCCTTGTGTAATTTCTCACTATCCCCTCTCTTTATTGTATCTTTGCGCTAGAGGAGTAGCAGATCAGCTTGTCGCCTTTTGCTAAGTCAATAGGAGGAAAGTCCGAGCAACACAGAGTACCATACTTCTTAACGGGAAGCTACACGTAAGCAAGTGTAGGGCAAGGTAACAGAAAATAACCACCACAAGAGTTTTTCTCTTGGAGGAACGGGTGAAAAGAGGAGGTAAAAGCTCCTCGACAGGAGTAGGAATGCTTCTTGTCGTACCTCTTATGGGTTGTAAGGTCAAGTATACCAGCTTTATGGGGCTACTCGTCCTATGCTGGGGGGTAGACTGCTAGAGCTTTGCGGCAACGTAAAGTGGAGATGAATGACAAGCGAATAGTGCTATGATTTACGTGCGCTATTTACAGAACTCGGCTTATCGATCTGCTATTCCCTTTTATCTTACTAGAGTCCTTTTAGCTTATCCTGAGAGAGCTTGAGTCATGATTAGAAATGTTTTTATTGATCTAGACGATACCTTGTGGGATACGTTTGCTAACAATCGTAGATCCCTAGAGATGCTCTACAAAGAGTATCATTGGAGTGAATATGTACCGACCTTTGATCAGTTTTTTGAGGTGTATTACCCCAATAATGAATTACTTTGGGATGACTACCGCAATGATCGTATCACTAAAGAACAACTTTCTTATCTGCGCTTTGCAAGGCCTTTTCAGTATTTTAGTATGCCTATTGCAGAGGAGTCAATTGCTACACTCAATAGGCATTTTTTAGATCTTTCTCAGCATCAGACTTCGCTCGTAGATGGAGCGGAAGAGCTTTTGCAAGAATTGAAGGCAAAAGGCTATCGTGTGATGATTATTACCAATGGTTTTGAGGAGATTCAGTTCAATAAAATGAAAAACAGTGGCATTGATCAGTATATTGATCAACTCTTTGTTAGCGAGAAAATAGGTTCTCATAAGCCCAATATTGGATTTTTTCATTTTGCACTGACTGGCAGTAATAGTCGTCGTGTGGAAACTGTGGTGATAGGTGATAGTTTAGAGGCGGATATCAAAGGGGCTGACAATGCCCGTTTGCACTCCATTTGGTTCAATCCACAAGGGAAATCTCTTACGATACCTATAACGTTTAGTCCTCCTCTTGTTGTGCATTCATTGAAAGAAGTGCCAAAGTCCATTGAGCAGATCAACTACTAGCCGAATAGCGTATGAACAAAAGAGTGGCTCCAGACAGTATAACTTCCTTAGGAGAACAAGAGGTTTTTGTTTTTGGAAGTAATCTTGCGGGGCAGCATGCTGGTGGAGCTGCACGTCTTGCCTATGAGCAATTTGGAGCTCAATGGGGAAATGGATCAGGAATGCAAGGAAAAAGCTATGCCATACCTACTATGCAAGGTGGAGTAGAGACCATAAGACCCTATGTTGAGGAGTTTTTAAGCTTTGCTCAGCGACACCCTTCTTACAAATTTCTTGTTACAAGAGTTGGGTGTGGAATAGCTGGTTTTACAGAGCGAGAGATCGCTCCTCTTTTTAGGGAGGCTCTCTTGATCAAAAATATTTATCTTCCTGCTACGTTTATAGCGATTTTAGAGTCTACCGTCGACTAATAATTTTATTATCTTCTATGCGGTATTGGGTAGTGCTCGCCACAAAGTCCTGTAGTATTTCTATCCATTCTTCTCTGCTTCTTCTCTGCTCTTTCCCTTTTGTTGCAAGCAGTTCAATAAGCTGATGAAGGTCGTACTGGCTTTGCTCTGCAAGCAGTTGGACTAATAGCTTTTCGCCCTCAGCACGTTTAGCTTTGGGCAACTTCTTTTCATCCTCTTTTTTCTTCTTCTCTATGCAGATATCGCAGTGTCCGCAGGAGGGAGAGTTGAGCTCTCCAAAATAGCATAGAAGTAGCTTTTCACGACATTCATTTTGGGGATTATAGAGGTAGTTGAGAACGCTTTCGATACGTTGCTGAAAGCGTTCCTTCCTAAGATCGTATACTTCGGGTGTGATATTTAGTAGACGTCCAGGCTCTCGCTTTGTAGTAAGAGTAAGGAGAGGCAGTGAACTCCTCGGTATGTACCGAAGTACCTTCAATCGAGCAAGGTCTATAAGGGATTCGTAGACGGCATCTAGGGTCGTTTGTGTAGCGATCGCGATAGCTTCTTCCTCAATGTATATAAATTGTGTAAAAATACCCGCATAGCGACGAAGGAGAAACTCCAATATTTCTTCGTTTTTGCCCTTGATTGATTTGATATTGTAGAGGGCATCGCGAGGCATTGCCATCATAATACGCGAGGAGCTTGAGGATTTTTCCGTGTATACAAAAGCTCCTGCCATCTCTAAGATCTTCAGAGCTGAAATTCCTTGGATAGGGGATAGCTTGAATGTTTCAAGAAAGGTTTCCATGTCAAGTTGTACACAGCGTCCTAAGCCATCGCTTTCGCCTATTTGAAGATAGCTCATCAGTAAATCATAGAAACTCCTGATAAAGGAAAGAGACGGAAACTGCTCTGCCACTCTCCTTTTGATAATGCTTTTGTCGCGAGGACCAGCAAGGGCTACAGCATAGGAGGGTAGACCATCGCGTCCAGCTCTACCTGCCTCTTGGTAGTATTCTTCGAGAGAGGAGGGCATAGTCCAATGAATTACGGTGCGGACATCGGGTTTATCGATCCCCATTCCAAAAGCATTGGTTGCGACGATTACTCGTACTTCGTTGTTCATCCAAGCTTTTTGTTTCTCATCTCTTTCAGCGTGAGATAGTCCTGCATGATAGCTATCTGCTGTGAAGCCGCGCTCTTTAAGGGACTCGGCGATCTCGGCTGTCAGTACTCTGTTGCGACAATATATGATGGAGGAGCCGGGTACCGCCTCAAGAATCTTTGCAATCATCTCTTCCTTGTCTATGCAGTGACGTACTGCATAAGTGAGATTGCTCCTTGCAAAACTTTTTTGGATCACCTTTGGATCGCGAAGTTGGAGTTCGCGGATCACATCCTCTTTGACCAATGGAGTCGCAGTAGCAGTGAGAGCAAGAATAGGTACCTTGGGGAAGATCTCTCGGAGGGTGGCTATCTGTAAGTAAGAGGGGCGAAAGTCGTAACCCCATTGGGATATACAGTGGCATTCGTCAACGACAATAAGGCTTACATTGAGATAGTTGAGCGTAGACGAAAAGCCTGGAGAGGAAATACGTTCGGGAGAAATGTATAGAAACTTGACCTTACCAAATACTGTGTTATTGAGTAAAGTACGAATCTTATTGCTAGGGATACCTGAATGCAATGCGCCCGCTTTGATTCCTCTTTTTTTTAACCCTTGCACTTGGTCTTTCATCAGTGCAATAAGGGGGGTAATTACGAGAGTGGTACCCTTTAGCATCATCCCTGGCACTTGAAAAGTAATGCTTTTTCCCCCTCCTGTGGGCAGAAGCCCTAATGTATCGTGGCCAGCTAGTACAGCATCTATAATGTCGCGTTGCTTTTCCCTAAAAGAGGAATAGCCCCAATATTTTTTTAAAATAGTTTCAGGCGTTACATCGGAGGAGCCTCTCTCTTCATAGATAGGCTCCTCTTCTACCAGGTATCCCATTTCTTCTTCAAGAGGAAATTCCCATCCCTCTTGAGAGAGCTCTTCCTCAACGTTTCCCCTTTCCTCTATAGAATATATAGAGGAAAAGTCTTCATCAAAAGGAGAGGCATCTTTGAGATCCATAACTTGAGGGGAAGAAAGAATGCTTGTCTGCTTACTCTCTTTCTAGTCGGTGAATATCTTTTACAAGAAGTTGCATCTTACTTCTATAATGAGTGGAGTTGTGTTGCAGAGTATAGGCTATGGAGAAGGGATTTCCCCCCTTTATATAGGCGTTTTCTCCTGCTTTACCAAAAGCAATTGTTACGAAGTAAGGGTATCTCCTATTGGATGCATCAGTAATGTCTAGCATGAGATGTTTACTCTCTTTGCCCACGACTTTACTTCCTCCTGTATCATAGAGATATTTTGTAAGAAAGACTGGACGTTGATTGTCTGGGCCAAAGGGGCCAAGTCGATTCATGTCGTTGTAGAGTTTCCATCCTAGTTGAGGAAGTTTGATCTCGGCATCAATGGTTACCTCTTGGACAAATCGTTTCTTTTCTATCACCTCATTGGCGTAGTCTCTTATGCTTTCTAGAAATTCTGGTAGATTTTCCTTTTTTATGGTTAGTCCTGCTGCAAAGGGGTGTCCTCCAAAGTTGACAAGAAGATGCTTGAATTGGTCAATGGCAGTGTATATGTCAAAGCTTTCGTCACTTCTTGCAGAGCCAGAAATACTCTCGTCCTCTCCAGCTAGGATCAAGACTGGGCGTGCATATTTACTAGCAAGTCGCGACGATACAATCCCGATTACGCCTTTATGCCAAGTCGGCTTATAAAGAGCTATTAGCTTGTCTTCTTTTTCTAGTTGAGACTCTTCGATCATGGCAAGAGCCTCTTGAGTGGTTAGCCGATCAAGTTTTTTTCTCCTTTCGTTGCTTTTAATAATGTTGTGGCATAGCTCTATAGCAGAATCCACATCAGGAGAAAGAAGGAGCTCTACAGTCTGCATACCAGAAAGCATCCTACCGCTTGCATTGAGAAGGGGTGCAATCTTGAAGGTGATATCGGTGAAGTCTATAGGACGGTTGAGCGGAGTTTGGCTACTTTTTAGAATCCCTTGTAGTGCGGGAGAGGGATTCTTGTTGAGTTGTTTCAGTCCGTATTGTGCAAGGATTCTATTTTCACCGAGTACTGATACAAGATCGGCAGCAATGCTTATTGCACATAGCTCCAATACACTATTAAGCCTACTTTGTCTGAGATTATTGTTGATGGCAAATGCCTGCATGAGCTTAAAGCCTATGCCACATCCCGAAAGTTCAGTAAAGGGATAGCTATTGTCTTTTCGCTTGGGATCGAGTACCGCCACGGCATTGGGGAGTTCCTCATCGGGAGTGTGGTGGTCGCAAACTATAAAGTCAATTCCTTTGTCTTTGGCATATTGGATCTCTTCGTTTGCTTTTATACCGCAATCCAAAGCGATAATTAGCTTTACTTGGTGCTGATTAGCATAGTCAATCCCTTGGGTAGAAATCCCATACCCATCGTTGTTGCGGTCGGGTATATAGTAAAAAAGTTGGGAGGGGCTAACGCCATACAGGCGTAGCATCCGATATACGAGTGCTACAGCCGTGGTACCATCTACGTCATAGTCTCCATAAATTAAAATATTCTCTTTGGTTCCTACTGCTTTGTTGAGCCTTTCTACAGCTTTCTGCATGTCTCGCATAAGGAAGGGATCGTGAAGGTCTTCCATGCGGGGATACAAAAACTCTTGAGCTTCCTCTATGGAGCTTACACCGCGACGCGTAAGGATATTTCCCACTACAGGGTGTATGTGAAACTTCTCGTGGATAGCTTTCCCAAGTGAAAGTTCGTTTTCGTCGAAAGGAACCCATTTCCACTGGGTTGTCATAGTATGTAATTATTTTATTTTCGAAAGAGTAGGCAAAAAGGGATTGTATGCTACTACACAAGAAGTCCATGAGCATGGAAAGGAAACAGAGTAGGGAGGTTGATTCCCTTAAGTTTACCTTTGTTGAAGTCCTATAGAAAGAGTCTGTAATGCTCATTTTGTGACACCCATTTTGCCACGTAAAGTTACTCATTTTATACCGATTAGCGACCGATGAGTTGTTTACCTTCCCTTAGAGACTCTTGCATAAAGGCGAATCGCTGTGTTGCTTTCGGGATTCGGCTTTGGTCACATACGGAGGTGTGCTCCCTTCTGACCCAACCCTCTGCGCCTTGCGCTTCATCCTTTCTGCAAGGTCTAGACAATCTTGCGAGCAAGATTGTGAGACTGTTGACTTTTGCAACAGTCTCCCTTAGTGAGTATAGTCCTCAGCTATTTGTCATCAAAAAGTATAGGCACTTTTTATTCGTCCTTTCGGAATTTTTTTTGAAAAATCTCTCGGAACTTTTTTGAAAAATCTCTCGGAACTTTTTGAGAAAACTCTCGGAACTTTTTGGGAAAACTCTCGGAACTTTTTCCAAAATCTTTCGGTAGTTTTTGAAATGTACTTTATTAGACTTTTCTGTGGATGCCTTACTTCCTTTTTTTCCCTTGTAGCATTTCTACAAACAGTAAGATAACCTCAAAAAGATCAATAAATCTCTTTTTTAGATTTTATTCTTCTTCCTTTATTCAGAGCTGAGGATCTCTTATTTTGAAGAGGACTTATCCAAAAATAAAAAAGAGAGTCTCAGGATATTCCTAAGACTCTCAATTGGATATTGGGTAGCCTGATCTATCAGGCTTGACCTTTCTTAAGGTTATGTATTACTCAGCGGCTTTGATTTGTTTTACCACTTCCATTCCCAACTTAAGGGCTTGTTCGTTCATTGGGATAAGTTTGTGGTGTCTTTCTGGAAGAGACTTTTTAAGACCAGCGAGTACACTTTCAAGGGTCACGAAGGGGTGAATTTTCATCACACCTCCAAGAATAATCATGTTAAAGGCCTTAGCGTTGCCCATCTTGTTGGCTTCTTCGTTGGCATCAATTTCGTATACATTGATGTCCGTTCTATCGGTCACGTGGTTTATACCATTGGGATCGAAGAAAAGAGAGCCACCTTTTTTTACGCGAGGAGCAAACTTGTCGATAGAGGGTTGGTTTAGGGCTATTACAATATCGTAGGTATTGAGGACAGGGCTATTGACCTTCTCATCACTTACGATAACTGTAACGTTAGAGGTACCACCACGTTGTTCGGGACCATAAGAGGGCATCCAGCTTACTTCTTTACCTTCCATAAGCCCAGAGTAAGCCATAATCTTACCCATAGAGAGGACGCCTTGTCCACCAAAACCTGCAATAACTATTTCGTATGTCATCTTGTTTCTCCTTTTTAAATATCCTTAAGGTCACCCAGTTGATACTTCGCAGTCATATGCTCAGCCATCCATTCATTTGCCTTTTCGGGAGACATCTTCCAACCTGTGTTGCAAGTAGCCACGAATTCAACCACGCTGGTTCCTTTTCCAGCCATTGAGTTTTCAAATGCTTTACGGATAGCTTTCTTGGCCTTACGACAAGCCCCTACAGTATGCACTGATTGGCGAGTCACATAGCATGTCCCTTCAAGTTCTTTGAGCACATTACTAATCACAAAGGGATATCCAAATTGTTCGGGTGTACGTCCGTAGGGAGAAGTAGCAGTTTTCATTCCCAGTAGTGTACAAGGCGACATCTGTCCACCTGTCATACCATAGATGGCATTGTTTACAAAGATAATTGTAATGTTTTCCCCACGATTGCATGCATGAATAGCTTCAGCTGTACCAATTGCAGCAAAGTCACCATCACCTTGATAAGTGAATACAAGCATTTCAGGGTTGAGACGCTTAGCAGCGGTAGCCAATGCGGGTGCACGACCGTGAGCAGCTTCTTCCCAATCTACATCAATATAGTTATAAGCAAATACGGCACATCCTACAGGAGCAATACCGATACTATTTTCAGCCATACCCATTTCGTCAATCACTTCAGCGACCAACTTATGGATTACACCATGGCTACATCCTGGACAATAGTGCATGGTATTGTCATTAAGAAGACGTGGCTTTTGGTAGACCAAGTTTTCTGGACGGATGATCTCTTTATTTTCTACGATATTTTCTACGACGTTATTATTCATATCATTTTCCTTTCTTCTGCTTAAGGACCAAAGAGGCAACGCGTACCACTACAGCAAGTATTACTGGAGCGAGAAACAGCCAGCGGATGGCACCTCCTTCTCGACAGATAAAAAAGACCACTATCGAGAGAAGGATAAGCACGTAATAGCTCCAATCAAGGATAGCTATTAGAGTGTTTGCTTTGTTTGTTGTGCGTTCTCTTGTCACTTTCGCGTTTGGGTTATGGATTCCTTAAAAACTAGCAGTTGATAAGTTGCTTTTTGAGTGCTTCAAATACTTCGTCAGGAGAGAAAAGCATCCCACCCATACGTCCGTAATGCTTCACAGGAGCACGGCCTTCTACTGCTAGTCGTACATCTTCTATCATTTGTCCAGCGTTGAGTTCCACAACAAGGAATCCTTTAGCGCCCTTTTCTGCAAGTTGCGTAAGTACCTTGTATGGGAAAGGCCACAAGGTAATAGGACGTATAAGACCGACCTTAATGCCTTCTTCTTTAGCGAGCTGGATTACCTTCTGGCAGATACGTGCAGAAGATCCAAAAGCTACAAGGATATAGTCAGCATCTTCCGTGTTGATCTCTTCAAAGCGTACTTCATTCTTCTCAATTTCTGCATACTTAGCTTGGAAGCGTTCGTTATTTCGCTCCATCACGGCTGAGTCAAGTTCAAGAGAAGTGATAATATGACGCTTACCACCTTTTGCACCTTGGCAAGCCCAAGGGCATTCTTTCTTTATTTCCTCGCTGGTACGACGTGGTTTGAAGTCTGGCAAAACCACTTTTTCCATCATTTGACCGATGATACCATCAGAAAGGATTACAGCAGGATTACGGTACTTGAATGCAAGGGTAATCGCAAGGTCTACAAAGTCTACAGTTTCTTGCACAGAGTTTGGTGCAAGTGTAATCAGACGGAAGTCTCCGTGTCCCCCCCCCTTTGTCATTTGGAAGTAGTCTGCCTGGCTGGGCTGAATTGTACCAAGCCCTGGGCCGCCACGACTTACGTTTACTACGAGACAAGGGAGCTCTGCACCAGCGAGGTAGCTTAGTCCTTCTGACATAAGGCTAATCCCAGGACTAGAAGATGAGGTCATCACTTTCTTTCCAGTAGCAGCTCCACCATAAACCATATTTATAGAGGCTACTTCGCTTTCAGCTTGCAATACTACCATTCCCGTTGTTTCTTGGGGATTTTCCTCGGTGAGGGTTTCGAGGACCTCAGACTGAGGAGTAATGGGGTATCCAAAATATCCGTCCATACCGGCACGAATTGCGGCATGAGCAAGGGCTTCATTGCCCTTCATCAATTTTACTTCTTCTGGCATAGTCTATTTTCTCTCTTTTTTGTTTACGAAGGGGTTCATAATCATAGCTTCGCCTTATAGACAGCGATGCATCCATCGGGACATACTATACCACAGCTAGCACAGCCTATACACAGGTCGGGCTGGCTCATATGGCAATAATGGTATCCTTTGTCGTTTACCTCCATTGGGTGGAGGGAAATGGCACCTGTAGGGCAAGAGATTACGCAAAGGTTGCATCCTTTGCATCTCTGCTGATTCACCACGATTGCTCCTCTTACTTTTGCCATAATTTTATCTCTCTTAAAAGTTATTATTCTCCTCTATGCTATGCATGCATAGTGCTTTCAGTTTCGCTTTCCAAAGTTACGATAATATCTTGTGAATCGGAAGTATTGCATTAAAAATCAACTCTATGCGATTCATCTTGAAACCCCAAGATGTCAAGATGAAAAATCTCTTTGCGTCATTTCTCTATTTGAGGCGCAAGTACCACTTTTTCTAGGGCTCCTTGCATCGCTTGACGCACTTTCATACGGTTTTGAACATTATTGCTTAGTAGTACTACTATATATTTTTTGTCGGCATTGGTAATATAACCTGCATAGCAGAGTACTCCTTGCATAGAACCGCTTTTGAGAAAAGCTTTATAGGGCGTATTTATAAGGAATCTCCTTACTGATCCCTCTTTACCAGCTTCGGGCAAGGACTGGATAAAGCTTTGGAAATGGTCGCTATCTTTATACATCGCAAATAAAACTTTATAGAGATCGCAAGCAGACAATCGATTACTTCGAGACAAGCCACTCCCATCAACTAGTCTTGCCCCATTGCTTAACAGGCTGAGTTTTCTTTTCCATAGAGCCTTCTCTGCAGCTATTCCACCTTGTGTACTACCGATAGTATTGACCTCCAAAGCCATCCTCTTGAGAAGAGCCTCGGCATAATGGTTCAAGCTATACATATTGCAGGTCCTTATCAGAGTCTCTAAGCTAGGACCATAGTATTGTCCTATCAGTTTTGTTTGATTTTCGTAAGGCTTGAAGATAGCCTTGCCTTCCTCTTTCACTACAATACCTTTTCCACGAAGCAGGTCTGTAATAAAAGAGGCCCCAAACTGTGGTGGATTAGGTAGGTCTATGGAGATTCTAACTCTTTTGAGGTGGGGCAGTAGAGCTCCTTTGAGTATACGTTTATTGACAAGTTCCTCGCCAAGAGCGTGTGAATATGCTCCTTTAGCAACCACACTTAGCTCATTCTGATACACCGTGTGGGTATTACTTGGGTATTGCGATATTAGAATAGGTTTAGATCCTCTAGCTTTCGTTTGGAAATAGAGTTTTATCCAATTGTCAAAAAGATTAAAGCCGTATATGCCACAGCCATACCACTCTCCTCTGTCTTCCTCTTCCCAATAGGGGTTGAAGCCTTGACGCTCAAAGCAATCAGCAACCACGACGACACCACCCTCTATCTGTCGGATTCCACGAGACGAAAGCATCGCCATCAAACTCTCCTTAAAGCGAATACTGTCGGCAGGTATATATTTAGAAAAGAGAGAGGGATCACCAGACCCGTATATCACAAGGTCTCCTTTGAGGCATCCGTTATCAATTTCCCCTGAAATTTTGAAATCAGTAATAAATGGATACTCAGGAAGTAGTTTAAGGGCAGATGCTGTAGTAACAAGCTTCACTACAGAAGCAGGAAGCATCATGCTTGAAGACTGGTACTCTTCTATTATCTCTCCACTAGGAAGATCTGCAATAAGAGCTGAATAGAGAGCATCGCCATTTCGCTCAGAAGAAGACAAGACTGAAGAGAAGGTACTTTGTGCAGTAAGTAGACCTATTGCACTAAAAAAGAGAGGAATAAAAAGGAGATATTGTCGCATAAAGGCATAAGGAGAAATAGAAGGAGGCTACAAATGAAAAGAGTCTCCTATGGGTATAAACCACAGGAGACTCTTGTAAATCTCTAATTCGGCTTTTTAGAAGCGGAATGTTACACCAAGGTTAAGGATAGAGTATCCATATCCTAGCTCACCTGTAATGGCAAAAGCAGGTGTAAAGTAGTAACGTGCACCAAGGTGGAGTCCCCATCCAAAACTAGCAGCTACAGAGCTACCTGTGTCCACTGTGGTAGAGGCGTCATTGCCTACAACTGAAGTATGTACACCAGCGAGAAGAGCACCGAGGAAAAGACCTGCATACGTATCAAGTTTGGGAGCGAACTGGTAGTGAAAAAGACCTCTACCACCTACGATTCCACTATGGGTAAATGACTTTGTTCCACCCAAGGTATAACCTGTTGCAAAGTATGCGCCCATTGCACCAATACCAATACTACCATTGTTATTGTTGAAAAGGTTATCTACTACGCAATATTCGTAGCTTAACTGAATGGGAGGTACTGTAATATTGCTAGAGAATGTACCAAAAAGCCCTACTGTTACTGACGCGGTTTGAGTGCCCTTGTTGAAAACTTCTTGAGCATTTGCTTGAGCTGAAGCTACTCCAAACGCTATAAGAGCGCAAAGAGATGTGATAATTGTTTTGACTTTCATATTAATTTGTATTTGAAGTTGTTTTTCTTACTAAATAATAAAATTGTAGAGACCTCCCCTGTTAAAGGTAGCTGTCTTCTTATTCCTAGCTATTCAAGCAAAACGCAATCGCAAAGTCAATTAGGACTCTGCAAAGCAAAGAGGTGTAGAATAACTGTATAGGAGAACTACTTCCCCTCTTTTTCCTCGTTTGACATTGCTCTTTTACCAAGGATAATGTGAAGAGCAAAACCTATGATCTCAAGGATCAATCCCAAGACGAGAGTGGTATTTGTTGTAGTTCCCATGAACCCAGGGATAGCAATAATCAGCACTCCTACGAGGAGTAGGATAGCACCAATATATCTGATAAAGCTATTCATATATTTTACCTTTCCAGTTTGTTATTTTCTATTTGCAAAGAAACGAAGAAATTTTGACTTAGACTTCTTTTAACAAAAAAGCTTAGCATCAGCTATTGACAGAATCTTGGCATTCTAGGGCTAGTCAATTTTGTTCTTAGGTAGCCTTTTGAGTTTAAATCCAGGAGGCAACATTTCCTCAACGTTATGGCCGTAGCTCATCAGTTCTCGAACTGAGCCACTGCTAATATGAGACAAATTCTGAGCGGTGAAAAGAAGTACTGTATCTATACCACAAAGATAATGATTGGTGTCGGCGAGTGTTCTCTCATACTCATAGTCGGCCCCACTTCTTATTCCACGAAGCAATGCAATTGCTCCAACTTTTTGTGCGATATCTGCAGTGAGTCCTTTATATGTAATAACTTCAACATCGGGATTGTTGGCATAAAATGTGCTAATCTGCTGAAGTCTTTCTTCCGCTGTAAACATTGGCTTTTTGAGATCGTTAATACCTATCGCGATTACGATCTTATCAAAAAGGTTAAGTCCACGTTTCACCACATCAAAATGTCCTATGGTGAAAGGATCAAAAGATCCGGCAAAAAGAGCGATACGCTTTTTCATATGTTGGGTATCTATAGAGAGAGAGTGACAATTGAGGGGGAGAACTGGTTAACTAGCTTCCTCCTCCACGACGAGGTTTTCAATGATAAAGTCTTGCCTTTCTGGAGTGTTTTTCCCCATGTAAAAGTCTAGGAGCTTTCCAGCAGAATCCTCTTTTTTTAGGCCTACTCTCCTAAGTTGAATATTATCTTCATCAATAAGGTCGCGAAACTCATCTGCGGAAATTTCGCCGAGTCCTTTAAATCGTGTAATTTGTGCCGAAGTGCCCAGTTTTTTTACCGCCTCTTGTTTTTCTGCCTCATTGTAGCAGTAAAGAGTATGCTCCTCTTGGGCCAGTTTTTTCCCTTTTTTTTGTGCTTTCTTCTCCATAGCAGTCCGAGAGTCTCGTGGCAGAGCAACCCTAAATAGAGGTGTTTCCAGAATGTAAACGTGTCCTTTGCTTACAAGTTCGGGAAAGAACTGAAGAAAAAAGGTTAGCATCAAAAGACGAATGTGCATACCATCGTTGTCGGCATCCGTAGCGATGATTACGCGATTATACCGCAAGCCTTCTAGCCCATCTTCTATGTTTAGTGCAGCTTGTAAAAGGTTAAACTCTTCGTTTTCGTAAACGACCTTTTGGGTCATGCCAAAAGTATTGAGGGGCTTCCCGCGAAGGCTAAACACAGCCTGATAACGAGGGTCTCGAGCTGTGGTAATAGATCCACTTGCAGAGTTCCCCTCGGTAATGAATATGGAGGTTTTCTCGGGTTCTTTTGCCTTGGGGTCGTTGAAATGTACAGTACAATCTCTCAGCTTACGGTTGTGCAGGCTAGATTTTTTAGCTCGTTCTCTAGCCAGCTTTGTAATACCTGCCATACTGCGGCGTTCACGCTCACTGGACTGGATCTTCCTTAGCATTGCTTCGGCAAGATCTGTGTGAATATGCAGGTAGTTGTCCAAGCTTTCCTTTAAGAAGTCGCCTACATATTTCAAAATACTTGTTCCCTTTAGAGGCTCTTGATGATATTGAGGCTCATCGGGTACCATATCTTTACTTCCGAGTTTTGTTTTTGTCTGACTTTCAAAGGTAGGCTCAATTACTTTTAGGCTTATTGCAGCAGCCATTCCCGAGCGGATATCGGAGTATTCAAAAGACTTTTGGAAAAACTCTTTGATTACACGAGCGACCTGTTCCCTAAAAGCACTTAAATGGGTCCCTCCCTGAGTGGTATATTGCCCATTAACAAAGCTGTAAAACTGCTCGCCATAGCGATCAACATGTGTGATTGCTACCTCTATATCTTCATTTTTTAGATGGATAATCGGATACAGGGGATCTTCATAGAGGTTTTCTTCAAGAAAGTCGCAAAGGCCATTTTCACTAGAAAAGCTCTGACCATTAAAGGTGATTGTCAAGCCAATATTTAGGTAGGTATAATTTCGCAACATCGCTTCAATGAGTTCTTCACGATAGCGATAATTTTTGAAAAGAGTAGCATCTGGCTCAAAGCAAATCTTTGTTCCTTGTGGTTCATTGCTCAGCTCTATCGGGGTTTCCTCTTGAAGTTGAGCGGAGCAATATAAAACTCTTTTTGTAGAGCCTTCACGCCAAGCCTGTACTTCAAAAAAAGTACTTAGTGCATTGACAGCCTTTAGCCCTACGCCATTTAGTCCTACAGATTTTTTAAAAGCGCGGCTATCTATTTTCGCCCCCGTATTCATTTTGCTTACCGAGTCGACAAGCTTTCCTAGGGGGATACCTCTTCCGTAGTCTCTAACGGTTATTCGGCTTCCTTGTAGAATGACCTCAATTCGCTTTCCTTGCCCCATAACAAACTCGTCAATGGAGTTGTCTATAACCTCTTTAAGAAGGACATAAATGCCATCATCAGGGGAAGATCCATCACCCAATTTCCCAATATACATTCCAGGGCGTCGGCGAATGTGTTCATCCCATTGTAGGGTATAAATATCGTCTTCTGTGTATTTAATAGGATTGTTGGCCATTCAGCTCAATTGGTTCTTTGTATTTACTAGGTGTGATCGCGTTTCTTAAGGTTCTTTGTTGTAGACGACTAAAGCTTTTTTATAAAGCAACGGCGGAGTTTGTGATGGACTCTTTCAAAATAATCCCACTGCATTTGTACGGCCATGTTTGTCTCCAATTCAGGATTTGACTCGGCATACTCCACACCACATTTTTTAAAAGCAGGGATAAGAGCGTCAAAGAAAAGAGCATTTACGCCACGATTTTGGTACTCTGGAAGTACTGCTACTAATAAAAGATCTACTACCTTTGGATTCCCCTTAAGTGCGGACAAAAGGTGCATCCATCCAAAAGGAGCGAGCTTTCCATTACTTTTTTTGAGAGCCTTGCTGAGACTAGGTAAGGCTACAGACACACCTATGAGTCGATTGTCTTCTTCTCTTTCTACAAGTACTACAAAGTCTGGTCGTAAAAGAGGTACATAGGTTTTGGCATAATAGGCAATCTGCAATGGTGATAGCTCGGAGTATCCATATAGGTTGGAGTAGCAACTATTGATTGTCTCAAAAAACTCTTGGATATAAGGTTTTATCTCTTTCGTGCTACGTGGATGAATCACTCTCAAGCCATATTTCTTTTTAATGATTTCGGAGATACGTTTATGCTTTTCAGGTACTTCGTCGGGAATAAAAATCTTGTACTCCTTCCAATCAATATCTTTCACAAATCCAATACGCTCAAGTTGCTTGGGGTAATAGGCATAGTTGTACAAGGTAATCATTGTACCCAATTGGTCAAACCCTTCTACCAGCATTCCTTCTTTATCCATATCGGTGAAGCCAAGAGGTCCATGAAGCATTTCCATCCCTTTACTTCTTGCCCATTCTTCTACGGCATTGAATAGGGCATCAACCACTTCGTTGTCATTGATAAAGTCGACAAAACCAAACCGTGCATTGAGATTATTCCAAGCTTCATTTGCACGATGATTGATGATCCCAGCGATTCTTCCCACGATCTGTTTGCCTCTCCATGCCAAGAAGTAGATTGCTTCGCAAAACTCAAATGCAGGGTTGATATCAGGGCTTAGCGTATCCATATCATCCTTTATGAGTGAGGGTACGTGATAAGGATTATGTCGGTAGAGCTCGTTGCCAAACTCTAAAAACTTTTTAAGGTCCTCTTTGCTTTGTACTGTACGTATCTCTACTGCCATACTCTTTTTATTGCTTAGATTGAGTCTCTCTCACAAAAGTACGTATTTTAAGACAACTAACTCTTTTTTACTATTTCCCCCACGAGTCTCTATCAAGACTTCTATAGTTGATCGCTTCTCCTATATGATTTCCTTTAATTGTCTCTGAGCCTTCGAGGTCTGCGATTGTTCTTGCTACCTTTAGGATCCTATCATAGGCTCTTGCAGATAAACCAAACCGATCCATAGCAATTTTCAGTTTCCTGAGTCCATCCTCATCGGGTTGGGCGTATTTCCGCATTAGTTTAGGTGTAAGTTGAGCATTGCAATGTATATTTGGCTCTCCTTTGTACCGCTCTGTTTGTAGAGACCGAGCTTTGATTACACGCTCTCTAATGGCAGAAGAACTTTCTGAAGGTCGAGGTTCGCTAAGTTTTTCAAAGGGTATAGGAGCAATTTCCACTTGAATATCTATACGATCCATTAGAGGACCAGAAACCCTAGAAAGGTAACGTTCTACAGCGCCAGCCGGGCACGTACACTCGCGTGTCGGATGGTTGTAGTAACCACAAGGGCAAGGATTCATTGCCGCCACTAGCATAAATGAAGCAGGGTACTCTGCTGTGGCTTTCGCTCGTGCTACAGTTATGGTTCTTTCTTCCAAGGGTTGGCGAAGAAGCTCTAATACGCTGCGATTAAACTCTGCCATTTCATCTAAGAAGAGGACGCCATTGTGTGCCAAGCTAATCTCTCCAGGTCGTGGAGAGGTGCCACCACCGACTAGAGCCGGCATTGAGATTGAGTGATGAGGAGCTCTAAATGGTCGCTCTACAAGGAGAGTAGTATCTAGACCTAGCTTTCCGGCCACAGAGTATATCTTAGTAGACTCAAGGGACTCTTCAAGAGTAAAGGGAGGAAGTATACTCGGTACTCTTTTAGCAATCATCGACTTTCCTGATCCTGGAGGACCCACAAGGAGAATATTATGCCCACCAGCCGCCGCCACTTCCATAGCACGCTTTACATTTTCTTGTCCCTTCACATCGGCAAAGTCGTAAGTCGCAGATAGCTTAGCTTGCTCAAACTCTTTTTGCGTATCAATTACGACCCGTTGTAAAGGAGTTTTATCGTCAAGAAATTCTACTACTTCTTTAAGTGTTTCTGCTTCGTACACTTCTACTCCGTTTACGACAGCCCCCTCTTTTCCATTTCCTTTTGGTACCACCATGCCCTTGATTTGGTGCTTCTTTGCCATTAAGGCAATGGGGAGGATTCCTTTTACGGGTCGGAGTTTGCCATCCAACGAGAGTTCACCTAGAAGAATGTACTCCTCTAGGTGGTCTGCTTTCATTTGTTTGGTAGAGGCAATAAGTGCGACAGCCATAGATAGGTCATAGGCGGTGCCCTCTTTTCTTAAATCGCCAGGACTTAGATTGATCACAGTACGACGACCATACACATTGTATCCTGAGGCTGTGGTAGCTGTCATTATACGCTCGTAGCTTTCTCTTACGGCAGCATCGGGTAGACCCACAATGGAAAAGGAAGAGCCATCCTCAACGCTCACCTCCACTGTTACACACTGTGCATTCACTCCTACTAAAGCGGCATTGTAAGTTTTGACAAACATATTTATTCGTATAGATTTATTCCCGATGAGCGATGAACGTCCAGCAGTAAAGAGTCTGCTGTATGCAAAGCTGAATCTAGTGAGCTTCCAGAGTAATGGATCTGTCTAGTCCGACTCAAAACAAAAAAATGTGGAAGTTCTTCGATGCGATTAAACTCCCTCAACCTATACCAGCCAGTTTTATAAGGTGATAATACAATTCTGCGTGGCTCTTTTCTCCAGGTCTCTGCAAGCTTGCCTAGCCTAGTAGCTTTCTCGCGTTGCTTTTGCCCTTGACTACGAAGGGTATCAATTTCTTTTTGCAAGCCCTTTATCTTCCCTTCTGAAGTTGCCATCGTCGTTCCCTTTCTTTGTCTCAAAGATTCTACTTCTGCCTGTTTTTCTTTTTCAAGTTTCCCAAGACGAAGAGCCTCTAAAGAGGCTTTTGTACTGTCGCCAATTGCCGGATAGGGCAATACGGTAGGCCGATGTTGTGCATCAAAGGGGTAACTTACAACTAAGAAAGCATGCTGAAGCGTATCTGCATATAGCCGTTTGTTATAACGAGCTTCTCGATGTTTGTCACTAGACATAGAATTGGGTGGAAGCAACTCCAATAGGATTACTTTGTCGTAGGAAAAGTCCTCTTTCCCGACAAAGGCATTGAGCGTATCAAGCAACGGTGAGGAGAGCCCTAAAAGCTGCTCCTCCTTATGGTATCCTCTATAAAAAGAATAGTTGGAATGGAGATACTCTAGAGAGCGTGCTATTGTATCCTTTTGGGTGTACAATGCAAACAACTTTGCCCCTCTCCACCCTGGGAAAAACTCTTTTGATAGGTTTTCGCTTGCATCTTCAAGAGCGTGCTTATCAATATAGCTTGCTGCCACTTGCATTATTTTTTCTTTTTCAAGCTTTATAGCCAATGTGTCATCCTTCTGCTCAGCTTGTTGCAGTCTCTTGAAGTCTTTTTTCAGAGACTTGATAAGTTTGGTCCTAAGGTTCTCTTCGGGGTATCCTTTTGCGGTATAAAGCCATGGTGCCTGCCAATCAATACTTAGTTTTATTTTCCTTCCCGCCTCCGCCTTAAGAGGAATATAGAGTGGGGAAAAGCTAGAAGTGATCGTAAGGTCCGACTCTCCTATCTGGGTGACCTGAAGCTCCATCTTGCTACTTCCTTTTTCTTTTTCCAGTGTAAGTGTATCAACCACCAAATCATGCTCTTCATCGCTGTAGCTAATATAAAGTCGCAGGGGCATTGGTGCGTCAATATCTGAAAGTGAATCTGTCGTGGCCAGTGGAGCATTATCCCACTTCAAATGAAGTTTGCAAACCGTTTTATCTCCTTCGCAAGAGGATATAGAAAAAAGAAAAGCAAGCATTATACCCAACCACATAAGGTAACGGATGCCTTCTATTTGTCTACTCTTACCAATGGAGTCTTTAATAACTATCGTTTTCATTAAAAGTCATTTCTCCTCGCAAAGGTAAGCTTTTCATGCATTATGAGACGGCATCCAACAGTTCGCTTAAGAGACAAAGTATACCTTTTGTCAAAAGTAAAGATATAGGGTAAATTCGTACCTTTGGAGACAGAGGGAAAAACCTCGAATTGACAACCCTTAAAACAACGCTCTTACCATGCCAATGGACAACATTAAGCCAAGCCAGCTGAAGGCAGCTAGACAGAAGCAAACGGAAAGCACGACAATCCAATCGGAAGACAACTATGGACTACTCAAAAAATCCCATAGGAGTAAACTTATCTGTCATACCTGCGACCCCCACCAGAGAAAAATCATTTTAGCAACCATTCTAGGAGTCGATCGTCCTGGCGTTACCGCTTCTCTTATGCACGTCCTCGGCGAGCACGATGCGTTTATTCTTGATATGGGACAAGCCGATATCCATAACTTTCTCAACTTGGGAATCCTTTTTGAAACTACAGAAGAGAAGTCTGGCGATATCCTCAAAGACCTTCTCTTTCGCAGCTATGAGTTGGATGTGCAGATACGCTTCTCTCCTATCTCGATAGAAGACTATAACGAGTGGGTAAAGGCTCAGGGAAAAAACCGTTATATCATTACGGTGGTAGCTCGTAAGATAAGTGCCCAAATGCTGGCTGCTCTAAGCGAAGAAGCAGCTACACAAGGACTCAATATAGACAATATTCGCCGACTCACAGGACGTATCCCTCTCTCCAATGGCGAGCGTTCGCCTATGGCAAGCATTGAGTTTTCAATGCGAGGTACTCCCCTGAGCATGGACCTTTTACAAGACCAACTGCTCAAGATCTCTTCCGAACACAACATGGACATCTCCTTCCAAAGAGACTCTATGTACCGCCGTATGCGTAGATTGATCTGCTTTGATATGGACTCTACGCTCATTCAAGCAGAAGTTATTGATGAATTGGCCCGAGCCAATGGAGTTTATGATGAGGTACAAGCGATTACCTCTAGGGCAATGCATGGTGAAATTGACTTCAAAGAAAGCTTTAAAAAAAGAGTATCACTGCTGAAGGGAATGGATGCCTCTCGCGTACAAGAAATCGCCGAATCTCTTCCTATGACCGAAGGAATAGACCGACTCATGGGCTCACTAAAGATGATGGGATACAAGATCGCAATTCTTTCAGGTGGATTTATGTTTTTTGGTCGCTATTTGCAAAAGAAATATGGCATTGACTATGTTTATGCCAATCAACTTGAAGTCGGTGAAGACGGAAAACTCACAGGAAGACATCTGGGAGAAATTGTGGAT
Source organism: Bacteroidales bacterium KA00251 (assembly GCA_001552775.1). GTDB lineage: Bacteria > Bacteroidota > Bacteroidia > Bacteroidales > Porphyromonadaceae > Porphyromonas. The sequence goes on from KQ959260.1 coordinate 159,520, forward strand.
GCCGAACGTAAAGCGGAACTTTTAAAGCTCATCGCGCAAGTAGAAAATGTACACCTCATGCAGACTGTCGCTGTGGGTGATGGTGCCAATGACCTCCAAATGCTCCGTACAGCTGGGTTGGGAATTGCCTTCCATGCCAAGCCTAAGGTCAAGCAAGAAGCCAAGCAAAGCCTCTCCTATGTGGGGCTAGATGGAATTCTGTACTTCCTCGGGTACAAAGATTCATACTATGAAATTGAGCAAAAAAAGCTCCCCAAAAGTATATGATACGCCATATCGTTATTTTCCAACTTGAAGGTTTTACTTCTGAAGCTGAAAAAGCGCAATCTCTAGAGTGCATTAAAAGCGAACTGGAAGCTCTCCCCAAGGAAATTAAAGCTCTGCATACGCTGAAAGTCTCTTTTAATGCTAACCCTGAAGAGCCTCAAAGCTTTATGTTAGAAGCTACTGTAAGCAACTGGGAGGATCTCAAAGCGTATAGCAACCACCCCTCTCATCTTCGCATAGTAAAAGAGAAGATTAACCCCTTTCGAAAGGGGCGTGTGGCTATAGACATTGAAGAATAAGCAAGTAAGACAACTATGAATCGTCTCCATACAGACAACCTGATCAAAAGCTACCGCAATCGAACCGTTGTAGACCATGTGTCGATAGAGCTAGAGCAGGGTGAAATCGTAGGACTATTGGGCCCCAATGGAGCAGGTAAGACGACCACTTTCTACATGACTGTAGGACTAGTTGTTCCCAATGGAGGAAGAGTGTTTCTAGACGACCAAGACATTACCAAAGAGCCCGTCTATAAAAGAGCCAGAATGGGCATTGGGTACTTGCCACAAGAGGATAGTGTATTTCGGAAAATGAGTGTTGAAGACAATATCCTTGCGGTACTTGAGATGAAACCACACACAACAAAGGAGTATAGACTCCAGAGACTAGAGGAACTCATTGAGGACTTTGGTCTCCAAAAAGTGCGTAAAAACAAAGGAAATCGTCTCAGTGGAGGTGAAAAAAGAAGAGTAGCCATAGCAAGATGCCTCGCAATAGACCCCAAGTTTATTATGCTTGACGAGCCTTTCGCAGGGGTAGATCCTATTGCGGTACAAGATATTCAGCATATTGTAGCAAAGCTCAAGAAGCAGAATATAGGGATCCTTATCACCGACCATAACGTTAACGAGACGTTGTCTATCACAGATAGAGCCTACCTCTTATTTGAGGGTAAGGTACTCTTTCAAGGATCAGCTGAAGAGTTGGCTGAAAACGACATGGTGAGAGAGAAATATCTCGGGAAAGACTTCCTCTTTAGGAGAAAAGCATTCCTAGAGTAAACGAATAGGGCTCTGCTCATAGAGAACGAATAAAATGAAAGAACTTGAAGAAATCGCTCAAGTTACAGGTAGTTTTCTCCCCGATTTCATAAAGAAATATCAAGAAGTCCTTACCAGTAACGATCCGCTGATCGACCAAGCTCTCAGCAAGATAAAAAGTGGGCGGGGCAAGCATATCCGCCCCATTCTTTTAGCCCTTGTAGTAAAGCTCCTTGGTCATGAAATTACCTCGTCCGAAGTAGACGCAGCTGTGCTTTTGGAGCTTTTACACTGTGCTTCTCTCATTCACGACGATGTCATTGACCTTTCCCCTCTGAGACGTGGAGAGCCTACTCTCAACTCAATATACGGCAATCACATTTCTGTGCTTGTGGGCGACTATATCCTTGCAAAGTGCTTCCATCTCGCAGTGCGTAATTGTAGCCAATCCATAATGGAAGTGGTTGCCTTGGCTGGAATGTATCTTTCCACAGGCGAACTCCATCAGGCAAAGGCAACCCAAGGACTACAAGTAATCACAGAGAAGGAATACTTCAATATTATTCAAAAAAAGACAGGAACTCTATTTGAAGCCACTACCCAAATAGGCACCCTTTGTGCTAAGAGCTCCATGGAAGATCGTAGCAAGCTAGCCAATTTAGGCCGCTTGTTGGGGCTTGCTTTTCAAATAAAGGATGATATCTTTGATTTTTATGATGATCCAAAAAAAGGGAAACCTGCTGGACTAGACATGGCCGAGGGGAAATTTACACTGCCTTTAATTTATACATTTTATAGTGCAGAGAATGCTCTCCAAAAAGAGGTTAAGATACTTCTGGAACAAGCACAAACCAGTCTGGAAGCTCGCAAGAAATTGGTAAAGCTAGCCCACGATAGTGGAGGGCTTAATTATGCCCAAGAAAAGCTTGAGGAAATCTTACACCAAGCAGAAGCGATTATCCACGAATTTTCCCCCTCTCCCGCTCAAGAAGCTCTGCTCAAGCTCTGCGACTTTCTCTACTTTCGCTCTTTCTAAAAGGATCTCTTTTGCGGAAAAGACCCTAGTTTTCCCCTCTATTCTCACTCACGCAAATTTTCCTTTACGGGTGCTTTTTCTAAAGGACCTTTTCCCTCTTCATAAAACTCTCGGAACTTTCATTTGAAAGTTCCGAGAGTTTTAATTGAAAGTTCCGAGAGTTTCATTTGAAAGTTCCGAGAGTTTTAAATAAAAGTTCCTGTACTTTTTTGCAAAGCGTCAGGCCTCTTATATAGAGGGAAAAGATCTGCTATTTTAGAGTCTATTTCCCTTGGTTATTTTTCGTAGAAGTTTACCATCTAGTGTTACAACCAAAGTGCCTTCGCTAGGCGTAACTAGCTGAAGAAGTAGTGGTGCGTCATGACTAGCAATAGCTTCAGCTACGATACCTCCCGAGAGATTGTAAACTTTTACTACAGCTCCTTTTTCTATAGGATAAAGGAGTATACCCTCTAGTGTCCATAGTACATTCACCTCCCTATCAGAGCATAGGTCGCTTGTAGCGGTTGTTGAGCCATTGTATTTTTTCCCTTGATGGTCGTTTACTCCACCGCAATAGTCAAGCACATTCCATCCCTTTGCAGAGGCAAGAGCTACTTGGTTTGCTGTACAGATATTCTTTTCTTGACTGTTATGGGTGTCAATGACAAGAAATGAAGTCTTGATCCCTACTTTTTGAGGGAGGGAGTTGATCAAAGCAGACATTTCCTCGCCCTTAATAGCATTGCTGTGAACAGCCAATTTGTCTAGCTTGGGCATATGACTGCAGTCAAGTGAGCGAAGTTGATTGTTTTCACAGTGTAGCCATAGAAGATTGGGCAACTCCTTTGTGGTGATAGTACTCAACTTATTGTTGTAGCACCAGAGCACCCTTAGCTTGTCATTGTGAGAAAGGTCTAAAGTCTCAAGGCTATTTTCACTACACCATAGTTTTTCAAGCGCTGTACAGGCAGATAGATCAAGGCTAGCCAACTGATTGCGATAGCACTTGAGCGTTTCAAGTTGTTTCATCTTGCTCAGGTCAAGTTGGGAGATCTTGTTTTGGGAGCAGGTTAGCTCTTTGAGCTTTGTCAGATGGCCAACTTTTAAAACAGAGATTTGGTTATTAGTACACTTCAAATGCTCTAGGAGAGGACAAGCGGAGAGATCGAGATGGGTAAGGTTATTGGCATAGCAGAAAAGCTTTTTTAAGGAGGAAGCCTCTGCTAGGTTGAGCGTGGTGAGGAGGTTTTGCGAGCAGTCTAGCTCTTCCAGCATCTTGCATCCTTGGAGAGAAATCTCTGTTAGCTCTGAGTTGCTAACTTTAACACGACGGAGGTCGCCCGAGATTACGATCTCTTGTTGTTCAAGGGTATACTCTTGTGGGGAGTCGCTACTGGTAGGCGTCTCCTTTACCCCGCTGAGGGAGAGATCTCCCTCAGCATATAGGGTAAGTGAGATTTTACTACCAATCTTTTTTTGCGTTTTTAGTCTTATCTCTTGTGCTTGGCTCCAGAATGGAAAAAGTGCAACGAAGAGAAGAATAATGAGAGGACGATAACGTTTTATCATGGAGTAAAAAACGACTATTTAAGTACGACTTTCTGGCGGTAGTTCCCAAGTGCAACAATAATTGTCCCAGTGTGAAGGGGAAGAGAAACGGTATACCTACCGCTAGAGCTAGGTGCTGCTTGGAATAGCAGTTCCCCTTCAAGAGAGAAGATTAGGAGTTCTTGCATGGGCTTCCCTTCTATTAGCAATGTGCCTTCACTCGTGCTGTATATTCTTAAGGTGTCTTCTTGTAAAACCTTGGTCGTAGCGTTATATCCTCCGAAAGGTATTCCATTTCCATCATCAATCCCGTTTTGGAAGTCTTTAGGAGTCCATCCTTTCTCTTTTGCTATTGCAATGTGTGCAGCTGTTGGATAATTTTTTTCTTCACTGGCAGATGTATTGATAATCATCAAGTTTTCGTAATGATCTTGAGGAACCTTTCGAAGAGATGAGACTAAGTCTCCCATTGCTTTTTCTGCGATCCTATTTTCGTAGCAGTAGAGTACCTCTAATACTTTGTTCTTGCTTAAATTGAGAGCTTCAAGTTGATTTTGCTGGCAGTAGAGAGAGGCAAGATTGGGAACGGGAGATATATCTAGAGAAGTGAACTGATTGGAGGCACAGTTGAGTGATGTAAGATAGGGTACAGGGGCCAAGTTGAGTGAGGTTAGCTTGTTTTTGCTGCAATTGAGTTCGTCAAGATTGGCTATTCCTGAGAGGTTGAGAGTCTCAAGCTGATTATTGGAACAATTGATTCTTGTCAAGTAGTCTAGCTTTCCAAAGTTAATGCTGCTAAGTTGATTGCTATAGCAGTCCACCCCTGTAAGAGAAGTACAGGGCGAAAGGTCTAGTGTTTGAAGGCTACAACCATAACACCAAAGAGCGATCAATTCGCTATTCTTAGTGAGATCAAGGGATTTGATGCCACTATTTTTGCTACACCATAGCTTTGCAAGTTTTAGGTTTTTGGAGGTATCTAGGGTGTTAAGGCTATTTTCAGAACAGAGTAATATTGATAGATTGGGAAGCTCCTTGAGGTCAAGAGAGGCAATTTGGTTGGTGCTACAGTCTAAAGTTTCAAGCGTATTGCACCCCATTAAGGAAAGCTCAGTGAGTTCATTTCCTGCACAGTGTAACTCAAGGACATTTCCTTTGATCGCGATTTCCTGAGCGGTAAGAGTACATTCTGTTTCTACATTTGACTGAGGTACCACATCAAGACCATTGATAGTGAGTTCACCATCATACTTTACGGTCAATTTAATTTTATCGCCTACTGCCTTATTCGTTTTTAGCTTTATGCCAGAGTCGCTTTTTAAATTGTACTCTTTTATGGTCTTAAAGTCCTTAAATCCTTCAGACTCGGCGTAGCTCTCTTTGCAACCACTTGGTACATATAGAATTCCTTCATCCAAACTCTTTTTGGCAAAGCAACTTGAGAGACGTTGGTTTACTTCGGGTGGAGTAGTCGCTTTTATATACAACTCTGTAAAAGGAGTATAGACAAAGCATATACGGTCAATATTTTTTATGCCACTTCCGATAGTAATTTTTTTTAATCCAGAGCAAAAGGCAAAAGTAGCTCTTCCTATCTTTTCTGTATGGTCAGGAATCTCTATTGATTCAAGTTTGCGGCACTGTAAGAAGACTGCCTCCTCAATCTCTTTGAGTGAAGAGGGTAACGTGATAGTTGACAGCGTGCTTGCAGAGAAAGCACCTTCTTGAAGCACTTCCACTCCCTCTGGCACTTCGCTAGAGGTCGCCTTGCTACCTATGGCATAGAAAACGACACTTTTCCCATCACGAGAGAGTAAGTAGTTGTTTTCGACTTTGTATTTTGCATTCCCTTCCGCTACAGAAATGGAGGCTAGGCCTTTGCAGTTGTAAAATACATTTCGAGCAATTGCGGTTACACTTGACGGGATTTTGATAGAAGATAGAGATTTACAATAATTGAAAGCTCTATAGCCGATCGTTTCTAGTCCTTCATTAAGCGTAATCGTAGAGAGTTTTGAGCAATTCTCTAAAGCATAGTCTCCAATTCTCTTTGTTTCATTAGGTATTACGAGACTAGTTGTTTTATAGTTTACAGCGATGATGCGAGACTCTTTTGTGTCTGTAAGTATACCATTAGCCAGCGTAAAGCGCATATTACCCTCTTCCATCGTGACAGGAGCATACATTCTTGAGAAAGCTCCATCTTTTATCTCCTCTACCTGCTTGCCGATAGTTAGAGAGGGTATCTTGTTGCATGAGTAAAAAGCTTTGTATCCAATGGAGGTAATTTTACCCTGAAGTTTAATTTCACTTGTGAGGGCGGGACAATTGTTAAATGCAAAGTTTCCGATGCTTGTCAAGGCTTCATTGAATGTAATGGATTTAAGCTCCTTGGCATTGTAAAATGTAGAGTCACCAATAGCTACAAGAGTATATGTTTTTCCTTCATGCTCTACCGTGTTGGGGAGAGTAACCTCTCCTGTATAAGCTAGTTCATTCCCCATAACGTCTTCTTGAGTTCGAGAAGTAATGGCTACTGTTGCATTGTCCTCATCAAGGATTTTAAATCTCATCTTCAAGGAAGTATCGTAAAAGCTCTTGGAGGTGGTCTGCGTTTCTCCTTTTCTAGAGAAGGGTTTAGCCGTATTAGCAGAGACCATACTAAGTCTCGTTGTTGCAAACAGTGCAACAAGAAGGATTAAAGTAATAGTTTTTCGCATAATTATTAGTGACGATTGTTTTTTTTGAATCAATACTTAGGGAGTGGAGCAAATCGCTTAATTTCTCTTTGTAAAGATACAAAAATTTTTAACATAAGCTTGTTCTGATCAGCGGTCAAAATAAGCCCCTATTCTATTCTCTAGAAAAGGGGCTTGCTATAGTGATAAAAAGTATGCGCGGAGAAAAAGTTAATTTAAGGAAAGTGACTCGGGTGGGACTCAAACCCACGACCTTCAGAACCGGAATCTGACGCTCTATTCAACTAAGCTACCGAGCCGTGTTTTTCTTCTTATGCTTGCACAAAGGTAATCTTTTTCTATTAGTCTGAGGAGATGACCTCTTTTCTTTCCACGCTATTTTTAGATTTCTTTGCTTGCAAGTCGGTATAAATAAAGTGAATATACTAAGAAGAGTGTGGAAGGAAGCAATACTTTCCTTGTAATCTTTGTCTTGATCTTGCTCGAAAGCAATAAAAAAGTTGGAAAGGTACCCTTCCAACTTTTTTATTGAGCATTTAGGTTTTGACGAGTTTTTATTCGTCTAGTTCATAAGTCCTCTCGCTTTCAGAAGAGGTGCGATATCTACTTCTTCGTGGCCTGTGAAGGCGGTAAAGAGAGGCATTAGCTCGGTGCTATTGCCACGTGAAAGTATCATGTCACGGAATCTCTGTCCGTTTGCCGCAGTTAGTCCGCCACTTTTTACCATTGCTTCATAGATTTCGTGGCACAATGCTTCAGTCCAAAGGTAGGCGTAGTATCCCGAGGCGTAGCCATTTGTCCAAATGTGACGGAAATAAGTAGTACCATAGCGAGGAGGAATGGCAGCATAGTTAACTCCATACTTCTCAAGAGCTGCTTGCTGGAAAGCATCAATATCAGAGATAGCCTTTACCTCGTCGAGCGAAAGAGTATGCCATGCAAGGTCTAATAGGCTAGCTGCAACATTTTCTGCAAGGGGATAAGCTTGATTGAAGCTATGTGCCTTGGCCATTTTATCTTGAAGTTCCTTGGGCATCACTTCTCCAGTTTCGTAGTGACGCGCGTAATGTGCAAATACATCAGGGTCTGTTGCACAATGTTCATTGAACTGAGAAGGCATTTCTACAAAGTCTCTTGGTACATTGGCTCCAGAAACGTAAGGATACTTTTGGTTTGCAAAAATACCATGAAGTGCGTGACCAAATTCATGAAACATTGTTTCTACATTATCCCAAGAGATGAGAGCTGGTTTCCCTGTTGCAGGTTTGGGATTGTTGCATACATTGTAGATAACTGGCTTTTGATTTAAGAGGAAGCTCTGCTCCGCAAAGTTGCTCATCCATGCGCCTCCGCTCTTTGAAGGTCTTGAATAGGGGTCAAAATAGAATAGGGCAATGACTGTACCATCTTTGTCCATCACGTCCCAAGCAGTTACATCTTTGTGATAAACCGATACTTTGGTATTGGGGGTGAAAGTGAGCCCATACATTTTGTTTGCAGCATAGAATACTCCATTGATGAGTACACTATCCATTACAAAGTATTGGTTAAGGGTTGCTTCATCTACGCCATACTTTTCTTTTCGCAATTGTTCTGCATAATAGTTCCAGTCCCAAGCTTCCAATTTGAAGTCTTTACCTTCTATTCCTTTGGCATAGTCTTCAATTTCTTTTTGGTCGCTTTCTATCTTTGTCTTGGCAAGATCGGCTAGTCGAGTAAGAAGATCGATTGCATTTTCGGGTTTCTTGGCAAGAGCATCTGTAAGATTCCACTCAGCGTAGTTTTTGTATCCTAGAATTTCTGCTTTTTCGGCACGTATTTCGGCAATTCTCTTGATTATTTTGCGGGTATCATTGTCATTACCCTTTTTACAGCGATTGATGCTTGCCTCAAAAATAGCCTTGCGAGTGTCTCTATTTTTTAGAGAGGCTAGTACGGGCTGCTGGGTAGTATTTTCAAGGTAGAGCATATATTGTCCACTTTTACCTTCCTTTTCGGCTAGTTCGGATGCTTTCTTCAGGTCATCTTCCGAAAGACCTTCTAGCTCTTCCTTGGAGAAGAAAAGGGGTTCATTGGAAGCATCATTCAGCTTATTGCTAAATTCATCGGTGAGTTTAGCGGCTTCTTCGTTGAGAGCAGCCACTCTTTTTTTATCTTCTGGTTTAAGGAGTGCTCCATTTTTCTTAAAACTATCATAATAAAGTTTTGTGACTCTCTGAGCTTCCTCATCGAGTCCATCCATTCCAGTTTCATATACGGTCTTAATTCTCTCAAAGAGCTTGTCGTTAAGAGAGAGCGCACTATAATGAGCAGATAGTTTAGGTTGAATCTTTGTACTAATAGCGATAAGCTCATCGTTGGTATCTGCAGAAGTAAGAGCAAAGAATACGGACGAAACGCGATTGAGTACCGTACCGCTCTTTTCAAGAGCTTCAATAGTGTTTTCAAAGGTGGCCGGCTCTTGATTGTTGGCAATTGCATCAATCTCTTCTTGGTGTAGACGTATTCCTTCCTCAAAGGCTGGGAGGTAGTGTTCTATTTTTATAGCATTAAAGTCAGGAGAAGAGAGATAGGTCTCTTTGGGGTTTACAAAAGGATTGCTAGAGAGGTCTCCAGACTGTTTTTTACAAGATACTAGCATTGTAGTGAGTGCTGCTAAAGTGATTAGAAGTACTTTCTTCATGAATTTGTCTTATTTTATTATCTATAGGGGTAGTAGACTGCTTTATGTCCCATGCCTAGAATTGCACGAGAGAAAGCGTAGTATTAGAGGGGTATGTTGTCTTTTTCTGAATCAGATTGAATCTGAGTTTCGGATTGAGACGTGAGTTCTGGTGATAATTTATCTAGCATAGACGACACCTTTTCTTCTGTGGAGGTAAGCTTAGTACGGCAAAAACTAATAAGCTCTACAGCCTCTTCTGCTAGAAGAATTAGTTCGTCTACGTCGGGATTTTTGCTCTCTATCGTAGCTACAATTTCCCTTAAACGATCGAGCGACTCAGTAAAAGTCGCTTTATTTGAGGACTTTTCCATGTCTTACAAAGTTAATACTATTTTTTGAGAAAGAATGTGCCTCGGTGATGTGTGGGCTTGCTTCACTTTTCGTATAGATGCTTTTTGCAAGACTATAAATAATGAAGAGGACATTTCTTTACACAACACGCTTGATCCGAGAGAAAGAGACCTACGTGGAAATAATACTTAATAGCCGAAAAGATCGCGGTAGTAATCAAAACTTGCCAATAGCTCATCTTGGCTTATACTGCACTCTTCAGCTTTCCCTAGTGACTTTAGTAGAATCATTTTGATCTCTTTCCCTTGATTTTTTTTGTCTTGCTGTATCAATTTGAGAAGAGTAGGGTAGTTTGAACATTGGAGAGGAAAAGCAGCAATATGCTCTCGGACGAACGACTCAAGGCGGTGCAGTTCCTCAGAGGGAAACTGAAAACGACAATGAGAAATATAAAGCTCGCAGATCATTGCAAGAGCAACAGCTTCTCCATGAGAGAGTGAGCGAGGAGCCTCTGCTGTGCTACTAAATGCTTCAAAGGCATGACCTATGGTATGTCCTAGATTGAGATGTCTTCTTACTCCAGTGTCATTCAGATCTAAAGCAATGTATCTTTGTTTGATTTTGATTGCTTTTTCTATGAATGGAGTGATTTCTGAAAGATCCCCTAGAGGATCAACTTTAAGAATATCGCTCCATAGGGGATTCCCCTCTAGTAAACCATACTTGAGCAGTTCTCCAAAGCCAGAAAGACGCTCTTTTGCTGGAAGAGTAGTGAGGAAGTCTTCGTATATGAAAACGGCATTAGGCTGACGTATTACCCCTAGAAGGTTTTTTATTCCCAGGATATCAACGGCAGTTTTTCCCCCATATGCCGCATCTACCATAGCAAGAAGAGTTGTAGGAAGGTAGGCAATCGCTATCCCCCTCTTGTAGATGGCGGCAAGAAATCCCGCAAAGTCTAGAAGAGCTCCTCCTCCTATGGCTACGATGAGACTACTTCGTGTGGCATGGTTGTCGTTGAGCCACGAAGCTACACGTTCAATATGAGAAAGACTTTTGATCTCTTCTCCTGCATGAAGCTCAAGTGTGTGGTAGTGTATCTCGGCTTCTTTAAGCGTACTTTGTCCTTTTTCCTCCGAAGTCTTTGCCTTTTCACCTTCAATAACAGATTGTATTTTTGCCACAGTGACCGATACCTTTTTATCAACCAATAAAAAGATAGCGTCAGGATGGACTCTTGACAAGAATTGCTGGAAGACAGTTTGGGAAAAATGTACCATACCCCAAGGGGGGGGGAAGGCTTAGGCTTGCTTCAGTTTGGCTACAACTTCCTGTAGAGCCTCTTCAAGTCCATCGCTCCCTTTACCTCCGGCTGTGGCATAGTAAGGTTGTCCGCCACCACCTCCTCGAATCAGTTTCGCCACATCGCGGACCATATTGCCAGCATGCAGTCCTTTTTGTACCAACTGATCGCTAAGAAGAATAGAAATCATAGAACGGATACCCTGTGTAGTGCCCGCTACGAAAGCAAATGGATCGGAGACTTCCCCTTTTAGCTGAAAGGCGATGTCTTTTACGATCTCTGGTTTTATTTCTCCTCGGAGCAAGAAAATGAGACAGTCCCCCGATTTTAAGGGATTTTCTAAGAGTTCTTTTTTCAGTATAGACGTCTCTTTTTGCTCCATTTGCTTAATCTCCTCTTTAAGGGCTTCGTACTCGTTATTCAGTTTGGCTAAAGCTTTTTCTGGATCTTGGGGATTTCCTAGGTGATCCTTTAGAGAATTGAGTAGGTCTTCTTGCTTATAGAGGTACTCTTCTGCATTTTTCCCAGCGACTGCTTCTATACGTCTTACACCTGCGGCAATACTGCTTTCGCTGATGATCCTAAAACTTCCGATATGTCCTGTAGAAGCTAGATGGGTACCGCCACACAGTTCTAGCGATGGTCCGAAACGGACGACCCTCACTTTGTCGCCATATTTTTCTCCAAATAAGGCCATTGCCCCCGCAGCTCGCGCCTCTTCTATAGGCATTTCACGGCATTCTTCTAGAGGAAAGTCGCTTCTTATCATTTCAGATACACGCATTTCAACGGCTCTAATTTGCTCTGGAGAAAGCTTGTCGTAGTGAGAAAAGTCGAATCTCAATACTTGTGGACTTACGTAGGATCCTTTTTGTTCAACATGTTTGCCAAGTATTTCTCGTAAAGCTTGATGAAGAAGGTGAGTCGCCGTATGATTACTTTCAGCTCGCTGTCGGAGATCTTTGTCGTAGGATATGGTGAAGGTGTTTTCTAGATCTTCAGGTAGCTCTTTTAAGCAGTGTATGGCTAGATTATTTTCTCGTTGGGTATCAAATATGAAGTAAGAGGTGCCATCTGGAGCAATAAGCTGTCCTTTGTCACCCACTTGTCCTCCCATTTCTGCATACAGAGGTGTGTAGGAAAGGACTACTTGATAATACTCCTTCCCTTTTTGTACCACTTTTCTGCAACGCAATATATTGGTGCTACAGGACTCTTGGTCGTAGCCCACAAAGATTGGTTCGCCTTCGTTGATCTCGATCCAGTCTCCAGTTTGTAGAGCAGTTGCACTTCTAGCTCGCTCTTTTTGCTTTGCCATTTCTTCGTTGAACTTTTCAGAGTCCATAGACTTGCCATTTTCACGAAGAATCAGCTCTGTGAGATCGGAGGGGAAACCATAGGTGTCGTAAAGCTCAAAGGCGTCCTTCCCTGGAAGTTCTTGTTTGTCTCCAAGATTGGCGATCATTTTGTCTAGAAGATGAATACCAGCAGCCAGAGTGCGGAGGAATCCTTCTTCTTCTTGCTTCATTACTTTTGTAATTAACTCTTTTTGTGCCTCAAGCTCGGGATAAGCATCACCCATAATATTGATCAGTGTGGGCAATAAAGAGTACATAAAAGGCTCTTTGAGGTTTAAAAAGGTGTATGCATAGCGTACAGCACGGCGCAAGATACGGCGAATCACGTAGCCTGCTTTAGCATTGCTGGGAAGCTGTCCATCAGCTATGGCAAAGGCTATGGTACGGATGTGGTCTGCTACCACACGCATCGCTACATCTTTCTTGGGATCTTGCCCGTAGGAGACATTCGCTAGGGTCCCTATTGCAGACAACATTGGGGTGAAGAGGTCTGTATCGTAGGTAGAGTTTTTACCCTGCATCACCATACAGAGCCTTTCAAAGCCCATCCCTGTATCAATCACCTTTTTAGGAAGAGGTTCAAGGGTACCATTGGCAAGATGGTTGTATTGCATAAAGACGAGGTTCCAGATCTCCACTACTTGGGGATGGTCTTTGTTCACTAGATCGCGTCCCGCAATTTCTTTTCGTTCCGCTTCACTTCGGAGGTCTATGTGGATCTCTGAGCATGGACCGCAAGGACCCACTTCTCCCATTTCCCAGAAGTTGTCCTTTTTGTTCCCATTTAGGATACTCTCCTTGGGAAGGTATTTTTCCCATTCTTGAGCTGCTTCTTCATCACGAGCTATGCCAAGAGAATCATCACCTTCAAATACGGTCGCATATAGTCGATCGCTATTTATCTTTAGTACATCGTGCAGAAATTCAAAGGCCCATGAAATTGCTTCTTTTTTGAAGTAATCTCCAAAGGACCAGTTCCCCAGCATTTCAAACATCGTATGGTGGTAGGTATCGTGACCCACTTCTTCGAGGTCGTTGTGCTTGCCACTTACACGAAGACACTTCTGAGAATCTGAAACGCGCCTATATTGGGGTTCTGTATTTCCTAGTATAATATCCTTAAACTGGTTCATCCCAGCATTGGTAAACATCAATGTAGGGTCACCCTTTACAACCATTGGAGCGGAGGGTACAATATGGTGATTCTTAGAGGCAAAGAAGTCTAAGAAAGCCTTTCTAATCTCTTTTGCAGTCATCTTAATCTATTGTTATTGGCGAGAGGAACAGCACAAATTATATTTCATTGCTCCTCACTCATTGTATACTACCTACAAAAGTAGCAATAAAAGGAGAAAGGAGAGCTTTAGTGGGCTTCTATAGGGCTGTGGAAATGTAGAGAATAGGGGAAAATGAAGGTACAAACTGTTTTTATCTCTGACGCCTCTTTGCCTCTTGCCAAGGTGTATACTTCTCAGAAGACAATCCTTATTCCCCCTCATCAATTAAAGAGTAACGGACGATAGCTGATAAGCAGATTTGAGACAACAGATCTTGTATTGTGCCTCTAATTGAGGAGTACTCCTCTTGTGTACTTCAAGGAAAATAAAACCCTCAAAGAGATTTTAACTCTTTGAGGGTTTTGTATAGTTGATACAAAAGAAACTCTTTTATTCAGCTGGTTCGATGGCTACTAGCTCAATTTCAAAAACAAGAGTTTTGTAAGGCTCAATGTTTCCTGAACCTTCTACTCCATAAGCTTTGTCGTAGGGGATTGCTACTTTTACCTTTTCGCCAACAGTCATTTCTTGTAGCATTTCTGTCCAACCTGGGATTACGCTAGTTACACCAAAGGAGATAGGCTTATCTTCGGTTTGGTCAAAGACTTCTCCATTTGTAAATGTTCCTTTGTAGAGCACTTGAACCTTGTCGCTTGTTGTAGGCTTAGCTGAGCCCTGTCCTTCTTTTAGAACCTTGTAAGCAACACCGCTAGGAAGGACCTTTACACCGTCTTCTTTTTTGAACTTTTCAAGGAATTTTTCTCCTTCTTCTTGGTTAGCTTTATATTCCTCTTCTTTTTTCTTTTGTTCTTCTACTTGCTTCTTTTCTTGAAGTTTTTGTTCTGCATTGTTGAGGTACTCTCTCATAGCATCTTCCTTCCAAGTTACTTTCAGGGTATCAAGATTCATCCCATACTGGAAGTTTTCTAGGTATATCTTGTTGTTTACCTTATCGGCATTGTTGCTAGAGCCGATCTGATAACCAATCATAAGACCTTGGTAGTACCACATTTTGTTGCTGTCCGTAGAGGTTGCGATCCCATCTGCAATCCCTTTGAGTAGCTGGTCCTTGTCTATTTTTTGTCCCATCATTTCGGAAAAGTCTAGCTGCTGACGCATCTGTTGACCTGTGGAGTATCCACGAGCTATAGCAAGGCTGTCGAGAGAGGCATCTGCATCTTTAGTAGAGATTCCTTTGCAGGCTGAAAAGCCTAGGACTACTACGAGGAGAGTAGCCATCAATAAGAATAAATTCTTTTGATAATTCATGATTTTTCTTCTTTAAAAGTATGTTTGTTTTAGAAATTACTTCTTTTCCTTAGGTGCTTCTTGCTTCTTTTGTGGCTTATCGCTTTCTGTGGACGCAAGTGGAATGGGTTCCCCTTTTATCACATCTAGTAGTTCAATGTCAAATATGAGGGTGGAGTATGGGGGAATATCTCCCATACCTCGCTCACCATAGGCAAGATTGTAAGGAATAAATAGTCGGGCTTTTGCCCCTTTGTTTAGTAGACATAAACCTTCTGTCCAACCTGGGATCACTTGTAGTAGGTTAAACTTTACGGGTTCACCTCGCTTGATCGAGCTGTCAAACTCTGTGCCATCTATTAGCATCCCTTGATAGTGTACCAGCACGGTGTCTTCTACAGTAGGATGTACTCCTTTTCCCTCTTTAGTTATCAGGTATTGAAGTCCACTTTTCGTGGTTTTTACGCCTTCTTTTTTTGCATTCTCTTCAAGAAACTTTGCTGATTCTGCGCGTGTGCGGCTATTGAGTTCTTCCTGCTTTTCTTTGAAGAAGTTGTTCAATAGGGTATTAGCTGTTGCACGATCGTAACTAGGCTCCTTTTTGTTGAGGAGAATATCTTGCATGGTAGAGATCACTATATCGGGATCGAACTCGCTCCCACCTGGAGCTTTGTTCACCATATCTTTAAACATGGTTGCGTACAGTATACCGAGAGCCTTTGATACCTCTGCTGGAGAAGGAGTGTCAGTTGGGGTCTTGGTTTCTTTGGTAGGGGTGGTCTGTGCAGTTCCACAGAAAACGGTACCAAGTACCAAAAGAAGAGTAAATAAAAGTGTTTTTTTCATAGCAGAAAGAGATAGCCTTAAATTATTGGTTCTCTTCTATTTTGAGAAGCTCAATTTCAAAAACAAGGGTCATATTAGGACGAATATCGGCACCTGCACCAGCCTCTCCATAGGCGAGGTTTGAAGGAATAACCACTCTCCATGTGGAGCCTACGGGCATCAACTGAAGGATTTCTGTCCATCCTGGAATCACTGCTGTTACAGGAAATAGAGCAGGCTTCCCACGCAATCGGGAGCTGTCAAATACTTTGCCATTGATCAGCGTACCATGGTAGTGAACCTCTACGCTGTCTGTCTTTGTAGGCTTTGGCCCATCCCCTTTTTTCAGGATTTCGTACTGCACACCGCTAGGCAAGGTAACTACACCCTCTTTTTGAGCGTAGACTTTTTGATATTCCTCTCCAGCCTTCTTGTTGAGTTCCTTTTCTTCGTTGGATATCCGTTCAAAAAGAGACTCAATAAGCTTTTGTGCTTCTTCGTAGGAAACTTGTGTTGGCTTTTCTTCATAAACATCGCGAAAAGCTTCAGTAAAGTCATCAATTGATAGATGATGTATACCCGTGGATCGGAATTGATTAGCCATGCTCAAGCCTAGAGCGTAGCTTGTTTTGTCTTTCATTTTGTTGTCTTTTGCTGTGGTGCTTTTCCTGTCTTTGTAGAGACCTAGATGAGCACACATTGTAAAGTTAATATTGTAGGGCTTAATAGCCCTTTAAAGTTGGTTATATCGCTACAAAGGTACAGATAGTTTGGGAATTAGGAAAAGTCAGATAAAAGATTTGCTTAAAGGGATGAGGAGACTTGTCATTGCTTTGTAAGAGCTAGGGCAGACTGTTTGATAAATAGGTCTGTAAGAGCGGAAATAAACTCTTCGTTGATTTGAAACCAGTCCGCTTCTGTACGGAGCAGTTTTTCAATAGAGACTTCACCCTCTTTGTATCCAAGCTTGGCAAGGTTTAGGTTGGCAGTTATGTCCTTTCGTAATTCAAGAGAAGAGAAAAAGATCTGACGAGCTAACGTCTCCTCAGATTGCCCTTTTTCTGCTTCAAGAGAAAGTTTTCTGAGAGTCTTTTTTTCTTCAAGACCAGCAATTAGTTCTTGTGCTTTTGCAGAGCGTTTAGCTTGATAGCCCACATAAATATCGGTGAGTGGTACTTGCAGAGTTACACCAAGACTCCATGCCCCTCCTACATTGCCCTTCATAGAGTCGAAGAAGTTGGGGTATAGGGAGGTATAGTTTGCAAAAAAGGCCAGTTGTGGGAGCATGCTACTTTGCTCTATAATTGTTTGTTGGTGCTTAATAGCTTTGGAAAGGGAGAGCAGTCTTTTTCGGGATTCCTCGTTGGCTTGATTCTCTGATGGAAGACAATCCTCCTCTCCTGTAGAAATTGAGAAAGAGGAGAGATGTTCCACCTTGGAGAGCAGAGTCTCTATGTTGTCTTTAGGAACAAAGTCGCTTGTAAGAGGTAGATTTGCGAGTAGCGCGAGATGCTGTGTGGCGATGGGAGTCATACGCTGTAGCTTGTGAAGACCTTGCGATGCCTTTGAAAGGGCCATTTTGGCTTCAAGCAGGTCTCCTTTTGTAGCATAGCCCTCTTTTTGGAGAGCTTCTATATCCTTTGCTACACTACGAAGCATTCCTATATACTCTCCAAGAAGAGCCTCCTTTTCGCAAAGCGAAACCAATTGGTAGTATGCTTCTTTTATAGCGTGTTGTCGTTCAGCTTTTTTTCTTTCTGTTTGCCAGTGGCGAGCTTCTAGGGCATAGTCTGCCATCTTGTTGGAGGCAACAATCTTTCCTCCTACATAGAGAGGCTGCACAAGACTGATGTTGAGGAGCCACGTATTCTTTAAATCAAGAGTCCCCTTTTTATCCAGTTTTTGGATCAACGCTTTTCCTTGCTCAGTGTTGAGGATAAAGGAGCTCCAATTGCCCAAGAAATCTTGACTAAGCTCATAGGCATCATAAAGTTTAATGGGGCGACGAAGAGACAAAAAGCTAGAGGAGGCACTGATCTTTGGAAAAAAAGAACTTCGAGCACGGAGAACGTCCGACTTGGCTGCAACAAGATTAAGACTATCTATTTCTTGTTGAATAGAATGCTCTTCTGCTCGCCTTAGGAGGTCCTCCAAGCTATATTTGCATTGGGCTATAGCTACGGTATGTAGTAAGACTAAACTTACGGCAAAAAGTAAAAACTTTCTCATCGTTTAATAGATTTATAGCTGGAAGGTAAGTCTTCCTATTCGTACTCCATCTGTAAAAAAGTCTGCATGATAGGTTCCTTCTATCAAAGTTTGTTCTATATTCCAGTATATAGTTTCCTTAAGATCGTCTCCTCCATACTCAATTTGTTTAGAGGCTGTCGCTTGTAGAGTGGATCCTTCATACTGAAACGCTCCCGCACTTGAAGAAGTAATCGGCATATCGTTTGGGTTGAGCAGTCGGATATAAACTTTACGAAGTCCTACCTTGGCAGAGACATTGCGAAGAATTGTGAAGTCAAAGCGAAGATGGGTCACTCTATTCAGTTTATTGGTTGCTCGTCCTCTCTTGTCAAGGGGCGTACATCGTACCTCTTTTAGCTCAAGCTTTTCAGCAAGGGTTACTTTTTGGGTAAGATCTTCTTTCTCCGCACTCAGTTTGTCTGCTTTTCTACTAGCCTCCTCAAAGCTTCGCTTTACCGATTCATTTTCTTTTTTTAGTTGAGTATTGACCGTGTAAAGAGAGTCCACTTGTTGCACATAGCTACGAAGAACTTTCCGAAGTGATTTTACCTCATCTGAGAGTTTTTTTATTTTATTTGAATTGGAGGCCTTTGTTAGTCTTAGTTCTTCGGTAAGTTGTGCTACCTTAGCCTTTTCTTGTCCTAGCTCTTCAAGCAAGGCATCGCTTGAAAGGTGCATGTATTGCTCGCCATAGCCCGTGCCTTGTCGTAACTTCTCGACTTGTAGACCGTACTCCTCTTGCAGCTGCAGTAGCTCCTCTTCCATTTGCTCTTTTGCGAGTTGGGCGATTTCGTTTTGTTTTCGTAGGGACTGCTTACGTTGAGAGGCTACATAGATAAAAGATCCCACAACGACAGCCACGGCAATTGTGCATAGGAGGGCTGTAAGTCGAGTAGTCTTTGTGTTGAGCGCGTGCATAACTTTTATTGGAAAGAATTCTGTGGAGCATGAAAGGCACCTTTTCGCCACTTCAAAAGAAGACTTCTTCCCTTGAGGAGATCACCTATTTTTGCTTCATCTTCAAGAGAAAGAAAGGGCGAAGAAGAAGAGGATACCTCAAGACTCTTTTTCTTTATATCGTATCGGTAGCTTAGCGGTAGGGTGCTAAGGATCGTTTTTTCTTGGAGGGACAAGTCTTTTGTTAGCAGGTCTACAGCTGAGAGAGAGGGCATAAAGTCGGAGGAGGAAAGCAGGTCTCCACGTTGATCATAAAAAGAAATAGCAGATACGGGAAAAGGAGTGGTACAGCTTTGGAGCAGCATCAAGATGTAGCCTCGACCTGGTGCTTTTAGACGGACTGCAGAAATAGAGGTACCATCTTGCCAAGCTATGGACAGCATCTCTTTGTTCCTAAAAGTTACCTGGAAGTCGCTATCCATATTTTGGTTGGAAGCAGAAAGGCGATTCCTATAATCCTCATCCTTGTTCTTTTTCAAGACTTCATTGATTGCTTCTCGGTAGGGCTTTTGTAGGGGAAGGTCAAAAAGTACTTCTGGATAACTGAAGGTGGTCACACCCTCAGGCAAGGTCAAAAAAAGATCACGAAGGGATTGAGCAACCGATAGTTGTGGAAAAAGAAGGAAGGGAATTACAAGAAATAGTCCCTTTCTGCAAATGAATTTTTTGATTTGTAGCATAGATTCATTATTCAATAAGCAAATACTCTGCTCTCTTGTGGCTCATTGTAGATACTTTCCACACAAAGATAAGGTTTTTTCTGTATAGTATGCCGATAGAAAGAAAGGATTTTCGTGCAGAGAAAAAATGGGTACTAGGAGGACACAAACGAGCTCCCAAACTTTCTGGCAAAAGTTCCGAGAGATTTTTCCAAAAAGTTCCGAGAGTTTTCCCAAAAAGTTCCGAGAGATTTCCCAAAAAGTTCCGAGAGATTTTCCAAAAAGTTCCGAGAGATTTTTCCAAAAAATTCCTGAACTTTCTTTCTGAACTCCTCTGTATGTTTGCAAGAAGGGAAATAGATATGGAATATACCCTAGAAAGGAGCGAAGAAGAGAAGAAGTGTCGATACCCTATGCGAGTGAAAGAAAAGAACGCACGCTCAGGAAATAGCTTGGTAGGCCCTATAAATGAAAAAACTCCTCTAAAAGAACCAGTTCTTTTTAGAGGAGAAAGGTAAAGTAGGTAGCGAGAGTGGGGCACGATCCCACGACCTCAGGATTATGAATCCTGCGCTCTAACCAGCTGAGCTATCTCGCCAATCATAGGCTGAAGGGATAGGTATTAGCGACCTCTTTTGAGCCTTTGCCCAAGCTCCCCTCACTAACGCTTTGCAAAGATAAGACAATTTTTTGTTCCTACCAATACTTTGTGACCCATTATATTTTCTACGAATTGTATGCGAAAGAAACTCTTTAGAGGGTTCTTTGTACCTTTGTCTCATAGCAACAAGCTTGGCAGAAGCTTCTCTTTTAAACCTTTTGCTGAGTCAAGCAATTAGTACCATACCCATTTGGAAACAAATTAAAAAAGCGAACAAAAGAGGCTGATTGCCCTCTAGTGTACTTTATGAGACCCCTAGAAGAGTTATCCCATTTAATAGATACCCCTCTTTTCCACCTCATTGGAGATGTAGCAGACGACCTCGGTGTAGAGGCTTATGTTGTAGGGGGCTATGTGCGTGATCTATTATTAAAGCGTCCTTCCACTGATATTGATGTCGTTTCCGTAGGGCGTGGTATCGATCTGGCTAGAGCCTTTGCTAAGGCCTGGAGTCCTAAGGCCCATGTTTCCGTCTTTGCCAACTTTGGTACTGCTCAAGTAAAAAAAGGTAGGGAGGAGATTGAGTTTGTGGGTGCAAGAAGGGAAAGCTACGATCGACAAAGTCGTAAGCCTGTCGTAGAAGATGGCACTCTGCAAGAGGATATGGAGCGACGCGACTTTACAATAAATGCAATGGCTCTTTGTCTGAATAAAGGCCGCTTTGGACATCTGATTGACCCCTTTTATGGTATTGAGGATCTGCAAGACTGCCTCCTTCGTACACCGCTAGATCCAGATGTTACATTTTCAGACGATCCCCTTCGTATGATGCGTGGAGTGCGCTTCGCTTCCCAGCTTGGTTTCTTTTTAGACGAGGAAACCTTTGAGGCAATCCGGCGCAACGCCCCACGTCTGAAGATTGTGTCGCAAGAACGCATTATTGTTGAACTGAACAAAATAATGCAGTCTCCTCGCCCTTCTATAGGACTTGAACTCATGGAACGAACAGGCTTAATGGAGTTGGTTCTTCCTGAACTGCTACAGCTAAAAGGAGCCGAAACGCAAGATGGAGTAGGTCATAAAGATAATTTAGCTCACACCTACAAAGTGCTTGATAATTTAGCAAAGAGTAGTGATAACCTATACTTGAGGTGGGCAGCCCTCTTGCATGATATAGGGAAGCCTCGCACAAAGCGTTTTGATAAAAGGCTCGGATGGACCTTTCACAACCATGACTTCGTAGGGGGAAAGATGGTACCCACTCTTTTCAGGCGTCTTAAACTACCCCTCGATGGAAAGATGAAGTATGTACGCAAGCTAGTAGAGCTGCATATGCGTCCAGCAGCTTTAGCACAAGAAGGAGTTACGGACTCGGCTGTTCGCCGATTGCTTTTTGAAGCTGGCGATGATATTGAGGACTTGATGAAGCTGGTTGACGCAGACATTACCAGTAAAAATCCCCTCAAGATTAAGCGAATCAAGGAAAATTATCGCCTTGTAAAAGAAAAGCTCATTTCTATTGAGGAAAAGGATCGTATACGCAACTTTCAGCCTCCAATCTCAGGAGCCGAGATCATGTCCCTTTTTGGGCTTTCCCCCTCTCATGAAGTGGGAGTGCTAAAAGAAGCTATCAAGACAGCCATTCTAGATGGGGAAATCCCCAATGAATATGAGCCTGCAAA
>KQ959260.1:181367-205022 GCA_001552775.1 Bacteroidales bacterium KA00251
CAAAAGAACTTCTCTTCAAAAAAGCAAGAGAAATAGGGCTCTATCCCGTCAAGAAAATCAATGAATAAAAAAACTGTACCTCTTTATTCAAGAGGTACAGGATGGATAAGTACTATTTACTACAAGAGCTCTTCTATTGAAGGCTAAGCTTTGCTTTCTCAAAAAGAGATGTAGCTTTGATAGGTAGAAATAGTATTGTTACTTCTTTACGACTACTTGCAAAGTGAGTTGTTTTGTCACGTTTTTGGGGCAGATAACATTGGCTATAAGGGTGGTGTTGCCGACCTCTTGGGCCTCAACTATAACCTTTATCTTTTCTGCCCCACTAGTGGTACTTTCATAGTGCGAGGCGACTATTCCCGCAATACCTTCTGGTGTGGAAGTCCAGTCTACCCGAAATCGTTCGGGTACTCCTAGTAGATAAATTTCTGCTTTTTCCCCTTTTCTTAGCTGTAGCTCTGTCTTATCAAGCTTGACGTTCTCCCATTTAAAAGAGTTTTCTCTAATACAGCTAGACGTAAGAAAGATACCAAGAATCAATAAAAGCAGGTTCACAGCCTGCATAGAAGCTTTTCTTTTCATTATATGACGGATTCTAATAGTTTTATCAAGATAGGTTTTCTAGGTACAAAAGTACAAGTTTCTTCTTAATAGCTTGCAATAGAGGAGCTCTTGGAGGGAGCGTGTTTCTCGCTATACATTTTGTCAAGTTCCCTTTTTAGGATTGCATTGAAAGCGTAGTTTTTGATATTCCATTGTGGAGCAATAAGAAGCTCAGGTGGAGACTGAGAAAGAAACCGATCAAGAGCAATATCCGCACGTAGTCTAAGGAGAAATTCTAAGCAGAGAGCGGCATACTCTTCTGGAGAAAAAAGACGAAAGCTTGTGGGGCTAGCAAGGTATTCTCTTGCCATGGGGGTGCCTTTGACAATCTGAAGTTGGTGGAGCTTGAGGATACTAAGAGGAAGCTGTGAAAGACGATCTGCATGAAGTAGCATCTCCTCTTTGCTTTCCCCTGGAAGCCCTAGGATAAGGTGAGCACCCACAGCGATATTTCGTTCAGCGGTTTTTCTAATGGTATCTGCCGCTAGGGCGTATGAGTGCCCTCTATTTACAGCTTTCAAAGTGCGATCGAGTGTACTTTCTACCCCATATTCAATCAAGACAAAGCACCTTTTTTGAAGCTCTTCCAAGTAATTGAGGAGTGGCTCAGGCATCATATCTGGACGTGTAGAAATAACCAGACCATATACATCTGGATGTGAAAGTACCTCTTCGTACTGAGCAATAAGGTGATCGTATGAACCGAAGGTTGAGGTGTATGATTGAAAGTAAGCGAGGTAGCCCATTTGAGGATATTTGTGCCGAAAGAAATCAATTCCTCGCTTTAGTTGCTCCGAGATAGGAAGTCCTTTGCTTTGAAAATTAGGGCTAAAGGCGGCATTGTTGCAGTAGGTACAACCAACTATTCCTGTAGCTGGATCTCTATTGGGGCAGACATGAATCCCTCCAGAGAGTGTGATCTTCTGGATCTTTTTGTGGGGAAAATAGTTTTTAATGAAGAGACCAAATCCCGCTTCTTCGATTCGCCTTGATAAAAAAGCTTTTTGATCAGCGTCCATAGAGGAGATGCCTCATTCTAATATCATGATCAGTAAATTTATCAGGAGAGACTCGGAGCGGTAGTCGCCAGACTCTGCACCCTTAAAGCGAGCATCTGTCATACGGATCTCGTGGAGTATATGGAGTGTATGGATCGCACTATAGCGTGTCGGTGCGATGATATATTCATCTGCTCGGTAGCTGTTGCTAAGCCCTAGTACTGTTGCAATGTTTTGTGGAGATCGCTGAGAGGGAGGTATGAAGTGTACTACCATAAGGTTAGCAAAAAAGTCGTACAGGGTGGCAAGTATAAGAGGAAGAGGATAGCTTTTTTCATCCAAGGCCATCACTTCCCCTATTTTGAGGGCTAAGAGTTTGTCTTTCTTTACGACAGCATTTCGCAGTTCCTGGGTGGAGTATTGTCTAGAGAAACCAATGAGTTTATTGACTAACTCGTGAGTAATTGGAGCACTTCCTGCCGCGATGGCCAGTTTTTCTACCTCACAACTCATCACACTTCCATTGAACCCAACCAGCTCTATCAGTCGCTTTCTTGCAGCTTCGTCTACAACAGCCTTGCAGCGTGTGGCAACTTGGGTGATGATCGCCAAAATGTCTCTATTGTTTCGGATGAGAGGAGACTCAATCATCAGAAGGGTTTCCTCTGGAAGAGACTCTAAGATGCCAAAAAGTTTTGACTTACTACGACGGAGATTTCCTCTATAGGAAACTAGAAGTGTGGAGCCATGAGGAATCTTGGGGATCAACGTTTTTAATTTATCAAGATCCGAGAGTAATTGGGCATCTCGCAATACTACAAGTCTTTTTTCTGCAAAAAGAGAAGTGCTTTGGGCATGTAAGGCAACTTCACTCATGGAACTATCGGCTCCATATAGGATTACACGCTCGGTGTCTCTATTCTCTTTCTCGATATATTGGGTGACGATTAAGTCTTCTATCCGATCAATGTAGTAGGACTCTTCTCCACAAAGTACAATCATGCGAGGTAAAAGTATTCCCTCGCTGAGCATCTTTTCAATGCGTTTTGTTTCTTGTAAAGGAGTAGCCACGCTGTAAAAGTTTCTTTACCACTCAAAGCGGATGTTTTTGAGACGAGGACGACCTTCTTCAAGATTTTCTATCGTTGCAATACCAAGATTAAGATGTTGCTCCATAAAGTTATCGCTTACGATCTGATCATTTTTTTCGGTTTTTACGCCCTCTGGTGTCATGGGAGCATCGCTTACCATCAAAAGGGCACCAAGAGGAATTCTATTGGCATAACTAACCGTAAAGAGTGTTGCAGTCTCCATATCAATACCTTCAGCATGAGTAGAGGTGAGGTATTCCTTAAACTGCTTGTCGTACTCCCAAACCCTTCTATTTGTCGTGTAAATGGTGCCTGCTACGAAGTGGATATTCTGGGAAGCAAGAGCATCGCTGCTGGCAAGAAGAATGCGAAAAGAGGGCAGAGAAGGAATCTCTGGTGGAAAATAGTCGTTGCCTGTACCCTCCCCGCGAATTGCAGCGATGGGTAAAAGGTAATCTCCCACTTTGAGCCGATTTTTGAGGCTACCACACTTGCCTAAAAAAAGAATAGCAGTAGGCATAATTGCCGAAAGCAAATCAATCACTGTCGCCGCATTGGGGCTACCCATACCGAAAGAGATTATGGTAATATTTCCATAGGAGGCACTCGGCATTGGTGTATCCAGTCCTTGGATTTCTACATTATACTTTTTTGCAAAAATCCGTAGATAACTGATAAAGTTGCACAGTAAAATATAGGGCGTAAAGCTTTCTAAACGACGACCCGTATAGCGACTAAGCCAATCTCTTACGATCTCCTCTTTAGTTTCCATCACTCACATTCCCATAATTCGTACTCAGTACTGTACTATAATGTTGCTTCTCTCCAAAGGTGAAGTAAAGAATCACCCATCCTTCTTGCAGTACACTCTGGGGCAAATCAAAGTCTGCTACAAGACTCTCGCTATGTGCTGTGTAAAGTCGCTTGCCATTTAGCGAGTAAAGCGAAACCGTACAAGAAGAAAGGCACTTTTCTGGTATGGATACACGCATCTTACCACCTAAAATATAAGCTGATGGGGTACAGCGATTCTTGTTGGGACGAGGCGAAGAGGTCTCTTTTACCGGCCATACAATAGGGTCAATCCAGAAATTTCCTCGAGATCGAAGTGCTACTGGAAGAGTCTGGTCATCTCCTTTGATCCATTGTTGTGAGGAGTCCTTCAACTTCATATAGCTCATTGCTGTTTTGAGCTTGTTGTCTTTACCCCTCAAAAGGGGAAAGGGGATTGCTCCACCATCTGTTTGCTCAAAACCAATCCATAAAGTTTCGCCCTCAGCAAGCTGTACATTGTGTTTGTCCAAAGGAATAAAAAACTCGATCCACCCGAGAAGAGTACGCGTGGCACTGTGCGTTGTATTTTGTGAAAGATACTGGTAATAAGGGAGTGTCATCGCTTCAGAAAAGAGGATTCGCTTTTTCCCTACAGAGTCAATGGCCCACCCCACCACTTTGGGTAGAGTAGACTCTAAAGGCTCAAGATTGGCTACCACGAGTAGCCCTAATAGCTTGCTTTGTGTAGAAATTGGGAAAGTATTCGCGACTCCTACTACCTCAGCAAAGGATTTTTTGTCAAGCTCTTCCACTTGTTCCCTAAGGAGAGAATAGAAGTTGTGTGAGAGTCTTGTAGGGGCTAAAGGAGCATAAGGAGAAAAGCCCTCTTGGCTTGTAACTCCTCCATCGGGCGCAAGCCATGGCGCAAGTCGTTCTTCTTTCTTTTTGTCTTTTGTAAGGGAAAAACAGCGACATAGGGCATAAAATACATCATTGTTGGGAGCTGTACAAGTCGAAGCTCCACCAGTAAGAGCGCCTATAATCCTACCTTTTCTATCATAGAGAGGGGAGCCCGAAGAGCCTCCTGCTGTGGTACCTATCTGCCATTTTGGAATATGGTAATGAACACCTTTCCAAGTAATCCCAGAACTTGCGCTAAAGTCTGTAAGCTTTAAGGAGGAGGCATCATGTCGATTGTATCTAGCCACAGATGCCGTAGGATGATGAAGATTGATAAAGCTACCTTCTGGATTCTCTTCTGCATTCCAACCTGAGTAATAGGGCATAAAAGAAGCGGGGATTCCTCCCGAACGAGAGTATGTGGGATCGCTGTCTACCCCAACTATCTTTAGTAAACAGAGATCGGTACTTTCATCGTAGGCTATGATCTCTGCCCCCGCAAGAGATTGCTCTTCCACTCCTCTTACCATCCTTTCAGCAAGAGGGGAGCGAAAGTTGAAAAAGAAAACGGTCCGCTTTGCTGATTCTTGTATGTATGCTTTATCGCCTCTTCGTCTAAAGGAGTTATTCATGCAATGAGAGGCGGTCAGTACATAAGCCGTTCCATCGTTTCGGCTGTTGTTGATAAGTGCACCAGAGCATACGGTGTTGCCACGAACGATCATCAGCAAAAGGCTATGTGCCTGCTTGTCCCATTCGGGGAAAGCAACTACATTGGGAGAGCATGAGTAGTCTCCCCAAAACCAAGGCTCACTTCTCTTGTACTTTCCTAGCGCTGGATGGGTATACTTAAAGTCTTTTTGATCCCAAAGTCCGTAGGTTACCTGTTGTAGCTCCAATTCAGGAAGATCCTCTTCTCCTACTGCTCCTTCGTAGTAAAGAATTGTCTTGTCTCCTTCAATAGGCGAAAGGGCAAGAGCATTGAGAGAAGTATTGTTTTTTGCTGTATAGGCCCCTTTTTGTAGTTTACCATCGGGAGAAAGGAAAAAAAGCTTTCCTCCTTCGGGCAGATGGAATCGGCTGAAGTATAGCTGTAGCGATGTGGCTCCATCGACTTTGAGAGGAAGTCTCCATACAATTGCTCCACGAGAGTCTCGATAGAGTTTACCACTATTTTCAGGCGTTAGCGAGGTGTATAAAGTAATGCCTAGGGACATAACCCTAAATGGGCTTGTCCCTAGGTCTTTTTCTATATATGCGCGAACCGAATCATCGCTTGGAGGAGCTAGCTCTACATACTCAATTGGAGTGTGTGAGCGTAGCTGTGTAGAGGAAATATGCGGATAGCCCCCCTCAGACAGCTGACCTAATAGAGAAGTAGATACTCCTCCAAAGAGTCCTAACAAAAAAAGCAGTTGACGAAGGAAAACTCTTTTCATCACGTTTGAAGGTATTTGTGAGGACCTTATTCTTTATAGATGCTCCTCTGCTCTAATTTTGAATAGGGGTTACTCTTCTTTACTAGAGTCCTCTGGTTCTCTCATATTGGTGAAGACGTTTTGTACATCTTCATCCTCTTCTAGCTTTTCGATGAGTTTATTTACATCTTCAGCTTCTTCGGCTGTTACGTCGCGATAATCTTTTGGATCACGAATAAACTCTACCGAATTGATTTCTAGTCCCTGCTCTTCAAGATAGCTTTGAAGTGCTCCGTTTTGAGAAAATTCTCCATAAAGAAGCAGTTCATCGCCCTCTACATCTACTTCGTCTACGCCAAAGTCAATTACAGAGAGTTCAAATTCTTCCAAGTCCATATCCTCTTTCTTCTGTACATGAAAGAGATATTTATGATCAAAGAGAAACTCCAAGCTGCCAGTAGTACCTAAGCTCCCTCCACATTTATTGAAATAGCTTCGCACATTTGCGACAGTACGGGTATTGTTGTCGGTTGTAGTTTCGACAAATACGGCTATTCCGTGTGGTCCATATCCTTCGTAAGTAATATTTTTGTAATCGGTATAGTCTTTGTCTACAGCCCGCTTTATTGCCCTATCAATATTGTCTTTGGGCATGTTTTCCTTTTTAGCGGTTTGTATCAAAACGCGGAGGCGAGGATTCATGTCGGGATCAGGACCACCATCTTTGGCGGCCATTGTGATTTCTTTTCCGAGTTTTGTAAACACTCGAGCCATATTGCCCCAGCGTTTTAGCTTTCTTGCTTTTCTATATTCAAAAGCTCTTCCCATTGGATTGTAAAAATGCTAAAATGAATGGATTATCGTATTGTCGCCCCCAGTTTGCTTTGCAATTGGGAACTTATATTTTTCATTACTTTTTCGATTTGTTTGTCGGTAAGGGTACCTTTATCGTCTTGCAGACGGAAGCGAACGGCGTAGCTCACTTTCCCCTGAGGTAGATTTTTTCCTTGATAGACGTCAAAGAGTTGTACGTCGCGAAGTAGTTTCCCTCCAGCTTCAGTCGCTACCTTTGAGATCTCGGAAAAGGTAACAGTTTCATCAATAAGTAGCGCAAAGTCTCGAGTGACTACGGGAAATTTATTGATGTCTTCTACCTGTAAAGTTCCTTTACGTCCCAAGGCAAAGAGCAGGTCACTACGTAGCTCAGCATAATACACTGGTCGATCAATATCGCATAGTTTGCGAATAGCGGAAGAGATCTCTCCCATTCGACAAAGGACTTTGCCGTCTTGCGTGACAAATTGCAACTCAGTGGTAAACAAATCACTCTGTGTGAGAAGAGTCTCCTTGAGCGTATGCAGAGGTATTCCCACTCTTCTAAATATATTTTCCACATCCCCTTTGAGTCGAAAGGCACTAGTCGGTTGTTCTTTTTGGTACCAACTATCTTCTCCTAGTGTGCCACTATTCCATAGGGCTAGAATAGGTACTTCCTCATACCCCTTGAGCAAAGGAGTACCAGCATTGAAGGCTGGAGTACTCTCTTGAGTGGGAGTTGTACGATAGACATTGCCCCATTCAAAGAAAAGACAAAAGGGGCTTTTATTACGTTCGTTGCGTGAAGTAGCCTCCAAACCTCCAAAAAGCAAAGTCTGGCGAAGTACAGCAAGCTCTTCGCTGAGAGGATTGAGGAGGTGTACCAAGTGTTCACAAGGGTAGGATGTGAGAGGTTTGTAATATTTTTCGGAGGAGAGTGAGTTGCAAAGAATCTCACTATATCCAGCGCCTACCAGCTGTTCACTAAGTAGGAGTTCGCTGTGATAGTCTTGATCCTTTATCCCTCTAGCACTAAGGTTGGCGGTTACGTATCCCGAAGAGGGAATCTCGTTGTAGCCATAAATACGCAAGACCTCTTCTACAATGTCTGCTTGACGACGCACATCGGTACGATAGCGAGGAAGTAGAAGGTAGAGAGTGTCTCCCTGTTCCTTTTCGACTACTATATCAAGCGATTGCAAGATGGTTTTAACTTTTTCAAGAGGAATCTCAACTCCGAGGAGTCGCTTCATGAAAGAAAGAGAGAGTGTGCAACGTGGCTCTTCAAGAGGTAGGAAAGACCTGTCGTAAAGTTCGCCTTCCACCTCTGCTCCTGCATAGTTTATCAAGAGGTCTACTGCTCGATTTAGGGCATATGCTGTCGCTGCGGGGTCTAGTCCTCGCTCAAATCGAAATGAGCTATCCGTACTGATACCATGTTTCCTAGCAGCTTTGCGAATGAGTGTGCTATTAAAGTTTGCACTCTCTATAAAAATTCGTTTCGTCTGAGTGGTTACTTCGGCCTCCTTGCCTCCGAGTACTCCAGCCATACACAGAGGCTCCTTGTTGCCATCAACAATCATAATTTCGGTGCCAAGGAGCTTATGCTCAACGGAGTCTAGGGTCACAAATGGAGTTCCCTTAGGGAGTTTGCACACAGAGAGGCATTGACCATTGATTTTGTCTGCGTCCAAAATGTGCAAAGGTTGTCCCACTTCGTAAAGTACAATGTTGGAGATGTCAACAACAAGATTTATGGGGTGAAGGTCAATTGCTTTGAGAAAGTTTTTGATTTCATCGGGGCTTTCTCCATTGTGGATGCCTTTAAGAGTGATGCCACTATAGCGTGGACATTCTTCTGGCAAAAGATCTACAGATACCGCTATTCCTTCCCCTTTTCTCCCTTGGGGCAATGGTTTTACTTCGGGTAGATGGGCTTTTACAAACTGCCCTTTGGCAGATAGGTAGGCTGCTAGATCACGAGCTACACCATAGTGTGAGGTAGCATCTACTCTGTTGGGGGTAATATCGATCTCTATGCGGAAGTCGCTTTCTATTTGGAAGTATTCTTTTGCAGATACCCCTATGGGAGCCTCCTTGGGCAACACCATAATTCCAGAGGTATCTTCCCCTATTCCTAGCTCTTTTTCAGAGCATATCATGCCACAGCTCACTTCTCCACGAAGTTTGCTTTTTTTGATTGTAAAGCACTCGTCTCCATTGTAAAGCACTGCTCCAATAGTGGCTACAGGTACAATTTGTCCCGAGTCTACATTGGGTGCTCCACATACGATGTTTAATATTTCGCTCCCTATATCAACGGTCGTAAGGTGAAGGTGGTCGCTATTGGGATGCGGTTCGCAAGTGAGTACCTTGCCCAAGACGATTCCCTTTAAACCGCCTTTTACCATTTCTATTTCGGCAATACTGGCCACTTCCAGCCCTATAGAGGTGAGAATATCACAGAGGTGATGAGGATCTATATCGGCAACCTCTGGTAGGTATCGACATAGTGCATTGTAGGATATATTCATAGAGTAAGGATATTAGTCCCTTCTTAAGCAGTTGCTTTTATGGAGTATTTATTTTGTTTCATTGGGAGTATGCTTTTCTTGGAGAGGAGTACGAGAGGGCACTGCGGTGGCACAATCCGAGGCTCCTTGGTACACTGTAATAGAAGGAAACGCAAAGGGGATCTGCCTTTGTTGAAACTCCTGGTAGATCTTTTCATTCATTTCCCAAATGAGTGTCCAAAAGTCATTGTTAGCGCACCAAGCTCTCAGCATAACCTTTACAGAGCTATCGGCAAGCTCTCTAACGACAATGAGTGGGGCAGGGTCTTTTTTGAAGCGATTGTCGCTTTCTACAAGTTCGTTAAGAGTCTTCTTCGCAAGAGCTACATCGGCCCCATATTCTATATCCACTACCCATTGGCAGCGACGGAGTGTTTCGCTTGAGGTGTTTTTAAGTTTGTCTGAGGTAAGGACGGCATTGGGAATGTGAATAGAGCTATTGTCTACACCTAGTAGGGTAGTGTAGAAGATGGAGATCTCCGTAACGGTACCTTCTTCTCCTTTGGCTACAATCCAATCCCCTACCTTAAAGGGACGTGTAGCCAATATTACCACACCTGCAGCAAGGTTTTGCAACTGTCCACTAAGTGCTGCTCCTAGGGCTACACCTACGGCTGCCATGAGTGCGGCAAAGGATACTGACTTGAAGCCTAAAATATCTATGAGCAGAAGGACCAGTACGACAAAAGCCAATCCATGAAGAACAGAAGAGAGAAAACTTGCAAGCCCAGAGTCTATGTTGCGCTTGGCTAGTCGGCGTTTAAAGAGGGAAAGTAGGTACTTGATGGCTTTGCGAAAAAGGTAAAAGACGACAAGTGCAATGACTACACGAAGTCCAAAATTGATGATACTGGTGAGCCATTCGCCCAGCATCTCCTTAAAGTTGAAGCCCGAATTTTTTGCAGCAAGGAGTTTTTCCTCAACCTGTGATACAACTCCTGTGCTATCGGAGGATGCCCCTCCTGAATTGGGAATCAGTGGTATAAATAGAAAGGAACTAAACTTAAACAATAACGACCACATTGGTGCTTTCTTTTTTCAATAATCTTATCGCAGGATTCTTATCTTTGTGGTTATACCATCTTCTAATACGGTTACATTAATACGACCTGCATGTAGAACCTAGGAAGGGAGATCCCTAGAGAGTTTTAATAGTGGCAATTTGAAATCTTTAGTATCTATCCTAGCAACGCATGTGCCGCTTAGCGGTCACTTTCCACAAAGGTACAAAAAAAGAGAGTTGTCTGCCTCTTTTTTCTGTATAATCTGCATGTGACGGCTTTCTCTACTGTTTGAGTCGGTGTAATGGCGAAGCCGAAGAGATTTCCTAAGTCTTGAATGTGATGAAATGCAGTTGCCATGGAAAGCACATTCAAAAGGTCTATTTCCTCTCAGAAAAAAGTCTCGGAAGAATTTGGAAAAAGTCTCGGAAGAATGGATAATGCAAAGTGAAGGCCACTCTGCCTACAGCGTTTTTTTTGAGGAGAACCACAAAAAAATACCCACAAAACTCTTTGAGTAAGTGGGTATTAGTGCTTGCTTTTTCCTAAAGTGTAGTATAGTGGAGCCGGAGGGAATTGAACCCTCGTCCAAACGCAGAACAAATACGCTTTCTACATGCTTAGCTCTACTTCAATTGTCGGCAACGAATAGCAGCTAGAGCTACTGCATTGTCGTCGCTTATCCCTCCTTTTGTACCATATTCCAACGGAGAGAACTCTTCGGACTATGGATCCCGATATTGATGCACCGCTATAGATCGAGCAACTTCGGAATAAGAGCCTCGAGCGATGTCTCGTCTTCGCCTATCGGCGTAAGTCAGAGCCTAGCTTACTATGCTTCGGTCTAGGCAGCGAGAGCGTAATTGTTTTCGCCAATTAAAAAAGTTAGTGATGCTAGATGGGTACGTGTCACAGCAACAACACACGGCATGCTTACGAATCCACTCGCACGCTGTCAAAGCCAAGTCGGCCCCTTCGCAAAATCGTAAATTCGTTGCTTTTAACAATCTCCTTCCACGAAAACTCTTTTCCCATAGGAGTAAGATTGTATTGTGCCACAAAGATACAGAACTTTTTTGAACCTGTAATTTACCGTTTCAAAGGGGCATTCTTTGGAGGAAGGGGAGTTTGTATGAATTTAGCTAGTTCCTAAACAGAGAGCTTACGGATCGTCTCGATTGTTTCTCTCTAATAAACGAGCATCATAATCAAGGGGTATGTAGAGAAAGATTGCTACATACAGAAAAAGTATTATCTTTGCATACATAGCAGTCTCAAAAGAGAAAAATAGTTGCTTGCTCTTTTGTGTTGCAATAATGAGTAATGAAAAGACTTAGGGTTTCTACTCCAGTTAAGATTGACTCTCTTGGTCAGAAATAAGTAAGAAAAAGACAATAAGAAATCAACAAAAACATGAAAAGATCACTAGTAGTAGCAGTGACGATGTCACTTGCCGTTTTGGCTTTCCTTTTTGCAGGATGTAAAAAGGAAGTAAAGCAAGATCCAGAGGCACAGTCTGTAATATTGACAAATGTAGGATCTAAAGACGATAAAGCAATTGAAAAGGTTGAAATTCAGGAAGGAAAAACTTTTGTTATTCGTGTTAAGACGGATCCTCTCAATGCAAAAGTGAAAAGCATGACCTCCTCAGATGAATCTATAGCTACTGTAGATATCAACACCAATACCATTACAGGTATAAAGAAGGGTAGTGCTAAAATTACCGTAGCTGTAGGAAGAAATAATCTTGAAGCGTCACTTCTTGTATCTGTAACAGCAAAGCCTGGTAAGACAGAAAAGCCTGCTGATCCTAAGAAATAAACACACTGGAGAAAAGGAGATTCGTTTAGACTATGCTCTAATTCTTAGAATTTTCAGATTCCATAAAAGAGCCTCCCACTAATTTATTAGGGGAGGCTTCTTTTTTATTTAAGAAATGAATCTATCAGTATATGGGAATGTTGCAAAAGTCAACAGTCTCTATAGGTGAATGTGGTACACTCGAAACAGAAAAGAGATTATATAAAACGCGGATTTTCTGGCAGTTTGGCACCGTTTAGGTAGTCGCGTGTAGAAAGAACTTTCTTACCAGGAGCCTGCAAAGACAAGATACGAAGTAAATGACCATCTCCTGCTACGACCTCCATTTCTCCCCTTCGTGGCAGGTGTATAGCTCCATATGGTAGATCACTAGCTATACTAGAATCAACGACTTCGCAAGCTGCTATTTTGAAACGAAGAGTGGATTGTGCTTCACTTCCCAAAGAAAGTTCAGTCCAAGCCATTGGAGTGGGAGATAGCCCACGGATGAAATTGTGAAGCTCTTGGGCACTTTTGGACCAGTCAATGCGTGTGTTTTCTGTGGTAAGTTTACTTGCATAGGGCTCATCTGTATTGAGCGGTTGTCTTTTGGAAGATAGCTGACCACAAAGCACGCTTGAAAGGTGCTTCTGAAGAAGATCTTGACCTAGCAGGGCAAGTTTGTCGTGTAGCGTCCCGAAGTTGTCGTTGTCTGAAATCTCTAGTGAGTCGGTGGCGATAATATCCCCTTCATCTAGTCCTTCGTTTAGATGAAATAGCGTCACCCCTGTAGTTTTGTCGCCCGCCATAAGGGCGTGATTGATAGGAGCTGCCCCTCTCCATCGAGGAAGAAGTGAGGCATGAAGATTGATCGTGCCTCTTGTAGGGAGAGCCCATACTGCCTTGGGCAGCATTCTAAAGGCTATGACTATTCCAAGGTGGGGCTTGATATTCTCTAGTATCTCTAGAAAGCTTTCATCGGTGAGCTTCTCGGGTTGTAAGACAGGTAATCCTTTTTCCAATGCAAAGCTTTTGACAGGAGAGGGAGCGAGCTTTCGTCCTCTTCCTTGAGGTTTATCTGGAGCAGTAACCACAGCTGCTACATTGTACTTTTTGTCAAGAAGATCCCTTAAAAAACCAACCGCAAAAGGAGCGGTACCAAGAAATAAGAGGGGAAGACTTTTCTCATTCATAGACAAGAGAGCGAATACTAGTAGTTGATTTCCGTGTGCGTGAGATAATTTATTGAAGATTAGTCGCCTGTCGACAGATTGCTAAGCACTTCTCGATAGGTGTTGAAAATACGGGATTTTGAGAACATCCCGAGGTAGCTGCCATCTTCATTAATTACAGGAAGGTTCCACGCCTTTGACTTGTCAAAGATCTTCATAATCTGCTCCATACTACAGGGCATGACTACCGTTGCAGGGGGTGATATCATAAACTTGCTGACCTTGAACCGCTGATAGAGTTCGGGTCGAAACATAATATTTCGAATGTCGTCGAGCAAAACTAAGCCACGTAACTTCTTGTTGTCGTCCACCACGGGAAAGATATTTCGTTTTCCGCTTCCTATCAGCTCAACGACATCACCAAGTGTCATCTCTGGTTTTACCGTGATAAAATCTTTTTCTAGGACGCTTAGGGGATCCATTACTGTAAGTACAGCTTTGTCTTTTTCATGGGTAATGAGCTTGCCCTGCTCTGCAAGGCGCAAAGAGTAGATACTATGGGGCATAAAGAGCCGAATCGTAGCATATGCACTAAGCGAAGCAAGCATAAGCGGAAGAAAAAGATCATACCCCCCAGTAAGTTCAGCTATAAGGAAAACCCCTGTGAGAGGGGCATGCATTACAGCACTCATCATACCCGACATGCCCATAAGGGTGAAGTTTTCGGTAGGTAGAGAAGTGCTAATGAATGGAATGTTTCCCAAAGAGAAGGCGAAAATGAACCCAGTAAGTCCACCCACAAAAAGAGTAGGTGCAAATAGACCACCACAGCCCCCTCCTGAATTGGTAGCAACTGATGCAAATACCTTCAGTAGCGTGGTAAAGAGGAGAAAAAGGAAAAGCCCCCAAAAGCTTCCTCCAAAGCCTTCAAAAAGACTTCCTTTGAGGATTTCCGATTCTCTTCCCGAAAGTAGCTGCTCAATCGTAGCATACCCTTCACCATAGAGAGGTGGAAGAAGAAAAATGAGGGAACTGAGTACAAGGGCTGCAATGAGAAAACGCTTTCCATAGGAGTCTATTTTTTTAAATCGTTTCTCCAACGTAAACATTACTTTGGAGAAAAAGAGTGCCATAAAACCGCAGACTACCCCCAATAAAATAGTATAGGGAATGCGTTCTGGTATGTAGTTTTGTGTCTGATAGAAGGCAAAAAAAGGCTCTGGACCAGAAAGAAGATAGGAGAAAATAGCCGCTGTAGCAGAGGCAGTAAGCAATGGTAGTACGCTATTGAGCGTGAGGTCCATCAAAAGAATCTCTACGACAAAGATAAGTCCTGCTATCGGTGCTTTAAAGATCCCAGCGATAGCTGCTGCTGCACCGCACCCCACCAATAGCATGAGGTTCTTGGTATCCATCTTGAAAAGCCTGCCAATGTTGGAGCCAATTGCAGCCCCAGTAAGGACAATAGGCGACTCTGCCCCGACCGAACCACCAAAGCCGATAGTTACTGCGCTTGAGAGTAGCGAAGACCACATATTGTGGGGCTTGATGCGACTTTTCCTTTGAGAAAGTGCTATTAATATCTTGGTTACCCCATGACTGATGTCGTCCCGCACGATGTACATAACGATCATAGCAGTAAGAAAGATGCCGAGAGGCGGAAGAATAAGATAGAGTATGCTGTAGCTCTGTGCGAGTCCAGTTACAAACTCTTGTAAAATGTGGATAAACGATTTTAATAAAAAAGCAGCGAGAGACGCTACTGCTCCTACAATGAGCCCCAGCAGAAGCAAAAAGTTGCGTTCACTAAGGTTTCTCTCTCTCCAATGAATAAATCGAGTAAGTAAGCTCACCTTTGTTGAATATGAATTTTTGGGTATTTCCAGATCTGTCTTTTACAAATTACTTCCCTTTGCCTTTCACAAGAGTGGTAAAGGTAGTAAATAAAATCTTTACATCTAAGGCCAGTGACATATTGCGATAGTAGACCCAGTCTATTTTTAGACGCTCTTTCATCTCCTCTAGGTTGGAGGCATAGCCATAGTATACCATGCCGAGCGAGGTGATACCTGGCGATACATTATGCAAAAGGTAGTAATAGGGGGCATCCTCGAGCAGTTGATTGATGTAGTAAGCCCTTTCTGGTCTTGGACCCACGAGCGACATATCCCCTTTGAGGACATTCCAAAACTGAGGCAACTCGTCAAGACGATATTTGCGAAGCACTCTACCGAGGGGTGTGATGCGGGGATCATCTTCTTGAGATAAAGCAGGACCACTTTGCTCACTATCTGTGTACATAGTACGAAATTTGTAGATGAAAAAAGGCTTACCATGCCGACCTATACGTTCTTGCTTGTAAATGATAGGCCCTTTGGAAGAGCGTTTTACAAGTATGGCAAGGATGAAGTAGAGAGGAGACAACAGCAAGAGCAGTATGGTGGAAACGACTTTATCAAAGAGCCATTTTACATTCTTTTCCCATTCAAGCATTTTTGTGTCTGCTATGCTTACCAAAGGTATTGACAGAATAGAGCCAAAGTAGAGATCGCCTAAGGTTAGAGCAAAGCTTTCTGCCGTGACGAAAATCTCGCACTTGTAAGGGAAAAGAGCATAAAGAAGGCGCATTCCTAAAGTACTCTTCTCTTTGTCTACTGCAAGGTAGATTGCACTTGGCGAGTGAAGGCTAATGACCGTTTCGCATTGTGCTAAGATCTCCTTCAATTGAGCCTTCTCTTCTTCTTTTGTGGTGCATTTATTGGAAGGAATTTCAATCTTAGATATGGGTTGGATGTGGAGCTCCTCAGCAAAACTTAGCAGTTTCGCTTTTTCTCGTGGGGTACCGAGGATAAGCACATTGGGATAATGCTTGGGGGTGGCGAGCCACTTCACTTTGATGTGGGATACAATGCTACGGGAAATAAAAAGAGAACCAAAGTAGATCCCGAGTAAGATAAAATAAATCGGAAGGAGTCTGCCTACCTCTTCAATAGGATCATTGGTAACGACAAGGAGATACTGTATGGTACCTCCAATAAAGCTGTTCTTTAGTGAGGCCACGAAGTCGTCGTAGCGACCACGATGAAGAGGTCGATTGTAGTATCCTGATAGGGTGATGATCAAAAACCATAAGATTAGGACTGCTCCTCCTACGGCTTGCGCACGGCTAC
Organism: Bacteroidales bacterium KA00251; assembly: GCA_001552775.1. Classification (GTDB taxonomy): domain Bacteria; phylum Bacteroidota; class Bacteroidia; order Bacteroidales; family Porphyromonadaceae; genus Porphyromonas. The sequence continues at coordinate 197,684 of KQ959260.1, forward strand.
CAAAGAGATATGCCTGCAGATTCCCCCAATCTAGGTCTGCCCCCTCGAAGTAGTAGCGTATATAGTTAGTGAGAAAATAGGCGACAACTAGTGCCAATGCATCTGCTCCTATATAGGCCAATCGAAAACGTGCGTGACGTGATAACCGCTGAGGCTGCTTCATTTATGCACCACGTATTATCTCTACCTCGTTGTGTACTCCTAGTTTTATTATTTCGCTTGGAGTATGTGGAGCAGTTTCATTTTGGCGTACAGGTACTACATAGTCTACACGATGAATGATCTCAGGATCAATCTCTGCAAATGTACGGGGAGAAGGGTGCCCTGAAAGGTTTGCAGAAGTGGAAACAAGGGGTACTCCTATATTCTTGCATAGGCTTTGTGAAAAGAGCTCTCGAGTAATGCGAATCCCCAAAGTGCCTTCCTCTGGAATGAGAGCGGGAGCTACGTGGCGAGCACCAGGATAGATAATCGTGAGAGGATGCACAGCAGAGTCGATGAGATCATAAGCAATTGAGGGAACTTCCTTTACAAGCCAAGGGAGCTTCGCATCGCTATCGATGAGGAGGAGCATTGCCTTATTGCTAGGGCGCTCCTTGATAGTAAAAATTCGCTCAACAGCCTTTTCGTTGGTGGCATCACATCCTATTCCCCAAATAGTATCTGTGGGATAGAGGATGACTCCTCCTGCTTTTACTACTTTAGCCGCTTCTAGCACAGCTGCTTGCCACTCTTTGGAAAGTGAATTGCAAAAGGATCTATCAGGTTGATCTGTAGTTGGATCCATTTTATTTGTCTTTTTGGCCATCACTGGATTTTACAATTAAGAGCAATCGCTTTTCTATACGTTTTCAAAGTTACATAAAACTACCATTCTTCTTGCAGAAGAGGAGTGATGTGCGGGTTCGACACCTTATAGAAGAGAGTTCGTCTGAGGCTCCGAACTGTTTGGATAGTACCTATAAAAAACTTGTATTTGTAGGCACTTCGTGACCGCCCCTGGTGCTATCCCCAGCACCTTCAGAAGTTTTTGACCAGAAGTTTTTTAGTTAAACATTTGGCTGTAAAAAAAACAATTTGTACCTTCGTGCCGAGAACAATTCACAATGTACGGATATGTACTCCACTCCCAAAATAATCCAGCGAAGCGGTATGAAACGCCCCCAGCGTATTGTGCGTGCTTTGACGACAAATGTCGTTAAGGTATTGATTGTAGCCTGGGCGAAGCTTTGTAGAGAGGATGTCGGATGCTGTCTGTACTACGGTATTCCTATATTTCATATAGAGGGATTGCCCTGAGATTTCCCATATAAGCACCTTATGTAGACACTATGATTCTATATCATGGCTGTCTGTGTGAGTGGCTCTTGTGGTTTAGTGACGGTCCAGTCAGACCATACACGCCTAGTCCTCGCGATCTCTATTTTTTTTCTTACGCTTAAACATCTATATATATATGGATGACTGCAAAAAAAGTTTTGTCAGCCACCTCGTACATAGAGGCGTCTTGGCATATATACTTCTCTCTCTCATAATGAGCTGCTCCAAAGCTCCTCAAGCGAGCAAGGAGATCATCATACGACTCCCTGCCCTAGGCTCGATGCGTGCCCTCGGAACAAGCTATGGGAAGGGCGACTTTATGTCCGATCCTTATCAGATCGGACAGCCAATAGAGATCTCCTCTGTGGAGATCCACTTTTGGGACATCTCAAAGCGTGTTGAGGTACAGCAAGCTATCACCTTTCGCGCGAACTCTCCTGAGATAGCCCAGCTCAAGGCTCCCAGCGGATATAAGCTAACCGTGCCATCTCGTTGCGAGGCTATATCTGTCGTATGCAACCCTGAGCGTCTCAGCAACAACATACTAGACTACCAGGGGCGCACCATCGCCGAGATGCCCCTACTCTCGGACAAAGTCTCGATACAAAAACGCCCCAATGGGCTTGCTGTAGAGCTATATCCCAAGCCCCCTGTCGCTAGACTGGAGATCGTCTCAGGCGTATCTGCTGGCTCCTATGCAGCGGCTGGAGGCGTGATTAAAAACATACGTATCACAGGGCTGTACATCAATAACTATATCAAAAACCGCTCAACAGGCGAGCGGTCCTATCTCTCCCACACCGACTACTTCCCCAGCAATGGAGGTTTTTGGTTCGGTCATGAGCAGAAAATGCACAACCTAGAGAGTACGCTCCATAACCAGCTCCTACAGTATGATAGGCAGACAGGACGAAATAGCTATGCAGACTTTTACTATGTATTCCCCCGCACAGAGGAGTCGCCAAGCTCTATCGATCACCTAATCATAAGACTTGACTACGACAAGAATGGTCAGCGGTATACCAATCGCTTTATCACCATACAGTCTTACCTCGTCAAGGGAGCTTCAGGATCAGAACGCTTAGCACGATTTGAAGCAGGTCACAACTACAACATCAAACTATCCGATATCTTTAGTCAATTCACTACCGACAACGACCCTACATCAGACAAACCCGAAGTTCCATTCATCAATGTCGTGGGTCTGGTAGAAACTCCTGGCGAGAATCCACCCATCATTGATGATTCCACTATTTGGGACTAGATAAAGATAACTAAGAGAATTAATAACCATATAACAAAAAAAACAACCTAAGTATGAAAGTAAAAACACTCGCCATCGCCATGATGGCACTATCGCTCTTTGCCTGCAAGAAGCAAGAGCCCAAGAAAACAGAAGCCGCTGTCCTCAGTCTCCGTATTGATGATGCCCAGCTTCGTGCGATTGAAGCACAGATCACTGATGGCACGACAACGACCATCACAGAGAATGTCAAAGTTATCCTCAACAATGGTGCTGGTCGTACCTACACACTCACTCCAGATCAGATTGCTGCAGCTAAGACCCTACCAGACGGATGTAAGTTTGAAGTTACAGATGCCGTCACCGCTGTGACACTAATAGCCAATGCGGAGGTTAAAGACGACACCTCTATTACCACGTGGCAAGGCAAGGGTGCCGTCTTCCAAACGGCAATACCTCTAACGGCGACAACGACCGACATCACCTCAACGACTTCCAATGGGAAGATAACCTACAAGGCTGATTTAACCCCGAAACCTGCTTTTGCTCGTCTAGAGGTTTTTGGAAAGATAGAGCCAAAGGCTAATGATAATGGAAAGAAAGCCTTCGAGTCTATAGAAGTGAAAGAGGTCTACATCAACAACTACCTAGACACACGCAAAGCTGCTAAACGCTACTTTACCGACCACAATGCTAGTCTCGATGGCTTTGAGACTGCGACGACCACAAATTCAAAACCTCTTAAGCCTCAGATGAAAGATGTGGTGACTGATAAGGCAGCATTTGAGAGTGGTGCCAAAGCAGCAGCCTATCAACTCTTCCCCAAGAAAGATGGCGAGTCAGCAACTGTCTCCGACCACGTAATCCTAAAGTTGGGTATCAAGTACTCTACTGACGCAAAAGCTAATGGGTTCCCCGATGGCGAGCAGATACGCTACGTGACTATCAAGAAGTTTAAGACAGGTGCCAGGCCAAGTGGAAAGCTGGATCCAAATCTACCAGCTCTAAAATTCAGTGTCGGCACCATCTACAAGCTCAACCTAAATGGTCTAAACGACCACTTCAAGACGAAAGAAGACGGCACGCCAGATCCCAACAATCCTGATACTACTGAGCCTGAGTCTAAGGGTAAGAAGGAGCTTCAACTCATCGTCAGACCCTGTAGATGGACCGCTCAAAACATCCTACCTCAGCTCTAATATAGCAGGGATTACAAGCAGTAAGTCATCTTACTAATCCCACCAACTCTCTGAGACTTCAGCCTAGACTGATGTCCCAGAGAGTTTCCCCCCAATCTACAGCATATACAAGCACAAGCACTCGAAGTCATCCCTAGTTATGCATCTGCCTCACAAGCATCTTCTAATCATACTATTGCTCTCAATATTGGTCGGTCTCAACGCCTGCTCACTAAGTGTGTACGATGATCTCAGTAAGTGTCCATCCAGACATATCAACTTTGCTTATACAGCAGACGGCAAAACGGATGTCTTGTCACAGCACATACGTAGCGGGCACCTATATGTCTACTACGAGGATGGTCGCCTAGCTTATGATCAGGCTCTATCCGCTATGGATCTCAAGTATGGCGTAACCCTTCAAAACATCCATTCTGGGAGATGGCGCATCATTGTTTGGGGCAATCTCAGAGACCACTCTATAGTGACGAATACGAGTAGCATCGCCACAGCTGGACTGTCTGTTCGCCCCGATGCAGAGGAGACTTACCACACGACCGACTCGCTATACTATGCCAATAAGCTAGTAGACCTAAATACTCTTGGACGAGAAGAGAAAGCTGTCGTACCTTTTGCCTCTGCTCATGTAAGCTTAGATGTAGTTGTCAGTGGATTTGACACCTTTCGCAGTGCAGGAGCGCGTAGTCATAGCAAACCTCAGATACGCATCAACCAATCTGGCACTTACTACGCCTTTTCTGGCTATACCTCAACGATTCCACAGCCTACTCGTCTTAAGGTTTTCACTCCTCAACTGGAGCATCACGCAGAGCAAGACCTCTACAGAGCCCGCTTTGACCTACTCCGTATAGATGAGATCCACGGTCTTACGCTAGAACTAACGGAAGAAGGCTCGCCATCTCATGTTCTCAAGGCCATAGACCTACAGAGCTATCTCGCCACACACCATATTCCCCTCAAGGGGCAGCACGAGGTCAATATTCCCATCCTCATCTCATTTACAAGCCAGCTGGAAGTAACCGTTCAGCCGTTTCAGTGGGGTGTGGTCAACATTAGCCCAGATGGTTTCAAATCCCTATAAATAGATTCGCATGAATACACCATATAGTTACATCAGATCACTCGCTCTGACACTCCTTTCGGTACTCCTCCTTTCTGCATGCGTAGCAGATCGCTGCAGACAGCTGGATAAGACCCAGGAGCCAGGCAACTCAGCTTCCGAGCGGCTTATCCCAAAAGGATATAAGCCTGTCACCATCGAGCTAGAGCTTAACACGCGCATGTCCGATAGTACCCCCCTTCGTAACGCTGTAAGCTGTGACGAGGACCCCGAGTACCTGCGTGAACATCCCGAGCAATCGCTACGGGCGATAGATCTAGAGACAAACGCCCAGACGGGAAAGGTACAGTTTAAGTTTGCCGCAAAAAGTGGCGACAATATGATCGTCATCCTCAGTCAAAAGGATGCTCAAGGCAATCCCATCAACACCATCTACCTAGACCATGTCAGATACAAGGGCAATGGAGATAACACCTTTCAGATACCTCGGCAACGCCTGAGTGGCATCGCCCTACAGAGCAGTGCGCAAAAGCTAGAGCCAGGTAGTAAGGATTGGTATGTGATGTGTATCTATGACAACCCCAAGCACCCCTTCTTTAGAAAGGACAATCAAGGTATCACGATGATTGCAGCGACTTGGAATGAGCGACTTGGCTATGAAGCCCCTATATCATTTAGCACATTAAGAAGCTCTAGAAACACTTCTGTGAGCGATATAGAGATACCATTCTTCTCTGAGTGGACATCCGTACAGATTAGCGAGGATCGTGTCGTAGAGAACACTCCAAATAATCCCATCAAGCTCAAGATGCCAGGCGTACTCCTACGTGTAGAGGTTTACAACAAAAGCTCCTTCCCCATCCTTATGAAGGGGCTCAAAGTGGAGACCAACGTCATACATGCCAACGTCACGTATGATCTCGCACCTGGCAAGTTGCCTCTCATTGGTAAGGGAAGCGTACTCAGTTCTTTGTCCTGGAGTCCAATGACCCCTAGTCACGTCTCTGCGTCAGGGAACACTGTCCCCACCCTCGAGAGCCTCTATATGAGCACAGAGAATCTAGTGATGATGGGTTCATCATTTGTCACCTATAGGAATTATGAAAAGCAACTCAGTGGGCATCCAAATCTAGAGCAGTGGAACAATAGAATTATGGATGCTAAAGCAGGTAGACTCCCTCAAGATCTCTACCTATGGGGTATGCCTATCACCGACGAAGCGATGAAGCGTTTCGATGGTCGAAAGCAAATACCGATGACAGCGGTCTATACTTCGTACACTAGTCAAGCGCGTAGTGGGTATGTACTGAGCGACGACCCGGACTTTGACACCAAAATCCTCAGCGGTGATAAACCAGCACCAGGGGGATGCTCACAGCTCTCCTTCGTAAGTGCGACTAAGCTACGCAATACTCATGGCAAGCCACTCTCTGGCATTGTCCCCCTACGTGTCGTCATAGAGGACCGCGCTCCGTCTCCCCTCGACTATATGTGCCGTACGACACCTATCCTAAAGCCGATAAACACGCAACAGACGAAGCCTATCTTTCAGAAATACGAACGTCTCGTGACGGATCGGAATGATCCCTGCTACTTCTCCTTTGACTACGTCACCAACCAGCAGCCTGACGGATCCCAACGAAATGACCGACTACGATTGCGCTACAAAAAGGATGTAGCACCTATTGCTGGCTACCATATTCCAACCCAAGATGAGATGCAAGCGGTGATGGCTTCACGTCTTATTGTCTTTGGAAAACCTCGTAAAGCTGACGCCTATCCAGGTAATCACATCGAATACACAACGGACATCTCTAATCCCCAGTGGCAGACAGAGCAGTTACGAGTCAAGGACCAAAGTTTCTACTGCTGGGGACTCTTTCGCAAGACTAGCCCAGAGGAGACAGCTCTACTCACGGGCACTCAGGTCGGACAGGTGCGTGCGATGTACGTTGGCCTACGCGGTCTCAAAGAGGGCAAGTTAGACGAGGATCAGGGGACTTTTCACTATTCACCCGCCATGGGTGTTTACCTATACTCACCGGGAGATAATAAGTTTTGGCTACAGTGCATTCCTCTCAGTCGTCACTGGGTTAAGCGGTTTAACTATCAGCGCAATAAGTTTGCCGACTACGTGATGTCGGGACACTTCTTTTACTTCTTCAAGGACAATCGAATCAAAAGAGAGATACACTATGCTGCAAACTGGAATGGCGCACGCAGACTCAGACCTACAGAGAAGTGGGGCTCTTACTACTGGCTGTCACTACCTAGAGATAAGCAGTACTATCGTTCGGGGAGTTCAGACCCATTCCTCTGCTTTGGCTTTGAGTGGGACAGTAATAGTCACGGGGGCAACCTCATCTTTCACCCCTCTTATGAAAACGGAGCACGTACACCCAATGGCAGTTATAACGGCTTCCCAGTACTCCTCTTCTACGATAAACTCTGGGAGCCTTAGGGCTATCTTGCGATAGAATAGTTGCAAAAAAAGCACTCGCTGAGAGTGCTTTTTTT
>KQ959260.1:205122-210537 GCA_001552775.1 Bacteroidales bacterium KA00251
AGAATTTGGTCGTGAGGAAGATCAGGATGATTCGAAATAGGGAACTCCATGTAGTTTTAATTTCCCCTCAAAATGGCTTGTCTATGTCGTAGCCTTTTCGTTTGTTGAAAGCTTATCTGTGTAATAAGAAAACTCTATGAGCATATCCAATCCGCTTCCAATGGCCGAAGAACCACCCATAAATTGATGCAAAAGCGCCCCCTATGATACAATCCTTACGGCGATGTTCATAGCTATTGCTAGAATGCGAATTGATGAAAGAACCCGACTTTTACTGCACCTAATTGCCCCTAGACGATCAGTCTTATCTTTTGGATTACTTCTTTTTACAATTAGCACAGATCCCTCTAATTACAAGATTGATAGTCTCTGTGGTAAAGCCTTCTGGAAGGCTCAAACTGAGAGGAGAAGAGATCCCCTCAATGCAGTATGTCCGTTCACATTTAAGGCAAAAGAAGTGGGCATGTCCGGCATTGATAGGTCTTTCATCCGCACTAGAGAGTGCAAACTTGTAGATTCCTGTACCATCATCAATGCGATGCAGGGCACCCACCTCCACAAAAAGTTGTAAACTTCTAAAAACCGTACTCTTGTCTACATCATCAAGAAGTAGCTCTATGTCAATCATTGAGAGAGCTTCTTCGTGCTTGAGGAGGATCTCATACACCCGGCTACGACTCTTTGTGAGGCGAAACCCCTTTTGCGTGAGTAGGGTAGCAAGCTGAGAAAGAGAAAGTTTTTTCATAGGCGAGCGTGTATAGTCACGTTGTACACAATTATGCTTTGTAACGGAGTAGTCTTACGGCGTTGAGTACAGCCAGAAGTGTTACTCCCACGTCTGCAAAGATAGCTAGGATAAGGGTACTAATCTCGAAGTACGCAAGGATCATAACGACCGCTTTTACCCCCAAGGCAAATAGAATGTTTTGCCAAGCAACACGATGAGTTTTTTCGGCTATTTTGATAGCTTTTACTGTGAGGTAAGGATCGTCTGATTGGATGATTACATCGGCAGCTTCTATCGCTGCATCACTTCCTATTCCCCCCATCGCAAAGGAGATGTCGCAAAGAGCCATTACAGGGGCATCGTTGATACCATCTCCCACAAATGCCACTTTACATTTTTCCGCTAGGGCTTTTGTCTGGGCAATCTTATCCTGCGGAAGGAGTCCTCCTAGTGCTTTATTTACACCAATTTCTCTTCCAACCCCTTCAACGGTAGAAGGATTGTCTCCTGAAAATAGGGCTACATTTATACCCCGTTTCTGAAGATTCATTACGGTACCTTTAGCACTATCTTTGATTTTGTCTCGTAGTACATAACTGCAACAGTATTTCCCCTCAAAGGCAACGTAGATAGCAGTTTCCTCCTGCGACAAGAAAGGAAGTGTATCTGTGGGTACTCCATATTTGCCAAGGAGCTTGCTATTCCCCACAAGGATTTCTCTCCCCTTATCATCATGTGCTCGTAGACCCATACCAGGCACCTCTTCTCGCTCTCTAATGGTACCGCTTGCGGAGACTCCATTGTTGTGGAGGTATTCACAGACAGCTGTAGCAATAGGGTGCGAACTTTGCTCTTCTAGGGCCAAGATGTCTCCTCTAAGTTCTTCTAAAATATCGGCGTTTGCTTCTTTCTCTTCTCGTACCACAGAAAACTTACCTTCTGTAAGAGTACCTGTCTTATCGAAAATGAAGTGCTTAACCTTAGGTAAAATCTCCAAAAAGCGTGCACCTTTGAAAATAAGGCCATGCTTAGAGGCGGCTCCTACACCGCTGAAGTAGCTTAAGGGAATACTGATGATGAGAGCACATGGACATGAAGTCACAAGCAAGACAAGTGCAATGTAAAACCACTCTTTGAAGACAAAGTCAAAGTGAGGAGAGAAAAGCCCAATAAGAAACGGCACAAGTACAGTAAGCAACGATAGGCTAAAAACAGCTGGTGTGTAATAGCGTGCAAATCTTCTTATGAAGCGCTCTGTGCGAGGCTTGTTGTCACTAGACTCTTCTACTTGCTCTAAAATACGTGCCAAAGTACTTTCACCATAGGGTTTTGAGATACGTATCGTTACAGGGTGTGACTGTACGATAGATCCAGCCTGTATGAGAGACTCCTTCTCTTTATCAGCAGGAAGACTCTCGCCCGTCAATGCAGAGGTATCGAAAATGCCATTTTCAGAGATGAGGATGCCATCAAAAGAAACGCGCTCTCCAGGAACCAACTGAAGAAGGTCGCCGACCTTGCAAAGATGAGGAGATACCACTTCAGTTCCTTGAGGTGTAAGTCGTGTTACCTCCTCGGGGCGTCTATCTATTAATGCACTAATGCTACCTCGAGCTTTCTCACTCGCTTTATGTTCAAAGTACTCCCCGAGCGAGTAGAGAAGCATGAGCATGATGGCTTCGGCATACTCACCTATAGCAAAAGCTCCCACCGTGGCAATGAGCATAAGCACAATCTCGTTAAAGAAATCGCCTCGCTTAAAGATAAGCTCTATCCCCTCAGCAAGCACTGGAAGACTTATGAGTATAAGTGTTGCAAGATACCAAATAAAGCAGACCGTCTCAGTAAACCATACAGGCATGATCCACTTCTCTAAGATAAAAGCCGTTGCTAAAAGCACAAGCGAACCACACAATAAAAGAAGAGACTGCTCGCCTTCTTCGTGCGAATGCCCTTCATGAGCATCTTTTGGATGGCTAGAAATGGAGAGGTGCTGTGTCTCTTCACAGCTACATGTGTGTTTGTGCTTCCCATGCTTGTGCGAATGCCCATCATGAGCATCTTCTGTATGGCTAGAAATGGAGAGGTGCTGTGTCTCTTCACAGCTACATGTGTGTTTGTGCTTCCCATGCTTGTGCGAATGCCCATCATGAGCATCTTCTGTATGGCTAGAAATGGAGAGGTGTTGTGTCTCTTCACAGCTACAAGTGTGTTTGTGCTTCCCATGCTTGTGCGAATGCCCATCATGAGCATCTTCTGTATGGCTAGAAATGGAGAGGTGCTGTGTCTCTTCACAGCTACATGTGTGTTTGTGCTTCCCATGCTTGTGCGAATGCCCATCATGAGCATCTTCTGTATGGCTAGAAATGGAGAGGTGCTGTGTCTCTTCACAGCTACATGTGTGTTTGTGCTTCCCATGCTTGTGAGTGTTGCATGAGGAGTGTGAAGAGAGATTGCTTTGATCTTTCATGGTGCAAAAGAATTCTTGGTTTCTAACTAGGAGCTACATTCTCCAAAAGGACTCCACACTTCACCTTGTGGGTCATCTTGTAAGACAAAGGTAAAAAGACCTCTTCGCAATTCAGTTGCAGTACCATCTAATTCTGAGACAATTATAAAAAGCAAGGGGTGCTATTACTTTTTCTAGTGCTTGCGTGCGGTTCTCCTTCTCTCGTTGTCGTTCTATGGAGTTTAGCCGTTCTTGGAGAGTGGCTAGCTGTGCCTGTAGGGCTTCTGTGTTTGTCGCTATCTCTTGGGGAAGAGGCGGTGGCGTTGGTGTCTTCTTGGTCTCTTCGGGTGGCGTACTTTCTTGTGGTTGTGTCTCCTTCTGAGTGCTGGCTTGTGGTTGCGTCTCCTTCTGAGTGCTTTCTTGTAGTTGCGTCTCGGGCTTACCCCCCCTCTTCTTGCTTGTCTATTTTCTGTTCGTCCATTGTTGTGACTATTTATCTACTGCAAATGTAGTCTATCTTATTGTCTATGAGCCGTTAATTGCACAATTGTTGAAAACTCGTGCTTTGTCGGCTGTTGATTCTCTCTACTTGAAAGTTAGGCTCGCCCGTAAGGGCTTTGAGCCTGTTTTTCTATTATAATATCTATTATAATCTATAAGGAAAAATTTGCCCCCCCCCCCTCCAAATCCGCTCCTAGAGTGGGTTTTCGCGCTCGGAGGCGTAACTGTTTACCAAAAAGCGTAATCTGTTTACCAAGAAACGCTCAAACTGTTGATTCTCTCTACTCGGTGGAGAGCGTGGATACGAAAAAGCCCCCACGAGCGTATTACGCTGTGAGGGCTTGCAGTCGGCTTGCGACTCGTCAAAGTAAAGCAAGCACTTGCTTATCGCTATGCTCCTAGTGGCTTGACTATCTCTACTCTCAGTCCTAGGGCTGAGATGATGCGGTTTTTTGCTGGTAAGCCTGCTATCTGCCCCTTGTTCTCTTCGAGCTGTGCGATGGGTAGCTCGGTGTAGTGCGGTGCGTTGTTGTCGTTCATAGTGTTGTGTTATTGGTTGTTAGTTTGTATCTTTTGTATGTCTAAATACGTTGAACTATGAAGGATATAAGCGAATACGGAGCACTCTATGACTTTGAAAAGAAGAATGAAGACGATGAGATCTACTGGACGGAAGAGATAGACAAGCTAGACTCGCATCTATTTTCATTCGACATGAAAACGGTCTACAATCTTTTTGAAGATTATCCAAAACGATTAACGAAGGAGCAGAAAGCAATCTTCGATAGGGAAAATCCGTTTTGGGTGAAATTCTTTGGGTTATAGCTGTTACTTTTTCTCTCCTGAGATTCCTCTCATTTGCTTTGACTTCTTAGTGTTGATGTATCTCAGTATGCGACTAAGTGCATCTCCATCGATCTCTTCTATGTCAAAAAGACAGCTACTCAGTTCAATCTTGTGCCCGCGGACCGTGTGCCTAGTCTTTACTCCGAATCTCTCTTTCAGTTCTGCTTTTGTAAGCTTGTGGAATCCGTTTCCCGTTGCCCTTTGGTCTTGTAGCTCTAGATACTCATATCCTTTGCCCTTTGCTTTTCTGACAATCGCAGCATGGCTCCTTGCTGTAAAGTAGTACTCCTTTCCACGTTCCACTTTCGCTAGAGCGTTTTTTGCGGCTTTAAACCCATCGAAGTCTTCAATCTCGATGCCTCCCGAAGCCCGAGTTATCTTAAGTATCTCTCTATAGTCTGAGAAGAAGTCTTGGCTCTTACCCCCTCTAAAGTCTCTAACATCAAGTCCCCTTCTGTTGCCTGCGTATGTTAGAGCTAGAGAGCTACACGACCCCTCCGTTAAGTCTCCTCCAGATATCTTGTTGATAATTCTTCTCTCGCTGAGTGGCTTCTTCAGACGCTTCACTACGAGTGTGTCTATTTTCCGCCTCTCTAAACTCTCCTCTATGAGCTTCCATTCTAGTTGTTGCGCCCTCTCCTCGAACCTGCGCTTAATGTCTCTCACCTCTTCGGGAGTACGTGCTTCGTGGCGTGCTTTGGCTTGCTCTTGTATGCTCGGTGTCGCTGGCTTCTTCGTGCTGGCAAATATAGGTGTGAGTTCTCCCTTCTTGGTGACCTTGTAGTTGTCACGTATGAAGTAGGGGAGTGTGCCTCGCTTGTTGGCTTGCTGGAGTCGGTCTCGGTTGCCTTGCTCGCTGAGAGGTTGTCTTCCCAGTCTAGACACCTTCAAG
>KQ959260.1:210637-210853 GCA_001552775.1 Bacteroidales bacterium KA00251
ACTAGTTTTTTTTGAAGTTGTAATAGTTTGATTAATAGATGAGTAGTCTATATTCTGAGCTTTACATTGAAAATCTTTTTGCGGAAGATTTGGTCAATTCAAAAACATGTTCTACCTTTGCAAACTGGATGACGAAAGGAAGCGTCCTTTCCTAGCGAAGCATTGATTGAATGCACTGTGTTTTTCTTGTAGAGAAGAGCATATGGCTAGAGTAAT
>KQ959261.1:0-6713 GCA_001552775.1 Bacteroidales bacterium KA00251
TTTTATCAAGATAGATAAAAGGCTCTCTTTTTTTTATTGACTATTTGCTAGTAGATGGTTCATCCTCTTGTATACGCTCACTTTGCTAGTAGATGGTTCCTCCCTCTTGTGTATGCTCACTTTGCTAGTGGATGGTTCATCCCTCTTGTGTATGCTCACTTTGCTAGTAGATGGTTCATCCTTTTGTGTACGCTCACTTTGCTAGTGGATGGTTCATCCTCTTGTGTAGGCTCACTTTGCTAGTGAATGTTTCATCCTCCTGTGTACGCTCACTTTGCTAGTGGATGTTTCATCCTCTTGTGTATACTCACTTTCCTAGTGGATGGTTCATCCTCTTGTGTATGCTTATTCTGTTTGCCCATGCTTGATCATCATGTGTATGCTTATTCTGCAGATGGACCCCATCTTTTACATGTTCAATCAGAAGACTCACAAGAGGTGTGCACTCAAGTATACTCTTGTTGCAAGGTAAGAGACGTGGTTACAGGTCGAGAAGTATTGAAAAAGCAGGAACAAAGTCAATTGAAGAAATAGGAGAGCTCTTAGCCATTAGTTGGCCAATAGCTAACAGCCAACATAGAGTTATTCGTGTCTAGATTGGAGGGGTGAGGTGTCGTGAGACATCTTGCCTCTCTTCATTTTGCTGAAAATGAAGGGGATATCCCTCCTTTCAAATGAATGTACTATCTTTGCAGTAGATAAACGAGGAAGTCTACATCTGACGAGTACACACGGTTGAGAAGTGTGGTAGCTATCAAGTAGGCTTCCTTATTATTTTTTTTGAGAATATATTGACTGCATAAAGGGTTTCATCTCCGCTTATCACCTCCATATTTTTACAGAAGAACGATGTATACGGACTTTTCGTGAGACTAAGTTGTCTAAGTCTAAGACCAGCCCTCCTTTCAAATGAATGTACTATCTTTGCAATAGCTCTAAGGATTTAGAGTTAGGGACGTGTTACGCTTCGGGCGGCTCGTACCACTCCTCCCCCTATCTTTTTTATAGAAGAAGGGGGAGCGTTTTTTTAGAATGGTCGGATCTTATCCTCGCCTTTCACATAGAAGAATCCGTGTATTCCTTGCTTTTTCAGCTTTTCAATTTCGGCTATTATCGGACTTCCAAACTCTTCAAATTCAAAGAGTACAACATCTGCTCCTTGTATCTTAACTGCTTTATGGGCATACTTTACGATATTGCCAGCTCCCTTCGTGCTTTTGAAATCTCCTAACACGTTGTTTATCCTAATATCCGAGCTGGGAACACCAGGAACTTCTTCTAGCATTTGGATACGATACCCAGCTTTTGCAAAGGTCATCGCCATTCTCATTTCCTTTTCATAGACTTTGCGGTAGTTTTTGGAAGTGGCTTTCGTGGGAATTCTATCCTTGTGAACAGCTACATATCCCTCTGTTTGCTTGTCAAAGTAGATGGGCTGATACTCCTCAGATAGTCTCTTGTACTGACGCCAAGCCCATATTATACGCTTTACCCTCCTAGCTAATAGATGCATTGGGCAGAGCTGCTCTTCGTCATCGGAGAGGCGAGAGCGAGAGAAGAGTCCTTGTCTACGGCATTCGGGGCAAGTGGGGATATCAGAGTTGCGAGTATAGGGGTGCTTTCGGAGGTCAAAGACGGAGCCACTCTTCGCTGGGTTACTGCCAAGTCCTGCCTTGGGGTTATTCTTTGGAGCAGTAGGAGGTACAGCAGTCGGTTCCTTGTCTGTGGGTCGTACTCGGCACTTGCAGTTCCAATCAAGGGGAGGCAGATGGTCGTTCCAGAAGGAATGCTCGATGGGGAGAATAGTACCCACAAAAGCGAGGTGGTCACGACGCTTCTGTACGCTGGTACTTTGCAAGTACTCTAAGTTGGGATAGAGGTCTTTGGTCTTGATGGCTTCTTTGAATTGTACCGCACTGCGAGCCTTTATTACGACAGCGGACAAACACAAACCTACATCCGCGGAAGTGGACTTCGTTTCTTTGGCTCAGCCGACCGCTTTGTAGACATTGACTACCGCAAGCAAGTATATAGGGATGTAGTCGCACCATGGGGAGGAGCAACACAGCGTATGGAGTGAAACCCCTACACGATGCGCGTAAAAGGAGGGGTAAAAGTGGACAAGCTCGTTGCCGACGAAGTGGAGCCTTCCTTCGGGGGGTGCTCCTCTGTGCGGTGGGCGAGTTAAAAGCTGGGGCTACGTTGAAAGCTCCTTTTGCAAGTACAAAAAAAGACAGGGGAATCCAGATCCCTCCGCAGATTTCAATAAAAGTACTCACGTGATGACCGTATACCACTCCATTGGGCATACCAACTATACCCCAATTGTAACAAGTGCTGCAGGCCAGTGGTGCGACTTCCCTCATGTGATAGAGGTGTACAATTACTAGTCCTCTAAAAAACAAAAGAATTCAGAGCGATTGTTAGCCTGAATTCTTTTGTTTATCTGATGATTACAGAAGTTTTGTGACCTTTTGGTGATCGGGAAGGGATTCGAACCCTTGACCGTCTGCTTAGAAGGCAGATGCTCTATCCAGCTGAGCTACCCGACCAGTTCAAGAACAACAAATTCATCGCTTGCGAATCTAAAATCTGAGACTACAGAGGATCCTCCATTTGGTTTCGTCTAGCGAAGAAGGGCTTTCTAAGTGAAAGCCTTTGCAAAGGTAACAAAAAATCTAATTATCTCCTATTTTTCGTATTCATATTGATAAGAAAATCCTCTCTTTTCCATGAGAGAGAACGCTTCATCATCTTTCTAATAAGAGAAATAGTCTGCTCAGCACTTTGTTTGCAGTATATGTATAGGGTTTTGTCTGGGAATGTTTTGTTAGAATTTTTACGAAGTTTTTCCATCTATAGTCAGATATAGATACATATTATATTGGAGGTTTCTGCATTTACAATTGATCACAGATATACAATACAGGAAAATTAAAGGTCTATTTCGAACTGAAAAAACAAGCCCTTTTCATGCATTGGCATGAAAAGGGCTCATTAGAGGATTATCTAAACTTTATTGACTTATTCTTCGTTGAGATTAACTCTCTTGAAGGCGGTTACTGTAAGGGTTGCGCTTTCCCCCTTGAGGTAAGTCGCTACATCCATTTTGTTGTCCATAATAAGGGCTTGATGGAGGAGCGTATTTTCTTTGAAGAATTTTTGGAGCGATCCTTCGGCAATACGGTCGATAATTTGCTCGGGTTTACCTTGCTCTTGAGCTTTCTCACGGGCAATCTTTAGCTCTTCATCGACGATGGCTTGAGGTACCTCTTCTTCGCGAACAGCGATAGGATTCATAGAGGCAACCTGCATTGCTACATTGCGTGCTACTCGTTCGTCTATAGCTTCGTTGAAAGACACCACTACACCAAGCATGTTTCCCGGGTGTATGTAAGATGATGTAAAGTCAGAAACTACAAATTCATAGTTGCCTAGCTCCATCTTTTCACCAGTAGAACCGATGCGGTCTGTAATGTGTTCTTGGATGCTACGACCATCGTGGAGGGGAAGTGTAAGAAGCTCTTCTTTGGTTTGGGGCTTCTTTTCCATAGCTACGGCGAGAATTTCTTCAGTCAGCTTTACGTGTCCTTCATTTTTTGCTACAAAGTCAGTTTCGCACTGTAGTGCTACAACAGCAGCAAAACCTTTTTCATGAGCAGCAAGTACGCAGCCTTCACGAGCTTCACGATCGCTTCTTTTGGCAGCGACAGCCTGTCCTTTTTTACGAATTATCTCAATAGCTTTATCAAAATCGTTGTCGGTTTCGATGAGGGCTTTTTTGCAGTCGGTAAGTCCCGCTCCAGTCATTTTGCGGAGCTTCGCAATATCTTGGATGGTTACAGCCATTTTATTGAAAGATTATAGGGTTGTAATATATAAGGTATAGAGGTCAAGCTTAGCTTACTCTTCGTTGGTAGTAGGTTGCTCTGTTTCGGAGTTGTTGTCGGCATCCTGATTTGCTTCAGATTCTTCTTGCTCTTGAGCTAGTGCTTTGGCTGTTTGAGCATCGATTTCAACGTCCTTTACGCGTTCGCGACGAGCCCCCGTACGAGTTTTTCTTCCCGATCTAGAGGTTGTCTCTTTCGTTACGGTTTCGTCTTCTTCAGTCGTTTCTTCTGGAGCGGTAGCCTTGTATTCGATAAGTCCTTCACTAATTGCAGCACACATAGCTCCCACAATAGCCTCTACTGCATCTACCGAGTCATCATTAGCGGGGATTACATAGTCAATAGGCTTAGGATTAGCGTTGGTATCAACGATGGCAAAGATGGGGATACCGAGTCGTGTAGCTTCTCTTACAGCAATATCTTCCGTCAGTACGTCTACGATAAAGAGAGCCGCAGGAAGGCGGTTCATATCTTTGATAGAGCCTAGGTTCTTTTCTAGTTTAGCTCTTTGGCGATCGATTTGCAACCTTTCACGTTTGTTGAGGTTTTCGAAGGTGCCGTCTTGTTTCATCTTATCAATTTGAAGCATCTTCTTCACCGCTTTACGGATGGTGGGGAAGTTTGTGAGCATACCTCCTGGCCATCTTTCTGTTACATAGGGCATATCTACGGAGGCAGCCAAACGTTCAACCGGCTCTCTTACCTGTTTTTTTGTAGCAACAAAGAGCACCTTCTTTCCACTAGCAACAATATTTTTGATTACTTCTGCAGCTTCATCCACCTTGGCCACAGTTTTGTGAAGGTCGATAATGTGCGTATTGTTTCGCTCCATAAAGATGTAAGGAGCCATTGCAGGGTTCCACTTGCGAGGTTGGTGCCCAAAGTGTGCTCCTGCCTTGAGGAGCTGTTCGTAGGTAATATAGGACATAATAACTTGTTCTTGGTATTAGGTTTACTTTCTTGATATTCTTGTAGGGTAACCGCTACTTCGTCAAAGGCTGAGTAGGGAACAGCTAGTTGCTACGCCATCACAGCCTTTTCTAAAGCCGGGTAAACACCGGTTGACTGGAGAAAGACAAGTCTTGCTACAGCCATACAAATAAGCTTAACGCTTGCTGAACTGGAATCTCTTTCTTGCCTTGGGGCGTCCTGGTTTCTTTCTTTCTACCACGCGTGGGTCTCTGGTAATGAATCCAGCTGCACGAAGGGCAGATTTATCTTCAGGGTTGATCTTTACGAGAGCACGAGCAATAGCTAGTCGAGCAGCTTCGCTTTGCCCTTTTATGCCGCCTCCACAGATATTGAGGCTGATATCGTACTTACCCATGCATTCGATTTTTTCGAGCGGTTGGCAGACGATAATTTGAGATATCTTACTAGGGAAGTAGTCTTGAAGTTCCTTTTTGTTGATTACGATTTTGCCACTTCCCTCCTGTAGGTATACGCGAGCTACAGCAGCTTTGCGACGTCCTATTGCATTTATCTTTTCCATCTTAACTGTCAATTGCTTTTACTTAAGGGTATTGATATCTATCTGACGAGGTTGCTGAGCTTCGTGTTTGTGGTCTGTACCATCATATATGTATAGATTGCCTAGGAGTTTACGTCCGAGACGATTCTTGGGTAGCATTCCTTTCACTACTTTTTCAAAGAGATAGCGAGAGCCTTTCTTTTGCAAAAGGAGAGGTGTAGACGTACGCTGACCTCCTGGATACCCTGTAAAGCTGAGATAGATGCGATCTGTCCATTTATTGCCTGTCAATGCGACTTTGTCGGCATTGATTACAATTACGTTGTCCCCACAATCTACGTGTGGAGTAAAGTTGGGTTTGTACTTACCTCTTAGTAGCTTAGCTATTTTAGAGCAAAGTCTACCGAGATGCTGACCTTCAGCGTCTACTACCACCCATTCTTTTGTAGCGGTAGCACTATTAGCTGAGATAGTCTTATAGCTTAATGTGTTCACGTTCTGAAATCGTTTTCAAATATTGCACTTATCAAACTATTGACACTTCTTACAACAGCGAATTTTTTCATCTTTAGCAAGCAAGATACCGTAGGTGACGCCACCATTATGGAGATACTGATGTGCTTTAGAGGGGACATCACGTGATTCTCTGCATGTACTCTTCTCACCCACTAGCCATTGTGCCATTTGGACGGGATGGCACGCTAGACGAAGAGCAATTAGGAGGAGACTCCCATTGAGTCTGCCACCTTGTTGTTAAAGTCTCTTGTGAGTACGCTAGTCTTAGGAGTACTAAGTCTCTAGCACACTTAGGGGGTATAATATACTAGGACTATCCCCCCATAGAGCCGTCGCTGTCTTATGTCAAATAAACCTAGAGGGAATACATCCCTATAAGGCTGTGCAAAGTTACGAAAAGTTTCTGATTCTGTACACTAGTGGAATACAAGCAAGATTTCTTCTCGCTACTCTTTTTTCTCTTGACAGTACGAGGAATGGATTTGAGATCTTAGAGTATAGTAGTGGCAATTGGCTTTTTTTAGATATTTCTTTTGTGCGTTTTTTTGGGGGGGAAATCTCTCGGAAGAATTTCGGAAATCTCTCGGAAGAATTTCGGAAATTTCTCGGATAAATTTCGGAAATCTTTCGGATGAATTTCTGAAATCTCTCGGATGATTATTTTGAAAGAAGAATCATTCTTCTAGTTGATATGAAAATTGTAAAAGTAACCTCTTTTGTGTCTCATTTTACCTTGCAATTTTGACCAATATCCTCACATTATCTCCCATGGTAGGGGAGGTGTACAGGCTTTTCCGTTTGAATGCGACTGTTGCATAAAGGCGAATCGCTGTGTT
>KQ959261.1:6813-43517 GCA_001552775.1 Bacteroidales bacterium KA00251
GATTGTCCAGACTGTTGACTTTTGCAACAGTCTCTTAATGTGTAAAGAGGTGCATATACCAATTCATTGGGGGATAACCAGTGGAAGCTCTTTCCCCGAAAAGGAATAAATATGTAACTTTGTACGGAAACGACCTATCTCTCATGAGGAATCTAAATTTAGCCAACTAAATGCTGTGAGATAGTCCTGTCGCTCCGCCGAACTAAGAAAAATTGAAGATGAGAAACATTCGCAACTTTTGTATTATAGCTCATATTGACCACGGAAAAAGTACGTTAGCCGATCGCTTGCTTGATGAAACTGGTACCGTAGAGAAAAAAGACTCTCGCAACCAAGTCCTTGACGACATGGATCTTGAAAGGGAACGAGGGATTACTATCAAGAGTCACGCTATCCAGATGGCTTATGAGGAAGGCGGAGAAGTCTACACTCTCAATCTAATTGATACACCGGGACACGTTGATTTTAGCTATGAGGTATCTCGTTCCATTGCTGCGTGTGAGGGGGCTTTACTTGTGGTAGATGCTTCTCAAGGAATTCAAGCACAGACGATCAGCAATCTTTATCTCGCAATAGAACACGATTTAGAGATTATTCCCGTTATCAATAAGATAGACTTACCAGGCGCTAATCCCAACGAAGTGGAGGATCAAATCGTAGAACTCTTGGGATGTGCTCCTAGCGATATCCTTAGAGCTAGCGGTAAAACGGGTGAAGGCGTGAAAGATATTTTACATGCTATAGTTAATCGTATCCCTAGCCCTACGGGAGATCCCGAGGCCCCTCTTCAATGTCTTGTCTTTGACTCGGTCTTTAACCCCTTCCGTGGTATTATAGCATATTATAAGGTAGTCAACGGCTCTATAGCTAAAGGGGATAAAGTGAAGTTTATTGCCACTGGTATGGAGTACGATGCCGACGAGGTGGGAATCTTAAAACTTGATATGCAACCTCGAGATCGTATAGCTACAGGCGATGTGGGCTACATCATATCAGGAATTAAAGATAGTAAAGAGGTACGAGTTGGGGATACGATCACCCATATTGATAGACCGGCAGAACGTGCTATAGAGGGTTTTAAAGAGGTAAAGCCAATGGTCTTTGCAGGAGTGTATCCTATAGATACAGAAGATTTTGAAAATTTGCGTACTTCTTTGGAGAAACTTCAGCTCAATGATGCTTCTCTTACCTTTACCCCCGAGAGCAGTGCTGCACTAGGATTTGGATTCCGATGCGGATTCCTTGGTCTTCTTCATATGGAGATTGTACAAGAGCGGTTGGATAGAGAGTTTAATATGGATGTAATCACGACTGTGCCCAACGTTTCCTATAAAGTCTATGACAAGGTGGGGCATGCGATCGAGGTACATAATCCTTCAGGATTGCCCGATCCAGCTAAGATAGATTACATTGAGGAACCCTATATTCGAGCTACCATCATTACGAAAGCCGACTACATAGGTCCAGTAATGACTCTTTGTCTTGATAAGCGAGGAATACTTTTAAAGCAGCACTTTATCACAGGAAATCGTGTTGAAGCGGTGTTTGATATGCCTCTGGGAGAGATTGTAATTGACTTTTACGACAAATTGAAAAGCATTTCTCGTGGGTATGCCTCTTTTGATTATCACTTGTCAGATTTTCGCCTCTCTAAACTAGTAAAGCTAGACATATTGCTTAATGGTGAGCCTGTTGATGCTTTGTCTACGCTAACGCATATCGACAATAGTGTGACCTTGGGGCGAAGAATGTGTGAAAAGCTTAAAGAGCTAATTCCCCGACAACAATTTGATATTGCCATACAGGCCGCTATAGGAGCTAAGATCATAGCGCGAGAAACGATTAAGGCTGTTCGAAAAGATGTAACAGCCAAATGCTATGGAGGGGATATAAGTCGCAAGAGAAAACTCCTAGAAAAGCAAAAGGAGGGTAAAAAGCGAATGAAGCAGATTGGTACCGTACAGGTACCTCAAAAAGCCTTTCTTGCAGTGCTTAAACTGGACTAATAGATCCCTAATACCTTAATTATAGATTGATTTTTTTCATGGCGACAAGCAATAGCGGATCGAAACGCTCTACAAGAAATAAAAAAGAGACTCCCATAGCGGTAACCTCCTTTGATGGTCAAATACCTCCTCAGGCGATTGATATGGAGAAAGCAGTGCTGGGGGCTTTGATGCTAGAAAAAGATAGCTTTTTTGAGGTTTCTCAGTTGCTGACGACCAACTCCTTTTATGTGAAAGCTCATGAGTTGATCTTTGAGGCTATACAGACTTTAGCTGCTGCACAGAAGCCTATCGATATGCTTACTGTCACAGAAGAACTAAGAAGGGTGGGCAACCTTGATCTTGTAGGAGGAGCCGTCTATATTTCCGAGCTTACGACTAACGTAGCAGGGGCTACAAACCTTGCATATCATGCTCATATTGTTGCAGACAAGGCGACGGGAAGAGAGCTTATTCGATTTGCAAGTAAGGTGATCTCCGATGCTTATGCCGATAATGAGGAAGTGGATCTTCAAGTGCAGCAAGCTGAGGCAAAGCTCTTTGAACTCTCTCAGCAAAAGATGAGAAACGATACCGTACGTGCAGACTCTCTTCTTCCAACAGTCTTGCAGAGAATTCAGGATGCAGCGAACAAGTCGGATGGGATTAGTGGCTTAGCCTCAGGTTTTGATCGGGTAGATCGTGTTACTGCTGGGTGGCAGCCTGGTGAGTTGATTGTAATTGGTGCTCGTCCAGCCATGGGGAAAACAGCCTTTGCCCTGACTATGCTTAAAAGTCTATCAATTGATAGAGAGATACCCACTCTTTTCTTTTCTTTGGAAATGTCCAATGAAGACCTAATGAATCGTGTGGTAAGCAATGTTTGTGAGATCCCTTTGCACAAGCTTCGTACTGGTCAGTTAGAGCCTTATGAGTGGGAGACTCTGAGTGCTAAGCAAGATACGATACAAGGAAAACCTCTTTTTTTGGATGAGACACCAGGTCTTTCTATCTTTGAACTTCGAAGCAAAGCGAGACGAGCCGTACATGAAAAAGGCGTGAAACTCGTAGTGATTGATTACTTGCAATTGATGTCGGCAGAAGGTTTTGCCTATGGTAGTCGTGAGCAAGAAATTAGTCTCATTTCGAGATCGTTGAAATCGCTTGCAAAAGAGCTCGGAATACCCATTATTGCTTTGGCACAGCTCAATCGTGATATAGAAAAACGGCAGCAAGGGGATGCCAATAGCCGTCAGCCACAGTTGAGCGACCTTCGTGAATCGGGAGCTATAGAACAAGATGCCGATATCGTCTGCTTCCTCCACAGACCCGAAGTGTACAATATCCTTACTTTCCCTGAAGATAATACTTCCACCAAAGGAATGGCAGTCTTTGTGATAGCTAAAAATAGAAATGGAGAGATAGGTGACTTTCGGTTAAGCTTTAGGGGAGAATATGCAAAGTTTACCTCCGCTGATACACCTTCTATCATTCAAAATACTATAGTTGGTGCTGGAGGAGGGGGAGACTTTTTGCCTTACTAGTTTAGTTATAATTTGACAAGTGGAGCCTTCTTTATGATCGACCCTTCTCTTTCTTCAGCCTCAATCGTGCAAAGGAACTTGACCTACTTGAAGGGGAAGAAAGCTTTGTATTATACGCTAGGGTGTAAACTCAACTTTGCAGAGACTTCTACATTATCTGGAGAGCTTGAGTCTCTCGGTGTAGATGTTGCTAGTGAAGGTGAGGAGGTGGATATTTGTATTATAAATACTTGTACTGTGACCTCTGTTGCGGATCGTAAGGCACGCTCTCTTATTCGTCAAGTTGCTCGTCAGCATCCTCGTGCCACAGTACTGGTGACAGGCTGTTATGCTCAACTTGCAGGAGAGCAATTGATCAAGATCCCAGGGGTCTCTCTTGTGGTGGGCGCAGGGAGGAAAAGCGAGATTGTAGATCATCTTGTTGATTACTTCGCTACTCCTCAGTCTGCGAAAAGTCAAAAGTCCTTACCTCTATTTTTGGCTGATCGAGAGCATATGCACCACTTTGAGGGAGGATGCTCTAAAGATGACCGCACACGTCATTTCTTGAAAGTTCAGGATGGATGCAACTGTGCCTGCTCGTACTGTACAATCCCCAAGGCGAGGGGAAGGAGTAGGAATGGCTCAATTGCTAGCCTTGTAGACCAAGCTAAGAAAGTGGTTGATGAAGGTGGAAAGGAAATTGTGCTAACTGGTGTAAACATTGGTGACTTTGGAAGAACAACGAAGGAGTCTTTAGTTGATCTAGTAAAGGCTCTTGATAAAGTGAAAGGAATAGAGCGCTATCGTATCAGTAGTCTAGAGC
This sequence comes from Bacteroidales bacterium KA00251, assembly GCA_001552775.1. Lineage (GTDB taxonomy): Bacteria > Bacteroidota > Bacteroidia > Bacteroidales > Porphyromonadaceae > Porphyromonas. The sequence continues at coordinate 11,148 of KQ959261.1, forward strand.
CCGACCTTATCAGCGATGAATTGATAGAAGTGGTTGCTGCCTCAGAGCACTTTATGCCCCACTGGCACATTCCCCTACAGAGTGGGAGCGATCAAGTCCTTCAGCTAATGCGAAGACAGTATCGCACAAGGCTCTTCAGTGATAGGATAGAGCGGATCTACAAGATAATGCCAGATTCTTTCATTGGTCTTGATGTAATTGTGGGGATGCGTGGCGAGACGGATGAGCTTTTTGAAGAGAGCCTTAGCTACCTTCGAAATATTCCCTTTACAAGATTGCATATTTTCCCATACAGCGAGCGAGAGGGCACAGATGCTTTGAAGATATATCCTATCGTTGCTCCTGCCATGAAGCGTATTCGTGCTAAGAAAATGAAAGAGGTTAGTGATCAACATATTGCCTCTTTTATGGAGAGTTTTTGTGGTAGTCATAGACCAGTCCTTTGGGAACGTAGTAACCGCGAGGGATATATGAGTGGATTTACCGACAATTACATTCGGCTCATTGCTCCCTATGAAGAAGATTGTGCCGAAAGAATCACGCTTGCCAAGGTGGGGAAGCAGGTAAAGAGTGAGGAGTACTGCTATGCCGATGAAGTACAATGTGGCGAGAGTGTGTAAGAGAAGAGAAACGAAAATATCAACCAAGGAAAAAAAGAATGGATATTCATACTGTTTCGCAAGATACAGAAGCTAAAGGAAGGTCACAGGTGTCTCCTCCACTTACAGTGGCTATCCTCAACTGGAATGGGGCTACGCTATTGCAGAAATTTCTACCCTCAGTTGTGGAGTATACTCCTTCGCACCATGCAAAAATCTTGGTCATTGACAATGGTTCCACCGATCACTCGCTTCAACTTTTAAGGGAAGAGTTTCCTGAGGTGGAAGTTTTAGCTCTAGAAGAAAATCTCGGTTTTGCAGGTGGGTATAATGAAGTAATGAAGCGGATAGAAACTCCTTATGCTTGCTTGCTAAATAGTGATGTGCAGGTATCTAAGGATTGGATAGAATCCCCCCTGCGGATGCTGCAAGAAAATAGCAGTTTAGCTGCGGTGCAACCGAAGATTCTTTCCTATAAAAAACCGATCTGCTATGAGTATGCAGGAGCTGCAGGTGGTTTTCTTGATCGGCATGGTTATCCTTTTTGTCGAGGTCGTATATTTGCTACGGTAGAAGAGGACAATGGACAATATGACAAGCCTACTGCTATAATGTGGGCATCAGGTGCAGCCCTTTTCGTGCGTAAAGAAGCTTTTCTTGCAGTTGGGGGCTTTGATATACATTTCTTTAGCCATATGGAAGAGATAGATCTTGCTTGGCGATTTCACCGCAAGGGGTATAATGTTTTTTATGATCCCACTTCCAAAGTATATCATGTAGGAGGAGCTACATTGCCATCCTCCTCCCCTCAAAAAACTTATTATAATTATCGCAACAACCTTCTGATGCTCTATAAAAATCTTCCTTATGAGCGATCTAGGAGGCTGCTTCGGACTAGAAAGTGGCTTGACCTGTTAGCCACATTACCCCCTCTTTTATCGGGAAAGTGGGGACACTATAAAGCACAACGCAAGGCCTGGAGAGATTTTCGTAAGATGAAAAGCTATTATGAACCTCCCCTAAACGTCTCTTCAGATGAAGTCTTGTGTCCTTTCTCAATTGTAGTGCAGTACTTTCTATGGGGAAGACGTTACTTTTCACAATTGCCCCGTGCTCTATTTCCATTACAACAATCCACTAAAAAAGAGATAAAATGATGAAAGAAAAAGAATCTCGAGCTGAAGAACTCACGCAACTTGGCAAGAAAACAGAATATAGACAGGACTATGCCCCCGACGTATTGGAGGCCTTTCACAATCGGCATCGTGATGTTGATTACCTTGTTCGCTTTGTTTGTCCAGAGTTTACTGCACTGTGTCCTATTACGGGACAGCCAGACTTTGCTACTATCTACATAAACTACATTCCAGATGATCTGATGGTAGAGAGTAAAAGTCTCAAGTTGTATCTTTTTAGCTTTCGCTCTCATGGTGCCTTTCACGAAGATTGTGTCAATATCATCATGAAAGACCTTATTCAGCTGATGAATCCCAAATATATAGAGGTGTGGGGTGACTTTACTCCAAGAGGAGGAATAAGCATTAAGCCTTATACCAATTATGGAAGACCTGATACCTCTTACGAGCAAATTGCAAAAGAAAAACTCCTGAGGCAGGAATAAGCTCTTCAGAATAGTGCAGTTGGTTTCCATGAAAAAGTACTTAGCAATAGTTAATCCCATAGCAGGAGTAAAGGAGAAAGAGACTGCCATGAAGTTGCTTGCAAGAGCTTTTTCTGGTGAGGATGAACGTCTCTATTTTACTTTTACAAGTGAGTATACCTCTGCTTTTACACTTGCCAAAGAGGCCATAACAAAGGGCTACGAGGCCTTGATCGCAATAGGAGGTGATGGAACCATCAATGAAGTTGCAGCAGCGTTATATAATTCTCCTCTTAAATTAGGAATTATACCCAAGGGAAGTGGAAATGGTATGGCTAGAGCTCTAGGCATACCGATAGACGACGATGAAGCTGCAGTGGAGGTGATAAGACGTGCTCACGTTCGTGCAATAGACACTTCTTTTGCCAATGGAAGTCCTTTTTTCTGTACATTTGGAGTGGGCTTTGATGCGGGGGTAACTCATCGTTATTCTGAAATTGCTTCACGAGGATTATTCTCATATCTCAAATCAGCAATTGACGAATATATTGGTTTTAAGCCCAAGATGTATAAGATTACAGCAGGAGGTACAACTTTTTCTTGTGAAGCGATGCTTGTCACTTGTGCGAATATCGATCAGTATGGTAGCAATGCTTTTATAGCACCTGGGGCATCTCCTGATGATGGCTTACTAGACTTAGTAATAGTAAGTCCTATTTCGTTATTGCGTGTTCCTCAATTGGTCGTCCAGCTATTTACGAAAAGAATAAGTCACAATACACAAGTTGAGTCGCTACGGTGTGCCGACATTACGATTGAGCGAGAAGAAGAGGGTATAGTGCAGGTTGATGGCGAAAGCTTAGAGATGGGAAAGTCTATAGCTATAAAGGTAATTCCGCGAAGCCTGCAAGTTTATGTACCCGAGGAAAGATATGAAGAGTAGAGCGTGTACTTCTTTTCCTTGTAATCGCGAGTTGCTAAAAAATAAGCTTTTCCAAGGTGTACTAGAAAAGTGGCCAAGAGATAATCTTTGAAACAAGAAAATAGTGTAGATTATATCCAAAAGAGGTCTGAAGATCAATAGAGTCTTCAGACCTCTTTTGGATTGATAAAGGAGTCTCAATAGGGTGAATTTGTATGTTGTCCTTCGGAGTAAAACGAAGTTAGCCTTCCTGAAGTGAGAAAAATGTTAGATTCTCTAGAGAGGAAGGAAAGTGGCCGTGACGATAAAGGATCCAGCTATCGCAAAAAGGAAGCTATCTATACGGTCTAAAACCCCACCATGTCCAGGGATAAGTGATCCTGAGTCCTTCACCCCAGAACGTCTTTTGAGCATTGATTCAAAGAGATCACCCAAGTCTGCCAAAAGCCCTATCATCAAGCCATACAAAAGCATTACTCCTATAGAGTGGTGTCCAAAGAAATCGGGGAAAAAGCAAGTCATCAATACTCCCAGTAGAGTAGAAGTGAGAAGTCCCCCAACAAAGCCCTCTATAGTTTTGTGAGGAGAGAGCCGAGGAAAGAGAGGGGTTTTGCCAAAGAGACTCCCTATAATATAAGCTCCAGTGTCGTTGCCCCAAACAATAATGAAGACGGAAAGAACGCGTGCTCCAGAGAAGAGAGTCTCCTCAAAGGGGCGTGGATAAAAGCTTATAAGCGAAGCAATAAAAAAAGGTAATCCTATGTAGACAAGGGGGAAAACAGAATTGCAGATGGTGCGGATTTCATTGCCCTCATCAGAGAAAAGACTTCGGGCAAAAATATAAAAAAGGTAAGCAACAAGAGGTACCCATACGGCAAGTGTGTATGTTCTACTGTTAATCATGTAGCCCATTAAGAAGACCCATACAACGGCGCAGGCATCAATTGCTACTCTAAAAGGTCGCTTGCGAGAAATCCCCGACATCATATTGTACTCAATCACTGCACAGATCGCAAAGAAAGAAAATAGGATAAAGAAGAAAATCCCATTTTTTAATAGGAGAGCCAATAATATAAGGGAGACGTAAGCAATGCCCGAAATGCTCCTTTTAAGAAGAGCGTGTGAGGAGGAAATGGAGATCTTCATAAGATGTATGTACTTGTTTAGTAAAAAAAGAATGTCCCCATATAGAGATTATAATCTGTGTATTATACTTAATTTCAAATGCTTTGTGGGTGGAAGTATAATTGTGATAAGGAAGAGAGTAAGTCTCTCTCTGTTTGATTTTGTATTGTCTTGTGTCAGTTACCAATATAAATTTCCCATTTTAGCGAGATATATCTCGCTAAAATGGGAAATTGTATTTAGTCTTTATCGGAATCTCCTCCTTTGCTTGAAGGGGTTTCTTCATCCCGTGGAGACAAGGACACTGTGTCAAGGGGGGGAGGTGTAGGAGCTGTGATGCTAGAGGCTTTTTGGGTATCTTTTTCAGTTTGCTCCTTTAGCTCATCGCCTCGACTCTTCCATTGTCTTTTTCCTAAGATCTGTTCTACATCTTCGGTGTATATAACCTCTTCTTGCAGGAGTCGATCTGCGATTTTGTGGTGTCCCTCTTTGTTTTCAAGTAAAATATCCTTAGCACGCTGATATTGTGTGGCAATAATTTCATTGACTTCGTTGTCAATAAGTTCTGCTGTTTTCTCACTATAGGGCTTTTGGAAAGCGTATTCTTGTTGTGGGTCGTAATAGTTGATGTTGGGGAGTTTCTCACTCATCCCATACACGCTTACCATAGCTTGTGCAAGACGTGTGACTCTCTCTAGGTCGTTGGCAGCACCAGTAGATATTTGTCCTAGGAACAACTCTTCTGCCGCACGCCCTCCAAGAAGAGAACACATTTCGTCAAGTAGCACTTGGGTATGGGTTATCTGTCTTTCCTCAGGCATATACCACGCTGCACCTAGAGCTTTTCCTCGAGGCACAATAGTCACTTTTACAAGGGGATTGCCATATTGTAGCATCCAACTTATAGTAGCGTGTCCTGCTTCGTGTATAGCTATACTTTGTCGCTCTTCTTCTGTAATGATACGATTCTTTTTTTCAAGCCCACCTATAATGCGGTCAATGGCATTGTTGAAGTCAATATTTTCAATATGTGACTTATTATGACGCGCTGCAATAAGTGCTGCCTCGTTACACACATTAGCAATATCGGCACCAGAGAAGCCTGGAGTTTGTCTTGCTAGGGTTTCTACGGATACCGTTGAAGCGAGCTTTAGACCCTTCATATGTACTTCAAAGATCTCTTTTCGATCATTGATGTCAGGAAGTTCCACTTGGATTTGTCTGTCAAATCGCCCTGCACGTAATAGAGCTTTGTCCAGTACATCCACACGGTTGGTCGCTGCAAGTACGATTACACCACTATTGCCTCCAAATCCATCCATCTCAGTGAGAAGCTGGTTTAGAGTGTTTTCACGTTCATCATTTCCACCGAGATTGTTGTTTTTGCCACGTGCTCTCCCTACCGCATCAATTTCGTCAATGAAGACAATGCAGGGAGCTTTTTCCTTGGCTTGGGCAAATAAGTCGCGGACGCGACTAGCACCCACACCTACAAACATTTCTACGAAGTCGCTTCCTGACATGGAAAAAAAAGGTACATGTGCTTCTCCAGCAACAGCCTTAGCAAGTAGGGTCTTCCCTGTACCTGGAGGGCCAACGAGTAGAACCCCTTTAGGTATTTTTCCTCCCAGTTTGGTATACTTGCTGGGAGACTTGAGAAAGTCTACAACTTCTTGTACTTCTTGCTTTGCTTCTTGCAGACCAGCGACATTAGCAAATGTGGTAGTTACCTTAGTGCGGTCAAAGATTTTCGCTTTGCTTTTACCAACGTTAAATATACCTCCACCAGCACCACCACGAGACATGGCACCTCTCATAATGTAGTACCAGAAAAAAATGATTAGTATGAAAGGTACAACATTAAATAGGAGCGAAGTCCAAATTCTGCTTTTTGTTTTGTACTCTACTGGTGTTTGGATTGCATTGTCCCGTATGAAGGTGTCGAAAGCATCCATAGAGGGAACTTCTGTGGAAACTCCATAGTTTTTTAGCTCTTTTGTATTTATGAAGCTAAAGTTACGGTTGTCCAATTGCTTCAATTCTCTTTTAGAGAATACTCTTGTTGCCTTTTGTGGAGTTATTTCCGCAACAGCTTTAAAATTGCTACGATCTAGCGTTATTGAGCTGAATACTCCTTCTTTGGCATATTCTGTAAAGTCGCTCCACTTGATCTCTTTTTGTCCCGCATTTTGAGGTTTTACAAAAAGAAGCCCCAAAAGGAAGAAGCCAATGATCAAGTATATCCACATAAGATTGAACTTACGAGGAGACTTTGGGGAGTTTCCAGAAGAGGGAGTTCCCCTTCTAGGGTCAAGCATCTTTCTATTCATTATTTATCTAGCTAGATTGGATACAGAAAGTAAGCATACGCTTTTTCATAAAGCAATTGCTTCTCATCTTCTGTGTCTATGCATCTATTCTGGCGTAGGTGGCGTTTTGTTCTATAAACTCGCGACGTGGTGCGACATCTTCTCCCATTAGTACAGAGAAAGTCTCGTCTGCATTGGGAATGTTGTCAATCGTAATTTGCTTAAGGATACGTGTAGCTGGGTTCATGGTTGTTTCCCACAGTTGCTCATCATTCATTTCTCCAAGACCTTTATAGCGTTGGATGTGGACTCTTCCTTCGTTCCCATCACCAAAGCGTCGAACGAAGTCGTATCGTTGCTGTTCTGTCCAGCAATATTCTTGGTTTTTCCCTTTTTTGCAGAGATAGAGAGGAGGAGTTGCTAGGTATACATGTCCGCCCGCAATAAGCTCGGGCATATTGCGATAAAAGAAAGTGAGGATAAGGGTAGCAATATGCGATCCATCAACATCGGCATCGGTCATTATGATTACTTTGTGATACCTTAAGTTGCTTGTGTTGAGAGCCTTTGGATCTTCGTCTGTACCTATTGTTACACCTAGTGCGGTATAGATATTGCGAATCTCTTGATTTTCCAGTACCCTGTGTTGCAAAGCCTTTTCTACGTTGAGAATTTTTCCTCTTAGAGGCAAAATTGCTTGAAATTCACGATCTCTACCTTGCTTTGCAGTACCACCTGCAGAGTCCCCTTCGACAATGAATAGCTCGCAGAGAGCAGGATCTTTGGAGGAGCAATCTGCCAATTTACCAGGTAGTCCCCCCCCCGTAAGTACCGACTTTCTTTGCACCATTTTTCGGGCATTGGAAGCGGCATGTCGTGCTTGGGCAGCGAGGATTACTTTTTCTACAATACGTCTAGCATCGTTGGGATGTTCTTCAAGGTATATAGAGAGCCCTTCGCTTACGGCACTATTTACGAGGCCTGCCACATCGCTGTTCCCCAATTTTGTCTTAGTTTGTCCTTCAAACTGAGGCTCGGCAACCTTCACACTGACAACAGCGGTAAGCCCTTCTCTGAAGTCGTCACCTTCAATTGAGACTTTTACTTTGTCGAGCATCTTAGATTGCTCGGCATATTTTTTGAGCGTGCGAGTAAGTGCCTGTCTGAATCCTGTCAAGTGCGTCCCACCTTCTATCGTATTGATGTCGTTGACGTAGGTATATACGTTTTCTTGAAAGTCTGTATTGTAGGAAAGAGCCACTTCCACCGGTATACTATCTTCCTTATCCTGCTTGATGTGGATGATGTCTTGAAGTAATGGCTCTTTATTGCGATCAATATAGCGAACAAACTCCTTGAGCCCTTCCTGTGAATAGAATCGTTCTTTCTTAGCATTCCCCTCTTCGTCTTTTACTCTTTCATCGGTAAGGACCAAGAGTAGCCCTGCATTCAGAAAGGATAGCTCGCGAAGTCTTCTGGCAAGAGTCTTTGCATCAAAGATAACTGTGGTAAAGATAGAGGCATCAGGCTTGAAAGTGATGGTCGTTCCAGTTTCGTTGGATTCACCGACGGCCTTTACAGGTTCTACAGGTTTGCCTACATGATACTCTTGCTTGTAGTGCTTTCCTCCTCTACACACTTCAGCGATGAGGTGCTCACTAAGGGCATTTACACAAGAAACCCCCACTCCATGAAGACCTCCAGATACTTTATAGTTGCTTTTATCGAACTTTCCCCCCGCGTGCAGTACTGTGAGTACTACTTCAAGAGCACTTCGATGTTCTTTAGGGTGTAGGTCTACAGGTATTCCACGTCCATTGTCTTTTATTGATATATAGCCATTGTCGTGAATAGTAACGTATATTTCTGTACAAAATTTAGCAAGAGCTTCGTCAATGGAGTTGTCTACTACTTCATAAACGAGATGGTGTAGCCCGCGCTCACTCACATCTCCTATATACATGGCAGGACGTTTCCTTACCGCTTCGAGTCCTTCAAGAATTTGTATATTGGTTGCTGAGTAGTTATCGGGATTGCCTTGTGTTGTGTTGTCTTCTCTTTCAATCATATGTATTTCTCAATCTTTACAAGGGGAGAAACGAGTTGTCATTAAAACCTCTCTTTGGGAACTCATACCTCTTCACAAAGATACAAATTCTTTGGAGACTATTCACTTTTTTGTAGTCCAAAAAGAGAGGAAAAGACTTCCTCTGAGAGTATCTAAATAAATGATTTTAGGTGGGTGTAGCATATCTTCTTCGCAAGAAAAAGAGAATCTAGTTTCTCTTTCCATTTGAGAGATGCTTGATACATTTTTAGGAGCTATTCACAATAAATACTATGGGATGTGAGTGCTTTAAATTTTTTTGGGGGGGTGAACGTGCAGTTTTTTGAGCTGTAGCGTGCATCTATACAGCTGAATGTGATGAGATGCTTGTGCCTTTTTTTTTGTAAGGGATGCAGTATTTCAATGAAAAGTGCATTTAGTGTATAAAGGTTTAAAGCGTGTCTATCTACACTTTGTGGTAGAGATGCCAAAAACACTAGAAATGCGCACTCCTGTGCGACACACCAACAGATGAATTTAATGAAAAGCTCCCCACAAGGAAAGGGTAAGTAAAAAGTAACAAAAAAGCGACCTAACACGAGATGACAACCATGAAAAAAAATCTACAGTATTTGTTCTTACTCCTGTTTGTGGTAGCGATTGGTGGAGTTCTTCCCTCTTGTAGCAATCAAGGCGGTTATATCTGGGATTTTTCAAGTAGGAAAATTGAGATAGAAATCGTTGATGAAGAGGGAACCCCACTGATCGAACCCACAACGCACTGGGGGGATGAACGCTTGAAGAGTATACAATTTACATTTGAGGGCGAATCGTTTTATTATCAAGGTCTCCCAGCACAGGTACTCCGAGCTCGTCCAGAGGCTTACAGAAACGTAGGTATCCAAAGAGAAAAGAGGAGCTATGTGCTTACCTTTGGAGAGTTTCAACCTAAATATGTGAAAAGCGAAATAGAGATAAACATTCCAAATGTGGGTAAGCACTCTATTCAATTTACTTTTGATGCCAACCCTATTGGTCGGAATCCCAATATCACCCAAAGATTGTGGGTAGATGGAAAAGAGCAAGATGCAAAAGAGCGGTTCAGAGTACGACTTGTTGTAGACAGGAAAAAATGGGAAAGCTATACACCTTCGTCTGGCTATACCTCTGAACACCTTCCTGTGACACTCTACTTTGCAGGTGCGATACCGCCTATTAATACCACCTCTCCACAGAATACCTTTGTTATTTATAATGGCAAGAAGTTGGGGATTGAGAAGGAGTATAAAGGCGATCCAATCTATTCAAAATCTTTAGTTTTTACACATGGGCGAAGTGCTTTCATTTCGAGTGAAGAAGGTGGAGTCGTGTTGCCATTCTACTCATTTGGGCCCTTTGATCCCGCTAAGCAATATGAAAATGAAAAGTTCACTCTATGTGTAATGGGGAATAACTACAACATAGAGTTTACAGCAAAACTTGGTAAAGATGGGAAGAGCGTTTTCAGTGCAAAGCTACTGGATGCTCAAGGTTCCCAGCAAGTGGATAAAAAAGTGTACTTTCGCAATGGACCATTGATTTTCTTATCTCGATAATAACGTGAATGAACGGGAGCTAGCCGAAAAACTGAAGGCGGGACAACAAGCCGCCTTTGGTTTGCTTTATCAAACTTATGCTAGACAGCTCCTTGTGGTAATAACTCGCTATGTTGTAGAACGCGAAAAATCAAAGGACTTATTGCATGATTGCTTCATTAAAATATTTGACAAGATCTCTCAATTTCAGTATCAAGGTAAGGGTTCATTAGAAGCATGGCTTAGGAGAGTGTGCATCAATGAGTGCCTCATGTTTCTGAGGAAAGAAAAGCGTTTTGAGACGGTTTCAATTGATGACCGCGAGGACTTACAGCTACAAATTCTAGAAGCAGAAGAGCCTACTGAAGAGGAGGTAGAAAGAATTCCCACCGAAGAACTTGGGAAAATGATTCAAGCTCTTCCAGTTGGCTATAGGACAGTTTTGACACTTTTTTTGGTGGAAGGGAAAAGTCATAAAGAGATTGCCTCTATGCTTGGAATAAATGAGAAAAGTAGTTCTTCCCAATTGGCAAGAGCAAAGCGACAACTAGCAAAAGCAATAAAAAATTGGCATAAAGAAATTTATTGAAGAGATGCTTGTGCATAAGCCTCATAATAAAATGCCGAAATGGCTTCATAAACTTGGAGAGAAACTCTCGAAAGGTGAACATGATCAGCAGAATACCTTGGTTGAGGATGATCTTGTTGAAGTGTGGAGTCGAATTGAAACTACACTTGCCTCTCGAAAGAAGCCTCTCTCTCTTGTCGTGTACAAAAGGTTGGGAGCCTATGCTGCGGGAGTGTTGCTTCTTCTTGGATGTGGACTTGGTGTGTATCGTATGACGATAGGTAAGAGAGACGGATATGTTCCTATACCGTCTTCATCTGAAATTGCAGAGACGGAGCCTGTTACACCTAAAACAAGTGCTTCTTTTTCCTTTGATAGTGTTTCTCAAAATCCCCCCCAGAATATAAATACAGAGAGCTCTCGTTCCAACTTACTCGCTCAAGTAAACCACGGAGAGAAAGTTCTCAATAATTGCGAAAGAGTGGCTCACGTCCGAGAGGCAATTTTTTCAAAAGAGATAAAAAGCGCTCATGAAGAGGGGCTACAGTTGAAAGATGTCGCAGAAAAAGAGCATTTGAGAAGTAATCAAACTTCGCAAAGTAACGAAACAGTACAGGAAGGCAAGATTTGTGAAACACTTGTTACTGTAGAGAAGCCTGAAATGGTAGGAGAAATGCAGTATTATGATGGAGGTGAAAAAGAAAATTCTAATTCCCTTAGTCGGCTTACTTTTGCTTCGCAAAGTAATGTTACACCCTATTTTGATTCAAGTAATGCCTCTATTTTTTCCGAAAATACAAACCTCAATTATCGGCTTTCTGCCTCCAGAAAGTCTTATGTAGACGAAGAAAATATCCCATCAGTAGAAGAAACAAGTGTACTGCGGTACGACAATGCTACATTTAAACACCAATTGCCTTTTGTAATTGGTGGTAGAGTGGCTATTCCAATATTTCAAAAGTTTACGGTAGAGACAGGCATTCGCTATACTTTGCTTACGAGTAAAGTAGACCATTACGATCCAGCACGACGTCTTACGCAACGCGTGCATTATCTTGGACTTCCTTTTGCTGTAAATATGGAAGTGTATCGCTATGGACGCTTAAGCTTTTATACAGGAGTGGAGCTAGGTATTGATAAAGCAGTAGCCAGTCGGCTTGAGGAAAAATCTTTGGATGTCCTTCCTTGGCAGTTCTCTCTTGGCGCTGGAGCCAGTGTAGCTCTGTCTATTTTGCCTCAACTTTCCATTTATTTCAGTCCAGGTGTATTTTATTACTTCAAAGATGGAACTTCTCTGAATACATTTTATAAAGATCATCCTCTCAATTTCAACTTTTCTTTTGGAGTGCGAGTGACCCCCTTTACTGAGTGGTAGCTCGTAAATGAAGAGAGTTCGTTTGCACTTTGTAGTTTTGTTCAGTCTTTGCCTTCCATTTTTCTTCGTTGTAATGGGTTTGGAAATCCTAGAAGGTCGTTTGCAAAGAGTTTCTTTTTTTTCTTTTTCTTCGTTGGGTAATTTAATTTCAAAGTCGTACCTTTGTGGTGGTAGTACCAAATTAGAGATAATTGGAAAAAGCCTGCAGTCTCAATCTATTAAGGTATTCCTAAATTAAGTGTAATGACCCAACGAAATAGTAAGGTTAACAGACCCCAAAAAAGAAGATCTTCGGTTGCAGCAAAGAAGAAAGTGGACGATAATGCTGAAAGAAAGGCTTCTCGTAGCACATTGTGGATACAACGTGTAAGAGAAGCAGCAACGCACGATACGGCCAAGTTTATAATTGGAGTTGTGCTTTTAGCATTGAGTCTCTTTTGTTTTGTTGCATGTTTGAGTTTTATTTTTACGGCTTCTAAAGACCAAAGTCTTGTAGTTAACGATGTGGATGTAACCCAGTTGCAAGAAGGGGAAGTACAAAATACTTTTTCAATCCTAGGAGCACGTGTCTCTAGGGCTCTTGTAGATGGATTCCTTGGTGTGGGTATCTTTGTCTTGTTGCTTATTCCCTTTTTTCTCTCCTTAAAGTTGATGGGTATTAAAAAAAAGGTGCGAATGGCCAAGGTTTTTGTACACTATACTCTTTTAGCTTTGAGCCTGTCGCTTCTCTCTTATCTTGTAACCTTGCCATTTGGAGAGCAGTTGACCTTTAGATGGGGCGGTATGCATGGTGATGTCGTAGGAAATTTTTTGCAATTGTACATTGGAACCTGGGGCTTGCTACTAGTTGTATTGGTTTTACTAGTGATATGCTGGGTGCTTTTCCGTCCGAGAGGCAAAGAGAGTGTACGGAATGTGCTCTCTTTTTCGTGGGTAAAAAGAGAGAAAAAAAATGTTGCTACTCCACAAAATAGTGCTAGTATAGCGCAAGATGAAGTAGCTTCACCTCAAGAAGAGTCTGAGTGTGCTCAAGATGAGGCAGGCTCCTCCCAAGGGGAAGAGTGTGAATCTATCCCTATTCATGGGAGCTATATGGAAGACTCACGAAAAGAGAGGATAGAAGAACTACGACCTGAGGATGTGGATGAAGAAATGAGTAATCCCCCCCTTGAAAGACAAGAAGCTAAAGGGGAAAGTAAGTTAGTAGTAGAGTTAGCCAATGGTGGGGTAGAAGAGGAGTATACAAGAAGTTATTCTTCGGTAAAAGACTCAAGAGAGCAGGGCGATCTCCCCAATTATCAATTTCCTCAACCAGAACTCCTCGATGAAGATAACGCGAGCCTTGAGATGCCTGACGAGAGTGAAATTAGGGCTAATGAGCAGTTGATTATAGATACTCTTGAGAGCTTTAAAATAAAAGTAACACCGATCAAGGCGACAGTAGGACCGACGGTTACCCTTTATGAAATAGAACCTGATGCTGGGATTAAGATATCACGTATCCGAAGTCTTGAAGATGATATTGCACTTAGCTTGAAAGCGGAAGGTATTCGTATTATAGCCCCTATACCAGGTAAGGGAACTATAGGCATAGAGGTCCCCAATGCCAAGCCTAAGGTTGTAGGTCTCCGCAGTTTGCTTACTTCACGCAAGTTTGTTGAGACAAGTTATAGTCTCCCCGTGGCTTTAGGTCGTACAATTACTAACGAAGTTTTTATCTTTGACCTTGCCAAAATGCCACATCTATTGATAGCAGGGGCTACAGGACAAGGTAAGAGTGTGGGAATGAATGTAATTATTACTTCACTTTTGTATTCAAAACATCCCAGCGAATTGAAGTTTGTGATGATTGACCCCAAGATCTTGGAGTTTTCTATCTACAATGAACTGGAGCATCACTTCTTTGCTCGTATCCCCAGTGAGAAAAAGTGTATTATCACAGATACAGAAAAGGTTGTGCCCACACTTCTCTCTCTCTGTCAAGAAATGGACGACCGCTATCATCTTCTTACTGCAGCAAAAGTAAGAAATATCAAGGAGTACAACACGGCATGGAGAAAAGGTGAGCTCAGCGAAGCGGATGGTCACAGCCTAATGCCCTATATCGTGTTGGTAGTTGACGAGTTTGCCGACTTGATAATGACAGGAGGCAAGGAGATAGAGAGACCTATAGCACGTCTTGCACAAAAGGCACGAGCAGCAGGTATCCATATGATTCTAGCCACACAGCGACCTACAACAGATGTGGTAACAGGTACAATCAAGGCCAATTTTCCCGCACGTATTGCCTTTAAGGTCTTTTCAGCAGTGGATAGTCGTACCATCTTAGATTCCACGGGTGCAAATCGACTGATTGGTCGTGGAGATATGCTCTTCTACCAAGGAAGGGATATGCATCGTATACAATGTGCCTTGGTTGATACTCCAGAAACGAAGCGAATAGTTGATTTTATTGCACAGCAACCTGGATATAGCGAACCTTATCCTCTCCCAGAACCTATTGAAGAAGAAAGCACAGCTAAAAACTCAATTAGTAGTGATAAGCTTGATGCTCTCTTTGAAGAAGTAGCCCGTGCGGTGGTTTCTTCAGGACAGGGCTCTACAAGTAAGATACAGCGAGACTTTGAAATAGGGTTCAATCGAGCTGGAAGGTTGATGGATCAATTGGAGAAGGCTGGTATAGTCAGTAAGCAGATGGGTAGCAAACCCCGTGAGGTATTGGTGCAAGACTTAGATACCCTCAATTCTATTCTTTATCAAATTAGACTTTCATAGCAGATAGACAATCATATGAAAACACCAGTCTATAAAGTGGTCCTAGTGTTTTTTATGTGCTTCTTGTGCATACAGGTTTCATCTCCTCTGATGCAAGCGCAAGAGCCTTTGGTGCAAATCCAAAAGATGGCTGAAGATCTGCGTCAAGGAAGTGAAATAAAGTTTCAATTAGTGACGAAGCAGAGTGGTTTAGAGACTCATAATATACGAGGTACACTGTTGCTTTGGGGTGAAAAGTTTCGCCTTCGCTATGATGCTTATGATGTATGCTTTGATGGCAAGGAACTTTCATACTACGACTTCAAGGAAAATACCCTTACTCTACTATCTTCTAATGATGAAGAGATGTTGCAGATCAATCCGCTTCTCTTTATTCATCAATCTCCTGAAAAGTACGTGATAAAGTATTTACCAGTACGAGGTGGCTGCAAAGTTATACAGCTAGTTCCTAAACAATCAAAAGGTTTATACCAAGGTATTGTTGTAACTTTGGCCGATGGTAGTATTTTGCCTAAAACAATAGAGATTACATCTTCCGAAAAAATAGAGATGAAGGTGGATCTACTCCAAATAAAAAAGAGAAGAGACTTTAAAGAAATGCAGTTTATTCAGCCCAAAAGTTTATACTCAGGTTGCGAAATTGTTGATCTTCGCTAGTCGAGTAGTGAAAGATAAGGGGAAATATCTGCGAATAACAAAAACATTTTGCCACAAATAGTAATACGATGATGCTACAAATGCTAAAGGCAAAGATACATAGAGTGCATGTATCAGAGGCAAATCTAAATTACGTGGGGAGTATAACCCTCGACAAAGAGCTCCTTGATGCCTCTGGTATATTGCCTGGCGAGAAGGTCCAGATTGTCAACAACAATAATGGCGCTAGGTTTGAAACCTATGTAATAGAAGGGCCAAAAGGAAGTGGTATGGTCTGTCTTAATGGGGCAGCGGCGCGACTTGCACAGATAGGAGATGTAATAATTGTAATGGCCTATTGCCTTTTAGATGCAGAGGAAGCAAAAAACTTTAAACCTACAGTGGTTTTCCCTAATGAAAAAAACCACCTCGCCTAATTACGACCTCTGTATCACACACAGAAAATAATTATCCCATACATAAAACGCTTTTTTATAGTCTATGTTTGAGAGCCTAAGCGAAAGATTAGAGAGATCCTTTAAAAACCTTAAAGGACAAGGGCGTATCAATGAGCTAAATATAGCCGATACACTGAAAGATGTGCGTATAGCCCTTCTAGAGGCTGACGTCAATTACGAAGTTGTCAACGACTTTACTCAGAAGGTAAGAGAAGAAGCTGTCGGACAAAAAGTGCTTACTGCCGTGCGTCCAAGTGAAATGATGGTGAAGATCGTTCACGATGAGCTTACTCGCCTTATGGGAAGTGAGGCTACTACGGTTAACCTTACTGGTAACCCCGCTATCATATTGATGTCTGGCTTACAAGGATCTGGTAAAACAACCTTTTCAGGTAAGCTTGCTTACTACCTTAAGAAAACCTATAAGAAAAAGCCTCTCCTTGTTGCTGCAGACGTATATCGCCCCGCTGCTATAGACCAGTTAAAGGTACTCGGAAAGCAACTAGACACTCCAGTATATAGCGAAGAGGAAAACAAGAATCCAGTAGAAATTGCAGAGAAAGCTGTCGCAAAGGCAAAGAGTGAAGGCTTCGATGTGGTGATTATAGACACAGCAGGTCGACTTGCCATTGATGAACAGATGATGAATGAGATCACTGCCATAAAAAAAGCGATAAATCCTTCTGAAATCCTCTTCGTTGTAGACTCCATGACAGGACAAGACGCTGTAAATACTGCAAGGGAGTTTAATGAACGGCTTGACTTTGATGGAGTAGTGCTTACTAAGCTTGACGGTGATACTCGTGGTGGTGCCGCACTTTCTATTCGCTCTGTTGTCAACAAGCCTATCAAATTTGTAGGAACAGGAGAGAAGATCGATGCACTAGATGTCTTCCATCCCTCAAGAATGGCAGACAGGATCCTCGGAATGGGGGATATTGTATCGCTAGTAGAGAAGGCTCAACAGCAAATAGACGATAAGGAGGCTGCACGACTTGAGCAACGTATCGCTAAAAACCAATTTGATTTCAATGACTTTCATAAGCAGATACGACAAATCAAGCGGATGGGTAACCTTAAAGATCTCATCGGCATGATCCCAGGAATGGGAAAGTTGGTTAAAGATATAGATATTAGTGACGATGCTTTCAAAAGTATTGAGGCGATCATAGACTCTATGACTCCCGAAGAGAGGAGCCATCCGAGTGTCCTCAATGGATCTCGTAGACAGAGAATTGCAACGGGTAGTGGCACTTCTGTGGAAGAGGTGAATCGGTTAATAAAGCAATTCGATCAGGCTCGAAAGATGATGAAAAAAGTACAGAGTATGGGTGTGCCCAAACACAAAGGAAAAACTCGTACTAATCGGTAAAAATAGAATCACTTAAAAGTTTGTTGCTGTTCTGTGAGACTATAAAGAGAATTTAAAAACATAGATAGTTTATTTAGATAATCCTAGAAGTATTATGTACACATTACTAGACGGAAAAAAAGTATCCGCCGAGGTAAAGCAAGAAATAGCAAACGAGGTGGAAAGAATGGTGCAGGCTGGTGAGAAGCGACCTCATTTGGCTGCTCTTATTGTGGGACACGATGGAGGAAGTGAGGCTTATGTGGCATCCAAAGTAAAAGCTTGTGAGCAAGTTGGCTTTACTTCGTCTCAGCTTACTTTTGAAGCTGATATTACTGAAGATGAACTTCTTCAAGCTATTGATCGTCTTAATAAAGACCCAGAGGTAGATGGTTTTATTCTTCAACTTCCACTGCCTAAGCATATCAATGAACAAAAGATTATTGAGAGAATAGACTACCGAAAAGATGTTGATGGGCTACATCCTATCAATACCGGAAGACTCTCAATCGGTTTGCCCTGTTTTGTGCCTGCGACACCTCAAGGCGTGATCGAACTTTTGAGACGGTATAACATTGATACAAAAGGAATGAACTGTGTCGTCTTGGGAAGAAGCAACATTGTAGGAAAACCAGTGGCTCAGCTTTTAATGAGAAAGGGAAATCCTGGAGATTGTACAGTGACGGTATGCCACAGTGCAACGAAAAATATTGCTAAGTACACTCGAGAAGCAGATCTTATAATCGCAGCTTTAGGATCTCCAAGCTTCCTAAAAGGAGATATGGTAAAAGAGGGAGCTATCGTAATTGACGTGGGCACCACGCGTGTGTCAGACCCCTCCAAAAAAAGTGGCTCTCGCCTTGCTGGCGATGTTAGTTTTGATGAAGTCGCTCCTAAATGTAGCTATATCACGCCAGTGCCTGGAGGTGTAGGACCGATGACGATCGTCTCATTAATGATGAATACACTCAAGGCTGCTCGCAAGGAAATTCAGTTCTGATCAGAGATAAAAGGAGTATTTGCTAGCCGACTGACATCCAGTCTCTGGCAGATACTCTTTTCGCTGCTAGATTATAAACGAAAAGTATAATGAAGAGAGATTTCTCCAACGTCAGCTACAACTCATTTTTACGCTTTCATTTTTCCTTTTATAGAAGGAAAATACATTAATATATCATCAAGAGAGAGCATATACTCACAGCGTTCATCCCGTTTCTCTAAGAAATGAAAAGTGTCTAAAGATGCGAGTAACAGGAGTACAAAAGGTCTTAATCATACAAGCTGGATCACTGAGTAAAGTAGCCCTATCGTTACCACTAATTTATGCAGTAGCATGTGCCAATCCAGAGGTCCGCTTTACGTTGTTAGTGAAGCCTTCTATTACCGCCATATTGGTAGATTTGCCGACCAATATTGAAGCGATGACGCTACTCAACTACGGAGGAAAACACAAGGTTCGCTCAATGTCTAGACTTATTCGCTTACTTAGGCAGCAGGATTTGGATGCAATCGTGGATGTAGAGAATAGTGCATATTCTAGGTTATTGTCTTTTTTTACCGCTTTGTGGTATTCTACGCAAAGGGTTACAAAGCGTACCATAAAGTATAAAAGAGAAAAGCTAAAGCAAAGTGTTTCTCTTTTTGAAAAGAAAGAGAATGAGAAACAACTGATAAAAAGAGCGTTTGAGAAGCTACCTCTGAATTCAATAAAAGAGATAAAAGCAATTTCCCCAAACTTTGAAATCTCTTTTTTGCAAGAAGAACTTCCTGCTGTCGCTATAAAATCCTATACAGTAATTGTTGCGCCATTTGGTAAGTCACTTTCACCTACTCTCCAGCAGAGAGAAACTGTTTGTAACTTGATACAGCAACTATTGTCAAAGTTCCCTAGTTGTGGATTGGCTCTTATCGTTCAAGATGGTGAGCAATTGCAGGACAAAATCGCAGGCGATAATTGTGCCTTTTTACCCTGTAATTTACTTTTCCCAATAGAACTTTTTATACTCAAGAAGGCAGAGCTAGTAATAGCCCCAGAAAGTGCTTACCTTTACGAAGCAGAAATGGTGGGAACTGAGGCTTATTGCCTCCCAGAATCAGCTCCTTATGAGGAGGGTGTAACCCAATCAATACTTAAAATAATCAGCAATAAGATTTCACAAAAAGAAGGCGTTTCTTTAAAATAATGAACATTAGAATCAACAAACTTCTCAGTGATGTCGGACTAGGAAGTCGCAGAGAAGTGGAACAGCTGGTCCTAGATGGGCGTGTCGCTATCAATGGCCAGAGAGCAAAACTCACCGATCAAGTAGAGGAGGAAGATATTGTCACGCTTGATGGTGATGAACTCCCCGTAGAGGATATTATGCGTGAGTATGTAGCAGAGCAAAAAATGCGTATTGCCGAGCAGTTGGCAGGCATGTCTCTTTCCGACGACTTTATTGGTGAAGACCCTTATGTCTCCTCTACACCCAAACGAAAACAAATGGGAAAGAAAGTCCCTTATGTTGGAGGGGGAAAAGTAGCGGGGAAAGGAGTTGGAAAGCCCTCTAAGTTTAAAAAGTTTGAGGATGAGGAAGAGCCTTTTTCTCACGGAAGAAAGAGAGGTAAAGGGAAGACTTCAAGAAAAAACTTTAAGCCCAACAGGAGACCACAGAACGACTTCTCTCTTGACGAGTTTGAACCTATTGATAGTTTCCCTGTAGCAGAAGCAAGAGTTTACTCTCGACCACAACAAAAACAACATTCAGAGCGAAGAGAAAAATCCAATTCACCTTCAGGAGAAAGAAGAAATAGAGATCCTAGGAAGCCATTTCAAGAGCGAAATGGCAAGGCTCCTAAAAGAGACGAAGAGCATCGAAGA
This sequence comes from Bacteroidales bacterium KA00251, assembly GCA_001552775.1. Classification (GTDB taxonomy): domain Bacteria; phylum Bacteroidota; class Bacteroidia; order Bacteroidales; family Porphyromonadaceae; genus Porphyromonas. The sequence continues at coordinate 31,347 of KQ959261.1, forward strand.
CCGATGCGTCCTCACTATAAAGATGATCTTTAATCCTCAATGCTATCGAGACTGTCCACAGGGCAGTCTCGAACTATTTACATCCAAAGAAAAACAATGCTATGATCATAAGTTTAATACGTCACACCTCTGTGCTACTCGATGGCAGCACCACCTGTTATGGACAAACTGATGTTGATGTCTCGTCCAATTTTTTCGTAGAGGCAGAAACTCTGAAAAAAAGTATTTCGCACCTCAACCCTGAGGCAGTCTTTTCAAGTCCTCTCAAGCGAGCAAGAAAACTTGCTGACTATATTGGCTTTTCTCCAATTATAGAAGATGACAGGCTAAAGGAGCTCAATTTTGGACAGCTAGAACTTAGGGAGTGGTCAGAAATACTTCACGAAGTAGATGTAGAGAAGTTTTTTGAACATCATATAGAGCACCCTTTCCCCAATGGAGAGTCTCTCCTGCAGCAGCAAACTCGCGTAAAAGAATTTTTTGATGAAAAGAAAAATTTGGGACTAAAGCATATTATGGTGTTTTGCCATGGAGGAGTCATCAATTGTGTAAGGAGCCTTGTTAATCAGCAACCCTTGAGAGAGATATTCACAGCAATGGCTCCTTTTGCTACTCATATTCCTATTGAGTATTAGGGAGAGTGGGGCAAGTATATAAAAATAAGACTCTTAATCTCTGTAGAGACAAAGAGTCTTACTTTTATTCTCTGAAATGAATGTCCAACTTCTTCCTCTTTAGGGTCTCTATACAACCTACCAATGTGAATGGCTAGGAGAGGGTATAGAAAGAGGGTAAGAGAGACAGCCTAACTAAATTTTAGTATTCGTCAGAAACGGTAAGCTTGGCACGCCCTTTAGCACGGCGAGCTGCAAGTACTCTACGTCCATTGTGCGTAGACATTCTCTCACGAAATCCATGCTTATTTCTACGTTTTCTATTTGAGGGTTGAAAAGTCCTTTTCATCGTTCTATACTATTATTGACTTATACTTCTATTTTCCTTTCGAGTAGCAAAGGTACAAAAATAATTTGAATTCTAACTATGCTCTTCTAATTCTTGGATTTCTTATCTTTCCCTTCTCTCTAGGTATTATTGTACGTATATGAATAAAATGATTCTTCTTGCTGGTCTATAGAGTAGCAAAAGGAACGTTGATATTAGGTCTATTGACAATACAATATAAGAGCGGAGAATACGTTTTATAATTGATGCTAGATATTTTGCGGAGTATCTAGTTGCATTGTTTCATTTCCTATTATGCTTGCCTATGATAAACCATTACCCCAATTTTTCTTCCTCTTTGGAAAAACTATTATGTTCATCTCTTTTTCTATGTTGTACAACTTTGTATGAGTCCGAGAGAAATACGATCCGTCACCAGCAAGTATTAGCACGAATCAAGAGAGAAGCCCAGCTAAGAAACAAATCGTTCCCTACACAGGTAAGTCCGTTAAAAAAGCACTCTCTATCTTAAGAGAGAGAACTCTCTTAGGAGATACTCATTTCTTTGTTGTAAGAAAGCTCCACTTACCTCTATTAGAGGATGTGGAGCTTCTTCTATTTGTGTAGTCTTGATATGTCTACTTAATACTCCTCTTCGTTAAAGAAGAAGTCTTCTTTGCGTGGGTAGTCTGGCCAAATGTCCTCAATGGAGTCAAAGATTTCGCCTTCGTCTTCAATCTCTTGTAGTATTTCCACGAGTTCAAGGGGAGCTCCCGAGCGCTGAGCATAGTCAATTAATTCGTCTTTTGTGGCTGGCCATGGAGCATCATCAAGCCTAGATGCTAATTCGAGTGTCCAATACATAGCTAATTATTCCCTAATGGGATTTCCTATTGTAATAATACTTGGAGCTCAGGGGAGAGAAAATGAGCTATCTTATGGGAGAGTTGACTATTCAAGCATTTCCCAAAAATTCCTCTCCATGCAAGAGCCTCGCAAAAATAGGTATTTATTTCTTAATTACCAAAAGAAAACATAAAAGTCTTGTAATTTCTTTCAAAGAAAGGTTATTCCTTTCCAAAACCTTTGAAGGTTTCTGGAAGTATATCGGCAATATCGGATGCGAGCATACTGTATGTGTCATATCGAGCGGCATAGTAATCTCCAGCCAGACCATGAAGGTAAGTGGCAAGAATAGCAGAGGTGTATGGAGTATATCCCTGTGCTAAAAACGAACAAATAATACCAGTAAGTACATCACCGCTACCAGGGGTAGCTAAAGCGGGATTCCCTGTTGGGTTAAAGATAACCTTACCCGAAGGAGTACAGATGGCAGTGTTGGCACCTTTCAATACTACATACACAGAGTAGCGAGAGGCAAAGATAAGAGCTTCCTGTAGTCGTTGCTCCGAGGTCTCGCAATATCCGGTCAGTCTTTCTAGCTCCTTGGGGTGTGGCGTAAGGATGCTTTCCTCTGGAAGGAGGCTCAGTAGATCTCTACTCTCAGCTAGTATATTGAGGGCATCGGCATCTAGTATAAGAGGCTTATTGGAGCGTGAAAGCACGCTCTCAAGCAATCTAAAAGAGCGTTCACTTTGCCCAAGACCAGGGCCGACTGCTATGGCATCAAAACTCTGCAAGGGAATGCTTTGTGAGAGGTGATCGTGTGAGGACTCTGTGAGAATCATGGCTTCGGGAATAGCAGTTTGCATAATTACCTCTCCGCAAGAAGGTACAAGGGCTGTAAGTTTGCCTATTCCACTTCTGAGAGCACCTCGTGAGGCAAGTACAGCAGCTCCCATCTTTCCCTGACTACCAGCTATAAGCAACCCATGTCCAAAGGTACCCTTGTGAGCAAACTTTTCTCTAGGTCGTAGTAGAGAATCAATGTCGAGGTCTGTAGTCTGCATAAAGTCCGAAGGTAGTAGCTTCTTGCCCTCTTCGCTAAGGTCAATGTCTAGGACTTCTATTTTCCCGGTAAAAGGGAGACTTTCTGCAAAAAAGAAAGCTTTTTTGGGAAATTCAAAAGTAAAGGTATAGGTAGCCTTGATGGCTTCTTCACCACTTTCCATACCTCCTTTGTTTGGATTCATTCCACTCGGGATATCGATGGCTACTATAGGAGCCCCGCTTTCATTGATAAAGCGAACAAGTTGTAGGTATCCTCCTTCTAGTTTGCGGTTGATACCACATCCAAAAAGTCCATCAATGATGATGGTGCGTGAGTTGATTGGGGGAAACTCAAAAGCCTCTGTTACCTCCGTAATTTTGCTTTCTGGGAGAGACTCAAGAAGCTCTTTTTTCTCTCTACATTCAGGTGTAAGAGAAAGAGCTGTATTAATAAGATAGCTGGCAACGTCGAATCCTCGCTTTTGGAGGCCATAGGCAATAGCAAGGGCATCGGCTCCGTTATTACCTCCTCCAGCAAATACGATTATATTGCTGTTTACTGAAGGAAACAATCGAGTAAACTTGTCAACGAAAGCAAGAGCTGCACGGTCAATCAACTCTACAGAAGAGACTTGATCGTGCTCTATTGTGTACTGGTCGAGGGCTTTGATGTATTCGCCTGTAAAGATTTTTCTCATAGTAGCGAGAGGGTGATAGGGGAGTCAAATAGAGTTTGTAATGCATTTATGCCATACTTCCTTTAACGATACCACGTTGTGACTCTTGGATGAAAGAAGTGATACTCTCAATTTCGGGAGTCTGTGCACAAGCAGATTGTATAGTGGCAATGGCATTGGATGTGTTTAGTCCTTGCAAGTATAGTATTCTATAGGCTTCGTTGATTGTATTGATTTGCTCTGACGTAAAGTGTCGACGACGCAGACCAACCACATTGAGTCCACAATATATAAGCGGATCTCTACCTACAAGGATATAGGGGGGGATATCTTGTGATATTTTGCTTCCCCCTTGTACCATTACATGTTTGGAGATGCGTACAAATTGGTGTACGAGTGTACCACCACTTACATTGGCGTATTCGTCTACTTCAACTTCGCCTGCTAGCTGGGTGAGATTGCCTATAATGATATGATCCTTGAGGAGGCAGTCGTGTGCGATATGGCTGTACGACATAATGAGGCAGTCTTTGCCAATTACAGTTTTACCTTTAGAGGCTGTACCGCGGTTGATAGTGGCATATTCACGAATAATTGTATTGTCTCCAATAATGGCAAGAGTATCTTCGCCATGAAATTTGAGGTCTTGAGGAATGCCTGCAATCACAGAAAAAGGGTGAATCTGGCAGTGCTTCCCGATACGAGCTCCACTACGTATAATGGCATGTGGGTGAATGAATGTGTCATCGCCAATAACGCTGTTCCCTTCAACGATAGCATAGGCACCGATGGTTACATTTTCTCCGATTTCTGCCTCGTTACTTACAATTGCTGTGGGGTGGATGGAATGCTGATTATGAGTCATTATCTTAAGATGTGTGGTGAATAGACGGTATTTCCCTTGTTGTACCTACGCTTACTTTTCTTCTCTAGGGTTATTTTTTACAATTTGGGCTGTAAATTCAGCTTCGCATACAACACGGCTCCCAACAAAAGCAAGTCCACGCATTCTGGCTATCCCTCGACGAATTTCGGTCAAGAGTTTCAAGCAAAAAAGGAGAGTATCTCCAGGAACTACTTTTCTCCTAAATTTTACATTGTCTATTTTGAGAAGATAGGTAGACCATGTCCCCTCATCTTTTAGTGCGTTGATTACGAGCAAGCCTCCTGTTTGAGCTAATGCTTCTACGATCAGCACTCCTGGCATCACAGGTTCGTCTGGGAAGTGTCCCTCAAAAAAAGGTTCATTCCCAGTCACTGCTTTTAGTCCTACGATACTATTGTGTCCCATTTCAATCACCTTGTCCACTAAAAGAAAAGGGTATCGATGAGGTAGCAATTCACGGATCTGCTCTATGTTTAGTATAGGGTCGTCATCGGGGTTGTAATAAGGCTCTTGTGTCTCTGATTGCTTGATTTCATTGCGTAAGAGCCGAGCTAACTTGTTGTTGATTGTATGCCCCGGTTTTGTGGCAATAAGGTGACCTTTGAAGTATCGACCAGCAAGAGCCAAGTCTCCCAATAGATCGAGTATCTTGTGACGAGCGGGCTCATTTTCGCCAAGGTTTTCTGATGGATTGATGTAGCCAAGTGTAGAGCCTGTTTTGTATTCGGGAATTTCTTTTCTCAGTAATGTCTCCTCCTCTGTAGTAAGCTCTCTGTCTTTTATAATAAGGGCATTGGAGATGCTTCCCCCCTTGATGAGTCCTCTATGGAGTAACGGAATAACCTCGCTCACGAAGACATAGCTTCTTGCAGAAGCAATTGCTTCTTCGTAGCTGTCTTTTTCACAAAAGGTGAAGTGTTGTCGTCCTGGAGGGTTACTATCGTACTGGAGGTTAGCCTCAATGATGGTTTCTTCTCTAGGGAATAAGATAAGGCGAGCTCCAGTGTCGGGGTCTTCAACTTCAAATGTTTTTTTTACGATATATATGTCACGGTCGTCTTGCTGAGTTTCTATACCTACCGATTTAATCCCTTCTACGTAGGGGATAGCACTTCCTGTAAGAATAGGAAACTCGGGGCCATCAACTTCAAGTATACAGTTGTCTACTCCCATGCCATAGAGGGCGGAGAGTGCATGTTCTATGGTAGCGACGCTAAACTGGGCACAAGAGATCTTCGTACAGCGATCGGTAAAGTCTACCATCTCTGCAAAAACTGGGATTTCGGGCTTGCCATCTAGGTCGCTTCTTCTAATTCTGTAGCCTGTATTAGCAGGGGCAGGGAGTAGTTTTAAGGTATATTCTTTACCAGTGTGAAGACCGACTCCTGTAACCTTGAACGATGATTTTAGGGTTTGTTGTCGCATTTCTTTTCTATAGTTGAAAGTTTTTTCTTAAGAGTATAGATCTCCTTACTCAATTCGGGTAGATGAGAAAGTAATACGTAGGATCTGAGAGCAGAATTTGCTGGCATTTGAGGGCTTCCTAACACACGACTTTTGTCGGGTAGATTGCCTAAAATTCCAGATTGTGCTCCTATCTCACACTCGTTGCCAATCTCTTGGTGTCCAGAAAAGCCTACTTGTCCTCCTATCCGACACCACTTGCCGATGGTTGTAGAACCAGCAATACCCGTCTGAGCTGAAATAACAGTATGTGCTCCTATTGAACAGTTGTGTCCTACCTGTACGAGGTTATCTATTTTTACCCCGTCGGAGATTGTGGTTGCCTCTAGCATGGCACGATCAATAGTGCTATTGGCTCCAATTTCAACATCGTTCCCAACATGCACTGTACCTAATTGAGGAATTTTTTCGTACCCCCTTGTGCAGGGCGTAAAGCCAAAGCCATCACTTCCTATTACAACACCAGCATGCAAGATGCAGTGACTTCCAATCTCTACACCAGGATAAAGCGTGACGCGTGGATACAGTAACGTGCAGTCACCTATTTTTACTCGGCTACCAATGTAGCAATGGGGGAAAATCTTTACTCCCTCTCCGATGATTGCCCCTTCTTCTATGACGACAAAATCACCTATGTAGCAATGCTCAGGTAGTCTAATAGAAGGAGCAATAGAGGCTTTGGGAGATACTCCTTGATAGCTTTCAAATTGCTTTGCACTAGCTAGTTTCATAAGCTTGGTAAGTGCAAGATAGGGATCATCTACTCGAAGCAGTGAGACCCCCTCTGGAGCTTTGCAAGAAAAATCTTTACGAACAAGAAGTGCCGTTGCCTCTGTCTTATTAATGTATTTCTCGTACGCTTGGGAAGCTATAAAACTGAGTTGACCCTTCTTAGCAGACTCAATAGGGGCAAAAGAGGTAACCTCAATATGAGGATAGCCATCAAGTTCTGCTTCCAGGAACTGAGCAATTTCTCCAAGTGTGACGTTTTTCATAAAGTTGGTACGAATAGGTGTTATCTATATCACTACAAAAGTACGCTTTTTCTCACTAATGAAAGCTGTCACATGTTTCTCCGCAAAGGGTGGGTACTGTTTACGAAGTATAGCAAGAACTATAAATGGGTTATCTACCACTAGCTTCTCCTAAAAAAATAGGCCATTTCGTCTCTTTGTGCATTAGATTGGCTCCAAGTGATCCCTGTGAATTGGGACAATATTGGAAACAATTGTGTGAGAAAAGAATCTTAGAGGGTAATTGCAGAAAAGTTCTGGAACATTCATTCAAAAGATCCTAAGTTTTTTTTTAGATCCATAACTTTCATGGAAATGTTTCGGAGTATTTTGCGGAAAGAAAATGCTGTGATTTTTGACTAGGAAAGTGATCTTCCGTTGAATGGTCTAATGGTAACTAATTGTGTCAATTGATAGATGCTGATATCTTGTAAAAAGAGAAGGATACTTCAAAAACTGATGTATGAAAATCAAACGAAAAGAAACAGAGTAACTTTGTTAATAATAAAACTTTTTGTACCTTTGCCCACCGAACGTGTAATGCCCCGCATGTACGCTTCTCTTACTTTGAGTTATGGAAGAGACATTGTGGGTAACAATGGGGGTGATGATGCTAAAGCCTTCCTCTTGTGCGGGATCTGCGTTCCCTAAGAAGAAAAAAACTTGTAAAGAGATTTAATAGCGATGTCAAAACTTTGCGAAATCACGGGAAAAAGAGCCATGACGGGAAATAATGTGTCGCACTCCCATCATAAGACAAAGCGTCAGTTTCACGTCAATTTGTTTGCAAAACGATTCTATTGGCCCGAAGAAGATCGATGGATAACCCTTAAGATTTCAGCAGCGGGGCTTCGTCTTATCAATAAAATTGGTGTAGATGCAGCCGTAAAGCGTGCGAAAGAAAAAGGATTCCTTAGTAGAATGGTTTAGAAAGGAATAAGAAAGTACCCAAGGAAAGAAAGGCAAACTAACTATGTCAAAGAAGTCAAAAGGGGTTCGTGGACAAGTTATCCTCGAATGTATAGAACATAAAGAAAGCGGAATGCCAGGCACTTCTCGCTATATCACAACGAAAAATCGTAAGAATACACCTGAAAGATTGGAACTTAAAAAGTACAATCCTATTCTAAAACGTTATACGATTCATCGCGAAATAAAATAACCCTATAGAACAATAGAGATACAATGGCAAAAAAATCAGTTGCATCATTTAGATCTGGCAGTACAGCTGGTCGCTCCTTTTCTAAGGTTATTAAGATGAAAAAGTCTGAAAAGACTGGGGCTTACTATTTTGATGAGCTCATGGTTCCCAATGAAGCTGTTGACGACTTTTTCAAAAATCACTAACAAAAGAAGGGTACTTTAGCTTGTGCCCTCTTTCTCCTAAGTAAATGTAGATTGAATCTTTGCAGGGCAAACTGTGAAGATTCAATTTTTTTTGAGTGAGATGTGTTTCTTGTGTACTCGTTTTCTGCTAGAAAACAGCTACCTTTGTGAGACAATTTGAAAGTCTCTGTATAGAGGATCAGAAAAGACACCATTTACTAAGTTTGACACAAGACGCAGAGCAAAAATGAAAACCGTAGCCTCCCATTTGTAGGGGAGCTCAAACCGAAATAGTATGATTACAATTACTTTTCCAGATGGCAATAAGAGCCAAGTAAGCGAAGGAACAACCCCTTTTGAGATTGCCAAGAGTATAAGTAGCCGACTCGCCAAAGAAGTGTTGGCTGCAGAGGTGAATGGCGAAGTGGTAGAACTCAATCGGCCCCTTGAAAAAGATGCCTCTATAAAACTTCTGAAGTGGGAGGATGAAGGAGCAAAACATGCTTATTGGCATTCTTCTGCTCACCTGATGGCAGAGGCTATTCAGCAGATGTTTCCAGGAGTCCAATTTGGTATAGGGCCAGCGATAGAGAATGGCTTTTATTACGATGTGGATCTAGGTGATAGGGAGCTAAAGGAAAGCGATCTTAAGAAGCTGGAAGAGCTGATGTTAAAGTTTGCTGCAGAAAAACAAGAATACGTCCGCAAATCAATCACAAAAAGTGATGCCTTGAAGTATTTTGGAGAAAAAGGGCAGACTTATAAAACAGAACTTATCCAAGGACTTGAAGATGGTCATATTACCACATATACGCAAGGAAATTTTACCGATCTTTGCCGTGGTCCACACTTGCCTGATACAAGCTACATCAAGAGTGTAAAGCTATTGAGTGTGGCTGGAGCTTATTGGCGAGGTGATGAGAAGAGAAAACAGCTTACTCGTATCTATGGTATTACCTTTCCTAAAAAGAAGATGCTTGACGAATATCTTGCCTTACTAGAAGAGGCTAAGAAACGAGACCATCGCAAGCTTGGAAGAGATCTGGAATTGTTCGCTTTCTCTCAACGTGTGGGGGCAGGACTTCCTCTTTGGCTCCCGCGAGGAACGAGGCTCCGCTTAAAGTTGGAAGATTACCTCAAACGTATTCAGAAGGAATTTGGCTATGACCAAGTAATGACTCCCCATATTGGGAGCATAGAATTGTATAAAACCTCTGGGCACTATGCAAAGTATGGTGCCGACTCTTTCCGCCCCATAACTACACCTCAGGAGGGAGAAGAGTTTATGCTTAAGCCAATGAACTGCCCACACCATTGTGAAATTTACCGACTCAAACCTCACTCCTATAGGGATCTTCCTGTGCGTTTAGCAGAGTTCGGCACGGTGTATCGCTACGAGCAAAGTGGCGAACTTCATGGGCTTACACGTGTACGGGGATTTACGCAAGACGATGCTCACATCTTCTGTATGCCTGACCAAGTGAAAGATGAATTCCTTAAGGTGATGGATATTATTTTTATCATCTTTAAGGCTCTTAAGTTTGAAAACTTTGAGGCACAGATCTCGCTCCGTGACCAAAATGATAAAGAAAAATATATCGGTAGCGATGAAAATTGGGAAAAGGCTGAACAGGCTATTATAGAGGCTTGCAGAGAAAAAGGTCTTCCAGCTAAAGTTGAATATGGGGAAGCTGCTTTCTATGGCCCTAAACTTGATTTTATGGTAAAAGACGCTTTGGGTAGAAAATGGCAACTTGGTACCATTCAGGTAGACTACAACCTCCCCGAGCGCTTTGAACTCGAGTATACAGGAGAAGATAATGCTAAGCATCGCCCAGTAATGATACATAGAGCTCCTTTTGGTTCAATGGAGCGTTTCGTTGCTGTGCTCATAGAGCATACGGCTGGCAACTTCCCATTGTGGCTCTCTCCCGATCAAGTAGTGGTACTCCCTGTTAGCGAACGCTTCAACGAATACGCCTATAAGGTAAGAGATATCCTCACAGCAAGAGATATTGCCGCTACGGTTGATGATCGTAATGAAAAAGTGGGACGTAAGATTCGTGACAATGAACTTCGTAAAATACCTTACATGCTGATTGTGGGTGAAGAAGAGGCAAAAGAAGATACTGTATCGGTACGTTTGCAAGGTGAAGGGGATCAAGGAAAGGAAAAAATTACTACCTTTGCAGAGCGTCTTTTGGATCAGATAGACCAAGAGATGAATGCGTGGCGTAAGAAGTAGCTCTCAGAGTGTAGCATTGCCTTATGTTCATATATAATATAAGTCTTTGGGCAAAATAGAAGTTGCTATATGAGAGTACTCCTTATAGGAGATGTTTCCCATAAATTGTAAGACGCTTACTGGCAGAAAAACAACTAACCGCACCATGAGGTGCCACTGATAAGAACTACGTGCAAAATAGACCGTACAACAATAACAATAGAAGAAACTCAAAGGATAAAGAGGAGCATCGTATTAATGAAGCGATAAGAGAACGTGAGGTTCGTCTCACTGGAGATAATGTACCTAATGGTGTTTTCCCCATTGCTAAAGCTCTCAGTATTGCTGAAAAAGAGGGCCTTGATCTCGTGGAGATAGCCCCTAATGCTAAGCCGCCTGTCTGTCGTGTTATAGATTATCAGAAGTTTGTTTACGAGCAGAAAAAGCGTGAAAAAGAACAGCGTGCAAAAGCCACAAAAGTAGTAATCAAAGAGGTGCGTTTTGGTCCACAAACTGATGACCATGATTACAACTTTAAGCTAAAGCATGCGCGTAGCTTTATAGAAGATGGGGCTAAGGTGCGAACTTATGTTTTTTTCCGTGGTAGGAGCATCGTTTTCAAAGACCAAGGCGAAGAATTGCTTCTTAGATTGGCTACAGATCTCAAAGATGTGGCTCAAGTAGAATCAATGCCTAGCATGGAAGGAAAAAGAATGTATATGATACTTGCTCCGTTAAGAGCTGGTTCAAAGAAAAATAAAAGCGAAAATAAACAGACTGGCGAAGAGAGCTAGTCTAGCAATATACTATAAAAAGAGAAGCAGAAGGAGAGGCGAGCTACTAGTAACGAGTGGCATGATGTTGTGCTCCGAATAGGTAGAGGCTTTACCTTTAGGGCGATCTCCGTACTGCAGAATAATAACCTTATAACTACAAAGAAAAAATGCCTAAACTTAAAACTGTATCAGGTGCTAAAAAGCGCTTTACCATCACAGGTAGTGGCAAGATCAAAAGAAAGCATGCTTATATGAGCCACATTCTTACAAAGAAGACCAAGAAACGCAAGCGCAATCTTGGTAAGACTGGGCTCGTAGACAGAGCAGACGAAAAGAGAATTAAAGAGCTTCTTAATATCTAATTGCCACACTTTACGAAGGAGCTTTTCCCTGTAGTTGGTAAAGCACTTCACGAGTTGTAACTTTTGTTTTATAACCACAAGTGAGAAGTAAAAGCTCCAATAAGTAGAGCGACTTCAAAACAAGAAATCAACAGAAAAAATGCCTAGATCAGTCAATCACGTAGCTTCAAGAGCTAAAAGAAAAAGAATACTGAAACTAACCCGAGGATATATCGGTGCACGTAAAAACGTTTGGACCGTAGCTAAAAATACTTGGGAAAAAGGTCTTACATATGCCTATAGAGATAGAAAGGCAAAGAAGAGAAACTTCCGTGCACTATGGATTCAGCGTATTAATGCAGCTGCTAGAATGGAAGGCCTCTCTTATTCTCAATTAATGGGTAAGCTTCATGCTAATGGTATAGAAATCAATAGAAAGGTACTTGCCGATCTTGCGATGAATAATCCTGTAGCCTTTAAGGCTATCGTAGATAAGGTACGCTAGAAAAAAGATTCTTATGCAGCTAAGCCATAGAAACTTTGTGCTTAGCCTAAAGAGGTCGTTGGATGCGAAGTATCCTTTAGTCGCCTTACGACACCTCTCTTCTTCTGAAGAGGGGTGTCTTTTTTTT
>KQ959261.1:43617-48154 GCA_001552775.1 Bacteroidales bacterium KA00251
TTTTTTTTCATGTAAAAGAGAATTTATGGAGAAACGTAGTCTCGTTGACAAACAGATATTACTGAAGTCGAATATTGAATGAAATAGAGTAACGACTTATAAGTAAATAAATACTTATTGTAGAGAAGATTTATGCTTAACTCATACCTCGTCCTTATCTTTGTATAACCAACAGAGCAATGTTCTTTTCATCCTAAGGCGTATAGAGCAAATCATCCTTGTAATAATCGGTGTGTTTAGTAATGCAACATCGCTACGTAGAGATGGAACTAGAAATAGTGCGATACAGTGAGGTCCAAGTAAAGTCCTAAAACTACTATGTGTAAACCTGCAACTAGAATGTATGGTTGCTCCCTTATAGAAGGAAAAGACTTTACACAACGTCCAGAAACGAAAGCAACAGATAACCTCAATATTGAAATTGATTATGAGATTAAAAACTATTATTCCCCTCTTTTGCTTATTCCTAGCTTTTGCAGGCTTTGATGCCTATGCTCAGAAAGCTACAGTGAAGGTGAAAGGTGTAATTACTGAAGGTGATACCAAACTTCCAGCGGTAGGAGCTACCGTATCTAGTGGAAATAATGGCACTGCCGCTGATGCTCAAGGTGCCTTTTCTCTAAATGTACCAGCAGGCAGTCGTCTTACCATTCGCATGATTGGATTTGAGACTCAGGAGATTCTCCTAAGTAAGGATAAGGTTCAAGATCTTGGCACAATTGTACTTCTTCCAGCCAATATCGGCTTGGATGCTGTGACTGTAGTTGCAAGTATTGTCAAGAAAGATAGGAATACTCCTGTTCCTGTGTCCAATGTTACTATCAAAGATATCCAAACGCAAGCTCCCAATATAGAGTTTCCCGAGTTGATAAAGACAACCCCCTCTATTTATGTCACAAAAGGAGGAGGAGGCTTTGGAGATAGCCGTATCAATATGCGTGGATTCGACTCCAACAACCTTGGGGTACTGATTAATGGTGTGCCCATAAATGATATGGAAAATGGAAAGGTGTATTGGTCAAATTGGGCAGGCCTCAATGATGTTACTAGTTTTATTCAAGTGCAGCGAGGGCTTGGTGCATCGCGTCTTGGAATCTCTTCTGTAGGGGGTACTATGAATATGGTGACAAAAAGTACCGATGCCAAAAAGGGCGGTATAGTCTACATGGGAATAGGTAACGATGGCTTCAATAAACTAAGCTTTAATGTTTCAACTGGCTTGCTTGATAATGGTTGGGCTATTTCTATTGCTGGTTCTCGTAGTTCTGGAAGAGGGTATGTGAATGGTACAGACTTTGAGGGATGGAGCTACTTTGTAAATGTTTCCAAACTTATTAATGCTCATCATCGTCTGTCGTTTACTGCCTTTGGTGCTCCACAGTGGCACAATCAACGGGGAACGATGTACAGCATCCAGGATTTTAGAAATGATCCTTCCATTTCAAAAAGAAACATAGCATATGGTTATATCAATGGTAAAGTTGTAGGAGGAGCTTATGCTTATAATGTCTATCACAAACCACAAATGTCTCTCAATCATTATTGGGATATCGATGAAAACAACAAGCTCTATACCTCTGTATATGCCTCTTTAGCACGAGGAGGAGGACGTCGTGTCCGAGGAGTAGAAAGCAATCGACTTGCTATCAACAATCGCACAGGTAGACCACAAGACCCAGCGATGATTAATCAGACGGCAGATGGACTCTTAGACTATGATGCGGTAATGGGTGCTAATAGAGCTTCCCTCACAGGCTCTAAGGCGATTTTTACTCTTGCTTCCAATTCACATAACTGGTATGGTATTCTATCTTCGTACAACCACTCCTTCAGAGATGATCTACAACTTACAGCAGGCTACGATGGAAGATTCTATCGAGGAATGCATTATGAAAAAATTGCAGATCTTCTAGGCGGAGATTATTATGTAGAAACTTCTGCCAAAAAGAAACTTCTATACAATGCTATGAACAAGCCTCTTAAGGTAGGGGATCGTGTTGAGTATGACAATGATGGTATTGTGTTGTGGAATGGTCTCTTTGCACAGCTTGAGTATTCTGGCTCACAGATCAACAGTTTCTTGTCTACCTCTCTAACGCACGAAGGTTATCGTTATGTAAATAATGGAGGTACAGGAGAGAAAACGCTTCTTCCTGAAGGACAAGATAAGTATATCAGTAAGTGGGCATCATTTATTCCATGGAGTGTAAAGGCTGGGGCTAGCTACAACTTCAATCCTTATAACCATGTCTTTTTTAATACAGGTTACTTTACGCGTGCACCTTTCTTCAATTCTGTTTTCTTCAACTACAGCACAGAGATCAATGAGAAAGCGAAGTATGAGCGCGTATTTACGGCTGAATTGGGCTATGGTTTCAAAAATGAATACCTTAGAGTAGACCTCAATGGATACTTTACTAAGTGGCTGGATAAAGGTCTTACACGAAGCGTAGGCAACAATGAATTTGCAAATGTTACGGGTCTTAATGCGCGGCATATGGGCATTGAACTTGAAGTAGAGTGGAAACCCCTAAAAACCTTCAGTGTAAAGGCTATGGCGTCTTTGGGTGATTGGATTTGGAGCGATGATGTAAATGCCGTAATCTTTAACGACTCTCATGAAAAAGTAGCTGAAATTCATGCCTATGTAAAAGGTGTACATGTGGGAAACTCTGCCCAAAATACGGCTTCTCTTTTTCTTCGCTGGGAGGCTCTTAAAAACTTTACCCTTACCGGTACTGTGCTATACAACGGCAAAAACTTTGCAGATTTTGATCCCACCAATAGGACGAAAGAAGAGGACAAGAGAGATGCCTGGAGAATGCCCGACTATGCAACAGTAGATCTTGGTGCAAATTACCGCTTCAATATAGGTAAATTGGATGCGAATCTATACCTCAATGTTAATAACCTTCTAAATACAAGCTATGTGGCTGATGCAAGAGATGGAGATAAGCACGATATGACTTCGGCATTGGTATATATGGGCTTCGGTCGCACGTGGGCAACAGGATTGCGTATCAACTTTTAATCTATGACCATTATGAAAAAAATATATTCCTTAGCACTTCTAGTTTTGGGTCTCATTGCCACAGCTTGCGATCCCATGGCTAAAATCAATAAAGAACTTGACCAAAAAGAACATCCCGTGACTAAGCAAGCGGAGTATACTCTTACAAAGTCTGACTATTCTACACTTGCGTCAACTTATATACAAATCAAAACAAAAGATTTCTTGGGCTCCTCACAGGAGAAAAAAGAGTTTGAGTCAAAATGCAAAAAGGAGGTCTATTCGCTTTTGTCTCAGCAAGCCTTCAACGAAAAAGCAACTGCTAACCTTTTGGTACCTTTTCTTCTCAAGACCAAATATCCAGAGTGGGGCAAGGGATCAATTGTTTTAATTCACTATAATCTGATCGCTCAGAGAAGTGAAAATAGCAAAAGGATACAGAATACAGATTATATAGAATTGGATGAAGCTACACTTAAGCAAGAAGGTTTTACAGGTATCCGAGACTTTCAGGATGGCTCCATTGAGCAAATTGCAACGATTGCAAGAAAAAAAGGTGCAAAGACAGAAACGATTCTCGTGAAGCTATCCTTTGAAAACGATAGTCGTTATGTGCTCATTGACGGCAAACTTGAAGCAGATAAAAAAGCTTTCTATGTAATGCAGCCAGAAGACTACAAGGCGATGAGCTTTAAGCACGACAACTTTAGCTCCTCAGAGACGCCAGATCACTACCTCCCAATATTTCTTCAAAAACAGTTCCCTTATGCTAAAGAGGGATCTTCAAAAGTGATTGTATATCTGTGGTATAGTAAAGGAGAAACTGCCCCTCGCTTTAGTGAATATGTGCTTAAGAATGGACTATGGAAGGCAGTTTCTTCGATCGCTACAAAGAGTGATCAATTCCTCCACAATGGCAAGGAATGGCTCTTTGACCCAACCATAGTACTTACTTTAGGTAAGGAAGACTTTGCAATACTATTTGACTATGTAAAGAATAATCACCCTTCCTATGTGAGCAAAAACTTTCCTGCTAATGAGGAATTCTGGTTTGGTGGTAGTGGTTACTACAGAAACTTCAATCTTGATGGAGGGGACACAGTTGGACCTCGTCAAGAAGAAGAAGGACTTTCTCCTGAAGAGTTGCAAAAAGTGAAGGAACAAAGAATCGTAGAAGGTTTGAAACTGCTCCTTAGCGAAAAGTATCCAGGCTTTCCTGCGGTAGTAAATGGTGTTGATCAGTACTACCTAGTAAATACTGTAGTGAGAAAAAATCGACAGAACGAAAAACGTACTTATCGCTTAAAAGGATTAGGCAATAATCAATATGAACTGGCGAAATGAAGTTTGACGTCTTCGCTAGAGAATGAATTTTCTATCCAACGTCTTGTAAATATTAGTCTTTTTTTGAGACTATACGTTTCAAAAAGAGGCTGCTGACAAGAAACCTCCAAAGAACTAAAAGTTGCTTTGGAGGTTTTCTTTGTTGTATCATCTTATAAGCACTTAAAGATGCTATAAGAGACT
>KQ959262.1 GCA_001552775.1 Bacteroidales bacterium KA00251
GTGCGTTGTAGTGAGAGCCTCAGCTCCAAGAGACGATTCGTCTCCTCTGCCAGTCGCGACTTGTGACGGAGGTAATACTTAGGCGTGGGCTTAGTCAATTGTGGCATTTATCTTCTATCTCTACACCAAAGGTACAAACTTTCTCAGATAGGTATGTTCATTCTCTTGCACGATCTAAACCCTTTCCATAAGTATTATTGATTTGAATTTAGGTAGATATGATAAACTCAGTTGATTGGATTCGGTTGCGTCAGTTTATTCAATTTGGTAAGCTGTGATGCCGTGAAACATTTTATGATTCGGACTTTTTGTCAGCCTGAAAACTCCCTCCCGAAATTGTACTTTTTGTTTTGTAAAAATGTACTTTTTGTTTTCCCAACCATACTTAAAGAGGCATTTTCTCTTAAGACCAGAAGCTAATTTAAAAGAAAAAGACTTGGGGCTCATTTTTATCCCCAAGTCTTTTAAATCATTTAAACACCCAAGAAAAACGACTTTACTAGAGCATTCTTTCTCTTATTAGCAAAGAGATCGTTAGTTTTATAAATCGCTAATCTACTTTTCTGTAGGATGAGGAAAGGCTGAATAGGTACGATATCCTCCTGCAAGATTAAATACATTTCTGTATCCATTACCTTCTAAAATACGGAGTGCAAGATATCCGCGCATACCTATAGCACAATGAACTATTATAGGTCTATCCTTAGGTAATTCTCCCACTCTATCTCTCAATGTTTCCAGTGGAATATTGATAGCTCCAGGGATCGCGCCATGGCTAAATTCTTTTTCACTTCTAACATCGACTACTATTCCACCCTCTTCTTGGATTTCATGCAATTTGTCTGCAGTTACATTGGGCATAAATCCCTTTTGCACATTGGAGGCTACATAGCCTGCAATAGCCACAGGATCTTTAGCAGCAGAAAAGGGAGGAGCATAGGCTTGCTCTACTTTAGTAAGATCTTCCACAGATGCTCCCAATTTAATGGCTAAAGCAAATTGATCTATCCTCTTGTCCACTCCTTCTTTTCCAATACATTGAGCTCCGAGGAGCTTACCTTCATCGGGAGAGAAGAGAAGCTTTGTTGTAATCATTGACGAGCCTGGATAATAGCCTGCATGAGAGGCTGAGTGAGAGGTAGAAGTGAGATACGGTATTCCCTGCTTTACAAGTTGCTTTTCAGAGAGACCTGTCATTGCAATATTCGTATCAAACACTTTAGCAATGGCAGTTCCTATTGAGCCTTCATAGGTAATTTTATTTCCGACAGCCATGTTGTCTGCTGCGATACGTGCTTGACGATTAGCAGGTCCTGCTAAAAAACAGTGCCAAGGTTCACCTGTAAGAGGATGAGGATATTCAATAGCATCTCCTACTGCATAGACATCTTCGGCTGAAGTTTGCAAAAAGCTGTTAACACGGATTCCACCTCTCGCTCCTAATGCAAGTTTTGCCTTTTTCGCTAGAGAAGATTGCGGTTTTATTCCTACGGCAAGAAGAACCAAATTTGTGTAAACTGCCTCTCCTTTTTCGCATTGTACCACAAGATCATTCGTATCTTGTGATATATTCACCACAGAGGTACTCAATCGCAACTCAATTCCTTGTTTCTTGAGCTTAGCATGAATAGGAGCCACTATCTCCTCATCGTACATGGGAAGTACTTGAGCTTCTCTCTCTACCAGTAGCACTTTAATCCCCAATAGAGTTAGATTTTCAGCCACTTCTAGTCCAATTAGACCTCCGCCTACAATAGTTGCGTGTGAAGGCTTTTTGTCCTGAATAAATTGGTGTAAAGCATCAGCGTCAGCAATCGTACGAAATGTAAATACTCCAGGGTTATCAACGCCTGGAATAGGAGGTAAGACAGGTATGGCACCTGGAGCTAGGAGCAACTTGTCATAGGTTTCTTCATACGTTTCTCCTTGACGGTTTTTTATGGTTACCACTTTAGCAGAAGTATCAATATCAATGGCCTCCTCTTCTACTCTCACTTTTACATTGAATCGCTCGCCAAAAGAATGGGGATTTTGGACAAATAAGTTATCACGTTCAGGGATCACTCCACCGAGGTAATAGGGAAGTCCACAATTGGCATAAGAGATATGACTGCCTTTATCAAGTAGGATAATTTCACTCTGTTCATCAATACGTCTAAGTCGCGCAGCAGCTGTCGCTCCACCTGCGACACCACCTATGATAATATATTTCATACTTATAGTAATTGGGTTTTATGTTTTTCTTTTTCTCGGTAACTAGTGAATAAAAATTTCTTTTGGATAGGTTACTTTTTGGAGAAATAGAGGATAGGGCTTAGCTGAAGCTGCTGCCACACAGCGATCTTTTTGTTGAAGAATATCGTTTATAACCTCTGGTTCCATTTTACCTTTTCCCACTTCCAGCAATGTACCAACGATAGCACGTACCATATTTCTTAAGAAACGATTGGCCGTTATTGAAAAAAGCCACACTCCAGGCCATGAAGCTTCTTGCCAGCAAGCATTCAATACCGTACAGCGATTGTGATTGGCATCGTTGTGTAGTTTAGTAAAAGAGGTAAAATCTTGTGTACCTAGCAGTAATGCTGCCGCACGATTCATGGCTTCAAAGTCAACTTTTTGAAAAGTAGGCAATACAAAAGGTCCCACAAAAGGATCTTTTTCTTGAGCTACAAAGTAGTAATAGGTTCTTTCTGTAGCGTCAAATCGTGCATGTGCAGAGTCTGTCACCTGCTTAATATCACGGATATAGATATCTCGTGGAAGAATCCCATTGAGACTTCGCCTTAATAGATGAATTTTTTCTGCTCCTTCTATGGGAAGATCCACATGAGCTGGTAATTCATAAGCATTTACCCCTGCATCTGTCCTCCCAGCCCCCAAAATAGGAACTTCTTTTTTAAAAAGTACCTCCAAAGCTTCCTCTACAGTTTGTTGTATAGAGGGAGCATTCGGTTGCCTCTGCCATCCTGCATAGGCAGCACCATTAAAGGCTATATATAGAAAGTAACGCAAAAGATAACTAGGGGTTAGTTTTATTCTTAGTTTTTACTTGGGCTTTACTTGTCTTATCGGTAGATTTCTTTGTTGAAGTAGAGGTCGCAGACTTTCTCTTTGTAGTTGCAGCCGTTTTTTTAGTAGACTTTGCAGGAGTAGTCGATCTTTTCGCGACCTTCTTTGAAGAAGTCTTCTTAGTTTGTTCAGAAATTATCTCTAACACTTTTTCATATGAAAATTCACGGGCTTGGTCTCGCTCTGCTTTGTCAATGCGATAATTTTCTTTGCCATGCTTGATATAGGCTCCCCAGCGTCCTTCCCTAATGCTTAGACTAGGGTCTTCATCAAATGTCTTGATGACGGACTTGGCGTCTTTTTCTCGTTTTTGCAATACGAGTTCTACCGCTTCATTGAATGAAATTGTAAGAGGATCCTGCTCTTTAGGTATTGAGACAAAGCTACTACCATGCTGTATATAAGGACCAAATCGTCCTACGTTGCAACGAATTTCTTTTCCCTCATAGGTTCCTAAGTCTCGTGGGAGTTTCATCAAGTCAAGAGCTTCCTCTAGCGTAATTGTAGCAATTGACTGATTAGGAGATAGAGACGCAAACTGGGGTTTTTCGCCCGCGTCATCATCACTACTTCCTATTTGTACAAGAGGACCATAGCGACCGATACGCGCAATCACTCTTCTACCACTCTTTGGGTCTATACCTAGCTCTCTCTCTCCACGACTACTTTCATCTCGTCCCTCCATAGCCTCGTCCACAAGGGGTCGAAAGAGTCCATAAAAGTGTGCTAAAAGTTGCGTCCAAGGCTTCTTACCTTCAGCAATAAGGTCAAATTGCTCCTCTACCTCGGCCGTAAAATTATAATCTACAATCTTTGGGAAATGCTCTACTAAAAAGCTATTAACGACTACTCCTATATCTGTGGGAAGTAGTCTACCTTTATCACTTCCTGTTTTTTCCTTTCTTTTTTGTAGAGTCACTTTTCCGTCTCCTTTACTCGTAAGGTCTAGGATAAGGTCGTTATAGGTACGTTCTTTCCCAAGACTCATACCAGTTTTAATATATTCACGCTGGAAAAGCGTTTGAATGGTAGGAGCATAGGTTGATGGTCGTCCAATTCCAAGCTCTTCCATATTTCTTACTAGTGTAGCTTCAGTATATCGAGCAGGAGGATAGCTGTATTTTTCTCTAGCCATATAGCTATTAACCGTAAGGACTTCACCTTCCTTGAGAGGAGGGAGTTGCTTGTCGTAGCGACTTGTTTTGTCTTCATCGTCACTGCGATCGTTGTACGCTTTCAAGAAGCCTTCAAAAAGAAGTACCTCACCTTGGGCTGTAAAGCTGTCTCTAGTTTCCTCATTCTGGAGAGTAGCAGTGGTTCTCTCAAACAAAGCCTCCGTCATTTGGCTTGCTAAAGTACGCATACGTATGAGTTGGTACAACTTTACAGTAGCAGCATCTCCAGGTACCGTCTCTCGATCTATATAGGTAGGTCTTATCGCTTCGTGAGCTTCTTGTGCCCCCTTACTTTTTGTTTTGAAATTTCTACCCTTGTGATACTTCTCTCCCCATTTTTCTTTGATTACCTTGGCCGCACTATTGAGTGCCAAAGAGGAAAGATTGGTAGAGTCCGTACGCATATAGGTAATAAATCCACTTTCATAGAGTCTCTGGGCAATAGACATAGTACGACCAACAGAGAAGCCAAGTTTTCTTGAAGCCTCTTGTTGCAAAGTAGAAGTAGTAAAAGGAGGAGCTGGGTTTCTTTGAGCGGGACGCCCTTGCAAAGACTTTACAGTAAGTTTTCCTCCCTTATTGGCTAGCATAAAGTTACGAGCAACTTCCTCATTAGCAAAACTTCTTTCTGCTATGCCTTCAAAAGGAAGAGAGGATGCCTCACTTTTTACAACCTCAGCAGAAACAGAATACGAACTCTCTGGCGTAAATTCATTAATCTGTTTTTCTCGCTCACAAATAAGTCTTAATGCAACAGACTGAACTCGCCCTGCAGACAACGAAGGCTTGATACGTCTCCATAAGATAGGCGAAAGCTCAAAACCAACTATACGATCTAATATACGTCTAGCTTGCTGAGCATTTACTAGATCTCTATCTATATCACGAGGATTTTGTATAGCTGCTAAGATGGCTGTTGGAGTAATTTCATGAAAGGCTATTCGTTTGGTAGGCTTACCCTCTCTGTGAAGCACTTCATAGAGGTGCCACGCAATGGCTTCTCCTTCGCGGTCCTCATCGCTTGCTAGCCATACCATATCGGCTCTGTCGGCAGCTTTCTGTAAATCTCCTACAACTTTCTTTTTATCATCACTAATAATGTAGTCTGGCTGAAAGCTATTTTCAATATTGACCCCTAAGCCTGTTTTGCTCAAGTCACGGATATGTCCATAACTAGAGAGGACTTTGTATTCACTCCCCAGTATCTTTTCTATAGTTTTCGCTTTTGCAGGAGACTCTACTATTACAAGGTTTCTTGGTTTAGTCATTGCTTATTTTACGCCTATCTCTTTAGTATGCCAAAGGAGGCCTCTATTTTGAAGGGAATTATACTTTTTTGCAAAGGTAGGAGTTTTTAAATTTATTGGCTATTGCTAGAATCATGTACACGATAGCTATTTTCTTTCATTGCTTTTCTTTAGAGACTATTAGTATGAAGGTTTTACATCTCATTGAATACACAAGATAAAAGTGTCCCTTACACTGGAATAAAGGGAAGCATCTTGTGAAAAAAGAAGTCTATAATGGAGCTCTTCAAGACAGGTGCAGATCTCTAAAGTTGTAAATCTGGCTCATAATTAGGCAATAGATCCATGGGGTCTAGCCTATCCTCTTGCTCATTTTCACCCATTCCCCCAATATACTCCAATACAATCTGCTCAATATAGAGAAGTGCTGAAGGCATCGTATCAGGGACATATAGTAAAAGTGTAAAGTGTGCATTAGAAGCCTCCTTTTCTGTAGTAAGCACAACACTATATTCGCCTTTGTCGGAAATGTCTACTTCCTCTTCTTGGGGGGTAGTATGCTCGTTGTCAAAGCCTATAAGTAGCCTTACATGGGGAGTCTCATTAGGCTGCGTACTTCTTATCCCCTTAAGCACAAGTTTTGCTTTGAATGTACTCCCCTTGGGCACAATTCCTAAAAAGCTAGCAGAATAGCACTCTACTGTCTCATTAGGAGTAAGAAGACGTAGCGTTGGATAAGTCTTCTCAGGAATAAGAGAAGGCAACTCTTCCGCCGAGATTAACTCTTCTTTAAGCTCTTCTTCGCTGCCAGTCGAAAGCGATGCGAGGTTTTCATAGCGATCTTTTTCTTGAAGAACCTTTTCTGAAGCTTTATCTAATATAATGGCCAATCTATCTGCTTTGTAGTGCGAGTAGTAGGCAACAATACTGTCAAACTCAGTAGCAGTTATTTTGTACTTATCAAAAAGCTGATTGCGATAAGCAAGTCTCAATGTATCGTCGGAATATGTATAACTCTTACTAAAGAGATACTGTGAAGTGTACAACTCAGCAAAAAGAGACTCCAGTTTCTCCTCACTCAACTTTCTTTCCCACTTGCTTACACAAGATGAAAAAGAGGCTAAAGAAATTAAAAGAGAACTTATTACAAGCAGAGGAAAGCGAAGACGAATCATAAAGCGAGATGATTACTCCTCTTTCTTGATAGACTTCTCCCTCTTTCTTTCTAAGAAAAGAGAAAGTTGCCCAAAAGCCCGTGAAAGACTTTTGAAGTAGAAGAGTATAAGCATAAAGACCCCTATGCTAATATAGCTATCTGCTAGATTAAAGACTGGATCAAAAAAGGTAAAATGCTGCCCTCCTACAAAGGGTAACCAAGTGGGTAAGTATGTATCAATAAGAGGAAAATAAAGCATGTCTACTACCTTACCATGAAAGAGTGAGGCATAGCCTCCTCCTTCTGGGAAAAGCTCTGCTACTGCTCCATAAGGAGCACTCTCTGAAAATATAAGGCCATAGAAGAGAGAGTCTATAATATTGCCAATTCCTCCCACTAAAATAAGGCCCATAGCCACTACAAATCCTAGTTTATAAGTTCCTTTTTTGAGGATAGCCACTACGCCCCAACCAAAAAGAGCCATTGCACAAATGCGAAAGAGAGTCAAAAAAAGCTTACTGCCAAGCGTTACTCCAAAAGCCATTCCTTCATTCTCCACAAAGAGAATCTGAAACCAGTTGGTAACGTGAATCGATTCTCCTAGCGGTAAGCTTAGTTTGATCCAAAATTTTACAATTTGATCAAGAAGAAACAACACTAAGCAAAGGGAACCCACTACCCATGCTTGTTTTTTAGCATTGAGCGACAATGGAGATAACGCCTCTCCTAGAGGTAGGTTTTGCTTCAACGATTTATTAGTCATTGCGGTTTGTCTTTAGAAGAAGAATAATGCCCTCTTAGCTAAGCTAAAGATAAGTCAAACCAGAGGACACTATTCAATGAGATGAGAGGAAAAGGCATTGGTAAGGTAGCCACCTATACCTTGGTAAGAGCAATTGAGGCGGTAAACTCTTCAAAGTCTACCTCTTCTGCATCGCTTACTACATCAGTAATGAGTATACTATTGGCTTGGACTTGCTCTTTAATATACTCTTCAAAGGTAGCAACAGCTTCATCAAGAGGTGTTCCTTCCAACATGATGATCTCAATCCGATCATTGACCTCAAAGCCCGATTGTTTGCGAAGGTTTTGCAACCGATTGACAAGCTCCCGAGCTAATCCTTCAAGTTCTAACTCTTTGGTAAGAGTTACATCCAGTGCCACAGTTGTAGTACCTTCTGAGGCAACCAACCATCCTGGTATGTCTTTGACTGCTATCTCTACTTCCTCGCGATTGATTTGGTATTGTACGCCGTCCACTAGCAGTTGCAAACTACCCTCACTTTCAAGCTTCAAGATCTCTGCGTTGGTCATTTGGGCAATACTCGTTGCAACAGTCTTCATCAGCTTTCCAAATCTCGCTCCAAGTTTTCGATAATTTGGCTTTATCTCGTGTTGCCATATAGCCTCATTGATACTGACATAACGAATCTCTTTTACATTCACTTCGTTAAGAATCCAATGTGCGACTGCATCTATGCTCTTTTGTTCCTCTTTATTTGCCACAGGGAGCATAAGAGTAGCTAAGGGATAGCGTACTTTTATATTCACTTTCCTGCGAAGGGCTAGCACCATAGAAGAGATTTGCTGAGCCTTCTCCATATTGGCCTCCAACTCTTTATCAAGAATAGAATCACAAGAAGTTGGGTAATCTTGTAGATGTACCGAGCCTCTTTCATTACAAGTAAGGTCGCGATACAATTGATCTGCATAAAAAGGAGCAAAAGGAGCCACTAAAGAAGCGACTGTAGTGAGGCACTCGTAAAGCGTTTGATAGGATGAAAGTTTGTCTTCTGTCATTTCTCCCTGCCAAAAACGTTTCCTAGATAATCTTACATACCAGTTACTGAGCTTCTGCAAGACAAAATCTTCAATACTACGTGCTGCTTTTGTGGGCTCGTAGTTGTCTAAGTCTTCTGTTACGGAGGCTATTAAAGTATGAAGTTCACTCCTTATCCAACGATCTATTTCTGGTCTTTTCTCATTAGGCAATGGAGCAATGGAGGCATCAAATTGATCTAAGTTGGCATAAAGAGCAAAAAATTGATAAGTATTGTATAGAGTACCAAAGAACTTTCGTGTAGCCTCTTTAATCCCAGTAGCATCAAAGCGAATATTGTCCCAAGGTTGAGCATTGGTAATTAGATACCATCGCAAGGGATCTGCACCATAATTATTGATTGTAACAAAAGGGTCTACTGTATTACCCAAGCTTTTGCTCATTTTATTGCCATCTTTTGCGAGAACAAGACCGTTCACCAAGACGTTTTTAAACGCTTTGGATCCCTTCGTAATAGTGGCAATTGCATGCAAAGTATAAAACCAACCACGAGTTTGGTCGAGACCTTCTGCGATGAAATCTGCTGGGAAACTCTCTCCAGTCTCTACTCTTTCTCTGTTTTCAAAGGGATAGTGCTCTTGTGCAAAAGGCATAGCTCCAGAGTCAAACCACACATCAATGAGATCTTTCTCACGATACATCGGCTGACCCTTCTTTGATACAAGGACAATCTTATCAACTATCGGGCGATGGAGATCTACTTTATTGTAGTTTTCTTGGCTCAAATCATCTGGATCAAAACCTTCGAAAGGATTCTTGTGCATAAAGCCCTTTGCAATGGAGTGCTCAATTTCTGCACAAAGATCCCGAATAGATCCTACACAGCGTTCTTCATCTCCTGACTCTGTACGCCATATGTTTAGAGGAGTACCCCAGAATCTACTTCTTGAGAGATTCCAATCTTGGATATTTTCAAGCCAATTGCCAAATCTACCGCTACCTATAGTTTCAGGTTTCCAATTGATCGTATTATTAATCGCGATCATTTGGTCTTTTACTGCCGTAGTTTTGATAAACCAACTGTCTAGAGGATAGTAAAGAATGGGCTTGCCTGTACGCCAGCAGTGAGGATAGCTATGGGTATGCTTTTCTATCTTAAAAGCCTGCCCTTGTAGCTTTAGCATTACCGCTATATCAATGTCCAACGAAGTTTCTTCTTTTTCAGGCTCTTTGCAGTATGCATTCTTCACATAGCGACCAGCATATACATCGTAAAGAGGAAGATCCATACGAGTCTGAGCAAAGGTTTTGTCAATGTCCTCCACACGATAAAAACGTCCAGAAAGATCAACCATCGGACGGGCGACCCCCTCTTTGTCTAAAATGGTAAGTGCGGGTACACCTTCCTTTTGAGCTACCATGCGGTCGTCTGCTCCGAAGGTTGGAGCAATGTGCACAATCCCAGTACCATCTTCTGTTGTTACAAAGTCTCCAGAGATCACTCTCAAGGCTCCTTCAGAAGGTACCACCCAAGGGATTAA
This sequence comes from Bacteroidales bacterium KA00251, assembly GCA_001552775.1. GTDB lineage: Bacteria > Bacteroidota > Bacteroidia > Bacteroidales > Porphyromonadaceae > Porphyromonas. Next base: position 9,972 of record KQ959262.1, read on the forward strand.
CTGCTCATAGCGAAACCCTACCAATTCACATCCGAGGTAGTGACCAATGGTTCTCCATGGGAGATTCTTATCCCTTTCGTCTAGGCTTTCAGGAAGGACTTCACACCGTTCTTCCTCTTTAAAGTAGCTTGAAAGTAAGGGTGTAGCGAGCAGTACTGTTTGACGAAGATGTGTATAAGGATTAAAAGTCTCAACTGCCGTATATTCAATCTTTGCTCCTACGCAAAGAGCTGTGTTGGATGGTAGAGTCCAAGGGGTTGTCGTCCAAGCCATAAAGTATGGTTCGCCCCACCTAGTCCACTCTTTTTTAGGATCAATAATTTTAAATAGCGCGGTACATACAGTATCCTTTACATCGCGATAGCAACCAGGCATATTGAGTTCATGACTACTAAGCCCTGTACCAGCAGCGGGAGAGTATGGCTGAATAGTAAATCCTTTGTATAGAAGGCCCTTGTCGTAAAATTGCTTAAGAAGCCACCAAAGGGTTTCCATATACTTAGAATTATAAGTAATGTAAGGATGCTCCATATCCACCCAATAGCCCATTAGCTTGGTAAGTTCTTCCCACTCTTTGGTGTAGCGCATCACTTCAGAGCGACATTTGGCATTGTACTCCTCAATTGAAATCTTCTTCCCGATATCGTGTTTATTGATGTTGAGTTTTTTCTCCACACCAAGCTCTACAGGAAGTCCATGAGTATCCCATCCAGCACGACGCTCCACATAGAAACCCTTCATTGTTTTATAACGGCAAAAGAGATCTTTCAGCGAGCGAGCCACTACGTGATGAATACCAGGCACACCATTTGCAGAGGGAGGTCCATCATAGAAGACAAAGCGACGAGCACCTTCTCTAAGTTTCAATGATTGCTTAAAAAGATCTTCTAGCTCCCATTTTGATAGCATCTCTTTATTGAGACTGGCAAAATCGGCTTTGCTATACTCTTTGTACTTTTTCATTCGTAAATTCTTTTGTCGGGGTTATCTATACTACAACAACTTATGCAAAGTTAGTAGAAAGCAATGAAAGGAATAGTATCCTCGTACAAGAAAGGGCGAATCTTTTATGATCTGCCCTTCCATTATACTAGATTATAAACATTCGTAGCGAACCGCTACAGAGCTATTCAGCTGGAGCGAGCTCTATAGTAAAGTGCCGCATGATAGGCTGTTCACGTAAAATCTTGTATCCTCGCGAAATACTTTCTCTTCGTTCAAAAATGTTAGCAACTGCCGTAGCTACCACATCCATGTGATTGTTAGTATAAGTACGTCTAGGAATTGCTAAGCGAAGTAGCTCTAGCTTGGGATAACGATTTTCGTGTGTTATAGGATCGCGGTCTGCAAGCAGTGAACCTATTTCTACACCTCGAATACCAGCTTCTAGATAAAGTTCTATACCAAGAGTTTGGGCTATAAACTGCTCTTTGGGTACATGGGTAAGTATCTTTTTTGCATCAAGAAAAATCGCATGCCCACCAGCGGGACGTTGGTAAGGAATACCAAACCGATCCAACTGCTCTCCTAGATAGGCAACTTGCTTGATTCGGGTTTCAAGGGTATCAAATTCTGTTCCCTCATCCAATCCTTGTGCGAGAGCATTAAGGTCTCTACCAGAAAGTCCACCATAGGTGATAAACCCTTCGTTCATCACGCTATAAAGCTGACATCTACGCCATAGAGCTTCATCACGGAAAGCTACAAATCCTCCCATATTTACAATGGCATCTTTCTTTGCCGACATCGTCATAATGTCTGCATAAGAAAGCATTTCCTTCGTGATCTCTTTGATGGTCTTATCTGCATATCCTTCCTCTCGCGTCTTGATGAAATATGCATTTTCAGCAAATCTTGCACCATCAATTTGAAGAGGTACACCATATTTATGGCATAGAGCACTCGTCTCACGAATATTCTTCATGGATACGGGCTGCCCACCTGCCGTATTATTAGTAATCGTAAGAACTACACAGGGTACATTTTCCTTTTTGTTCTCTTTCAAAGCTTTTTCAAGCTTATTGAGGTCCATCTCTCCTTTGAAAGGAATTTCCAGTTCAGTATGAGAAGCCTCATCAATTGTGCAATCTAGAGCAACTGCTTTGCGAAATTCAATATGTCCTTTTGTCGTATCAAAGTGGGAGTTCCCAGGGAGGACATCTCCAGGTTTAACAATCGTTGAGTAAAGCACATTCTCAGCTGCTCGTCCTTGGTGCGTAGGGAGGAAATAGGGAAATCCAAGAATGTTGGAGACCGCATCTTTCAAATTGTAATAAGAAGATGCACCCGCATAGCTTTCATCGCCAAGCATCATTTGCGACCACTGCTTGTCGCTCATAGCACCTGTACCAGAGTCTGTAAGAAGGTCTATAAAAACATGATTGCTTTTGAGGCTAAAAAGGTTATACTTGGCCTCTTTTATCCACTGTTCGCGTTCTTGACGTGTACTCTTTTTAATGGGTTCTACCATTTTAATACGGTAGGATTCTGAAAATGGTAATTTCATAAGATGAAATATATCTACTAATAGTTCTTTTTATGAATTAACTAAAGAATGTAGGACGAAGAAAAAGTGCTTTCTTAGGGTTACTAGAAGTAGTTTCTAGCACTAGTCTACATGTTTTCATAGGTGAACCGTCTTTATTAGGTTTCTTTCAGTGGTGCACTTCACACTGCTTCTTGCCCTTGTTTTTACTTCTTATGCAAATGTACAAAAAAAGCAACTAATCACCCATTCAAAATATCATCTTTCTTCTATCATTCGCTTTAATTTGTGTAGAAAAAAGAGACTCCTAGAAGAAAAAAAACTAACTAAACATCGTCTGAAGGACTAGATAGCTCAGCCATTAGGCTATACTCCTCCCATGTAGGATCTTCTTCCACCTCAAAGGAGAGAGGATAGGTAGGAAACTCCTCCAGACACTCATTAAGTCGATCAAAGAAGGCATCTACATTTCGTGTGTAGAAAACCCAATATTTCTTGTTACCACCGAGGTAATTGCCTGTTAGAATCGCCAGTTTATCCTTTTCCATAGATGGCCGAAGAGCTTCCTCTATATCCCCTATCGATTTTGCATCTTCTTCAAGTGGCATTCTTAGAGAATCTCCCTTGTATGGGAATACGATCTCAATACGATAAGGAAGTTTTCCAGAGCTTCGAAAGGCTTCAATCTCTTTTCGTTGCGTTACTACTACGCTATTTTGCTCTTCGTCAAGAGCAATGGTAGTTGACCAGCTATTTGTAAGTACCATTATTGTTGTTGACGAGCTAAATATTAATGTGTTATTCTCTACTTTTCGCTTCTTCTTGACGCCTACTATATAGCGTAAGTTGAATAGCATTAATTAGATTTTGCCAAATACTATAAGCTGCCATCGCGACTCCTGAGAGAGGATTGAGGTAAGCTTGTGCCATCCATATAGCAAGGCTTGAGTTTTTTTGCCCTAAACTTTGTCCTAAGGTAATGCTTTCTCCAAGTAGTCTCTTGCTTAGCAATTTCCCAATAGCAAACTGCACCAAGCAGGCGATCAAACCTCCTAGAGCTAACAAGATCATAGTGGGGATCTCGCTCCGAGGCTCTAGTACCATATAATGGACAACCTTTGCGATAATCAACGAAAGCGATACCACCCATAGCCAAAAGGCGACTACACTATATCGCATCAAGGAAGCATGCACGCGGGGAAGTCGTTTGCGTAGAAAAAAAGAGAGCACCAATGGAATAAGGATAAGAGGCAACACGCCTTGTAATATATGCCAAACTGAAAGCCAGAAACTAGTTCCCACAGGTGCAATGTAACTAAAGAAAAGAGGGGCAATAAAAGCTACTGCTACCGTATTATATAGTACGTAACCTGCGGCCAAAGCGATGTTTCCACCAAGCATACCGATCACTACAGGCGATGCACTCGCAGCTGGACATAGAAAGCAAAGCATCACTCCTTGAGATAGAGCTTCAGGGGCAAAGAGCGAAAGCAGAGCATACGATCCTATCGCCAAGGCTAATTGCACCACGGCAATGATCAAGTGCTCCTTCCTCACACGAAGTTCAGATGGCTTTATCTTGAGAAAGGAGAAAAAAAGCATTCCTATAATAAAGTATGGAATAGCAGGACTAAACCAAGAGAGAGGCTTATATAGTACTATTCCGACTAGGATAGCTAGCGGTAAAGCCAAGTTTCTAAGAACTCGCTGGATCTTGCGACCAATATGAGATACAAAAAGCTTATAAAACAAATCTTACTTAATGGATAAATTCCACTACTTTCTTCTAGTACTGCTCCTGTTCGTTGGGGAAATTTTTTTCCTTTACATCCAAGACGTATGCCCCTACAGCATCCTTCACCACCTTACCAAGCTCGGCATAGAGCCGCAAGAACTTAGGTCGGAATCCTTCGTTAAGACCAAGCATATCTTGTAGTACCAAGACTTGTCCATCTGTATTTACACCAGCTCCTATGCCTATCGTAGGAATATCCAAAAGAGAGGTTACTTTAGTGGCTAAGGTAGCAGGGATCTTCTCTAGTGTTATCGCAAAGCAACCCAGTTCTTGTAGCAAAAGGGCATCGTTTATTAGCTTTTCAGCCTCAGCTTCCTCCTTAGCACGTACACTATAGGATCCAAATCTATTGATTGACTGTGGAGTAAGTCCAAGATGTCCCATTATAGGTATTCCTGCGGAGAGAATTTTCTCTACCGACTCTTTAATCTCTTCCCCTCCCTCTAGTTTCAAGGCATCAGCACCAGTTGTTTTCATCACTTTTATAGCAGACTCCAAGGCTGTCATTGGGTTTCCTTGATAGGTGCCGAAGGGAAGATCCACTACTACCATTGCTCTTTTAGCAGCCTTTACTACAGACTTGGCATGATAGATCATTTCATTAAGGGTAATGGGGAGAGTCGTTTCATTGCCCGCCATTACATTAGAGGCAGAGTCGCCCACTAAAATTGCGTCAACTCCAGCGGCATCTACAAGAGTCGCCATGGTATAATCGTAAGCAGTAAGCATAGCTATCTTCTGACCCTTTTGCTTCATTTCTTGGAAGCGGTGAGTAGTGACCTTGCGAGGGTCTTGTGGTTGATAAGTAGACATTGTTCTTGTTCTCTCTTTGTTCTTACTCTATTCTTAAATAAATACTCTCTTCTTTGCAGAAGAGAGTAATAGGAGCTCTAAGGGATAAGCTATAAAAGAAGCTACTATTCCCATTCAATGGTAGCTGGTGGCTTACTTGAAATATCGTAAACAACACGATTGATACCTTTTACCTGATTGATTATCTCGTTAGAGACTTTAGCTAAAAACTCATAAGGAAGATGGACCCAATCGGCACTCATGGCATCTACACTTCTTACGGCTCGAAGAGCAAGGGTATATTCATAAGTACGCTCATCTCCCATCACGCCTACACTACGTATAGGCAATAGTATAGCACCAGCCTGCCACACCTTATTATATAGATCTGCTTGTCGAAGCATACGAATGTATATGTCGTCAGCTTTCTGTAGAATGGCGACTTTCTCAGGGGTAATGGCTCCCAAAATACGTATTCCTAGACCAGGACCAGGAAATGGATGCCTATCAATGAGGTGGTCTGGCATACCTAGCTCCCTCCCAATACCACGTACTTCGTCTTTAAACAAAGTACGCAGAGGCTCCACGAGCTTCAATTTCATTTTTTCGGGAAGACCACCCACGTTGTGATGACTTTTAATGACCATTCCTGTGATATTGAGTGACTCAATCACATCTGGATAGATTGTACCCTGTCCTAGCCATTTGATGCCTTCTATCTTGTGGGCCTCTTTATCAAAGACTTCAATAAATAGACGACCGATGATTTTTCGTTTTTCTTCGGGATCCGTTACGTTTTCCAAGGCTTTGTAAAATAGAGAGCTGGCATCTACAGCCACAATATTCAAACCAAGTTCTTTATAGTCTTCAATTACTTTACGTGCTTCGTCAAGTCTAAGAAGTCCATGATCCACAAAGATACAAGTGAGCTGACTACCAATTGCTCTATGGAGCAGCACTGCTGCCACGGAGCTATCCACGCCCCCACTAAGAGCCATCAGCACCTTGTCAGTGCCAATCATTCCTTTAAGTTCTTTTACTTGATTTTCAATATAACTTCGAGCTGTCCACTGACCAAAGACACCAGCTATTTTCGCAAAGTTGGACAATAATAGTTTCCCTTCTTCACTATGGTAAGCTTCTGGATGAAACTGTACTCCCCAAGTACTTTCTCCCTCTATACGAAAGGCTGCATTTTCTACCATATCGGTTGAAGCAATCACATGGTATCCTTGAGGTAACGTAGTAATAGTGTCTCCATGCGACATCCATACTGTACTTTTAGGAGAGAGCCCTCGTAGAAGAGGATCGTCTGAGGAAAGTATCGTAAGTTGTGAAGAGCCGTACTCACGTGTTCCACTAGCTTCTACCATGCCACCAGCTTGGTGCACAAGACTCTGTGCTCCATAGCATATCCCGAGCAGGGGCAAGCGACCTCTTATTTTACTCAGATCAAGCTTAAAAGCCTTAGGGTCGTATACTGAAAAAGGGCTCCCTGAAAGGATTATCCCCGCTACTTCTGTCAGATCTTCAGGAAGTTTGTTATAAGGCACAATCTCACAATAGGTGCTAAGGTCCCTTAGTCTTCGACCGATTAGCTGTGTTGTCTGCGAGCCAAAGTCAAGTATCAGAATCTTCTTTTGCATAAGTGGCTTTAAACTTATTTTTCTTCTGCAAAGTTACTCATTTTATAAGACTGAAAAAAAATCACATAATCTTGCGTTAAAATCTATCAAGTGCTCCTTCGTTGAGAAAACTTACCATAGGGAGTAGGTATATTCTCATATTTTCTTTGACAGCTAGTCTCCCCCCACCCAAAAAAGATATGTCTACAGGAAGAATTAGAGAGGAACGAAAAAAAAGGTCTTGAAGATTATAGGCAATCTTCAAGACTTTTAGGAAAATGCTCTTGTACTTTTTTGTGGGCGAAATCTTCTCCTCACCTTTTCTAGTACCCTATACATCAATGTGTATTGTGTATAAGATACCAGAAAAATAGAACTACCTTATTTCCTATAGCGGACTAGTTGTGTCTAGGCTATCTACCTCAGCAAGCCACATACGACTTTCTGCATCACTTGGCATCCGCCACTCCCCACGCGAAGACAGACTCACCATGCCCACTTTAGGACCATCGGGCATACAATTTCGCTTAAATTGCTGTGCAAAGAAACGCTTGAGGAAAAGCTTCATACAATGCTTTATTTCCTCTAGTGAGTATTTATCCTTAAAGGCTATAGAGGCGAGGAAAAACACCTTTCGTGGCGTAAAGCGACCATACAGAATATGATAAATAAAGAAATCGTGCAACTCATACGGCCCTATTATGCTTTCGGTATGCTGCCCATTACTTTCCTTCGCAGGCAATAGCTCGGGACTGATAGGGAGATCGCATACATCTAGCAACACCTCACGAAGCACACTATCATCAGCAACATGCTTGGCATACTGCTCAATTATTAGCCTTACACAGGTCTTTGCCACAGTGGCATTTACTGAATACATCGACATATGGTCTCCATTGAAGGTACTCCACCCCAGCGCAATTTCAGAAAGATCTCCCGTACCCACGACTGGCCCCCCAAGCATATTGGATAGATTCATCAGAATCTGTGTACGCTCACGGGCTTGTACATTTTCATAAGTTACATCCTTTATATTGGGGTCGTGACCAATATTTTTGAATTGTAAAAGACAACTTTCACGAATATCAACCTCACGAGCTTCTACACCGAGCCTTTGCATCATAAGACGTGCATTTTTTAGGGTACGATCCGTTGTACCAAATCCTGGCATTGTCACGCCCACCACTTTGTCGCGAGCTATTCCCAAACGATCAAAAGCAGTAGCCGTAACTAGTAAAGCCAATGTAGAATCAAGTCCTCCCGATATTCCTACCACAGCATGCGAAGCATTCATATGACGAAGACGCTGCACAAGACCACACACTTGGATCTCAAACATCTCCTTGCATCGTTCCCTTACAGAGGTGCCAGTTGGCATAAAAGGATTGGATTCTATGGGGCGGGTTATAGGTTGAGAAGCATCTTTTTTTCGCAATTTAAAGGGTATCTTCAAAATCTCCTCTTGGGTAAACTCAGATACGGCTTTCTTGAAGCTACTATTGAGAAGCCTTTCATTTTGAATATGCATAACATCAATATCGCTTACTATCATCTTCTCTGCATATTCAAAGCGGTCCATCTCCTCTATAATATTTCCTATCTCCGCAATAAATCCTTTGCCCATATAAACGAGATCGGTGGAGCTTTCTCCATGCCCACTTGAGGCATACACATAGCCAGAAAGCGATTGCGAGGAAAGTCCACTAATCAAAGAGCGGAGATAATCGTTTTTGCCAACGTTTTCATTGCTTGTAGAGAGATTGAAGATAATGTGAGCGCCATAGAGAGCTAAGCGCGTACCAGGGGTATAGGGCGTCCACATATCCTCGCAAATCTCTATGCCAAAGCCCACTTCGCCAGAGTGGAAGAGAATATGTGGACCAATGGGTATATCCTCATCGCCCATCCTTACAGTCTCGTGGAAAAGCACATCACTGGGAGAAAACCAACGTTTCTCTTGAAATTCTCGATAGTTGGGCAAATAAGTTTTGGGAATAATACCAAGGATCTTTCCACTCTGAAACACTACTGCTCCATTGAAAAGTTTTTCCTCCACCCTTACAGGCATTCCTACAATAGCCACCACCTTCGTTTTCGCAGTATCTGCAACTAGCTTTACAAGAGCTCTCTCTGCACTCTCCAAAAGGAATGGCTGTAAAAACAAATCTCCACAGGTATATCCTGTAATACTTAGCTCGGGAAATACAAGGATTTCCACACCGCGAGCATCTGCTTTCTCTATCATAAGCTGAATGCGTTGCGTATTGTAGTCGCAATCGGCTACTTTAACAAAAGGAGCAGCGGCCGCTACCTTCACATATCCATACTGCATAAGGCAATTTATAGGTTAAAAGAGTTTTCTAAATTAGAACTATATCCGATTCGTCTTTCCCGTTAAACAGGGAAAGCACTTTTTCTTTTGATTGGCGTTCAAGGGGTAGACTTAGATTTTTCCACAATTACTTTGATCGCTTCTTCTATAAGGGTATCCTTACCTTTTTCTATGTCGCTTTCTTTCAAAGATACTTTTATATCAGGAGGAATGCCAAATTCCACTTGATTTCCCTCTGGATCCATCGTCTTTGAACCCGAGTAGCGAAGACGCCATCCATTGGGCAGTTCACTTCCTCGAGGCAAACCTCCCCCTCCTCCAGTGGTATCTCCTAAAAGGGTAACCTGTGGAAGCTGTTTCATGAAAAGGGCAAAATCATTAGCAGCACTATACACACCTCGATTAGTAAGTACAACTACTGGTTTTTTCCAAAGAATGCCATACTTAGTCGGCTTAAGAATAGTAGACTTTGGAGATGAAAATTCGCAATGACCAGGACCAGTCTTGTAGCTCGTGTAGCCTACTAAAGTCTCTTTTTCGGCAAAGTGACTCGCCAGTGTAAAGGCATTTGATAAGGAACCGCCTCCATTGTCTCGAATATCAATAATAACTCCCCGACAATTCTGGAAAGACTGAAGTACTGCATTTATATTATTGTGACCTACAACATTTGAAAAACTACTATAGTAAATCAATCCTACACTATCTTTTTGATGTTCGTTGTACTCAATCGGTGCATAGACCAAACTTCGTGCTATGCGATATGCACTGCCAAGATAGCGAAATCGCACCTGCCGATCCACATTACTAGGATAGGACGCTCTCCACTCGTCGTATGCTTTCGTATCAAACGAGCTATAAAGCGTTACATGACCATCCTTCAACTCCATCATCAAGGCACTCAGTACATCAAATAACTCATATGAACTCATCCCCTCGGAAATGCGAGGAAGATACTTTTGATGCATCATCTCCCACGTGCTATCTGCAGGTAGCTTCTCCTGAAAGTAACAGTACCCTACGTCTAGTTCATGCCAAAGTGCATCAAAATTTGCTCTAGGAGAAAGATTGTAATCCTTTTCTGTACTACAAGATAAGCAAACTAACCCTAGGAGTACTAAAGAGAGCATCAACTTTTTCAACTTCATGGCAAGAAACACTTACATTAAAGGAGAGTATTTACAACCGATTATTACTCAATATTTTATAGATAATAAGTCAGAAATATGGTTGTTATTTTTAATTGCACATTCTAAAAGGTGAAGATTTAACGCTTTTATTGATTATTAACTCAAAAAGGACATCAACTTGGGTCGTTTCTTCTCTTTTCCTTGCTATTCGTTTCCGATATTCCACTTTTGTTTTGGTCTATCTCATATGTACTGCAAAGGTATTGATTTTTGTTTGATATTGCTCCTTGCTTGCTCCTTGTCGTAGATTAATTTTCACACAGGAATTTTTGTTCTCTTTCTATAGGGGCTTGAAACAATCCATTTATTGGAAACAATTAAAGACGGAGCTGGTTTGCCCCAGTGCTTTTTAAGAAACAGGGCAATTATTTTATCTCCACAAAGGCTCTTGTTCCCAATTATGAGGAAAGCCTAATAAACGAGTTCTTACTGATGGGTATTTCGATAAAAGCTGCTTGAAATCTGCAACAAAAGTGTTGCCCATAGAAATGGAGTTAAGCCAATACACCACATAGCAGAGTTGCGGATAAAGTGTTTGTTCACGGAACGAGAAATCCGTAATCCATGTGTTTGGCATACGCATAGGCATCATTGGCTTGACAGGAAAGACCCGATTTGACAGTCTTGAATGATGGGCGCAGCAATTACGAAGTACGGGTCTGGGTACGGATTAAAAGGCTAAGTGATTATTTCCAGTCATTTAGCCTTTTTAATTATCTAATTTTTCCCCACATTTTCCCCACAGCTGTCTATTTATATATTTTAGAAACATATTTTTCCGTAAAGTTATGTACCTTTGTCGGCAAATAAAGATATTCTCGTCAAACAAATATAAGTAATATAAACATGGAAAAAAACAGAAAAAAACAAATCGTAGTTTTGAGTATAGCTTTAGTTTGCATTTTCATCTTGGTATTTTCATTGTTCCATAAATCAGCGACAAAAGATAGCGCAAATCCTCCTTTAACAAATGTTTTGACTGATAGCATTTCTCAAATTGTCTCAGCTTGTCCTGGCGAAATTGGTGTGGCGGTTATTGTTAATAACAGAGATACGGTTAAGGTCAATAATAAGAGTGTTTATCCTATGATGAGTGTGTTTAAGGTTCATCAGGCATTAGCTCTTTGTAATGACTTTGACAATAAAGGAATTTCACTTGATACCTTAGTAAATATAAATAGGGATAAACTTGACCCAAAGACTTGGAGTCCTATGCTGAAAGATTATTCAGGGCCAGTCATATCATTGACAGTGAGAGATTTGCTGCGTTATACTCTTACTCAGAGTGACAACAATGCAAGCAACCTTATGTTTAAGGATATGGTTAATGTCGCTCAAACAGATAGTTTTATAGCCACACTCATTCCTCGTTCAAGTTTTCAGATAGCTTATACGGAAGAGGAAATGTCGGCTGACCATAACAAGGCTTACTCTAACTATACATCTCCTCTTGGTGCTGCAATGTTGATGAATCGTTTGTTTACTGAAGGTCTTATCGATGATGAGAAACAAAGTTTCATTAAGAATACGTTAAAAGAATGCAAAACAGGTGTAGATAGGATAGCAGCTCCACTTCTTGATAAAGAAGGGGTTGTTATAGCGCATAAGACAGGTTCAGGTTATGTTAATGAAAATGGTGTTCTTGCAGCTCACAATGATGTTGCCTATATATGTCTGCCTAATAATATCAGTTATACCTTAGCGGTATTTGTTAAGGATTTCAAGGGAAATGAATCACAAGCGTCACAATATGTTGCGCATATATCAGCTGTAGTATATTCTTTATTAATGCAAACTTCAGTAAAATCTTAAACTGCACTTGCTTTGATAATTAATGATAAACAATCTAAAAGCACTCTAATCGTTATCGGAGTGCTTTTAGATTACTAATCAAATTGCTTCTATTATAATTTGAATCCTCTACTTTTTCTTTCTTCCTGTTGCGGCACTCTTGCTCCATATCTAAGCCTGTGCCATTGCTCCCTGAACCAGTCGGCAATCGGCTTCCTGTTTATTGTCAGGTTCAGCCTGCTTTCATCGTCAGGGTCATTTTCCACCCTTAAAATATCATCCTTTATATCAAAGTTCCGCCTGTGTTGCTCGGAATAGATTTTACCGCTACATTTCAGGGCTTCTTTTTTGACTATAAGACTTTCAGTCATTTCTTTAGAGAATCCCAGCATGGCACAAAACTTTTCCATGCGCAGCATTTCCCTGAACATCGGAAACCACCTGAAAGCCTTGTCTATGATTCTGGCGAGCCGTGACAGTTCTTTTTCTTTCATGTCAAGTTCCTGCCTGTGCATTTCTCTGAGATTGTGGATTTGCGTATCATGCTGTTTCTGCATCTGCTGTACTTGGCTCTGCAATTTTTCAATATTGGTGTTCCGTTTTGAAACCTCGTCTTGCAGTTTTTCGTTGGCACGTTCCAGTTCTTTCAGTTTTCCACTCCCGAAAAGAGAAGCAACTCCACTAGTTATGGCTGTCGCTGCCGTGGTGGCTGTCTTCTTTAACTTGTCAGTGCGTATTTCTGATTTCACCTGTTTCAGTTCCTGCTCGGCAAGATTTATCTGTTCTTCTTTGTGCCGTTTGGCTGCATCCATGCGTTGCAGTTCAGCTTTCTGCTTCTCAATGATAAAGTCGTTCCGTTCCAGATGCTCCTTACCAGTGACAGCCTTTGACTGCCCGCGTTCCATCAGCAGGATGTCGGATGCAAGGGTCTGCATCTGCATCATGTCATCGTCATTGAGCTTTCGGCTCTTTCCTGTTTCGTGGTTCATCCAGTCGAAAACGATATGGGCATGATAGTTCGGCTTGAACCATCTGTCCCCGACTTTGAAGCTTTCCCTGTCTTCCGCTTCCGGCTGACCGTTCAGCCAATGCCCTTCATCCTTGTGCAGGAAGATTTGCAGCGGTGTGATTCCCCAGCGTCTTTGACACTCCTCACCGAATTTACGCACGTCTGCCAGTGTGGTGTCCGACCTGACAAGCAGCACTCCTTCACGTATGGGGGAGCATCCCGCAATCTTGACTATTTTACCGTTCTTGCCTTTGCGTTCACGCTCCTTTTCCTGCATGGCACGTCCGGTCTTTTCCTTTACCATCTGTCTGATATTGTCATAATGCATCCGCAAATCCGGACTGCCGAAGTCGGGATTTATCCACTGCTCATTATCGGTGGAGAGTTCTGGAACCACATAGGTTCTGGACTCTCCGATGTGGCGCATGTATTCGGCAGTCCTCCTGTTGTGAGCCTCACTCGATGCGATATTGCAGGGCTTGATATGTATGCTTGATTTTGTTGCCATAGATACTTGTTTTTTGGGTTTGTACTTTATTGTTTGCTTTTCCGCTGTCCGTAAACGCATGGGGTTCTTAGGGGTGCAACCCATAAGCGGAGATTGCAAAGAGAGGGTCACTCTTTGCTCTGGGTTCTCAGGGGAGAAACGCCCTGAGTGGGTCATTAGGGTAAAACCCTAATCCCCTCGGGAGAGCCCACAACTACGTAAGCGGAGCGTGTAGTTATAGTGGGCTATATCAATGGCAAGCCATTGTCTGCAAACTCCAGCCTACGGCTTCCGCTCTCCTCCGTCAGGGAGGTTTTTCATCATCGTTGCCGATTGGAGATGCACCGACCAGCACAAGGTCTAAATCGTCTATCAGTTTTTGCAGGACGGGATTCTTCTCTATCATCCGCTGGAGGATTCTCTCAGCCTCGACCAAGTGGTTGGCTGTACTCATCACCTTGCCCTCCCGTATCTGAAAGATAATCCAATCGGCTATGTCGATATGGGCTTCTTTTTGTTTCGGGGTGGCATTCCTTTCGATGATGTCCGAAACCACCACCTTACAAAAGTACATGCTCTCGGCTCGCTGTTTCCACTCGGCATAAGCATCGGCATCGGGAAAGAGAAGCACGGTTCGCCCTGACAGTACACGGAGTTTCTCTTCTCTCATCTGACTCTTACCACCCGTAGCCAGCCATACATAATCGGGGAAGATAGCAGAACCGATAACGGCACTCTTCTCGGATTCCACCAAGACCACCACCTTGTCGGGATGCGTTTTCAACAAGTGTTCCCCGAAAAGGCATTGGGATAGTTGCCAATCCTCTGCCAACACACGCTGCTTTTTCAATATGCTGTGTATCCAGTTCACTGCCGATGTCTGTCCTCCCTTGATACGGTGTCCGTCTTCGGGATTGTACTGCATCACCTTTCCCGTGCGTACCTTGCCCGTCCTGTCTATCTGCCAAAAGATAACAGAGCCGTCACGGGTAGCCCCCAAACGGTATTCCTCCAACAACCGCTTCAACACCTCTTTCGCCTTGTCGCCATAGTAGGAAGTAAGGAGTGTGAAGAGGAAACGGAAAAAATTGCTACGCTCGCTTTGCGACTTCTCCACATAGTGAGGGGGAATATAGCCGATGGCTGTCGGCTTACTTTGCTGCTTCACTTTCTTCTGCTCTGCTCTTTGCCTGTCAAAAGAGAAATCATTGGTAGTTCTGTGTTCAGGATGCTCTTGAAAATACTCTTTCGGAGTGTAGTGATACCCACAACCGCTTTCGTGGTTACATCTGCCGACCGATGGATGCAACGGCACATTATTTTCGTCCACGTAATAGACGAAAGAATGCCTGTCTCCGCATTTGGGGCAGGTATGCCGTGTTGCCGTTCCTTTATACTTCTGTAATGAATAATTGCCCATAGCTTAGTCCGTTTTTGATGGTTGATTGTCGGCTGTCCCATCCTGTCCCATTGTCCCACACTCTAAGGGTTGGGACAGTGGGACACTTGGGACACCTGCGTTTTTACTCTCTTTGCTGCGCTGGATGATACGGTTTACGGTGGACTTGCCACAATTCACCTGTGAGGCTATCTCCCTGACGGACTTGCCCGATTGGGAGAGTTGCAGAATTTGGCAATCCCTTTGGCTTGATTCATTGTCGCCCAATTTTTTCAAGTGTTCCTTTTCCGTGGAATAGCCCCTGAACACGAACTGCAAGAAAGCATCCACCTTGTCAATCTCGTAAACGATTACATTATCCGCATCATGAGAGAACGTGCCATAGCGCACTTTAAGCTGCTTCACATAGCGAAGCCCTCCGTCTTGGGCACTTTTTCCAATGGTGAACACGCTGTCAAAGAAATTGTAGAGCCGTTTGCTTCCGGCAAGGTCGTTGGATGTGATGGGACAATCCAAAGAGCGTTTGGGCGTATGTGCCAGGACAAGGATAGAGAGCGCATATCTCTTTTTGAGATTGTTCAGCTGAATCATCAGCCGTCCTGCGGCATCGCCTTTCTCCATGGCGCAACACAGGTAGGTAAGATTGTCAATGATGAAAATCTTGCAGTCGGTCTGCACAGCCATCTGTTCAATGCCGCCTATGATAGCTTCCTCAAAGTTGGCATCCAAAAGCTGGTTGCAGTCAATAGACACCCGATAGATTTTGTCGGGAAAGGTGTAGAGCTCTCCATGCTCGTTGGTATAGCGGAGCTGGAACTGCTTTTCGGACAGTTCAAAGTCCAGATACAGCACATTGTCGGTTCGGGCGATGCGGTCGGCTATCTGCACGGCAAGGATGGACTTGCCCACGTTGGAATCGGCAAACAAGCAGGAGAGTTCCCCCTCGTACCAAAAGCTGTCCCACAGCGCACGGGGCGTAGGCAATAACGATGCTTCAAGAATGGTTTGGTTTGCCGTCTTGATATTCATCATGCCTACACTGTCGGGCATACCGTTATGCGCTTGGGATGCTTTTGTGAGGTCGCCACGTATCAGGTTGATATAGTTCTTATCCTCTTCCATATCATTCACCAGTTACGTGGGTTGGGCTTGCGACGGTGGGAAGAGGATAAGGACTTGTTCAGTTCCTCGTCTGACAACGGTATGGGATTCTTTCGGGCGGTTTCCAGCCACTTGTCCAGTTCGTCACGGTAAAGGCAATAGCGTTTGCCGGGCTTGGTGGCAGGGATTGTCCCTTCTGACAGTTTCATGTAGAGCGTACCCTTAGGGATACCTAAATACTCTGCTGCCTCGTCCACAGACATGGGCACGTGGGTGTCCACCGTTTTGGCATTGTTCACACTGCGCTGCTCGGCGAGCAGGCTTTTCAGGCTCATCACTTCGTCTCGAAGCTGAGCGACAACCTCGGGGAGGTCGTTGAAGGTAAGAATTGATTTTTCCATTCGCGTACTCGTCTCTTTTGTAAGACTTGGCGCAAAGGACTGAAATGATATATCCGTGAATATCTCCACGACACGTCATTGCAAAATAATTCCCGAATAATTAAGCCCAGCCATAAATGACGGGTAAAATTACTCGGGAAACGATGTAAAACAGGCGGTTATGAGTTACCGGATGGTTGTCGTTGGTGTCGTGATTATCCTAATTCCGCACATAATCCTCGGGATAGTGGAAATCAAGTTTGCCGTTTTCGGGTTCATCAATGGGAATTTCCGTCTTTAACGGCTCTACCTTGAAATTCTTGATGGTTGATAAGTCTGTATCAGCAAACGATTTCGGGAAAAGGGCTTTGATGAACTTGGCACGGTTATCCCCATTGTAGTATCTCTTGTACAGGAAACGCTCAGAGATATTCCATACGAAGTGACGGAGTGGAATGTTGTTGATGTCTTTGGTAAACGGTCTTTGTATGGGCTTCGGGGTATAAGTGTTAAGATTCATCCATTTGTCCACCTCAGTACAGATGTGGTTCACGGTTTCTTGGTCGGCAATGCGAGGCAGGTAATAATGGCAATACTCCATGACCATGCGGATGCGCTCTTCCTTTTCCCGTTGCTCTCTGCTTGCGTAATTGGCACGGTTCTTTTCGTGAAGATCCGGGGCGATAGTAAGCTCTATCGGTTGTGTTTGGATAAGTGTCTCTTCTTTTGTCGGGGATGATTCGGGTACAGGCTCAGGGACTGATGTAGGTCCAGGCACAGATGTGGCTTCTTCAAGTGTATTTTGTGACAGTTCTTCCTGCACCTCTATGGCTTCGGCAATCGTTTCTTTCTTGCCGAACTTGATTTTGTAGATTTCGTATGTATCAAAGATAAGTGTCTGAAAGGAGAGATAGAGCAACCATCCCAACAGGTTACAGCATACGAATACTATCCACCTGACAAAGTTGTCTTGGTTGAAGCTGTCCGCTATTACCAGCGTGGCAATGGAAGATATTAGGACGATGGCGAAGCCGACAAAGCCCAAGATGATGTATTTGTCCTTGATTGATGATTCCATATTTCGTTGAGAGATTGAATGTTCCTGTATTATTTTGTGCAAAGTTAATGCTATTTTTCCCAATTACTGCCCGTTATTTGCGGTTAGAACGGTCTTTTTCAATGTATTTCACGAAATGTCATCATATCATACTCTGTTTCATACTCTGAGGGGCTTATAAATGGTGGCATCAAGCCAAAAACATAGAGGGGCGATTATAGCCTTGTAGCCATAACCGCCCCTCTGAATACCTGTCAATGTGAGACATTTATGCCTCCTTGCGCTTCAAGGTTATCTTGTCCACCACCTGACACATCTGCTGCGCTGCTATCTTGGAATAGATTTGTGTGGTGGTAATGTTCTTATGTCCGAGATAGGCTTGGATGACAGCCATGTCCGTTCCCATTTCCACGTGCAGGCTTCCGAAGCTGTGGCGGGTACAGTGAAAGGTGATTTTCTTGGTTATCCCTGCTGCCGTGAGCCACCGTTGGAGTGGTCCTTGCAGCATCTTGTCCTTGAAATCCTCAAAGATAAGTCCCTCGCCCCGTTCTCCCAGCAGTCCATAGGCTTCATCACTGATGGGGTTATGCACTATTTCTTTGGTTTTCTGCATACGGGTGGTAACGAACATCCTGCCGTTGGTGTATGGTTGTATCTGCTGCCACGTGAGCTGTCTGATGTCGCTCTTTCTCAGTCCCGTAAGACAGGCGAAAAGAAAAGCTTTTTTCAAGACCTCCTCCTCACAGGGTGTTTCGGCAAGCCGTATCAGTTCCTCTTGGCTCAAATGCTCCCTGATGGTGGGAATGCACTCGATGCGGTCTAAGAAGCCGTTTGGGTTCTCCTTTATCTTCCTGTCACGGTAGGCGGTGTGCAGCACGGCACGGAAAGTTGACCAATAGCCTGCTGCGGAGTTGATGTGCAGCTTTTGGTTGGTGTGGATGGATTGGGGTGCATCAAGCAGGTATTCCATGAACTTGCGGCACAAATCCACATCCACCTCCTCAAAGGTGCATTTGCCGTTCACGAACCGCTGGAAATGCTTGTATACGTGCTGCCACTTGATATTCTTGCGGTCAGCCAGTCCTTTGAAATAGGCAAGGAAATCGCCCTTCATCTTGGTCTTGTCAAAAAAGCCGTTGTTTTCATTGAAAATGGCTTCGTAGCGCTGGTTGCGCAGGATGACCGCTTTCTTCATCATGCGTGCGTTGAAGTCCCGTTCCTGCTGGTTTGCAGGTTTGGCGAAGATGTAAATTCCTAAGGCTTCACGTGTAATCACTCTCATGGTGACATTGTCACGGTAGCCGGGATAGTAGTCAAGGCATAGTGAATACTGTGTCCCGTTCTTAATCTTGCGCTTACGCAAGGTAACTGTTTTGCATTTACTCATAATAATTATGTTTTAATTGGTTGTATACATTTTGGAGTTGTATCCATGTTTCCGATGGCAAAGGAACAACGTGAAATATCCGTGAATACCTCCACGATACATCATTTTGAAATAATTTTCGATAATCCCGATTTTTCACGGTTATTTGTTCCTTTCAGCCATGACACGCTCCACATCTGAGCGCAAAAGCAGGTTTTTCACACCCACCTTTATCTTTTCGATGTGCTTCACCTTGACGATATGGCAGATGTTGGCTGACGAAAGACCATAGATTTGCTGCACCTGCTCAACGGTATAGTAGCGTTCATCGTTCACAAGGTCAGTTCTGCGGAGTTCGTTCAAATGTGATTTGGAGTAATAGGTACGCCCGTACTCTCTTTTAGTGGGTATCTTATGGCGATAGGTGTAGGCACGGAGTGCGGTCGGCTTCATGCCGAACAGTTCCTCCACCTCCTCGGTCAGTAGCCAGTCGGTAATTTCGCTAATATCAACTGCCACACCGAAAAACTCGTCAATATGCTTCTTGCTGTAATAGTTCTTTCCTGCGATACGGCAGATGGGGATATGGTTACGCTTGGCGGAAGTGTAAAGCCATGACTGCTTTACCTTAAAAAGGGACATCACCTCCTCGCCCGAATAGAAGTCCAACACTTCTTCGCTTTCCTTTTCCCTTTTTTCTCTTTTGGCAGGTAAGGAAGATGAAGATGATTTCCTTGGTGTGGAGGTGTTGCCGGGCAGGATGCGGTGATAGGGATTGCCCTCCAACATCTGCTCGATGTCGGCTCTGCGGATGAATGCCATGCGGTTGCTGATGCGTGAGGCTTTCAGCTTGCCGATGGCTACAAGTTTGTAAATGTACTGTCGGGAACAGCCCATGAGGATGGCTGCTTTGGAAAAGGTGAGATACTCCTGATGCTGTATCTCCATCAAGGGTTGGGCGACTTTGAAGAGGTTGTTCTTCTGCATCACTCTGGCTCGTTTGGCTTCTGCCTGACAAGCCTCACTGCAATATCTTTGCATACCGCTTCGGGTTACAAAGGACTTGCCGCAAAAACTGCATTTTCTGGTTGCTTTCATACCGTTTTATCGTTTAATGGTTCATTTCTTCAATCCTATATCTCTGAAATGGTAAACGGATGTGAACGGAAGTCAACCATTGTCGCTTTTCTACACAGTGTGACTGTTTCCGCATATCGGGGCGGTTATTGTCGCTTGTCGTAAACGGTTGTAAACCCTTGTCAACTGTCTGCACGGTGTGACAAAAAACAAGCCCCGCAAATTCTCCACGTCAGAAATACGTCTCAAAAATATGTGGAAATTTGGGAAGCGACAAATGGCAACCGAAAAGTGTTAAATTTTAGAATATGCTGGTAATTAAAGATTTACACTCGGATATTTCTGATTAGTTTTGGTTGTTCTATGGTTATAAATACATTTGAGAAAAGCACAGGTCGATGCTGCTTGCTCTGTACAGCCTCACGACCAGCAAACCAAAGTGTATCAAAGCTAAAGCCAACAAAGGCACCTTGTGTAAAGACTGAGGAGGCTCTCCGTTCCATATAGAGTCTATCCCAATCAAGACAATAGCCTATACGAAGTGTACAACAATTGGCTATAGGCATATCAATTGAAAAGAGCAGTGCACTCTGAGAAGCATTGCCCAAGTGCGTAAAGTGCAAGGTACGAGCTAGACCGCCGTCTTGTGAATCCACTTCAAAATAGCTCTGATTGTATCCCACATGGTGAGCAAGTCCTATAACACCATAATTGGCATAAAGACGGAAAGTAGCTGGGAATAGCTGTAGTGGAAGCATATAAGCTAGCTGCACACTCCCCACGAGGTCTAGCTTTGCATCAAATGATGTGGTATTATTAACATTGGAAGGAAGAGCATTTCCTCCTATTAGCCCTCTCAATCCTCCCCCTAAGGAAAGCTTAAAACTGTATGGAAGAGAAAATATATAGTGTGCCTCTCCTTGAAAGACATAACGCGTCTGCTCAAGGAGAGCACTCTTTGAAGGATTTACAGAAGAAAGATAGGTAAGATCTGATGCCAACCTTAGAAAAAGAGGATGCCTTTTGGTAAGAGGACTCTCAACAACAAGGTGAAGTCCATACCTTGTACCACCATACCGCAATGGGGTAAGATAGCTGTTTTCTACGACTCCTCCTCCTACCGAGAGATCCATTGCTAAATAGGTAGTTCGAGACAGTGGCTCTGGCTGTTGTGCCTTTAATGCAAAAGTAAATAGAAGCTGCACCATCGCCAATTTCACCAAGACTTTCAAACATTGTATCGCCCTACATTGCCAACACGTACACATCACTTTCTTCATATTATAGAGTCTAAAGAGAGTCTCCTACTTACTTGCGTTATTCTTCTGTATCGTTTGTAGAATTCTCCTCCTTTCGCACGACTTCTGGAGAAGTCTCTTTTATGGCCACTACTTCATGGGTAGAAACTCTTTTACCTTTTGCATTTACACTTTTTACCCCCACAAAAGAGACTGCCTCTATATGCTCAACAAATTCACTTCCTCCTGCATGTTTTAGTTTGAGTTCAAACCGAGGTGTAGGATGATCTGTCAAAAGAAGAAGTTTATTTCCCTCGCCTTGTACCAATTTAGGAGTTGCCTGCTCAACAAGTGTAAAACGCTTGAGGTAGAGACTGCCATTTTCTCCATTGACATAAAGAGCAGTCCATTCCTTATGGAGATCAAAGTGCTCAACCCGTTTTGTTTCTGGTGTAAAGTGTGCCGACTCATTGACCTCCGTAGTATAAAAACTTCCCCCCGCACGAAGTACCAAAAGCTTGGAATGGGCCCCAAACTCTCCGAGGAAGATCCCTTGCTCATTGAAGTTGATTCGTCGTACATCGGGATCATACCACACTTTACGATCGCCAAGCGTAGAGCCTCCTTTCTCCTTAAGGGTAATCTTCTGTACAGGAACTTTGGTTACGAGGTTTCCTTTGGTATCGCGTCCCCTTATCTCCATTTCGCTAAAGTCTTTATCAAAAGAGAGGTTTCGTAAGCGAAGGCGAGGACGCAAATTAATACGCACAATCTCTGCCTCTCCATTAGGATTGGATGTAAAGTATACCACTTCACTTCCCTTCTTACCTTGCGTAATGTTGTACTCGCGGTCACGCGTTATTCCTGCCACATAAAAACGTTTTATGTAATGGTATCCTTTGGCTCCATCACGGTAAATTACATTATATATGGTACGCTTATCTCCTCTTACAAAACGTGCAATGTGGAGTATATCCTCTTTGCCAAGGAATTTCTTTTCTTCTATTTTGGTGATATAGTAACGCCCATCACGAAAGAAAACAATCAAATCGTCTAAAAGCGAGCAGTTATCTATAAACTCACCTTTTATCGCCGTTCCAGCAAAGCCTCCTTCACGGTCGAAATAAAGTTTTTCATTGGCTTCAATTACTTTCGTGGCCTCAATGGTAGAAAAACGAGTTATTGTAGTGCATCGCTGCACTTCACTGAAGTAATCTTGAAGCAAATGCTCATAATAAGCAATGGTATAGTCTACAAGATGATTGAGGTGGTCGCTAATCTCTTTGATTTCACCCTCAAGACGTGCTATAAGTTTGTCGTGTTTGTCCCTATTGAAACGAAGAATGCGTGCCATTCTCAAATCGAGTAATCGCCTATAATCCTCTCTTTTCGGGGGAATAATAAAATTCACTTCTTCTAGACTTTCAATACGCTCTCGAATAAAATTGACTGCGGCGGTCTCATTTGCGGCTTTTTCAAAAGTGGGCTCCTTGTATAGACCATGCTCAATAAAGAGACGTTCAAGCGAAGCGTGCAAGTGTGCCTCTTTAAGCTCTGCCAAGCGATAGCCCAGCTGCGCTTTGATATGCTCCTTGGTACACTCAACGTTGTAGCGAAGCAGATCGCTCACACCGAGGAAAATGGGTTTATTGTCCTTGATCACACATGCATTAGGTGAAAGAGATACCTCGCAATCAGTAAAGGCATAAAGACCATCGATCGTCTTGTCTGTAGAGACTCCTGCAGGAAGCAAAATACGAAGATCCACTGTCGCTGCTGTCATATCATCGACGTGGCGAATCTTTATCTGTCCTTTGTCATTTGCCCGAAGGATAGAGTCAATAAGCGTAGCAGTAGTCTTGCCATAGGGTAACTCTGTGATGCGGATAGTACGCTCTCCCATACGCTCTATTTTCGCTCTACTCTTCAGCGATCCACCACGCATACCATCATTGTAGCGCTCCACGTCTAGTAAACCTCCCGTTTTAAAGTCTGGATAAAGCTCAAACGCTTCTCCTTTGAGATAAGCAATAGCTGCCTCTAGCAGTTCCTTCGGGTTGTGAGGATAAATCTTAGAAGAGAGTCCGACTGCAATACCTTCTGCTCCTTGAGCTAAAAGAAGAGGAAATCGTACAGGCAAACTCTCGGGTTCATCTGCAGTACCATCATAGCTTTTTTTCATGAGGGTAATGCGACTATCAAATACCGTCTCCAAAGCAAACTGAGAAAGCTTTGCTTCTATGTATCGCCCAGCAGCAGCTTCATCTCCTGTAAAGATGTTTCCCCAGTTACCTTGAGTATCAATAAGTAACTCTTTTTGTCCAAGCTGCACAAGTGCATCATTGATAGAAGCATCTCCATGGGGGTGATAAGCCATCGTTTGACCCACAATCTTTGCCACTTTATGCAGATGTCCATTTTCTAAAAGGCTCATCGCATATAGCACGCGACGTTGCACAGGCTTCAAGCCATCGTCAATGTGTGGAATAGCTCGCTCAAGGATAACGTAAGAGGCATAATCAAGAAACCAATGTCGATACATCCCAGATAGAGACTTAATGGTTGAACCAAAGCTATCTTTCCATTGCGAAACAGCTCCCTCCTCCAATTCATTGGAAAGGGGAATCCGAAGAATATCCTCCTCGTGCTGGTTGTCTGGAGAAGTATCTTGTGTAAAAAAATCGTCTTGGGAATCTGGAAATTCTTGATCGTTGTGGGTTTTGTCGCTCATAGTCACTACTAACTACCGCAAAGTTAAGCTTTTTTCCTTGCATAGGATAATCCTATACTTTTAGCCATATTTAATTAGCTTTCCAAGCATTCCTAATATTGATAACACCGACTATTGACAGACTGCGGAACATGTAAAGCTTGTTGCTGGAAAAAACTTGCACCACTCCTCTCTATGTAATAAAATAAGGGGTATGCCGAGAAGCCTCAGCACACCCCCTTATCATTCGTCTTCAGAAGAAGTTAAGATGTCTGTCTCTCCTTCTCTCTGATAACTTGCGTTACCTGCTCTGC
>KQ959263.1:0-22514 GCA_001552775.1 Bacteroidales bacterium KA00251
GTGAGACTGTTGACTTTTGCAACAGTCTCCCCTTAGTTTAATAGGGGTGTACAGCTATTTCCAGCCTTTCCATTAGGCACGCCGAGGCTACTGGAATGGTGTCGTCGCAAGAACTATTCTACAGGTTGTCCTTGGTCAAGGAGACTATAGTCCTCTCCTGCATTTTCATGGACCACCTTATTCAGAGCCTCCAGTGAAGGCAATTCTCCGGAGAAGGTTAAGGTTGCCACATCTGGATTGCGAGTTACTTTAGCTGTTATTCCCGATATACTATTTAGGGCTTTTTCCACATGTTTGCAACAATGGTCGCACATGAGCCCACTTACATGAAATACTGTGGTTTGCATATTAGTTTCTTTTTTTAGTGCATTAAAAAATATTCTATTCTTGGCTTTGTATAGCTTGCGATGTCTTAGACGAAGGCTATTTGATACAACACTTACGCTACTGAGCGCCATAGCAGCTCCAGCAATCATGGGATTTAGCAAAAATCCATTGATCGGGTATAGAATACCTGCGGCAATAGGCACCGCAATAAGGTTGTAGATTGAAGCCCAAAAGAGATTTTGGTGGATGGTCTTCACGGTGTATGCAGAAAGGCGGATTGCTTCGGGTATCTTGCGAAGATCATCAGAAAGAATAGCCATCCTCGCAACTTCTATGGCAATGTCGCTTCCTGTACCCATAGCAATACTGAGGTCGGCCTGAGCTAAGGCGGCACTGTCGTTTATTCCATCTCCTATCATGGCTACGCATTGCCCCTCTTCTTGTAGCGCTTTAATGTATTGGTACTTTTCATCGGGAAGGACCTCGGCTTTAAATGATTTTATTGCAAGTTGGGAGGCAATATACCTTGCAGAGGAAGTGTTGTCGCCTGTTAGCATACACACTTCGATGCCTGCATCTCGTAAGGTAGCAATGGCTTCTTTGCTTTCTTCTCTTAGTTTGTCACTGATGGCAATAAGTGCGATTACTTGCTCTTGGTTGGCGAGATAAACAACAGTATTGGTGGCTTTTTCCAGGTTTGATGCCTTTTCCTCTAAAGCTTTATCCACAGCTATACCAGTCTCTTTGAGCATGTTGTGATTGCCAGCAAGGAGCTCTTTTCCCTCAAAGGAAGCTTTAACACCACGCCCTGTGATGCTTTCAAAATTTTGAATCTCCTCATCGAAAGGAAGAGACGCGTATTGCTTGTCGCTAAGATATTGGGTAATGGCGGTAGCAATAGGGTGTTCGGAGCGTTGCTCCATGGCTTTCAATTGGGAGAGGTACTTCACTTTTTGTTCAGGATCCCCATAATAGAAAAGTTCAGAAACAAGGGGTTTCCCTACCGTTAAAGTACCAGTCTTGTCAAGTACGACAGTATGTACTTGTTTGGCGATTTCTAGTGTTTCGGCATCTTTTATTAGGATGCCCCTTTCGGCACCCCTTCCTATACCTACCATTACAGCAGTAGGAGTAGCTAGTCCTAGGGCGCAAGGGCATGCGATTACCACTACCGTTACGAATGCAAGAATGCCATGTGCAACCCCTTCTTGTCCTCCAAACAAGATCCATAAGGTAAGGGCAAGTAGGGCTATGATGATAATCGTCGGCACAAAGAAGGAGGCAATTCGATCTACAAGCCTTTGAATAGGTGCTTTGCTACCCTGTGCTTCTTCAACCAAAGCAATAATGTGTGAGAGTACCGTGTCTTTCCCGATTTTTTTTGCACAGAAGACAAAGCTACCTTTTTGATTGATAGTTGCTGCAAATACCTCGTCTCCCCGCTTTTTTGAAACTGGAAGAGGCTCTCCATTTAGCATGCTTTCATCTACGTATGAACTGCCATTGACAACAATACCATCAACTGGAACTTTCTCTCCAGGCTTTACTAAGATGTAGTCTTCTATTTGGATCTCCTCTATAGAGATTTTCTCTTCCTTGCCCCCTTTATCTATTCGTGTGGCTTCATTGGGTTGTAGTTCCATCAACTTGCGAATAGAGAGGTTGGTTTTATTCTTCGCCCGCTCTTCGAGTACTCGCCCGAGTAGGATGAAAGCAATAATCATAGCGGAGGCTTCGAAGTATACGTGCGCTTCAAGACCACGGCTTGTCCACACTGTAGGAAAAAACAGGTTGAAAACACTAAATAAATAGGAGACACTAACGCTGAGCGCAACGAGGGTATCCATATTGCAAGAGCAGTGCACCAGTTGTCGCCAAGCCGAGCGAAAGAAGTCCCATCCCGTACCAAAGACTACAAATGTGCTGAAGAAGAACATCACCCAATTAGCCTCTGGGCGCTGCATGAGTAGCATGCCATAAATCCCTACTGGGAGAGAGAGGAATAATGCTATAAAGGCTTTTTTTTGAAGACGCTTGTAATTTTTACCGAAAGTGTCTTCTTTTTTTCTTTGTGTATAGCCTTCTTCGTTGAGAATGAGGTCATAGCCAGCCGCTACAACTTGCTGACGAAGCTCTTCAGGTGAGATAAGGTCGGGATTGTAGGTGACTTGGGCTTTTCCAGAGGCTAAGTTTACAGAAGCTGTGTCAACACCTTTTGCTTGACTAAGCGTGCGCTCAACACGTGAAGCACATGCTGCACAGGACATCTTAAGTACAAGAAAGCTCTCTGTTTTATGATGAGGTGAGTTCATATTGCTTTTGTTTGGATGTAAAGGTACGCAAAGCAGAAAGAAATGTGATTGCAAAAAGATTCATAATAGATCTCCCCTCTTTTGATGTTTCAAAATGATGAGGGTAAAAAATATCTCCTATTTAATACAAAATAGGAGGTGTAACAAGCTATGGAAACGGAAGATAAGAGCCGAAAGCCGGACTCGAACCGGCGACCTACTCATTACGAATGAGTTGCTCTACCAACTGAGCTATTTCGGCATAGAGCGACAAGTCCTTGCTAGTCGCTTTGCAAAGGTAGTAAAATAATTCTATTCCTAAAGACCTTTGTCTTTTTCAATAAAACGCTCCTGTTGCCGGTGTGCAGATTTTTTTAGGAAATGTTGCTCCCCGTTTATGCTTGACTTTGGCAACTTTTGAGGCTGTCTAGCGACGATGAAGAAAAAGAAAGGAAAGGTGAGCAAAGAGTGTGGGGAAAAGCCCAAAGTGTTGCCGCATAATACAGAAACGCTCTGTGAGGCTTTGCCAATGTTTCTTCTCTGAAAGCCCTCCTTGCAAATAGTTTACAAGTACCTCTTGTAACTCAACAAGGTGGGTGCTTTTTTCTAGTATTTTCAAGCACCAATCATAGTCGGAGGAGAGCTTGTACTGAAGGTCGTAAAGGGGAGCCACTTTCCTTTGAACAATGAAGGCTTGATGGCATACTAGCATCCCCTTGAGAAAGTCTTGTTTCTTAAGGTTGTGAGGTGGGCGTAATCTCCTTTTGCCAAGATCGTTGTAGTTGCTGTCAACGATCATGGTGTCGCCATAGACTACCTCGGGCAGCGTCTCGGCGGATAGGATACGATTAACTACTTGCTGTACTGTAGTGGGTGTACGAAAGGCATCTCCTGCATTCAAAAACCACACGTAGTCTCCTGTAGCAAGTTGTAACCCTTTATTCATGGCATCGTAGATACCCTTGTCTGGTTCGCTAAGAATACGAGCAAAGGGGCAGTATGTTTCCACAAGCCTAATCGTACGATCTGTGGAGGCTCCATCGATTACGATGTACTCAATCTCTTTATAGTTTTGACTGGCAACGCTCTGTAATGTGGGTATGATGACAGAACTTGCATTGTAGCATATGGTGATAATGGAAAGGCGGATCATGCTGATAGAGTGAACACAAGTAAAACGAAGCCCTATAAGAAAACTCCAGAGAGTGTACGCTAGGCGGGCCCCTCTGGAGTCTCTATGTTTAATCGAAAGATGCTTACTTAATAGAAGCTTGGTAAACGCTTTCAATAGATTCGGCGAAGAGCTTGTTAAACTCGTCGTCGGACTGGTGGGCATTAAGTCCTTCGCACAAAGCACGAGAGAAGGAGGCTATTACACCATGGTTAAGCGCCAGTTTTTCATTGGCTTCTTTGCGGGTATATCCTCCTGAAAGAGCAACGATGCGAAGCAACTTGGGATGAGAAAGGAGATCTTGATAGAAATTATCTACGGTAGGCAATGTGAGCTTAAACATTACGGGGGCACTTACCTTGTCTAGATGTTTTCTTAGCTCCTCTTTAAGGATAGCTTCTGCTTCCTTTTTGTCTACGGCTTTAATGTCCACTTCTGGCTCAATTATGGGTACCAAGCCATGTTTTAAGATTCTCTCTGCCCATTCAAATTGTTGGTCGACATTGGCTTTGATTCCTTCCTGGTTGGCAGACTTGATAACGCTACGCATCTTTGTTCCAAAGATATGGTACTTTACGCCATCTTCAAGCAGTTCATCCAGTTGGGGAAAATCTTTCATCAGCTGCACTCCATTGGATTCTTCTTGCAGACCTTTGTCTACTTTCAAGAAGGGTACGATGCCTTTCTTTTCCCATACATAGTCAGCTGTAGGCATACCTTCAACCTCACCCCGCATAGTACGCTCAAAAAGGATTACACCGATTATCTTGTCTCCTTTGAATGCGGGCGAAGTCATCATGCGCGTGCGCATTTCATGCACTAGACGAAACATTTCATCTTCCCCATTGTACTCAGAGGGGTCGATGCCGTATGTCTTAAGAGCTTTGGGCGTAGAACCGCCACTTTGGTCTAATGCAGCAATGAAGCCTTTGCCTTGCTTCATTTGGTCAAATTGTTTTTGATTCATGTCGTTACGTCAAAGTTAAATTGGTTATGCTTATCGTACATACAAAGGTAAGGCTTTATGGTGAGAATGCAGAGTTTGGTGGAGAGTGTGTGTACATGTATTTAAAAAGATGGCAAGTAATCTTTATAAAGCAGAGTGATACATACCGCTCTGAGTCGGCTTTTATAAAAAGCGAGCCAGTAAGTACAATAAGATCTGACAAGCCCATAGCAGGGTGGGGTGAAGAGCTTTTCTTCTTTCTTAATCAATACAGAGGTAAGAGCAAAAACGGATTAGCGCTCCTTCTTTTAATTGAATCTTCAAAAAGTTCACTTGATAATAATTATAGCCCAAAACCATAATAAATACGCCCCTAACTGGCAGAAATGTTGCTTAATAATAAAATAAAGTTATCTTTGTAGATACTCAATCTGCATTGTGGCATAGAGTAGAAAGACAAAACGGATTGAAGCACACTCCATTATGGGAGAGGAAACAACAAAGAGAGTCAGCAGCAAGAGCAGTAGGAGTGGAGCATATTCACGAGTAGGAATGCATATATGACTGATCAATATTTAGCTAAGGAACCAAAGAAGCCTGGATTTTGGCGAAGAGCTTGCTCGCTCTATGTCGAAGGTTTTAAAAATATGAGTCGAACGTCGCGTATGCTGTGGCTCATTATCTTAGTCAAGCTTTTCATTATGTTTGCAGTGCTGAGACTGTTCTTTTTTCCTAATGTGGTAAAAGAGCAAGGGGATAAATCCCAGCAGATAGAATATGTGATGCATGAGCTTACTAAAGATGAGTATAAGGATGGAGAAATCCCTCTTTGGTACGATCAGAAAAAAGAGAAAAAGCAATAGTGGAAAGAATAGATCTCCTCTAGAGGAGAGAAACCATATAAAAAGGAAACATTTTTTGACAAATAGGATTTATGGGATTTGAAGATTTACTTATCTGGTCTCGAGCACAATTTGCTCTTACGGCATGCTACCACTGGCTGTTTGTGCCCCTAACTTTGGGACTGGGAGTTATTATGGCAATTGCGGAAACGGTATACTTCCGTACGCATAAACCCGAGTGGAAGAAGTGGGCAAAGTTTTGGCAAAAGCTTTTTGGAATCAACTTTGCGATTGGTGTCGCCACGGGTATCATATTGGAGTTTGAATTTGGTACGAACTGGTCCAACTATAGTTGGCTTGTAGGAGACATATTCGGAGCGCCACTAGCCATAGAGGGCGTATTGGCCTTCTTTATGGAAGCCACCTTTATTGCAGTGATGTTTTTCGGATGGGATAGAGTGAGCCGGCGTTTTCACTTAGCCTCTACTTGGCTTACAATTATTGGGGCTACTGTTTCAGCTGTCTGGATCCTTGTGGCAAATGCATGGATGCAAAATCCTACTGGGGTAACGTTTAATCCCGATACTGTGCGAGGAGAAATGACTGATTTCTGGGCTGTGGTCTTCTCTTCTACAGCTGTCAATAAATTTTGGCATACCGTTACATCATCATGGTTGCTGGGCTCTATTTTTGCACTTTTTGTATGTGCGATTTATGCTCTTAGAAAAGACTCCAAGTATCACGACTTTGCCTATCGCAATGCGCGCATGATTGCTCCCTTTGGGTTGATTGCTGCTATTCTTACAGCAGTTACTGGCGATACTTCAGCCTACAATGTAGCTCAAAAACAACCGATGAAGCTTGCCGCAATGGAAGCTTTATACGAAGGGGGTGAGTGTACTCCTGATGGACATAATGCTTCTGGAAAGGGGCAAGCTTTGAGTGTCATTGGACTCCTTAATTGCGACAACTTAGAGCCTCTTTCTTCAGAGGGTGCAGAGCCCTTTGTGGCGAATATAAAAGTACCTTACCTACTCTCTTGGCTTGGTACAAAGACAACTACTGGCTATGTACCTGGTATCAACAATATCCTACGTGGTGATTATTACCATGCTGATGGTACCCAAGCTCTCTCTGCTGAAGAAATGATGAGACGTGGCCGAATGGCTGTAGACGCATTGAAGTCCTATCATGAAGCAAAGAAAGTGGAAGACGTCGCCTTGATGGATCAGCATCGACAGGTGATAATGGACAACTTCCAATACTTTGGCTACGGACACATTCAAGATATGAAAGATCTCGTACCCAATGTGCCTATCAATTATTATGCTTTTCGATTGATGGTCGGTTGTGGAGTCCTTTTCGTTTTACTCTTCATCCTTGTGCTTATTTTTGCTAGAAAGCCCGAAAAGTTCCATAGAGCAAGATGGCTTCATGTAGCTATTATTGTATGCTTGCCCTTGGTATACTTGGCTAGCCAATCGGGCTGGGTAGTGGCAGAGTTGGGAAGACAGCCCTGGACTATCCAAAATATGCTCCCCGTAAATGCTGCTGTTTCATCATTGGAAGCCCAAAGTGTACTCACCACATTTATCATATTTGCTGTCCTTTTCACAGTAATGCTTGTGGCAGAAATAAGCATTATGGCCAAGTCTATCAAGATGGGACCTAAGGTAATTGACGAAAGAAGTACCCTAACTACAGAGGAAACTGAAACTCCTGATAAAGAGAATAAATAACTTTTAGAGAAACTGATTTTTATGACAAGTTATTCATTGGAAACCTATTCGTTTCTGCAACACTACTGGTGGCTGCTAGTCTCGTTGCTCGGGGCTTTGCTTGTCTTCCTGCTCTTTGTACAAGGAGGACAAACTTTCCTCATCGGTACAAAAAAGGATAAAGTGCTCAACCAAATGCTGGTCAACTCTACTGGTCGTAAATGGGAGTTTACCCTAACAACTTTGGTTACCTTCGGTGGAGCGTTTTTTGCCTCTTTTCCGCTCTTTTACTCCACAAGCTTTGGCGGTGCGTATTGGGTTTGGATTATTACCTGCTTGATGTTTGTGATCCAAGCCATTTCGTATGAATACCAGTCAAAGCATGGTAATGTCTTGGGAAAGAAAGGCTATCAAACACTTCTAGTAATTAATGGAATTATGGCTCCATTGCTACTAGGTGCAATTGTTTCTACGCTCTTTATGGGAGGAAACTTTACTATTGACAAGTCTCAAATATACGACTTTGGGGCAATGCGTGGAGCCATTAGTGAGTGGAGTACTTATAATGGGGTAATGCTTCATGGTCTTGAAGCTGTGCTCAATCCTTGGAATCTTGTCTTGGGAGTAGCAGTGCTCTTTCTGGCGCGAGTTACAGGGTTGCTTTACTTCATTAATAATATTGACGACTCTGTACTTCAAGCGAAAGCACGGAAGAGCCTCCCTCTTAATGCAATTATTTTTGTCGTACTCTTTGTCGCTTATGTAGTTAAATTGATTACGATGACGGGATTGCGATACAGTCCGAGTGCTCTTGATCCTGGAGTAGGCTCCTTTGTGCAAGAGTCTTTCCTCTATTGGCATAATCTCCTTCAGATGCCTATTGTGCTAATCATTTTTCTTGTAGGTGTGCTACTCGTACTCTTGGGGATTGGGCTAACCCTTTTCAAGAAAAACTTCCGCAAGGGAGTATGGATAGAAGGGGTCGGTGTAGTGCTTGCCGTATTGGCTATGCTTCTTCTTGCTGGATGGAACAATACTGCATACTATCCCTCTCTCGCTGATGCCCAAAGCTCTCTGTCAATAAAGAATAGTAGTTCTAGCTTCTATACACTTCGTGCGATGAGCTATGTATCCATTTTGATACCTTTTGTATTGGCTTACATTTGGTTTGCATGGAAGTCTATAGATAGTAAAAAGATTACGCGCAAGGAGATTGAAAGTAGTGAGCATACCTACTAAATGAGACTATTTCTCTTGGTTAAGCGATCAACCTGGAGAGAGTAACTTCTTTAGAAGAAAGTAAAGCTCTGAATAGCTACAATTATTAGGCAGGGGCAATGCTAGTAAAATGGATTACTAGTATTGCCCCTCACTTATTGCTTGTTGTAGGAAGATAGCCACTCCCCTCAGCCTTGGTTGATCTTATCTCTTGAGACTGTTGACTTTTGCAACAGTCTCCAATGGGGAGGATAGTACCCACAAAAGCGAGGTGTCACGACGCTTCTGAATGCTGGTGCTTTGCAAGTATTCTAAGGCGGGCTAGAGATCGTTAGTCATGAGGGCTTCCCTGCATTGCGCCACACTTCAAGCTTTAGCGACAGCAGTGTTGTACTCCGTGCGAAGCCACTGCACATCCCAATTACATTTTATTGGGGGAAGTGTTGGTAGCGGGGAGATGTTTGGTCGCTTGTACGAGAAGAATACTAGGTAATAGCAGGCTTACAAAAGCGATTCCTAAAATTGCAAAGCTTTCTGCAAGAGGAGATGGAGGAATTTTTTCGTAAAGAGGCCAAAGTGTAGTAGCTAAAAACCAATCACCAATGAAGATCAATTCCATATATTTCGCGATGGGGAACCAGGGTCTCTTTAGCGCCATCTTTGCCCCTCTTTGAGCAAGAAGAGAGTATACTGCGAAAAGAAAAAGGGAATAAAGGGTATTCATCAAAGGTGCAAGAAAGGGGGGGATAGGAGCAAAGATACGTGTGAATAGCACGACGTGAAATAGCAGCAATACCCCCAAGCGGTATTTGCGACGAGATAAAGACTTCCTCCATTGAAAAACGAGCATCCCAGCCATGAAAAAACAGCTGTTTTGCAGGGCACTTATTATTCCAAAAGGATCAAGGTCGGGAGCTATATCTTTTCCTATGAAAAGACGAAAAGCAATAGCGATGCCGAGAAGGAGAAAAAGTGCAATGGAGAGGCGAAGAGGGGGAGTGTTTTTTGCCTTATTGGAGCAGAGAGGATGCTCAGTTGCACTTTTCGTAGGAGTATAGAAAGAAAGTTTTTGGACAAGAAAGAAAAGGACCAAAATAAAGGTTACTCCTGAGATCATCCATAAGAACCCAATCGGGTGCAGGCGAGGGTATAAAATGACCAAAGGTAGAGATGGAAGGGTCGAACTAAGAAAACGCCCTCCAGAGAGTTGCTGTTGGGCATAGAAGTAGCCCACAAGACCTAGTACAAGGTAAAGTGCGACTCCACGAAAAAGAAGTGAAGTCGCTCTGTGTTTTTGTGTTGTCGTCCTTTCTTTTCTTTTTTGCTCCCAATAAAGCCCCCCATAAAAGCCCCATAAAGCAAAGGTAATAGGAATAGCAATGCAGAGTTTATCAATAAAGAAACGATACCAAGATGGTAAGACAAGCCCTTCTTTTGGGGTGCTGAAGAATAAAGTGAGAAGAAGAAAGGCGAGTAACTTGTAAAAAAGAAAAGTACCCTTGGCTTCGTTAGAGGCTTTTGTCGATTCAGACTGGAGCTCTTTGTGGGGAGAATTGTCGTTCATGTCACCCTTTAATTATTGAAGTCAAAAGAGATCCCTAGGCGTAGGCTAGGCGGATTGATGGGCATGTGAGGAAGAGACCAACGCCCCACGGAGGAGATGAAGTAATCTCCTAGGTTGTAGTAGCAAAGGAAGAAGCGTACTCTTCTTAGCTTAAAGGATGCAAAGGCATTGAGTAGTGGAAAGTTCCCTATAGAGATCTCCTGTTGATTGACAAATTGCTGTGTGGCAACATCGTAGTAAGGAGCGTGATAAGCTGTGTGAAAAGAGCAGTCTACCCCAAACTGAGTATCCATTACTTTGGCAATCTTAAATCTCAAGTAGACTGAGCCAAACGCAGAGAGGGTGGGTAAGGGAAGCACTTCTTGCTGTGAGGAGAGCTGATAGGAAGCTGCAAGGTCCCAATGGAGAAGACGCCAAAAATAGCGATGCAGGATCCTTGCTTCAAGGACTTGAAGTGGCTTGTCAAATACTTTGGGAAAGAGATCTCTATCGAAATAAACGTAATTGTTGAGCGTAGCGGAGTGTACTGAAAGGGTTGTGCCAAATCGTGGAAGAGAAATGCTGCTCGATAGGAGTAGGCTTTGGGTAAATGGTAGATCTGTATCCCAGCGTACGTAGGTACCTCTGTGGTGCTCCAAGAGTGTGGGCGGTCTTAAATTGGTAAATCTTCCTTCGGCTTCAATGCCAAATGGAATGCCCCAGAGAGAAAACTGTGAGACCACGTTGCCAAAGATTCTAAAATTACCAACATCGTGCCCTACTACAGCCACTTCGCCAGTTACGTCAAAGTTGAGTCCTTTGCCACTACTTCTTTTTACATTTCCTCCTACATAGGTATTGAATTCATTGCTTCTTCCGCTTCCTTCTATGGAGTCTCTCATAAAGAAGAAGCGATTTTCAAAGCGAGCAAAGGCTGTTATTCCTAGCTTTACCCAAGGTCGAAAGCCCTCTCTCATCTGAAAGGAAACCGTATTGTTGAGCTCAGTAATCCGTACAGAATCAAAAGGAACTACCTGTATAGCATCGTCAATTACCTTATTGCCTTTTCCATTATTTTCTTTTATGGTTTTACCTTTCCAAAAATAGGGGAAAGTATGCGGATACTCTTTTTTTAAGGACTGGTTGTTCCCAATAAAAAGGCGAGTTCCTTTTCTAAGTTCGAACTGATGTCCTATGGAGGCAATTGGTACGAATAGGGTCGTATCTTCAGGGGTACGTTTACCATCTGGCAGTCTGTCTCCTAGTAGAAACCGCCTTTTGCTCCCCAAATGGAAGCGATGGTTGAGGTTTACATGCCCTATAAATAGGGTATTGCCTACACCTTGTGTATATTTTACGGGGATCTCTATTGAGCTTATAGATTGACGAGAGCCCGAAAATTTCTCCGGATTATTGATGTAGTCGTCATTGGCTAGACCACCATTTTCTTGGAGTTTGATGTAGTTGTTGCCACCTGAAAAGTAAGCCTCATAGCGTGTCCCCTGATAAGAGCCAAATAGCCTATAGCCTACTTGTCGTCCTATGTTGTTGATATAGGCTCCTCTTGAAAGAAAGTAATTGAAGTCTCCCCCAAGATTGATGCTTTTATTGACGTTGAGAGCAAGGGTCATGTCAAGCGTTTCTTCGCGTTGCTCTACAGGTCCAAAGCGATGGTAGCTTAGCTTGGTAAAAGGAGATCGTGTGTCGTAGTAGAGTAAGCGTTCCCTTCGGTAAAACAGTTGATCAAATGCCTGCCCATAGACAAAAGGATCCCACTCTGGAAGTCGATCAAAAAAAGTCTTATAATGGCGAGGCCCCACGAAGTTGCCATTGTTGCCAACTGCTAGACCGTATCCTTCTACATAGCACCGGCGATAATAGTTGATAAAAGTCGTGTCGGGTGCTGTTTGTATAGGGGAAGAGAGAATTGGGTGAAGGTGATAGGCCTTCAGTGTCTCTCCGCGCCTTACCAACTCTAAGTCTGGAACGGAATCATTTTGAATTCCTACTAAGTCATAGGCTTGTGAAACTGCCCTCCACGGCATGAAAAACAGTAGTACGATACCAAGCAATACTCCCCTTTGCAAATGGGAGAAGGCAAGAACTCTTGGGAGGGTAGAGTGATAAGACATAGAGCTAGTAAGGAAGGATTGCTATCTATTGGTAACTACAATGCGATTGCCCGTGTGGTATGTGCGATATGCAAAAAGTGGAACGGATGCAGTTCCGCTTGTAGGGCCACCTCCACCATAAAGGATACTAAAGGTGCTTTTGCAGGAGGGACACTCTGCTTCGAGTTTATTATTTACTACAACTCTCACTCCGCGCTCTTTTTCCACTGGGCAAGCAAGGTCATAGGCATAGTAGGCTTCTCCTTGGCTATCTCCCACGAGGCTACGAATAAGAAGTATACCACCGAGACCTAGTGCAGTAGGCTCTACTTCAGCTTCTGTGATGTAGACATATCCTCCAGGGGTAAGAAGGGGCTTGGCAATGGCACTTGTAAGGTCTAGTTCGTAGTATACAGGCCATCCAGAGTCTTGATAGGGAGGATTGCTACAACTGGTAAACAGAATTAGTGCAACTATTAGTAAAAGAAAGCGGAGAAGAGGTCTACGCATTGATTTGGTCGTAAGGAATAATGGTAAAGATATGGGCTATTTTTTCCAGACTTTTATTGATTTTTTTCTCACCGACCATTGCCAATACAAAGCCTGGTAGGTCAAGATCTAACTCCAAAGAAAAAGAGGTTTCATTTTCGCTCTTGGCCTTAAGACTCATAGTGATTTCAAACTGTATAGGAAGAGGCGAGGGAGCATTACAAAGAATAATTTTATCGGGGAAAGACTTCTCTTTGAAAGTAAGGGTAAGGGATCCTGCCATAGGGAGTTCAACTTCGCAGCGATCGCTATCTACAACAGAGAAAGAAGGAGTCCCCTCAGGCACTTTGTCTTGAAAACGCTCTAAGTTGTGAAAGTCAGAAAGTACAGTATATACCTTTTCTCGGCTACAAGAAATGTTTTTTTCTGGTGTGTGGTATTTCATTGTGAGGAATATAGAATGAGGCTAAAACGAAAAAGAAGTGTAGAGGGGTGCGTTTATCGTCCCCATTTTTCTGGAGCTTCTCTCCATTGTGTCAAAGAGGCCTCTTCTGAATGGGAGATCACACCTTGCTCAATGGCTTCTTTAATGACTGCTTGATAGCATGAGAGGGTAGCCATAGGGCAATTGTTTTCCTTAAACAGTTGCTCTGCTACCTCAAAGCCATGCGTATAGACGGCCAATAGTCCAAGTACGTTTGCTCCTTCTTGACGCAGGGCAGCAATAGCTTGTATGCTACTACCACCTGTGGAGATGAGGTCTTCGATTACGGCCACTTTGGCCTTTGGGGGGAGGTATCCCTCTACTTGTCTTTTTAGTCCATGATCCTTAGGTTGTGGACGTACATAAATAAAGGGTAACCCGAGAGCATCGGCTACTAGCATTCCCCACGAAATTGCTCCTGTAGCTACACCGGCAATCACCTCTGCTTCTGGGTAAAGCTCTTTTGTAGCCTTAGCAAGAGCCAACTTGATGTAGGTGCGTAGGGCTGGGTAGGAGAGGGTACGACGATTGTCGCAATAGATGGGCGAGAGCCATCCCGAAGCCCATTGAAAGGGTTGTTCAAGATTTAGCTTTACGGCTTCAACTTCGAGAAGTACTCGGGCTACATGTTGGGCTGTTGTAGGGTCTAGTGTCATATATTTTAGTGGTCTTTTACTTGGTAGGGTTGAGTTTTTCTAGAAGGTCTGGGCGTATTGTTTGAGTACGTCTTAGGGCTTCTTCTTCTTGCCATTGACTGATCTTTGCGGCATGTCCACTTAGTAGAACTTCTGGTACCTTCCATCCGCGAAAGTTGTCGGGTCGTGTGTAGAGAGGGGGAGCCAATAGTCCATCTTGGAAGGAGTCGCTGAGGGCACTTTCAGCATCGCCTAGCACTCCTGGAAGTAGCCTTACAGTGGCATCAACTACAGTGGCTACAGGTAGTTCGCCTCCCGTTAGTACATAGTCTCCTACAGAGAGTTCCAAGGTTATGAAGTGGTCACGTATTCGCTGGTCTATTCCCTTGTAATGTCCACAAAGGAAGAGTAAGTTTTGATAAAGACTGAGTTGATTGGCTCTCTTTTGAGTGAGTACTTCTGCATCGGGTGTGCAAAAAATGACTTCATCGTATGCCCTTTCGCCTTGAAGGCTTTCAATAGCTTTAGCGACAGGTTCAATGCGGAGTACCATGCCAGCGTCTCCACCATAGGGGTAGTCGTCTACCCGTCCCCACTTGTCTTCGCTA
This sequence comes from Bacteroidales bacterium KA00251, assembly GCA_001552775.1. Classification (GTDB taxonomy): domain Bacteria; phylum Bacteroidota; class Bacteroidia; order Bacteroidales; family Porphyromonadaceae; genus Porphyromonas. The sequence continues at coordinate 14,384 of KQ959263.1, forward strand.
TAGTCGCGAAGGTTGTGCAGGTGTAGCTGTAGGTGTCCCGAAGTCTGCGCGCGTCCAAGGATAGAACTTGAAAGTACGGCTTCTAGCTGTTCGGGGAAAAGGGTGATAATATCAATACGCACGGTGTCTTTTTCCTAGAGGAGCTAATAACTCCATTAAACCTCTCACTTCTTGTTGCAAAGGTAGTAATTAAAAAACTACTGAAAGCGTGTGCTAAGTGGTTTAAGTTGTCTGGAAGAAATGACTGCCTTTACAGGAGTCTTCTCTGCTTTAGATAGGTCTAAGGAAAGAAAGAGAGCGAAGAGGGCTGAAAAAGAAATTTTCTCTTTGTGCCTGAAGCTGTCTTGAGGTTCTTAATGTTGAATCTATTGCTCTCATAGCTTTATCTTTTGTTATATCCCTTTTCCCAAATGAACTTAATTTCTTCAGGAGAAAGATGCCGATCTTTAAGGGTATTGTGCAATTAATGGGCGTGAAGAACTCCTTTAAAAACATAGGTGTCTTTTTTGTGAGCATACGTATTCTTATGCGAAGAGTCTTAGGTGCTATTTTTTTTCTTTACAACCCTTTGTCGTAATGTAGGGAAGTCGTATCTTTGTAAAAGTGATGAAGAGCCGAAAAAGAAAAGAATCCAAAGGCTTTGATGAGACTAAAGAAGACTCAAAGGCAACGAAGCTGGATTCAGTAAATACCTTGTCTGAAGAACAAACGACAGTGAAGAAACAGCTAGACTCCAGCCAGGAAGATGCCTCTGAAAAGAAGTCTCCTCGATGGCGACGTATTCTTGTGCGTACAGTCTTAGGCGTGTTTCTTGCTCCTTTGCTCCTTCTTTTTCTTATTATAGGACTACTTTACGTTCCTCCTATTCAAGATGCCGTGGTGCAAGCTGTCGAAAATAAGGTCAATAAAGGAGGGGAGGTCCATCTTTCAATTGGCTCTCTTCGTTTAGGCTTCCCCCTAAAAGTAAAACTCAAAGAGACTACGTTGCTTGATGCTCGTGGCGATACGATGTTGCAAGCTGATGCACTCTCGCTAAGAGTGAGTCTTCTCCCACTGCTCAGCGGTATTGTGGAGTCGGATCGTTTGCGAGCAGAAAATCTCAGTTTCAATTTATCCAATAAGGATTATACAACACTTACTTCGCTTTCGGCTAAGTCGTTAGAGTTTGCTCCTCTTTCTGCAAATCTTAGCCACGAGATGCTTGATGTGGGTACTATCGCAATTTCAGAGGGACACTTTCTTTTTTCAGACCGAGATACCACCAAGCAAGAACCCTCAGCCCCTTTCCCGTGGCATCTTAGTGTCAGCAGAGTGAAGGTAAACGACTTTGACTTTGAGTTGGACATGCCTAATGATAGCCTTCTTGTCAAGGCTCCATTGCATCGCTTTGAGGCGGAGAAACTGTGGGTAGCCGTGGACTCTCTAGATGTTCATTCTGATTGGCTGTGTGCAGAGGCCAAGAAAGCCTATTATGCCAATGATAGGATAGTACCCAAGAAAGGGGTAGTAGACTATAGTCGTATCTATGCCGATGAACTTCACTTTGAGGCAAAGAACTTCCAACTAGGCGAGGACCTTTTGGCCTTTGACGTACAATCAATGAAAGTCAAAGAGCAGAGTGGCGCCATCGTAAATGACTTACAGGGCGACTTCAAACTCCAAGACAAGGTGATCACCGTGCAATCTCTTGACTTTCTCTCTCCCAAGAGTCAGCTTCAAGGCGATATTCGCCTTCCCCTGGAAATCTTCAAGGGAAATGAAAGTGAACCTGTCGTCGCTTTAATCAAGGGACAGCTTTCTCTAGAGGACTTTATTTACTTCTCAGGAGTAGAACTGAAGCCCGATACTCCAGTAGCAAAGAAGATTCTGGCAGACTTTGCAAAGGAACCTATAGCTCTTGATATAGACATTAGTGGCCCCTCCTCCAATCTCGCAATTAAACGGCTTACGCTTGAACGGAAAGGCTATTTTGATTTGTCTCTTGATGGTGAGGTCAACTCTCCTTTAGACTCAAAGAAAATCGCTCTTTCTGCTCACCTAAAGAGTCGGGTACAGCCCCATGCAAAGACTCTTCTAGCTTTGGCTTCTCCCTCACTTGCGAAGCGGTTGTCTATTCCCAGTAATACCTCTTTACTAGCGGACTTGAAAATGAAAAACGGCCGCTATCAAGGTGATTTGAAGCTGTCTGCACCTCATACAGGAAATATTCATATTCAAGGGAATTATTCTAGCCAGAGAAAAAGTTATCGGGTAGCCCTGCAAAGTAAAAACTTTAGAATAGATCGATTCCTTCCAAGCGACTCTATTGGTGAAACTACCTTACAGCTTCTAGCTCAAGGAAGAGGTTTTGATCTTTTCAAGCCTTCTACCCACCACCAAGTCATGATGGAATTGGAACGAACATCCTATAAAGGGCATCCCTATAAAGGAGTCTCGCTAGAAGGAAAACTAAAAAATAAAGAGTGGACGTTAGACCTTGAGAGTCGTATCCCTGATGCTTTGATGAATCTTGCTATGGAAGGGCAGATTGATAAGCATTGGGTACGAGGAGAGCTACAAGCTAATGTAGAGAAACTGGAACTCAAAAATCTAGGGTTCTCACAAGACTCCACGCTCATAAATACTTGCCTAAACGCTACATTTTCTACCGATCTCAAGCAAGAACATCACTTGGAGTTGTCGGCAGACTCTCTTCTTTACTACACCCCTACACTAGCGTTCAACTACGATCGTATCGCTCTTGATGCAAGTGTAGCACCTCATACCTCGGCCTTAAATCTTTTTGGGGGAGACCTCGCGCTCTCGATAGAGATTAATGAAGGAGTCAATACTCTTGGGCGTAGAGTGGCTCGGGTAAATAAAGCGGTACATGCTGTTTTGCAAGACTCGTTAAAGGGCTCCAATCTCTCTTACTTGTTGGGAGAATTACCAGAGGCAAAGGTACACTTCTCCATGGCAAGAGAAAATCCCTTGAGCCAGATTTTAGCCGAAAAAAAACTGTTTATTGGGACAACCTCTCTTGATCTTACTACGAAACCACAAGAGCGAAACTTTGATCTAGAATTTTTTGCCCAAAATATTCGCAAGGATACTCTTCTTGTTGACTCCGTTTATTTGCAGTTGTATCGAGACTATGCTTCTCGCACAGAGGTTTCCCTGCTATCATCAATTGCTTCCAACTTTCCTTGGGAAGGAACGAAGCCTCGCCCTCTTATGGGCCACCAGGAAACTGGCGACGACCTCGTCTTACGACTGAATGGTGCACTTGCAAAAAAAGCTTATCGCAATCAGCCCGCCACAGATATTCAAATTAAGGCAGGAACTGACTTGGAGACCCTGGATCTGGATGTCTCTTACAAGGAAAATAACCAAACCTTGCATAAGGTGGGTGCTTGGGCCTTTAGAAACGGTAACGGCTATGGACTTTCGCTTAAGCCCGAAACTCTATTTGTAATGGGTAAGCCCTTAATCCCCAATACAAACAATGCTGTTTTCTACAAGACTAAAGAAAAGTCAATAAAGGCCTCTCTTTTTTTACAAACTGAAGGAAGTGGATCTGTTGAGCTAAGGAGTGTAGAGGAAGAAGGAGAAGATGGTGATAAAATTAATCTGATCATCAAAAATTTCAAACTCTCGTTGCTGAATGGCATGGCGGGACTTGACCGACTAGAAGGCAATACTTTTGCCGATGTGATGGTCGAGGAAGACCTCTCTACAAAAAAACTTCGTGTGATAGGCGACCTTTCTATCAATGACTTCACTTACGATGGTACTCGCTTAGGACATATTAGTACCGCACTCTTCTACGAACCTTCCGACAAATATCACCACTATATCAATGCACAGGTTAGTCACAATGGAGATCTTGCTTTTTCACTTGATGGGAAATATGATACAAGTGACAAAGAGTCGCCTATTGATGCTAATGTAGAGATACAATCATTTTCACTTCCACTTCTCAATCCTTTTATAGGACAAGAGAACGCAAAACTGTCTGGCTTTGTAGATGGTAAGGTAAAGGTGACTGGAAGCCCCAGTAAGATATGCTTGCATGGTGCTCTTGAACCCGATGCGGTCTTTGCTTTTGTACCTGCGGTAGGCGAGATCTTTGCTATAGAATCAAAACCGATTCTTCTTGAAGGAAATCAAGTAAAACTGGAAGAGATCCAGCTCCGCCCTGTGAAGCAAGAAAAACCTCTTACCCTCCATGGTACCTTCAATCTCTTTGAGCCAAACGCCTCTTATGCTGACTTGCAGATCAAGGGCAATGAGGTGACAATCCTAGATAGTAAGCGCGGAAAAGGGCAGATCCTTTATGGAAAGCTGATCATCTCTCCCGACATCACTCTGCGGGGTAAACTATCTTCACCCACTATTATGGGGGGAATTGATCTTGTAGGCGGTACGAATGTCACATTTGTAAACACCAAAAGCAAGCTAAAGGCTAAAAACAATATGGCGGGAGTGGTCGTCTTTACAGACTTTGCCGATACGCTTTTTGTAAACAAAGAAACTCCGGTGTTGCCTCTTACAGGTGGAGCGAATATAGCATTGAATGTACATATAGATCCTGCGGTGAGGCTAGGTGTGGATCTCGATGAAGGACATCAAGACTACGCTACACTGCAAGGGGGAGGAGATTTAAGACTGAGAATACCTCCCTATAGCGAAATGAGCCTTATTGGTAACTTTGATATCTCTGGTGGAGGTGAAGTACGCTATGATATACCCGTAGTGGGACGAAAGAATTTTAATATTGATCCGAGTAGCCGTATTACTTGGACAGGCGATATTCTTCGCCCCTCTATAAGCTTTAAGGCAATTCATCGAGTTCGTGCCGAAGTGGTCGAAAATAAGCAGAGTAGAAAGGTAGACTTTAATGTACTCATCTTTGCTAAAGAAGTCGAGGATGGATATGATATTGCCTTTGGTCTTGAGGCACCAAGTGATCTTGCTATTCAAAACCAGCTTGCTACGATGAGCGAAGAAGAGCGTGGTAAGCAGGCCATTGCTCTTATGGTGAGTGGATCCTTCCTCGCTGGAGAAGCTACCGAAGCCAACATGCAGAAGATTCTAAGCAATCTTGCCGTCAGTGAGCTCAACAACCTTACAGGTAAATTCCTCCAAGGAACAGACTTTAGTGTAGGTATGGAGTTGCACGATGCTTCCGAGACGGGAGCTATTTATACCGACTACTCCTATAGTTTTAGTAAGCGCTTCTTCAATGATCGTATACGTGTAGTTTTTGGCGGGCGTGTAGCGGCTGGCAATTTGCCCTCAAACTATGAGCAGACCTTTATTGACAACGTGACACTTGAGTATCGCCTAGATAAAGCGGGAAATCAGTATATCACCTTCTTTCACAAACGAAACAACGACAACCTCTTTGAAGGGTTGGTGACAGAAACAGGGATAAGCTATATCCTGCGAAAGAAGCTCGTTAAGCTTGGAGACCTCTTTAAAAAGGATCCGCTTAAAAGAAGTGAAAAGACCTTGCCATGGGATTCTCTTCGTGCTACAACAGTAGTGCCAGATCTCTCCACTAAAGAAACAAAAAGCACTTCTGAAAAGGAGGAGAATGAAGGCAATAAGCCGTTGCCAAATACTCCTCTTGCAAGCACTTTACGCAAAAATGGAAATGATAATAAGAAGAGTAGCGATGAATAAACAGAGACCTTATCCTATTTTTACCCTATTCTTCGCTATGGCTCTTCTCTTCTTTTGGGGAAGTTGCTCTACGACACAGCATCTCCCCGAAGGAGAGCAACTCTATATAGGAATAAGTAAGACTAGGATCCTTCACGAAGATGGCTCTACAAAAGGGCAACGTGCCCTCTCTGCAGCAGAAAATGTGATTCAAGTGCCACCCAATAATTCTCTTTTCGGTAGTGCAAGATACCGTTGGGGGGTCCCTATTGGCTTGTATGCATACAATCGCTACGTAAACGACTCCACAAGACTGGGAAAAAAGTTTTTTGAGATATTTGCCTCAGAGCCTATTCTGATTAGTACAGTTAACCCATCCGTTCGATCTGCTATTGCTACCAATATCCTTAAAGAGCATGGATACTTTTTTGCTACCGTAACGGATAGCGTGGAGACTCTTGCAAAGGATCCCAAGAAGGCTAGGGTGCACTACACTATTGATATGGATAAACCTTTCCTTCTGGATAGTATTGCCTACCTTCCCCCAATAGCTTTAGGAAATGGAAGTGTCTTATCACACCAAGAAATCTCAGGAATGAAGAGTGGCGAGCAGTTTCAGCTTGAAACCCTTTTGCAAGATCGCGAGAATATAAGCAATATCCTTCGAGATAAAGGCTTTTATTATTATCGTCCTGATCTGATATACTATGAAGCCGATACTGTAAAAGAAAGCTACAAAGTACAAATTCGTACAAAGGTAAAAGATGGTATTTCCCCACTTTTATTAAAACCTTGGACAATAGAAAAGGTAATTGTATCAATTGATGGTCATGCAGGAGAGGAGATGACCGATAGTGTCACTGTCGGTGATATTATCGTTAGATATAAGGGAAAGAAGCCTGCTGTGCGTACCCATGTACTTGGCAATAGAATTGCTCTAAAGCCTCACACCTACTATTCAGAAGAAGCTGAACGGCATACGCGATTAGCACTTTCCCGATTGGGGGCTTTTGCTTATACCGATTTTCAGTTCCGTCCCATCGACTCTCTCAATCAGCAGTTAGCTCTCTATATCAATACTGTTTTAGATAGACCTTGGGATACAGCTTTTGAGGGAAACTTTAAAGTAAAAAGCAATAATTTCCTAGGGCCTGGGGCTCGTCTCTCCCTCAGTCGTCACAATGCTTTTCGCGGTGGAGAGACCGTAACGGCTGGGATTTTTGGATCTTATGAGTGGCAGACTGGTCGCAATGCTTTTGGCAAGGGAAGTTTGTTCAATAGCTATGAATTGGGAGCGGACTTGGGACTCTCAGCTCCCTCAATTTTTCTCCCATTTATCAATAGTAGTAGTCTTGCCTTTCATACAACTACAGATATCAGTTTACGTGCCTCTCTGCTAAATCGGGCGCGCTACTACCGGATGTTTTCCGTGGGAGCCTCGATGGTGTACAACTTTGAGGTGAATTCCCAACATCATCATGCAGTTACTCCTATTAGTTTACAGTTTAATCTTTTAGACAGAGGAACCGATATCTTCCAACAGATCCTAAAGGAAAATCCTGTTTTGGGGCTTAGCCTAAGAAGTCAATTTATTCCTCAACTGGGCTATACCTATACGTATGACAATACTTTTAACCACAGGGGAAAGCATCATGTGTGGATGGAGTACTCTTTCTTTGAGGCAGGAAACCTCGTCAATGCCCTCTATGCTATCAAAGAACCATACAATAAGACTAAAAAGCTGTTTGGTGTACCCTTTGCTCAGTACGTAAAAGGTACTGCAGATCTTCATTATACCTATACCATCAATCGCAAGCAGGCACTTGCAACGCGTCTTTCTACTGGTGTAATTTATAGTTTTGGCAATATGAAGGTCGCCCCCTATAGCGAGCAGTTTTATGTGGGAGGAGCCAATAGTATTCGTGCTTATACGGTAAGAAGTATAGGACCAGGTTCTTATCGTCCTAGAGAGTCTCGCCTAGCATTTATTGACCAAGCTGGAGAGTTTAAGTTAGAAGCGAATATTGAGTGGCGTATGCGCTTGGCTGGAGATCTTCATGGAGCTCTCTTCCTAGATGCTGGAAACGTGTGGTTGATACGCCCTGATGAGTATAGACCAAGAGGAGCATTGAGCGAAATCTCTTCTGTAAAAGATTTCTTTGATCAAATTGCCCTTGGTACGGGTTTGGGACTTCGCTATGATTTGAGCTTTTTTGTAGTTCGTGTAGATGTCGGCATAGGGCTTCACTTACCTTATGATACGGGCAAAAAGGGCTACTACAATATTCCTCGATTTTGGGATGCTATCGGCTATCACTTTGCTATCGGCTATCCTTTCTAACTTTTAGAAGTGAAGAAAGTGTAGAAATCTCTCTGGAGGCTGTACTACTTTACAGAATATAAATCTTTCTTTGAGACTGTTGCAAAAGTCAACAGTCTCACATCTTGCTTGCAAGATTGTCCAGACTTTGCAGAAAGGATGAAG
>KQ959263.1:22614-38936 GCA_001552775.1 Bacteroidales bacterium KA00251
CAACACAGCGATTCGCCTTTATGCAACAGTCTTTCTTTATGTAAAACTCCCCATTGCCCTTGAAAAAAAGAAGTTGTACAACGCAATTAAAAAGCTGGACAACTTCTTTTACCTTATTAGGACAATCAAGAGTATGAAGAATAAAATTAAAGGGAATTACTTCTTAGGCTTTTCTTGGTCTACTTTCTTACTTTCTTTTTCTTCTCTTCGAGAGGGCATTCCTAGCATTTTACGATCTCTATTGGTGGGATTCCATTTATCACCATAGCGTTCTTTCATGCGCGCCACATATTCTTCGTTGAGATTTCTTCGCTCACGTTTTTCCTCTTTTTTCTCTTTCGACTCTATGCGCTTCATCTTTTCTGGACGCTGTTCGTAGAGAGGCAAAGCATTAAGTTGCCAAAGAATCCTTTGCGTAAACTTAGGTTGTACCACGAGTTCTTTAGGGTAGTAGTAGACGGGCTCTGGCTGGAGATTGGGGAAGTGACCTTCATCCCACTTCCCATTGCCATTGAGATCAAACCATACCCTCGCAAAATAACTATTGGGGAGGATGTTGTCTATGCAAATTGTATCTTTAGCTACACAATGGAGTAAGACACTATCTGCCTCGTTGAGTAGCTCAAAAGTTGCAGTACTATTATGAAGAAGAGAGTCTATCTTAAGGTGAATAGAGCCGAACTTGTTTTCTTCTTCTAGTTTTATGGGTAGCTTTGTTGAGGGCATGGTAGCACCATAAACCCCAGAGGCCGCAAGTGTATCTATCGTAAACTGGTAGTAACAACCAAACTTTCCTTCAAATTGAAGTTGGTAACGCCGTGCAAAGGTTGAGTCTGCAAGTAGACTATAAGGGATCTCAATCTGTTTTCCAGGAGGAAGTATTATAGATTGCTGAGAGCGACTAGGGGCAGTGCTTTTTCGCTCCTTTTTACCACGAGAATCGTTGCTCTCTTGTGTGTTCCTCTTCTCTTGGACATCTTCTTCATTCTGTTCCTCTTGTGGTGTACTATAGCGATCTATGCCACTTTCATAAGGATTGCTAGCACCTCCAAGAAAAGAACTCTCTTTACGAGGAGCACGCTGCTCTTGCCTTATTTCTTTGCTTTCGCTTGCCGCTGAAGGGGAAGTGTTTTCTTTTTCTTTGGCTTGTGCTGCAAGAGCTGTGGAGTCCACCTCTATATAATAAAGGTGCATGCGTGTGGTGTCTATTGCGGTTGGGATTTCAGAAAACTCTATTAGTAGAGGTTCCTTTGGGTGTCCCCGTCGCAACGGACTTTGTTCTACAAGGTTGAGGTGAAGGAGCCTTTGAGGAGAGGCTAGAGAGTCAATAGAATTGGTTTTATTCTTGCTGGCAGTAGATTTATTGCTAGGGTCACCTCCACGCTGTAGAGAGTCTGTAGCTCTAGAATCTCTTTGGGCTTTATTCTTAGCTTCTCTTTCCGCCTTTCGGGCTAGTCGCTGCTCTCTCCACTTCTGAAAAATGCTTTTCTTGGGTATATATTTTTTTGTAGTGGAGGGTTTGTAAGCAAGTTTGAGGGTATCTGTTATAGAGATTTTATGGAGAAGAGAGTCTGTTGAGGTATAGGTAATTTGGTAGGTCAAAGAGTCTTGCTTGTATAGGGTACTGTCAGTGATCCAGTATAGAAGTTCCTTGTGGCTCTTTTTGAGTTCTGGTTTGTGAGTCGCTTTTGCATTTGCCTTTGGAGCTATAAGAACTAGCTTGGGAAGGTCTTCAAGAGGCTCTGTAAATAGAAGATCAATGTACAAAGAGTCTGGTCTGGTGGCTCGTTGTAGTTTTTGTGCTTTTCGTGTAGCACGAGAAAATAATAAGAGGAGATCTGGCTTGGGGGCTTTGGACGTGAAGTGTTCTGCTACGAAGTCAACCTCTTCTTTTGTTATGGAGTCTGGAGCCAATTTTGTTGAGTCGGAGACCTGAGACGTAGAGTCTGGGGCTGCTATCTTCTTGCTGTGGGCGGAATTGTTCTTTTTTGTAGAAATTGCATTATCCTGTTTTTGAGGAGCCTGAGCTTTCTTTGGTTGATTCCTCTTGTCTGTAAGAGAATCTACTTGGTATTGTGACGAAGAGGTCTTTGTGTCACTTTTTCTCTCTCTAGCATGTTCCTGTAGCGGGGTCTTTTGGGGGGAATCTTCCTTTAAGCTAGGAGAGGAGGTGCTTGTTAAGGTAGAGTCTTCACTTGCAGAAGGGCTTTCGTCTTCCTCTTTAGTTGGAATTTTTGCAGAGACCTTTTCGGGTAGGAAAGCTAATCCTTCCGATGCGCCTGTATAGTTGTAGGAGCGATCAATATCATCCATGCCAAAGATTGTATAGTCGCCAGGGGCAAGATGAGAAATTGTGAAACTCCCAGTTTCGGTCGTGCGTGTAGTACGGAGCATGGTCTTCTTGGTGAGATCCTCTTTCTGAAAGTTTTTGTAGATCCCTACAGTAATTCCAGGAATTGGTTGTAGCGTGTAGGCATCAATCACTTTGCCAGATAAAATCATGCTATCTATGACGGGTCCCGTAGAGAATGCAAACGAAAAGCCATCCAAGGGGTTTCCTTCATTAAGATCAACAATTGCATCTGCAAAGTCAATAATATAGGTCGTTGAGTCCATCAGTGCCTCATCGTAGTGAATGGTAATGGTCTTACCTGTGCCTGCTGTGATTTTAGGCGGAATCCTCTGTGGAGGAGAAAAAACGACTTTTTCGCTCTGCTTTTCAAGCTTTACATTTTCGTCAAAGCGGAGCTTGATGGTTTTCCTTTTTACATTGACAGCTCCATTGGCAGGCTTGCTCCTAAGAAACTTTGGAGGTGTCATATCGTAAGGACCTCCTTCGGGGGTCGTTTTTTTTGCACACGAAAAAATACCTCCAAGCATACAGAGGATTAAACATAGGGCTGTGTACCTTCTTCTATTCTTATCGTATTGCTTCATTGCTCTTTTCTATGTGCGACTCTTTCTGGAGGGTTCTCCAATAAGCGACTACTCTTTTGACGATATTTAGGCTTGTTTCTTGAATCTAATTGGGCTCCCTTACTCTGCTTTTATGGGCTCTATCTCACGAAGCACTTCGATGTTGCTATCCTCTATCCGTACTATGGCACTTTTTAGTCCTTCTGCTATTCCTCCATCAAGCACTGTATATACGAGATGGCCATATTCCTCATGGATAAGTTCGGGGTGTGTTACATACTCAATCTCTTCTTTTTGGAGCGGAAGAGAGGTTGTAAGAAGAGGCACTTTAAGGTTTTCTAGAAGAAGAGTTGTTGCGGGGTGTTGAGAGATTCGAATACCTATTTCTTTAGCATTTTTGAGCAGTTTGGGTAGCGTCGAGAGAGGGGGGAGAATATAGGTAATAGGCTCTCCTGAGTGTTCTTTGATATACTTGAATGTCGTATTGTCTATCTTGGCATACTTAGAGGCGTCCGCCAAAGAAGAGCACATGATAGCAAATCGTTGTTTCCGAATGTTGCTTTGTTTGAGACGATATGTCTCCTCTACGGCTTGTTGTTTGAGGGCATTGCAGCCCAAAGCATACCCTATACCAGTGGGATAGATGATCAGTTTCCCTTCTTCCAGTGCACGCACGATTTCTTCTACTACAGTGTAATCGGGGTTATCTGGATACAATTTGGTGATCATTGGAAGTTTTGTTTAAGGAGTTTTCAACAACAAAATAGTGCGAAAGGCGGATGCTGTCGTCTCGAGTAAAGCAATCAAGCGCGAGAAGCTGCTGCCACCCTCGGAGTTTCCCATCACGGAAGAGAATCCTTTGGAGAGCATTGGTTTGCTCTCTTGAGAGGTAGGGGTGTCGAGGAATACTATCGTACGCTACTTGTGAAAGGTTTATACGCTGAGGTGCTTTTGACAGAGTGAAGTATTTCTTGATATCCCTGTATCTATCAGGCGTCATACCATAAACTTCTTGCAACTGGAGAATGGTATAGTATCCTCCTAGTCTATTGCGAAGAGAAACGATGCGTCGGGCAAATGCAGGCCCGATTCCAGGTACAAGAGTAAGCGTGGCACTGTCGGATAAATTGAGGTCGATAGTTGCCCCCTCAGGGAGTCTTCTTTTAGGTTGGTAGTCGCTATGCGAGGGAGGTCCTACATAGTCTTTACTTGTTTCTCGAGTGCGACTGTCTATCCCTTTTTGTGGTTGGGAAAGTAGCCGAATCGTATCAATGGTCTCTTTGACAGAGTCGCCTTTCGAGGAGCGTATGGCTTCCTTTTGTGGCGAAGTGGATCTAGGCTTGGAAAAAGAAACAAGCAAGATACCTGCGAGCAGTACAATAAAAATAAAGATTGCCGGGGCAATATCTGCTGTCCTAAAGCGAAACCATGAGCGAAAACGATCTCCCAATGCCATAGCTATCTTTCTTTTTTGCTATTTGATGTGGCTGATCTGTCCAGCTTCCAGTTGAAGGATACGGTCGGCACGACTGGCAAGTAGCTCATCGTGTGTAGCGATAATCATGGTTTGATTGTATTCTTGTTGTACCCTTTCAAAGAGTTGGTGCAGCTCCTCCTTGTGGGCTTCGTCTAGGCTCCCAGAGGGCTCATCAGCAAGAAGGAGGTCAGGTTTGTTGATGAGAGCTCGTGCTACTGCCACGCGTTGTTTTTCTCCTCCCGATAAGGCAAATGGCTTATGTGAAAGTCGCTCTCCAAGGGAAAGCTCTACAAGAAGTTTTTTTGCCTCTGCAAGGGCTTCTTTGAGTGATAGTCCACGGATAAGAGCAGGCAATGCCACATTTTCTATAGCTGTAAACTCAGGAAGCAACTCGTGAAACTGAAAAACAAATCCTATTCGTTGATTCCTAAACTTGTCTTTCTCTCGCTCGCTGAGAGAAAGGGTGGACACACCATTTATTTCTACAATTCCTTCCTGAGGAGAGTCGAGCAACCCAAGAATTTGTAGCAAGGTGGTCTTTCCCGAACCAGAAGCTCCTCGAATAGCTACATATTCTCCTTTTTTTACATGAAAGGATACTCCTCGGAGGACTTCTAAGGAGCCATAAGACTTTCTAAGGCTCTCTACTTTTACAAAAAACGCTTGCTCCTCCATATCACTACAATCGATTGAGTACGTAGGCTGCCATGAAACATCCAAAGAGATTGGGGAGGTAAGAGATTGTTCCCACGGTGGTATTTTTACCTCTCTCTAGCGAGCCTGTTAAGACAGCTTTTCGAAGAGGCTCTTCACTTGAGTATACCACAGGAATCCCCTTTTTAATTCCTTGCAGTTTGAGTTTCCGCCTTACTACACGAGCTAAAGAGCAGTAGTTTGTTTTAGAAATGTCGGCTATTTTTACACGTGAAGGGTCTAGTTTTGCTCCTGCTCCCATAGAGGATATAAGTGGGATCTTTCGCGTGTAGCACTCAGACAGTAGAGCCACTTTCGGAGCAACTGTGTCAATGCAGTCTAGTACAAAGTCAAAAGAGGAAGAAGATAAGAGTGAAGTCACATCCTCTTCGGTGATAAAGTGCGATAAGAGGGTGACTTCAGCTTCGGGGTTAATCCTTAAGATCCTTTTTTTCGCTTCGTCCGTTTTTAGCTCGCCCACGTTGTCTCTAAAGGCAAGAAGTTGACGATTAGTATTGCTCAGTGAAGTGCGATCACCATCAACCAATGTAAAACGATTTACTCCTGCTCGGGCAAGCATCTCAATGGTCATACCTCCTACGCCCCCTAGTCCTACGACCAAAAGGTGTGCTTTCTGTATTCTTTGTAAGTGTTCTTCGCCGAGGAGTAAGGAAGTGCGCTCTAATTGCTCTTGTATCATTGCTTATTGTCGGACTTGATGCCTATAGTATCTAGCTTTGCTTGGTAGCGATATGCATTGGTAAGATGCTGTGTGTAGCTTGTGGCAAAGTCGTGGTATCCCGATAGGTCACTCTTGGCACACATGTAGAGATAGGGGTGCTTCACATAGTGTAAAACTGCATCAAGAGTCTTTTCTTGTGGAAAGCGAATGGGACCAGGAGGAAGCCCTTTTACCTTATAGGTGTTATAGGGTGAATCAATTGCTGTATGTTTCGAAGTGATTCGCTTGATTGTAAAGTCGCCTACGGCGTACTTTACTGTGGGATCGGCTTGTAGTAGCATCCCTTTTTGTAGACGATTAATGTATAGCCCTGCTATGCGTGAGTATTCATTCGTTTTATTGCTCTCTTCTTCCACGATACTAGCGATAATGGAGATCTCTATTGGGGTAAGATTTTCACTTTGAGCAAGCTTTTTTCGCTGATCATTCCAAAAAGATTGGTAGTAGTTGTAAAACTTCTCAACGAGATCTTTTGCCGAAATATTCCAATACACCTGAAAACTATTGGGTAAAAAGATACACCTAATTGTATTGGTATCAAACCCTTTAGAAGCACAAAATGCAGGATCTGAAAGCAAGCTTTGTAGCTCTTCTGCTGAGAGGGCTAGAGGAGCGGTAAGTTTTTCTACCAATTGCTCTTGGGTGCGTACGGAGGAGAAGACTATCGTTACGGGATCTTGTCCTTCATAGGCCAGTTTTTTTAGTAAACGGTAGTAGCTCATTCCTCCTCTTACGGCATAACGACCTGGTCGGAGATGCTTTTGTAGTCCAATAAGTTGGGCATATCGCGAGAAGATCCATTTCGATGAGAGTGACACTTCCTCCTCAAGTTGTGCCGCCACTTCTTCTGTAGTGGTTGACTTAGTGATATAGGCATAGCCTTTTGCACGCTTCTTGCCAATGGGCATAAAAAGCATTGATCCCACCAATATTAGGATAACCAGTATTGAAAGTAAGAGAATGCATAATGTTTTGCGGACTCTTCGTTTCCTTCTATTCCGTAGGTTGTTTGTTTGTGGTCTCCAGTGGGGAGTATAGTATCTTTTCATTTTTTTCATAGAATAGTAGTCTCCTCAAACGCTTGCAACTTTTTATTTACCATCGACCTGTAGCTCCTCCGCCTCCTCCAGAGCCACCACCGAATCCTCCTCCTCGAAAGCCTCCTCCTCCTCTACGAGAAGAGAGTGCAGATCCTAAAAGTACACCTAATATTCCCCCAGCGATAGCGTCTCTAGTATCATCATTGCTGTTGCGAATATCGTTTTGGGAGGTGTATCCACAGTACCTACACTTGTAGATCTTTCGAATATAGCGTGAGCCTTGCATTGAAAACTCTTTTGTGTCGGCTAGATAGTATGCCTTGGTCTGGCACGAGGGGCATCTTTTGTACCTGGATGGGGGCTCTGCTATCTTGTAAACTTGTCGGTAGCCACAATTGGTACACTCCGCACCTCCATAGGTGGCAGAGCGGAGATTGTGTTCGCAGCGTTCACTCGGCGTAATTAATGCTACAAAATCGGGGGCATAGAAAGGCCTCGAAAAAGGCCTCTTTTCATAGCTTTCGTGCTCACATATTGGGCAAAGTCTAGAGAGCTGTGCTAGATGATGACGGTAAAAGACAAAATACCAGAGGATAAGGATGAGTGCAAAAGGAAAGCATACCAAGAGAAGAAGAAAAAACCAATTTCGTAGAGAACGGTCTTTTACGCTTAAGGTGTAAGGCCCACGCTTTGTGTTCTTGCGTGTGTATAAAGTAGTTACAGCAATTAAGAAGAAAAAGGCTCCGAAACAAATAGATACGATAATGAATGCTTTTCCCAAGTCCGACTTCTTCTGAAAGAGGCCTTGGGAGTCGGTGCGTTCGGCTCCTTCAAACGCTCCATTTTCTATAGTCTGAATAATTGCCTCTACAGCCAATTCTAAGCCCTTGCTATAATTGCCTTCAATAAAAGGCTTTTTTACATAGTGGTTGAAGATCGTGATGGCATCAGCATCGGTCAGTACTCCCTCCATACCATAGCCTGTTTCTATGCGAAACAGATGATCCTCGATAGCCGTTAATACGACGATCCCACTATTTTGCTTAGCAGAGCCTACCCCCCATTTGCGAAAAAGTTGGAGGGCATAATCTTCAATTATCGCATCGCCGATACTTGGTACGACTACAACGACGCACTCCACACCCTTGTTTTGTCGCAAGCGCAGCAGTTGTTCATTGATCCGATCGCGTACTTCATAAGAGAGATAGTCCTCTGGATCAGATACAAACTGTGTACTATCTTGCAACTGTACATTAGGGATGTCGGCTATTTGGTAAACTCTTTTTCCGGTTGCTGCCGAAAGTCCCCAAAGTGTACCAAAGAGGAAAGCGCATCCAAGAAGAAGTCGCTGTAGACTCATGAAAGGGATAGGTTAATGCTAAAACTCTACCTTAGGCGCAGAGGAGGCCTCTGGATTGGCTTCAAAGTAAGGCTTCTTTTTAAAGCCAAAGATAGCGGCTACCATGTTTTTAGGAAATGAGCGACGATAGGTGTTGTACTGCTGTGCCGTCTCATTAAAGTCCTTGCGTGCTACGGCAATTCTGTTTTCTGTACCTTCAAGCTGTGCTTGCAGTTGGAGAAAGTTTTCATCGGCTTTAAGCTCTGGATACTTCTCTACGACCACCATAAGTCTACTCAAAGCCTGCGAAAGTCCTTGTTGACTATCGTTGAACGAAGCGAGTTGCTCGTCTGTCATGTTGGTGGGGTCTACCTTTATCTGACTAGCATTAGCGCGAGCTTGTATCACCCCCTCAAGTGTTTCCTTTTCGTGCGAGGCATATCCTTTCACGGTGTTCACTAAGTTGGGGATAAGATCGAGTCTTCTTTGATACTGATTCTCCACTTGAGACCAAGCTTGGTCTACAGCTTCCTCCTTAGAGACGAGTCTGTTGTAGGGACGGATTATAAAAGATCCTAAAATAAGAAGAACAAGGAGTACAATCCCTATGATCTTTAAACTTTTATTTCGACCTTTTTGGGGGGTAAGCGGTGTAGTTTGTGTGTAGTTTTCCATAGTAATTTACATTATGTCTTATTTCTAAAAGAGCCGTTCTATTTCTTTGTGAGGCTCCATTACTAATCCTTTTTTTTCTTTACAGAAAAGCCAAAGTGCCCGAGGTAGTCTCCTTGAGAGAAATACTCACCATGAGAATAGGAGAGTAGGGAGGTCGAGTCTAGCTCCCAGCGTCCAGTCTCTTTATTAATAATCTCTTCGTTTACAGCTACTGCTACAATCTCTGCAAGAAACATATCGTGGCTACCGAGGGGCATAATCTCTCTTACCACGCATTCAAGTGAAATAGGACTCTCCTCTACGAGCGGACAAGACACAATACTTGCTTTTGTAGGTGTAAGTCCACTTTTGGCCCATTTGTCTTCTTTGAGTCCCCCAATAACCCCTACAAGGTCGGTAGCACGAGCGATGGCTGTCGTGGTTAGATTGATCGCAAACTGCATGGTCTCTTTTACCATGTGATAGGTAAAACGCTCTGGACGGATGCTCACGTAGCAGAGGGGTGGGGTAGAATTGACAATGCCTGTCCAAGCAGCGGTCATTAGGTTGCTGTTGCCCTCTTTGTCGCAAGCGGTTATTATCACTGCAGGTAGAGGACTTAGCTGGGTAGAAGGTTTGAGAAACTGCTTCATAGGAGTTCGATCTTGTCTGCTTTTATTTTTCTTCCACAGTAGTGGCAGGCAAAGTATTCCTCTTCTTCCTCTTTGTGGTAGTGAAAGCAGGTGGGCATATCTTCGTTGTTAGTTATGCACTTTTCGTTGGTACAGCGGATAATCCCGACTACTTTATCGGGTTGCTCTACTTGTTTTTTCTCTACCACTTCATAGTCTTTAATCACATTGAGGTGCACGTTTGGGGCTACTATAGCAATGCGATTGAGTAGCTCATCTGAAAAGCTTGCATCGGCTACTTTTATGATGCCCTTTTTCCCTAGGTAGCTACTTTCAAGATTGTTGCCTATCGTTACTGGACTAGTAGCGTCTTCAAGGTGAAGCAACGCAGCTACCTTAAAGAGCTTTTTAGGTGGAATGTGATCTATAACTATTCCCTCGCGGATAGCGGCCACATGCATGACCTCTTTTTTCTGTCTCTTCATCTTCCTTGGAGTATAATTTAAGGTTCTAGATTCAGTACATCGCACAAGATAGACTCTCGCACGTATAGTCCATTCTGAGCTTGCTGGAAGTAGTAGGCAGCAGGATGAGAATCGACATCTTGAGCAATCTCGTGCACACGGGGCAAGGGGTGCAATATCTTTAAGTTGGGTTTAGCCTTTTCCAGCATTGCACGATTGAGGATATAGACCTCTTTTACTTTCTCGTATTCCTCAGGATCGGTAAACCGTTCTTTTTGCACACGTGTCATGTAGAGAATATCGGCATCGGCAATAATATCTTTGGTAAACTCGGAGGTGCAGCTGAAGTCAAGATTGTGAGTTTTACAGTAGCGGATATACTCCTCGGGAAGAGCAAGCTCTTCGGGGGCCACAAATTGAAAATGAGGGTGAAAGGTGGAGAGACCTTGTATAAGCGAGTGGATTGTCCTACCAAAGCGCAAATCCCCTACCATTACAATTTTTAAATCTTCTAGGGTGCCCTGAGTTTGCCTAATGCTGTATAGGTCTAAGAGAGTTTGACTAGGATGCTGATGAGCACCATCACCAGCATTCACGATAGGAACTTCAGTGACCTCAGAGGCATAGAGTGCTGCCCCTTCTAGAAAGTGACGCATTACAATTACGTCGGCATAGTTGGAAACAATCTTTATGGTATCCTTTAGAGATTCTCCCTTAGTGGTACTAGAGGTGCCCACATCAGAAAAGCCAATTACCCTACCTGAGAGCCTTTGGACTGCCGTCTCAAAACTCAGTCGTGTGCGTGTGGACGGCTCAAAAAAAAGGGTGGCCACCACTTTCCCCTCTAGAAGAGGACTATTTACATGCTTTTCAAAGTATGTAGCACGATCCAATATCCTTAGGATATCTTGTCGTGTACACTGCTCAATGCTAATAAGATTTTTCATTAGGGAATCTGTTCCAAAATGCCGTGACTGCTTATGTGAGTGGATAAAAGTATGAAGAGTCTTCTCTCTTTGGGAGAGGGGAAACAATCGCCATACATCCTCCCGATTGCTACAGTGCAGTCTTTGTATACAAAGATAGCTATTTCAATGAAAAATAGACACTCTATGATGGTGCTAGAGCTGGAGGTTATAGACGTTATTTGAAGGAATCGTTATACTTAACGATTGAGGTGACTTTGTAGAAAAGGCAACTTCATAACTCAAAACGAGAAGGTCCCCAACTTTTCTTTTGAGTAAGTACAGAATGCTCAATCTTTCTGTAGGCTTCTTTTGAGCGAATAAACTTTTCTCTTGATAGACCTCTTCGCCAAAATAAATAAAGAGAAGGAGAGATCTCCAATTAGAGAGGTCTCTCCTTCTTGCTTTTATCCTCCTTCTGCAAAGGCTTGCTTTGCTAGAGGTAGGAATAAGAATGGACTACCAGTTTCTATGTGCTGCTAAGTCTGGATTTTGGTTAGTATCGCGAGTAGGAAATTCCCAAATCAACATTTCATTGTTTGGTTTAATTTCCAAGTCAATACCTTTATCGTGTGTCCATTGTGCCATAGTGGCATCTTTTTGCTTTTGAGGATTTCTCTTCATTCCCTCTCCATAGCGTACCAAGTCGTCCATGCGGAAGCCTTCTCCGATCAACTCACGAATACGTTCGTTTTTCAGTTCCAATTCTAGGAAGTTTGGACCAGGATAGTTCTCTGCATCATAGCTTGCTCCACGAGCTTCTCTTAGCATTTTGAAGCTATTGAGTGCACCCGCAAAGTCGCCAGCCTTCAGCGAAGCTTCGCTATTGATAAGGTAAGCTTCACCAGCATTGAAGAGGTGTATGCCAAACTTATATTCGGGACGATCTTTGTCTTTGTTGAGGCTTGGATTGCCTTTGTATTTAGCTACAGAGGTGAAACCTATATGTACATTTGGCTGATCTTCATAGCCATAGAAGGGACTTGCATAGTAGAAGTCTTTTGTGTCGATGAAGGCTCCATTTCGAGCATCATCTTTTTCATAGAGTCCTTCTATCCATCCTGCAAGGATCATTACGGGCGTATGGAGCAAGCGTCGAATGGTCTTACCATTTTCTAGTAGGTCATCCTTATAATCTCCTCCATAAATTGCAGCACTGACCCCACCAACCGAACGGGTGGCATTCAGACGAACAAGGATTTCGGGACTATCTTCAGTTACCCACAATCTGCTGATCTGGTCCTTAGGCTGTAGGGGGTAGCGATCTATTACCCATTGTGAGCATTCTTTGGCTACCTTCCAGTCTTCGCGAGTAAGAGCTGCACGAGCCTTTACAGCGTAGGCATAATCTTTTGTAATGTAGATGGCGGGTTTTACATCCTTATTCGCATCATCAGGAATATTGGCGATAGCATAGTCAAGGTCTTCATAGATGAGCTTGTAGACATCCTGGCGGCTTCTCTTGGGTTCCTTGGCTGTTACCAGAGGATCGTACTTATCTACTACGATGATACCCTTTGTGCGGTCTGCCACGTCGCCTTGGTGCCAAGGAAGAGCAAAGCGTTGTACCACACGCCAGTGAGCAAGAGCGCGAATCACTTTTGCCTCCCCAATGTATTGCTTGAGAAGAGCTTCATCTTCACTGGATTTTTTGATCTCTTTATTGGCCATATACTCTTCTACACGCATGATGAAGTAGTTGGCTTCCATCAGAGAATAGTAGTTGTAGAAGTAGTAGTTGGTCAAGTTCTCATTGTCTAGTACCGCACTTTTCTGCCATGAGTAGAAAGGAAGATAGCTCCCATTATCAGCGTCGCTTACTTGGAAGAGGTCGCTCATATAATCGGGACGATTGAGCATATTGGGCGACTCTGTGTTGCGCAAGAGAGCATATATAGCATCCCTATTCATTTGTACATCGAGCATAGACTTGAAAGGAGCCTGCTCGGGTGTCCCCTTTGGCTTTCTCGTCACATCGCAGGAGGTGAAGCCTACCAAGAGGAACGCTAATAGCGTCAATATATAGGTTGTTTTTTTCATTTCTTTATTCCTTCTTTTCTTAGAACGTTAATTGTACACCTCCCACAAATTGCATAGTAGCTGGGAAATTATTCCTAGATACAGAAAACGATGCTTCTGGATCAAAGCCATTGTAGCTCTTATGCATGATGGTGAATAGGTTGGATCCCGTAAAGTATACTTTTGCTCCGTGGATTACCTTTGTGTTTTCAAAGAGAGATTTTGGGAACATGTAGCTTAGCGTGAGGTTCTTGAGACGGAAGTAGTCTGTCTTTTCAAGAAGTCTGTCGTCTACCTGTAAAGCATCGTCAAACTTGTTTGCTCTAGCATTAGCAGTATTGGTAGGAGTCCATGCGTCAAGAAGTTTCTTTGACTTGTTGGGGAGCATAAATCCTCTTACGTTGCTTTCATAGAAGAAGCGGTCGTTGTTCAGGCAATACGCCCCTGCTTGATAGGTAAAGTCTAGTACAAGTGAGATTTGATTCTTCCAAGTAGCACCCAATGAAAGACCTCCAAAGAAAGGAGCATCAATGAGGGCATATTCTAGACCCTTTTCAAGGTCTGCAGAGTATTTTGTAGTTACGTAGCGATCGCCAGTTTTAGGGTTAACGCCTGTACCCTCTTTTACTGTACCATCAGCATTTCTTTTTTCCGGTACGTACCACATTTGGTTACCATCGCAGTCGTATCCTGCAAATTCAGGCATGTTAAGTACTCTAGGCTTACCCGTTTTGTAGTAGACACGACCAGCCTTCCAGCCTTCTTTGTCAGCAAGATCGGTGTGTAGTTTGTCTACTCTATTCCAGTTGTAAGTGAATGAAGTACGTACATACGCATTCCAATCTTTTGTATCTAGGAAGGTATAGGTGAGGTCGATGTCAAGACCTTGGTTCGTCATTTGACCTACGTTTTCGTAGCGACTGCTGTACCCTGTAGAGTATGGAAGAGGTACATCCATGAGCATGTCGTAGGTCTTACGGTTGTAGTAGTTGATACCAGCTAGGAGATGGTCTTCCCAGAAACCAAAGTCCACTCCCACGTTAGCCATACCCTGTGTTTCCCACTTCAGGTTGGGGTTACCAATTGTGGTTACACCAAAAGCGAGGCGGTCGGTATAGTAGATCGTACCCGTGAGGGCTTCATGAGCATAGAGGGGAATACCAGAGTTCCCTTGTGTACCATAGTTAGCTTTGAGCGCAAGTGTGCTGATTAGCTCATGATCTTTGAGGTAGAGGTTTTTGATGTTGAAAAGTCCACCAAGAGAGAAGAAGGTACCTCCTTGATGGTTCTTACCAAAGCGTGAACTTCTATCGTGACGTACAGTTGCATCGGCTGAAATCCAGTTAGAATAGGAGTAGTTGACACGACCAAAGAATGAGAGGTAAGCGTAGTCACTCATTGATTCTTTAGGGATTGTGAGGTAGTCTCCTTTTTGTCCCATCTGGATAAACATATAGTCTCTACTAACCTGTCCTCTACTATAGGCATCAAATCCTTCGCTGTGACTTGCTACATATTCGTGTCCAGCGAGGAAGGTGAGGTCATGATCATCAGCAGGTCTCCACTTGTACTCAGCAGTGTTAGTCCATGTGAGGATGTGGTTTTGTGCATACTCACGAGATACATCGCCAAGTCCTGCAGATTCGGGATGGTCTGGAAATCCTCTCCAAGTAAAGTTAGTCGTGCTGTATTCAATACCCAATTGGCTCTTGAGCGTGAGACCCTTGATAGGGGTGAACTGTGCGTAGCCCGAAGCTCCCAAGCGGAAGTCTACGTTTGATCTGTTTGAGAACTTGTTTTCAAACTCAGGCATATAGATACGTCCAGCAGTAACGGCAGGGTAGTTGAATACGAAGTTAGTAATGTCGTTGTACTCTTTGGAGTAAACTTCATTTCCATTTTCGTCCTTTATTTTTTTGTAAGGGCTATAGTATGGAGGTGTAACGACACCCCCAAAAGTACCAGCATTTACATAGGGCATGCCAAAACCTCTAGAAGAGTAGCGGTTAGTAACCCCACCAGAGAGGTTTACTCCTATTCTCATCCACTCTTTCACACGAGCGTCAATATTGCTTCTTAGATTGAGCTTATTGAAGTAAGAAGTAGAGCGTGTAATGGATTCTTGTGATAGGTAGCCACCAGAAATGTAGTAAGAAATATTGTCGCTACCTCCAGAGATAGACATGTCGGCCTGATAGATAGGAGCAAGTTTACCTAGATGGACATCTAGCCAGTCGTAATCTCTTCCCACATAGGCTTTTTGTGCTTTTCTGTCTACGATACCGTCGAACGCACTATTTTCTAGTCTGTTAAGGAAGAGGTTGAGGTCCTTTTCCTTAGTATTAGCAATTTGGTAGTCTACCAATTCTTGACCGGTCATCATCTGAGCTTTTGGATGCTTGTTTATAAGACGAGCGACCCCGTACATGGCATTAACTACGATGCGACCATCTTGGTTTTTCTTCCCTTTTTTTGTGGTAATTACAATCACACCATTGGCTGCACGTGAACCATAAATAGAGGTTGACGAAGCGTCTTTGAGAACGGTGTATGATTCAAAGTCGTTGGGGTTCATAGACTGTACCAAAGAGGCTGCAGTTTGTACACCATCGACGATGTAAAGAGGAGCACTACTTGCTCCAAGTGAAGCATTACCGTGGATTGTTACTGAGGCAATAGCATTGGGGTCTCCAGAACCTGTGGATACGTTCATACCGGATACCTGTCCTTGGAGGGCACCCATTACGTTGGCAACAGGCTTGTTTTCAAGCTTTTCACCTGATACACGTGCTACTGAACCGGTAACTGTACCCAGTTTCTGCCCTGAACCGTAACCGATCACTACGACAGCATCTAGCATGTCGGTGTCGGGGTGCATTACAACGTTCATTACAGGCTCAATGTTGAGTACAAGCTCCTTCATACCTATGTAGGTAAAGCGAAGTTGCTTGGCAGAAGCGGGTACCTGAATTTTAAATCGCCCTTCAAAGTCTGTAGCTACACCTATACTGGTGTTGCCTACAACGACCACGTTGGCTTGGATGATAGGAAGTTTGTCCTCGGAGGAGGTTACAACTCCTGTCACTGTTCTATTCTGAGCAGATGCCCAGCCCAAGCCTACAAAGAGGCTTAGGAGAAATAGCGTGATTCTTGTTCTTGACATTTCGTTTCTTCTTTTTTATTACAGATAATATATTCTTGTTCCTTATTGCAGTCGTGAAGTCTACAGGATTGTATGGTTCAGCTCATTGTGCTTACACTTCTGCACAAACATGGTACAAATATAAGAAAATCTCTGGAATGAGCAACTCAATTGCTCGTTAGAAGACTTGCATTCAACTTGCCCCAAGCAAAGGCCTTGCTCTTGTCGACAAGAGCAAG
>KQ959263.1:39036-45806 GCA_001552775.1 Bacteroidales bacterium KA00251
AGACTGTTGCATAAAGGCGAATCGCTGTGTTGCTCTCGGGATTCGGCTTTGGTTACATACGGAGGTGTGCTCCCTTCAGACCTCACCCTCAGCGCCTTGCGCTTCATCCTTTCTGCAAGGTCTAGACAATCTTGCGAGCAAGATTGTGAGACTGTTGACTTTTGCAACAGTCTCAAAAGAGGTGCAAGAAGAGAAAAGAGAATTGCTCTCTACACGATTGAGAGAAATTCTCAAAAGATCAAGAGGAGAATCTATTCCTGCAAAAGATTTTTCTTTGTAGAAAGCAAAATAGGGGTTTCTGGAAGCTGTCTTTTTTGGCTTTTTAGTCGGTAAGCATCCATTTGTCGAATCATGGATTCAACTGTAGCGAGCGATTGCTTGAGGTGTAGCATGGCCTTTGCTCTTTGGTCTAGAACTTCTTGGTTTTCTAGGCTAAGAGCCTGCTGTACTCCTTCGCTTGTTAGCTTTTTGTCTCTTACTAGATGCTTGATCTTTCGCATTAATTCAATGTCAGAGAGTCGGTAGCGACGTTTTGAACTCACCTTGGACATCGAAAGGTTGAGATCGTACTTCTTTTCCCAATAGTAAATCGTAGAGATATCTTCTTCAAGCATCTCTGCCACCTCTTTGGCGCTATAGTAGAGTTTTAAATTTTTACTTGCCATGAGTTTGAGGAAAAAGTTTAGACTTAAGGTATTGTCCCGTGTAGGATCGCTTGCACTGAGCGACCTCTTCTGGAGTACCCTCTATTAAGAGATACCCTCCTTCATCACCTCCCTCGGGTCCTAAATCTATAATGTGGTCGGCACATTTGATCACTTCCAAGTTGTGCTCCACGACAATGAGTGTATGCCCCCCATCAAGCAACGCGGTGAAGCAGTTAAGTAGGGTGGCGATGTCGTGAAAGTGAAGTCCTGTAGTGGGTTCATCAAAGATAAATAAAGTCGGCTCAAGGTGTGGAGACGATAGAAAGGACGCTACTTTGAGACGCTGTATTTCTCCTCCTGAGAGAGAAGAGGTGTTTTGCCCCAACTTCAGGTAGCCTAGCCCCACACTTTGGAGAGCATGGAGCCCCTCAATCGCTTTTGTCGTAAGGGGAGGCGTAGGATATTTTTCAAAAAAATCAACCGCTTGATTGATGGTCATCTCAAGAAGCTCGTAGATATTCACACCGTGATAGGTAACTTCTAAGATTTCGCGCCGAAATCGCTTACCCTCACACTCCTCGCAGGTGAGTTGCAGGTCTGCCATAAATTGCATCTCAATAGTTACCACCCCTTCACCCTTACAAGTTTCACAGCGTCCACCTTCCACATTGAAGCTAAAGTGTCTGGGCAAAAATCCCATTTGCTTGGCAAGTGGTTGCTCGCTATAGAGCGTGCGTATGTAGTCGTAAGCTCCAATAAAAGTGATCGGGTTGCTCCTGCTACTTCGACCTGTAGCATTTTGATCTACAAACTCCACACCCTTGAGCCGTTTAAGATCGCCACCAATATGATTTCCGCGCTCTTGCCCTTGAGGGTTGTCAAAGTAAGCTTTAAGCTCTTTATAGAGGATGTCTCTAACCAGTGAGCTTTTGCCACTGCCACTTACTCCTGTAACTACGGTAAGACAATTGAGAGGAAAGTGTACCTCGAGATCTTTGAGGTTGTTGAGTCGTGCTCCGCATACGGTGATGGAGGTCTTTCCCTGTCTTCTTTTTGTTGGAATTGGGATTTGCTCTCTGCCCGTAAGGTAGGCTGCCGTATAGCCAGGAGTGTCTGCTTGAAGACTCTGAGGACTACCTATAAATACAATCTCACCACCTTGGCGTCCAGCTTGGGGCCCAATGTCAACAAGCAGATCGGCATGCCTCATCATGGTTTCGTCATGCTCCACGACTACTAAGGTGTTGCCTGCATCACGCAACTGTAGTACGACCTCAAGGAGACGTTCACTATCGCGTTCGTGAAGACCAATGCTCGGTTCGTCAAGGACGTAGAGCGTACCATAGAGTTTACTTCCCAATCGGGTTGCTAAATTGATGCGTTGACTTTCGCCTCCACTGAGTGTATTGGAGGCTCTATCTAGAGTCAGGTACTCTAGCCCAACCCCACAAAGCACATCAAGGCGATTGCGAATCTCTGTGAGGATTCGTTCGCTACTCTTCGCCTCTTCTGGGCTAAGCATAAGGTGAAAGAAAAATTCGCGAAGTTTTTTTGCAGGCATTGCCACGAGTTCGGAAATATTCTTTCCATGGTATTGTACATAGAGCGCTTCTTTCTTAAGGCGTTTTCCTTTGCAGGTAGGGCAAATTGTTCGTCCACTAAAGTGGGCAATCCTCACTCTGTTTTGAACCTTGTAGTACTCTGCACGGAGCATCTCAAAGTATTGGTTAATACCATAGAGTCTCTTCTTGTCATAGCCTTTCGGTTTCTTTGAGCCTTGAGGGAAATCTCCCTCCCAGAGTAGTTGTTTCTCCTGATCGGTGAGTTTCTCATAGGGGGTATGTATGGGAAAGCCGTATTGCGAGGATTTTTGAATAAAGTCGTTTTTCCATTCGCTTGACTTGGGGCCGATCCAGCAGGCTACAGCATCTTCGTAGAGAGAAAGGTTGGGGAAAGGGATTACAAGCTCTTCACTAATGCCAATAGTCTTTCCAAAGCCTTCACAAGTAGGGCAAGCTCCTGTGGGGCTATTGAAGTCAAAAAGTTCGGGGCTTGGCTCTTCAAAGGTTATTCCATCCTCTTCAAAGCGAATGCTAAACGAAGTCAGCTCAATGCCCTTGGTACCCTCTATACCCAGCATAGCCACTCCATTGCCTTCATAAAAAGCATTCTCTGCAGAGTCTGCTAGACGGCTGAGAAATTCCTTGTCTTGATGCTTTACAGTCAGTCTATCAATAAGAAGAAGATAAGGTTTGCTTTTGGGGTTTGCGCGTGTGCGGGGAGCGAGGACCAGAGGGGCGGCGCCACTTAATAGGTCGCCTATTCGGACGATCTCCCCATCTCGAAAAAAACGGCTGTAACCTGCACTTTGGTAAAGCTGTATCTGCTCTTCAAAGGAGCGATTGGGGAGTTCTGGAATAGGAGAAAGTAGATAGATTTTGCACCCTTCATTCAAGGGCTTTGTCGCAGCAACGACATCTTCTATTGTATGCTTTTTGACCTCTTTGCCACTTTGGGGAGAAATGGTTTTGCCAAAGCGTGCAAAAAGCACCTTCAAGTAGTCGTATAGCTCGGTAGAGGTCCCCACTGTACTGCGGGGGTTGCGGCTTATTACACGCTGCTGTATAGCCACCGCTGGCGGAATGTATAGGATGGCATCGCAGTCAGGCTTAGGCATACGATCTAGGAATTGACGTGCATAGCTCGAAAGACTATCCACATAGCGCCGTTGACCCTCAGCATAAAGTGTATCAAAGGCAAGTGAACTTTTACCACTGCCACTTACTCCTGTAACCACCGTAAGTTTGTTGCGTGGTATTGACAAGGTGATTCCTTTGAGGTTGTTGACCCGATTGCGTATCACCTCAATGCACCCTTTGTCTGCAGGTCTTTGCTGCAGCTTGTTTTCTGTACTATTTTTTGTAGCCATCTCTTTGCGAAGTTACACTTTTTGTTTGATCTAGAATCCGAAGCGAGGATCATCTTTTTATATAGGGATAGCTCGATCCTCTACAGAAAGTTGCCAGTCCTTTCTATTCTTCCTATTGAGACTGTTGCAAAAGTCAACAGTCTCACAATCTTGCTCGCAAGATTGTCTAGACTTTGCAGAAAGGATGAAGCGCAAGGCGCAGAGGGTGAGGTCTGAAGGGAGCATACCTCCGTATTGAGACAAAGCCGAATCCCGAAAGCAACACAGCGATTCGCCTTTATGCAATAGTCTCCGATTGTCTGCTGTAGCACCGACTCTTTATTGGGGAATCAGTAACTTTGCAAAAGATTCACAATAAGGTCATCTCCTATGGAGAAAATAGTATGATAAACAAAGACTCCGTATACCAACCCGCTGAAGTGGAAAAGAAGTGGTATAGCTATTGGCTAGAACACAAACTTTTTGCCTCTAAGCCTGATCCAAACAAGCAACCATACACCATTGTTATTCCTCCCCCCAATGTTACGGGAGTGCTCCATATGGGGCATATGCTCAACAATACCATCCAGGACATCCTAGTCCGTCGAGCTAGACTAAAAGGCTACAATGCTTGCTGGGTACCAGGTACAGACCATGCCTCTATCGCCACAGAAGCAAAGGTGGTGGCACGATTGGCGGAAAAGGGAATTGACAAAAACGACCTAAGCCGAGAAGAGTTTCTAAAATATGCGTGGCAATGGACCGATGAGCATGGGGGTATCATCTTGGAACAGCTCAAGAGAATAGGGGCCTCCTGCGATTGGGATCGTACTGCCTTTACCCTTGATGAGCCGAGGAGCATCTTGGTGACGAAGACCTTTTGCGACCTTTACCGCGAAGGTTACATCTATCGGGGGGTGCGTATTGTGCATTGGGATCCCAAGGCACGCACAGCACTCAGTGATGAAGAGGTAATTTATCAAGAAGAGCAAGGAAAATTGTACTATCTCCGCTACAAAATAGAGGGAGAAGACCAGGAACTGATCGTGGCAACAACTCGACCAGAAACAATAATGGGTGATACGGCGGTATGTGTGCACCCCGAAGACGATCGTTACCAAAGTTTTGTCGGAAAGAAAGTGGTCGTGCCTTGTGTGGGTCGTGCTGTGCCTATTATTGCCGATGATTATGTGGACCGCTCATTTGGTACAGGCTGTCTTAAGATTACCCCTTCACACGATGTGAATGACCACATGATTGGCGAGCGGCACCATCTCCCCAGTATTGATATATTTAATGATGATGGTACTCTCAATCACCATGGGGGAAAATACGAAGGAAAAGATCGCTTTGAGGTAAGAAAACTTATTGTCGAAGAACTAGATAAAGCTGGACTCCTATCCAAAACAGAAGAATATACCCATCGTGTAGGCTATAGCGAAAGAACGCATGTGCCCATAGAGCCGAAACTCTCTATGCAGTGGTTCCTAAAAATGGATGATTTGGCAAAGCCTGCTCTAGAAGTCGTAGAAAAGGATGAAGTGAGACTTGTGCCAGCTAAGTTCAAAAACACTTATAGACATTGGCTCGAAAATATCAAAGACTGGTGTATTAGCCGGCAACTACGCTGGGGACACCGTATCCCAGCGTACTATACTCCAGAAGGAAGTGTGGTAGTTGCTGCAACTCCAGAGCAAGCTCTGCAAGAGGCTCATAAGCTCAAAGGGTATGAAACTCTTTCTCTAGAAGATCTCCATCAAGATGAAGATTGCCTTGATACGTGGTTTAGCTCGTGGCTATGGCCGATGAGCGTCTTTGGCGATTTCTTTGAAGAAGAGCATGCTGAGCTTAGTTACTATTACCCAACCTCTGTATTAGTTACGGGACCTGACATTCTTTTCTTTTGGGTCGCTCGTATGATCATAGCAGGTTGTCGCTACATGCATAAGCCTCCCTTCCGTGATGTCTATCTTACGGGGATTGTAAGAGACGCACAAGGTAGGAAAATGTCTAAGAGCCTAGGAAACTCTCCAGACCCTATTACTCTTATCAACCAGTATGGAGCCGATGGCGTGAGAATAGGCTTGATGATGGCTACCTCTGCCGGTAACGACTTGCTTTACGATGAGTCGCTTTTGGAGCAAGGACGAAACTTCTGCAACAAGGTGTGGAACTCTTTCCGTCTTGTGACTACCTTCTCAGTCGACTCAAAGAAAACGCCATCAATGGAAGCACAACTTGCCTGTAACTGGTTTGAGGCAAGGCTCCAAGAGGCTCTTGAGGAAACTGAAGACCTCTTCTCAAAATACCGTATCAGTGAAGCGATGACTTATATCTACAAATTGGTACGTGATGATTTTTCTTCTTTCCTCCTAGAAGTGGTAAAGCCTGCATACGGGGAGTCTATTGATAAGACTACTTACGAAAAGGTGCTTCAGTATTTTGCGACTCTCTTGCAACTCCTACACCCCTTCATGCCTTTCCTCACGGAAGAGCTTTGGCAAGAGGAAATCTTTGCTCATACAGGGAGCATTATGCAATCTTCTCTTGAACCTGTGAAAGCAGCATGCGAAAGGCCTGCGATACTCAAAAAAATCGAGTTGGCACGAGGAATTATTTCCGAGGTGAGAAACATTCGCAACAAACACAATATCTCACCCAAAGAGCAGCTTACACTCTTTGTAGATGCTAAGCATGCCCATGAAATTGATGCTGTGCTTATCAGTCAATCTCATGTAAAGATAGAAAGTGAGGAAAATCTGAGCCAATTTGAAGGGATGAAAGCCTCCTTTATTGTGGATACATACTCCTATGCTGTAGCAATAGACAATGCTATTGATAAAGAGGCTATGCTGGAGAAGCTACTCGCAGACCTACAGCATCAAGAGGGCTTCCTCAAAGGGGTTCAGAAAAAGCTCTCCAACGAGCGATTTGTGGCGAGTGCACCCGAACAAGTCGTAGCTCTTGAACGAAAAAAAGAGAGCGATGCCAAAAGTCGTATAGAGACTCTTACTAAGCAGATACAAGCTATTGATCCTAAGCGCCTCGCCTAAAGAGTGCGTAGTATAGAAAAAAGGGTTTGAGTTTTTTTCAATAGAATTGCTCTTTTGGAAAAAATATCAGCCCTTTTTTTGAAGACGCAAGGTGCGGAAACATTAGGAAGAAGTGATCCTTAAAAAAACTCTCGGAACTTTTCAAAAAAACTCTCGGAACTT
>KQ959263.1:45906-64595 GCA_001552775.1 Bacteroidales bacterium KA00251
TCGGAACTTTTCAGAAAAACTCTCGGAACTTTTTAGAAAAACTCTCGGAACTTTTTTTACCCCCGAAAGAGGTCTTGTAGGATGGTGATGACAAGTAGATTTTGTACTTTTGTGTGGAGAGTGGCAAAAGGTCGCTCAGCTTATATGCAACTATAAAGATGGAAATGAATCCTAATCAAGAAATCCTCAATAAAGAAATTGCCCAAAAGAGTGCTTTTATAGCGACTGTGCGTGAGGGTATGCGTACGCGTATCATAGGACAAGAGCACCTTGTAGACTCCCTACTCGTGGGGCTACTTGCCGATGGCCATATCTTGCTGGAAGGGGTGCCAGGTCTTGCTAAGACCTTGGCAATAAAGACCCTTGCAGAGTTGATAGATGCCTCTTTTAGTCGTGTGCAGTTTACTCCCGATATCCTTCCTGCCGATGTGTTGGGTACAATGATTTATACCCGATCAAAAGAGGAGTTTCAAGTGAAGAAGGGACCTGTATTTGCGAACTTCCTTTTGGCTGATGAGATCAACCGTGCTCCGGCTAAGGTGCAGAGTGCTTTGCTTGAAGCGATGCAAGAGCGTCAAGTGACTATTGGCGAGACTACATTTCCACTTCCTTCTCCATTCTTAGTGATGGCCACGCAAAACCCTATTGAGCAAGAGGGAACGTATCCCCTTCCAGAGGCCCAAGTCGATCGATTTATGCTAAAGGTAAAGATCGATTATCCTGAAAAAGAAGAGGAAAAGAGAATTATTGCACTCAATATGGGAGCAAGTCTTCCCGCAGTAAGGCCAATTATCTCTGTGCAAGAGATCCTCTCTGCCCGAGAAGAAGTGCGGAAAGTCTATGTGGATGATAAAATCGGTAATTATGTAGTAGACCTTGTCTTTGCGACAAGGCATCCAGAAGAGATGGGATTGGCTACACTGAAGCCCATGATTCGCTATGGAGCTTCCCCTCGCGCCTCTATCAATCTTACTCTTGCAGCAAGAGCCTATGCCTTTATTCAGGGGCGAGGCTATGTCTTGCCCGAGGACATTCGAGCTGTCGCTTATGACGTGTTGCGCCATCGTATTGGACTAAGCTATGAAGCTGAAGCCAATGAGGTCTCTTCCGAGCAGTTGATTACGCAGATTATCGACCAAGTACAGGTACCCTAAAGGTATAATTGGGGATTCTGTGCATGCAATAGAGAGATGACAGTGGAAGCAAAAGCATCTTCTACAGGCGAGCTTCTTCGACGTGTACGAAGAATTGAAATCAAGGCTCGCGGATTGTCGCAGGAACGCTTTGCGGGAAGTTATCGAACGGCGTTTAAAGGCCGTGGAATAGCATTTAGCGAAGTGCGTGAATACCAGTATGGAGATGATGTAAGAGATATTGATTGGAACGTTACAGCGCGCTATGACAAGCCTTATATCAAAGTGTTTGAGGAAGAGCGAGAGCTTACGGTGATGCTCCTTATTGATATGAGTGCAAGCCTCCACTTCGGTACATATTCAGAGACTAAGCGCACTTTGGTTGCCGAGATTGCTGCTACTTTAGCATTTTCTGCGATTGAGAATAAAGATAAAGTGGGAGTAGTACTTTTTACAGATCGGGTTGAAAAGTATATTCCACCTGCGAAAGGAAGAAGACACATTCTCTATATTATTCGTGAGATTCTTTTTTTTCAACCTCAAGCTAAGGCTACAGCCCCCGAAGAGGCGCTCACTTTCCTGAGTAAAGTGATCAAGAAGCGTGCTACAACCTTTATGATAAGCGATTTTTCTACGCATGGCAATCCTCAAAGCTACGACCATGCCTTGCGACTATGTGCGCTTAAGCACGATCTCTCGGCAATAGTTGTACGGGACCGAAGAGAAGAGGAACTTGTACCTATGGGATTAGTCTACTTTGAGGATCCAGAGTCGGGACAGAAAAAATGGGTCAATACAGACTCGAAAAAGGTGCGAAAAAACTATGCTGAGGAGTATCTTGCTTCACGAAAGAGGAGACGAGATGCCCTTACTCAATATGGAATAGACTATGTAGAGGTATCTACTGGAGAAGACTTTGCCAAGGCTCTCCTTAAACTCTTTGCAATAAGATGAAGACTCTCCTGCCTTTGTTCAAAGTCGTTGCCGTACTGTTTGCCTGTGCTTTATGCTTGGTCTCTGGATTTACCCTTAGAGGGCAAGATCTCTCTATTTCTGCACGCCTAGATCGTGGTGAAATAGCCATTGGAGAGCAAGCCCTGCTCACTCTAAAGATTCGGACGGAAGATTTGGATCATACGATGCTACTTATACCTCCAGATTCTGCTCTTCACAAAGCCGAGGCACTCTCTTTTGTGACGAAAGATACAGTGGCGATAAATGATCGTGTCAAAGAGATTACAGCTGAAATGGTAATTACCTCTTTTGACTCTACCTTAGTGGAAATCCCGGCTTTTGGTGTACGTCTAGGGGCAAAAGAGGTCTATGCCGATCCTCTCTACTTAAAGGTAACGGTACCGCAAGTAGATCTTTCACAGCCTGAAAAGTTTTATCCTAACAAGAAGTCTTGGAGCTTGCCCTATACCTTTTGGGAAATTGTAGGCTTAATTTTGCCGTGGATTATGGGCGTGGCCTTGGTAGTAGCCGCTTTTTTCCTTCGTCGTTATCTGAAAAAGCTTATTCGATTACGACGAACCCTGCCGAAACCGGAACCTGTAAAAAAGCTTTCGCCTTATGAAAAACTTTCTGCTACTTTAGCTCAAGTTCCTTTGTCTTTGGAGGATCGAATTTACTATACCCAACTTGATTTCGCTTTCAGAGAGTTTTTAGCTGAAACCGTGCTCCCCAATGCTATGGAGATGAGTACAACACAACTTGTGCGTGCACTTCAAAAGCTCGTTTCCTCCACAACGAGGCCACAGCAAGATTCCATAACACTACTTCTGGATAGGATGACACTAGCCAAGTTTGCTAAGGAAACCTTTGGTCCTCAATGGAAGGAACAAGATAGCAGAGCGGTGCTTAGCTATGCGGAGCTACTCTCTTTGCCTCAGCAAGAGGAAAACGAAAACAATCAAAGAGAAGAGTTGAAGCAATGAGTTTCCTTTACCCCAAGATCCTTTGGTTCCTTATAGCGATTCCCCTTTGTGTTGCATTCTATTGGATAGTAGCACGGAGACGCTATGCCACTTTGACGCTCCCCACGCTCTATCGACTCAAAGGAGGAGGGGTGCGTGTCTTTTTGAGGCATCTACCTTTTACACTTGAGATGGTGGCTCTTGCCTTTATGATTGTAGCACTCGCACGCCCCAGAGATACTGAGAGCTACAATGTAAATAAGCTTGAGGGTATTGATATTATGCTCGTATTGGATGCGAGTGGTAGTATGATGGCGAGGGATCTTAAACCCAATCGTTTTGAAGCCGCAAAGGAAGTAGCTAAACATTTTATCGCACAGCGTCCCAACGATAATATAGGTCTTGTCGTATTTGCAGGAGAAAGCTTTACAAGGTGTCCTCTTACGACAGATCATGTCACTTTGTTGCAGCGCTTAGAGTCTGTCGAGCTAGGCTACTTAGAAGATGGTACAGCCATAGGAATGGGGCTAGTGTCGGCATGTAATCGTCTTGAAGAGAGTAAAACGAAAAGCAAAATAGTGGTATTGCTGACGGATGGTACAAACAACGCTGGGAGTATCACCCCTAGTACAGCCGCTGCTATGGCTGAAAGTCTTGGTATACGTATATACACTATAGCTGTCGGTACCTATGGAGAAGCGCCCTTTCCTATTCAGACTGCGTTTGGGGTAGTGGAAGAGAATGTAAAGGTGGAGATCGATGAGGCCTCGCTCAAGAGCATTGCGAAGGAGACAGGAGCTGCCTATTACCGTGCTACCGACAATAAGAGTCTAGAAGCGATCTACGATGAAATCGACAAACTGGAAAAGAGTAAGCTTATCACCCATCAGCGACAAGCCTATCGCGAGCTTTTTGCTCCCTGGGTAGGTATAGCTTTTTTACTTCTCCTGCTCTCTTTGATCTTGCGTAGTACCTATTGCCGTACCAATCCCTAGCCTTGTAGCTAAGAAGTTTGAATCATGTTTTTCGCAGCGCCACAATATATATACCTTCTTTTTTTACTCCTTCCTGTAGCCTTACTCCTGCAGGTGGGACATCTTTCCCGAAGAAGGACGCAACGAAAGTTTGCAGAACTAGCTCTGTTGAAGCCTCTCAAGAGTGAGACTAGTACTATTCATCGATTTTTTCGCAATGGCTTATTGTTACTTTCCCTCACCTTCCTTGTTCTGGCACTTGCGCGGCCACAACTCCGTAGAGAAAAAGAGGTGCCTAATGAGGAAAAGGGAATCGAATGCATGTTTGTATTGGACCTCTCTAATTCTATGCTAGCAGAGGACTTGCGTCCCAATCGATTGGAGTTTGCTAAGCTTACGATGCTTAGACTAATCAACGATCTCTCCTCAAGTCGAGTGGGAGTTGTAGTTTT
Source organism: Bacteroidales bacterium KA00251 (assembly GCA_001552775.1). Lineage (GTDB taxonomy): Bacteria > Bacteroidota > Bacteroidia > Bacteroidales > Porphyromonadaceae > Porphyromonas. Next base: position 50,382 of record KQ959263.1, read on the forward strand.
TGCTGGCTCTTCCTTTACCCAATTGCCTCTTACCAACGATCTTGTTACTGCACGAAGTTTTATAAGTGAGTGTCAACCCAATATGATCTCTAATCAGGGTACAGCTATAGCCCCTGCATTAGAGATGGCAGCACAAGGTTTTTCTACAAGACGAGAGGTGGGAAAAGCTGTCGTGCTTTTTACTGATGGGGAAAATCATGACAGTGATGCTGTAGAAAAATCCAAGGAACTCTCTAAAAAGGGAATAAAAGTATTTACCATTGCTGTAGGTACAGAAGAAGGTGCCTTGATCCCCATAGAAGGTGGATACTTGAAGGATGGACATGGTGAGACAGTGATGACGAAAGCCAATCCTATATTGTGTAGAGATATTGCTCGTGCAGGAGGCGGTGTAGCCTTTGCTAGTAGCAATGTGACCACTCTAAGTAAGCATGTTAGGAGCGAGCTAGAGAAGCTACCCAAGGCCATTATGGATGGGAGTCTTGAAGAGTACGATGAACTCTACGGACAGTTTCTTGCTGCAGCAGCGATACTTTTGCTTTTAGCTCAGTTTGTAACCTTTAGAAAAAATCGATTGTTCAGAAGATTGAAGCTCTTTGACCGATGAAAAAAATACTTTTAGTGCTTCTATCGTTGCTCCTTTTTACATTTTCTTCGCGACTGGAGGCCCAAAATCCAAGAGCGCTGTACCGAAAAGGAGTGAAGGCTGAGAAGAAAGGCGATTGGCGAGAGGCGGAAAAGCTCTTTAGAAGGGTACTTGATGCCGACTCCACGTCTAGTTTTGCCTCCTATGCGCTTGCCAATACACTTTATGATCAAGGCAAATACAAAGAAGCCTTAGAGCACTATACCAAGATAAATCTTGAAAAAGGAGAGCTGTCTCAAGCGCAGGCGGCGGAGCTACTTCATAATCTTGGAAACACTCAAATGAAAATGAAGCAATACCCCCAAGCCGCGGAGTATTATAAGCAATCTCTTCGTCTTAATCCTCAAGATGAGGAGACGAGGTACAACCTTGCTCTTGCCCTAAAATTGATGGAGAAAAACAAGCAACAAAGCCCACAGCAAAGCCCATCACCTCAGCAAAAACCGCAGGATAAAAATGAAAAAAAGCAGGAGAAGTCACAAGAAAAACCTCAGAACCCCCAGAAGATAGACCCCAATACCTCCAAACAGATTCTAGACTCATACAGACAAGACGACGATCAAGCTCGAAGAAATTACGAGCAAAGGAAGAAAAGTGAGAATAATCCAGTTGAGGATAAAGATAAAAAGAGATGGTAATACGAGTGCTTTTACCCTATAAATATGTGTTGCTATTGGTGGCTTGTTTCTTCTTTTGGGGAGAGAGCAATGCCCAAGTCCGCTTCGAAGCCTCTGCACCTCGTGCTGTACCACTCAACGAACGCTTCCAAATTACCTTTACCATAGAAAACGGCTATGGTACAGACTTTGTAGCGCCCAGCTTTGAGGGGTTAAATGTGCTTTATCCCCCTGCCAACGCCATTTCTCGTATGGATGTGAATGGCAAAAAGTCTATGACTTATACTGGTACCTTTATGGGGCAAAAAAGAGGAAAAGTAAAGGTACAATCCGCAACGGTGAAGGTAAAAGGTAAAAGCTACCACACGAAACCTTTTACAATAGAATTTCTGCCTGAAAGTAAATCTTCTTCCTCCTCCTCCTCCTCTTCCTCTTCCTCTCAGAAACATGCAAATATTGATATTTTCATACGAGCTATTCCTTCCAAAACGTTGGTTTATGAGCAGGAAGCACTGCTTGTAACCTTTAAGTTGTACACGAGTACAATGAATATAGGTTTTGAAGAGGTTAAGTTTCCAGAGTTTGATGGCTTTATAGAAGAAAATATCCCGATGAGCCAATCTATAATGCTAGAGATGGAGCACTATAAGGGGAAAAACTATTACACGGCAACCTTAAAGAAATGTCTAATCTTTCCGCAACGGTCGGGGAAGTTAACAGTGCCTCATGGTGAGTTTAGAATGCTTATTTCCGAAGAGTCTTCCGCTCTTACTGAAGATAGTTTCCTAGGCTTTTCTTCCCCTATACAATATAGTAAAACCATTTCTTCCCCTGAGTTAACTATAGAGGCAAAGCCTCTTCCTCAGCCACACCCCAGTAGCTTTGGCAATGCTGTGGGAAATTTCGAACTTAAGTGGGAAGGACTCCCCCATGGAGAGCTAAAGAGCAATGAGGTGGTGAGTCTGCGGCTTTCAGTAAAAGGGCATGGTAATCTCAAACTTCTTACACCTCCAGAGGTGCGTTTCCCTGAAAGTTTTGAGGTGTACGACCCTAAAAGCACGACCGACCTACAATCTTCTTCTCAAGGTGTCTCTGGTAAAAAGACTTTTGAATACAATGTGATCCCAAGAAATAAGGGTACCTTTACGATAGCACCGATTGAGTTCTCGTACTTCGATCCCTCACTCAAGCGCTATATTACGACAAAGACTAAGCCGCTAACGATGAAAGTGGCACAAGGAGAAAGCGAAAGAGGAGGGAAAAAGTCGGATGTCGAGCTACTAGGGAATGATATTGCCTACTTAATGCCCTATACCGATTCTTCCCAAGCTGTTCTGGTGAGGTATCTCAGTACTTGGTATGTGGTAGTTCCGTACATTCTTATTCTTTTGATAGGAGGATGCGTTGCTACGCTTTATGTACGGTATCGTCGTCGTCTTTCAGATGTCGTTGGTACACGAAAAAGGCAAGCTCCTAAGCGTGTAAGAAAAGACTTCAGTGTGATGGAAAGTTGGGTGGTTGCCCAGCAGGGAGATAGGGTTTACGAGCGGTTACCTCAGGTTATCTATGCTTATCTTGTGGATAAGTTCAATCTTCGCTTGCATGCAGTGAGTCAAAAAGGTATTCAAGAACAATTGTTGCAAAAAGGCGTGTCTGATGTAGTGGTTACAGCACTGCTTAGTATTCTGCAAAAAGCGGAAGCAGTAGCTTTTTCGGATAAAGTCCATAAGACCTCTCCAAAGGAACTACTAGAAGAAGCCAATGAGGTGATCAATCAACTTGAAAACGAGCGTCTTCAAAAATGAAAAAGCAAACTATAGTTTATTTGCTTTTGGTAGCCCTCTTTACACTCTCATTGGGGAGTTGTTCAAGCGATCAAAGAGCAACAGAGGAGTATCATCAGAAAGCATCCAAAGCAAAATCTCTCTATGACACAGAAAAGTATGGAGAGGCAATTGATAGTATGAAGCGACTGCCTCTCTATGCGGATGCTCCAATGCCCTCGTTTGCCGAAATGTACAACTTGGGTAATGCTTACTATAGAAAGGGAGAATTGGGGTTAGCTATTTTGTACTACGAGCGAGCGTTGAGAATAGAACCGCGAAGTAAGGAGGTAAAGCACAATTTGTCAATCGCTCAAGGCAAAACAGAGGATAGGGTGGAGTATGTGCGCTCTCTTTCGTCTGAGCTGTGGCATAAATTTTGCTACCAATTGCCACTTGGCGCAATTTATTTCTTCTCCTTATTCTTTGCAGTTCTTGTCGTAGCTGGGGTGCTTCTTTACTTCTTAGGCGCGAGGAGGCTCTATAGGCAGTGGGGATTTTATGGAGCTCTATGTGCTATAGTGCTACTGCTTCTTACGTTTTGCATGCTTCATCAGTGGAGAAGCGATTTTTACAACCCGAGCGAAGCCATCGTCGTGGTGGGACAGTCTGTAGTTAAGAGTGAACCCCATAAAGAGGCTCAAGCACTATTCAAACTTAATGAAGGAACTAAACTTTTACAGGTAAAAGTAAGTGGCGAAAATGAGGAGAAGTGGGCTTTTGTATCTTTACCTGATGGAAAAGAAGGATGGGTGTCGCTAGAGGATATCCAATTCATTTACCCCTTTCAATAACCCTAACTTCAAAATAATGCTGGATCAAATAGTACTCTGGGAGCGAGATGCCTTTTTATGGCTCAACTCTCTCCACTCTCCCTTTTGGGATTCCTTTATGTACATTATCTCTGCTCGATGGTCGTGGACGGCGGTAGTTGTAGCAATGCTTGTATGGATCTGCTGGAAGCGTCCGCCACGAGAGTCGCTCCTCTTCCTATTGTTTGTGATCCTTATGATGCTGTGTACCGATCAGTTCTCTTCTGGATTTGCAAAACCTTTTTTTGCGAGGCCACGACCAGGGTTTCATCCATACACAGCAGACCTTGTGAAAAATCTCTTTTTCGATAAAGGAGGAGGCTTTGGCTTCTTTTCAGGTCATGCTACCAATTTCTTTGCCCTTGCTACGTTTACCTCTTTAGTTTTTAGAAGGAAGAGCTATACCTTTATCGTTTACTTGCTTGCCTTTGTGGTAGCCTATAGCCGCATTTGCCTTGGAAAGCACTTTATTTCCGATGTGCTTGTAGGTATAGTGGTCGGTTTTCTTGCTGGGTGGCTCTTTTTCGCGCTCTATCGTTTGGCGAGAAGACGACTCTTTTTCTATCTTGACCGAAGAGAGAAAAAAGGCGATGAGTCGTACACCTATGCCACCTATTCACTAAAGGAGCCATGCGAGGTTTATGCAAGTAATCTTAATACATTAATTCTTATCTTGTGTTGCTTCCTTTTCTTTTTGGTATTCTTTTCTCTTGATGTTGTGCGTATCCTTCATAATATTGGCTACTACTAGAAACAGCATAGAAAAGAAGGGGAAGGCTTGAAGCATTGGAAAGAGTCGCTAGAAAAAGATTAACTTTGCGACGAGAGTATATCAGAGCCAACAATGAGTAATCCACAAGAGAAGGACTGTATGGGAAGTCGACTGGGAAGGATATGCCTAATTGGGCTTACCCTTCTCTTATTGATCTTTTCTGCATTAGCGATTAGTCCTCATTTGGGCTATTCACTTCTCTCTTATAATAGAATCCTTGACTCAGTAGAAGACTCGGTAGGATCTCCACGTCTTGCCGAAGCTAGAAAAGCAGAAGCGAAGCGTAATGTACTTACTCCCTTACGAAGTACTCAGCAAGACTCTCTAGCTACTCCTCTCCTTTCGCAAAAAGCAAATGCAGACTCTGTATTGCGGCCGTCAATAGGAGCCGATAGTACAGCCTTGCCACGCTCCATGGAAGCTGATAGTACAGCCTTGCTTCGCTCAACGGGAACCGATAGTACAGCAAAAGAAGAGCCTATAGTGCTTGATGATGTGATCAACTTTAACGCTCAAGACTCTATGGTGCTAAAGGGGCAAAACGAAGTCTTTCTCTTTGGAAAAGGGAAAGTCTCCTATCAGAATATGTCTCTTGCTTCAAGCTATATGAAAATGCGTGTGGATAGCTCGGAAGTGTATGCACGCTATGTCCTCGATAGTCTCGGACGCCCCACGGATTTGCCTTTCTTTACCGATGGAGAGCAGCAATTGGAGATGGAGACGATGCGGTACAACTACGATACCGAGAAAGGATTCATTACTGGGGTCTTGACGAAACAGGAAGGTGGCTACCTTATTGGAGAAAAAGGGAAGAGGATGCCCGACAATACTCTCTTTATCGAAAGTGGCAATTTTACAACTTGCGATCACGTACAAAATCCTCACTTTTGCCTTCATATGACAAAGGCGAAGATAACCCCAAAGAAAAATATTGTCACAGGACCCGTATATTTAGTGATGGGAGGAGTGCCTTTATTCCCAATAGGGCTTCCTTTTGGATATTTCCCCTTCAACGAAAAGCGTACTTCTGGGATTATGCTCCCAACGTATGGAGAAGAGAATGAGCGTGGTTTTTATCTTCGCAATTTTGGGCTTTACTTTGTTCCCAATGACTATTTTGATCTTACCCTACGTGGCGACTTTTATACATTAGGATCATGGGCTGCTTATGCAGAGACTTCGTACAATGTACGGTACAAGTTTTCTGGTAATGTATCGCTAAGCTATGTCCATAGTCAAAGGGGAGATAAATCTATTCCTGGAGACTATACTGCGTCCAATGACTTTAGTTTCAACTGGTCACATCGTCAAGACCCCAAGGTCGACCCTCTTCGCAATTTCTCTGCAAGCGTCAATCTTTCCACAAGTAGCTACAACCACAACAGCAACGATGCTATGTACGATCCCGACCGTCGTGCTCAAAACACGAAGGGGTCAAGTGTGAGCTACTCAAGGCGCTTTGCCTCTATCCCGCTTAATATTACGGCTGCTCTCAATATTGACCAGCGAAGTAGAGACTCCACGTTGTCGGTTACACTCCCTAATCTCTCTATTTCACTCTCTACTATCTATCCCTTTAAACGGAGGAAAGCGGTGGGGAAGGAGCGTTGGTACGAAAAGATAAGTCTTTCCTATAGTGGTACACTTAGTAATAGCATTACTACGAAGGAAAATCTTATTTTCAAAAGCAATCTTTTGCATGATTGGAAAAATGGGATGCAACATAGTATACCCATCTCGGCTTCATTTGATCTTTTCAACTATATCAAGATAACCCCCTCTATAAACTACAGAGCCACTTGGCAAACACGCAAGATAAGAAAGGACTATGATCCCAATTTGCAGGAGGTGGTGCCTGTAGATACTACATATGGTTTTTATCACCTTAATGACTTTAGTGCGTCACTAGGGATCTCTACCACACTTTATGGCTTTTATCGTCCGTGGGATATATTTGGCGATAAGGTACAAATGATCAGACATCGCTTTACTCCCACTATTTCTATCTCTTATCGACCAGACTTCGGTACGCCCTTTTGGGGCTACTACAAGACGTTGCACTATGCCGATAAAAATGGAAATCTCCAGGAAGTTGTATACAGCCCTTATGAAGGTGGTTTGTATTCCCCACCAGGAAGTGGAAAGTCGGGTATGATCTCAATGAACTTTGCCAACAATGTGGAGATGAAACTGAGAAACAGTGCCGACTCCACAGGAGAAAGTTTCAAGAAGATAAGCCTAATTGATCAGTTTGACTGGAACGTAAGCTACAATATGTCTGCAGACTCGCTGCGATGGAGTAATATAGGAGCGACGTTAGCACTGCGTCTTTCTCGTTCTTTTGTCCTCCGACTAAATGGAGACTTTGATACCTATCTCTACGACTATACGCTTACACCAGAAGGTAGACCTATTCCGAGGAGGATTAATAAACTAAGAATCCTTAATGGTAAAGGTATCGGCAGACTTGTCTCTACTGGTACAAGCTTTAGCTATACCTTCAATAATGATACTTACAACCAACTTAAAAACTTCTTTAATCGGCTTTTCCATAAAAAGAAAGGCGAAGAAAGTAGCCCTACTAATTCGCCACCCGTAGAGGGGCAAGGAATAAGCGATCCCCCTCCTAATGCACCACCAGCTCCCCCCTCAAATAATAGGATCCCAAGAGGAGACAGCGACTCTCCTGGACAAGCACTTTTGGGAAGAGGAAACTACAATAGACCTGAGGATATGGGAGAACTGGATAAAGATGGTTATGTCCAGTGGAACTTTCCATGGAGTTTCTCCTTTAGCTACAGTATGCGACTTGGCTATGATATGCAAAACTTCAATATGGAGACGAAAGAGTATCCCTATCGTTTACAGCACAATCTTAGTTTTCGTGGCAATATTGCACCCACAAGAAATTGGAGTATCAACTTTGATGCTAACTATAACTTTGAATTGAAGAAGGTCACCAATATGTCCATCTCTGCAACAAGAAAGTTGCACTGTTGGGAACTTTCTGCTCATATTATTCCATTAGGTCCCTATAAAACCTATACGGTAACTATAGGTGCCTCGGGCGAATTGCTTAAAGATCTTCGTTACCAGCAAAGCAATCTCACTTCTCAAGGAGGAGGATTAGCAGGTGGAAGACGGTTCTAGTACATCCACACACTCTCTAGATATTCCTTGGGTTGTATAACCCTATGGAATGAAAAAAGTTGTATTGTTGCTGTCCTTCAGCGTAGATACTCATAAAGATCTTTCTCTGCTAAGAATCGTTGCTGTATAGTGTGTGAAGAATCACCATTTGCGAGCAGCTTTACTATAAGGGATTCTTAGAGTCTCCCACAGTGAGTCTAGGAAGTAGGACGTGGCAAAAGAAGAAACTAGAAAGTGCTTCCTCGTAAAAAATACAAAGTCTCTATTAGAATGCCTTATCCGTGTACCTAGAGTCACGATAAAATAGCAACCTTTTGGGGGAGCAAGAGGAGTATTTTTTATGTAGAGAGTATCGTTACACTTTATGTGTAATTCTTATTTCTCCATGAAGATATTGCGGTACAATGGAGTAGAGGTACTCTTTGAGGCAATAGTCGATCTGCTCTTGTGCGATAAGTTTTTTTAGGCGTTGGTAGTGCTCACTTTTGGCTACAGCTTTCTTCCAGTTATCTCCATAGAGACTTAGTGCATCCCTTGCCATTTGGGTGGCATCGTCTAGAATAGGCGGTGTTTGACAAAGACTTTCTACTAGAAGGGCTGCAAAGAGAGAGTCTTCAAAACTGAAGCAGTTTTTCCAGCCTGATGCAGCAATAAGTATGTGGCTGTATTTTTCTTCCAATAAGCGTGCAAGTATATCTAAGTTGCCAATGGCTCCGATATAGATGGGTACTTGAGGAGCGAGGCGAGAGATTGCACGAAGATTTTGTGTGCCATTGGTAGTGCTTAGTACAATTGTTTTTCCTTTTACCTTTTGAGGGGTGTACTCTAAGGGATTATTTCCCAAATCAGCAAAGTCCACTTTCTTTCCGCCTCTCTCTCCCGCAATGAGATATCCCTCTTTGCCCTTATAGGTTTTTAGTTCGTCCAAACTTTCTACAGGGATTACCGAGCTAACTCCTGCTGCAAGAGCTTCTGTAATGGTAGTGGTGGCACGAAGAATGTCGGTTGCTACTACAGCGTCAAAGCGATCGGGAGAGGTGATGTAGTCCGCAAGCAGTCGAGGACTAGGGCAAAGTGCAAGCTCTTGTAGCATGTTATTTCTCTTTAGAACGCTTTGTTGGTTGCTCTTTTCCTTCCTTTTCAATTACTTTTTGAAGGAGTTGTTGAAATCTTTCAATAAATTGCTCACCATTGCACAGCTTTATGTAGCGAGTGCCAGAGTTTTTCATAAGTTTTACCTCGTGAGTATGAGGTAGGTAGTTTACTTCAAAGTAACTTCCTATAGGAGCAAGACAATGGACTCTTCCTGTAGTGCTATTCCCCGCCCATAATTCTAGTCGCTCTTCGTGGAAAAAGAGGAAATTGTCGAATCCTAGAAAATACCAATAAGTAGCCACTAACGCGAGCAGAGGAGCTCCCAGAATACTCCATAAAGGAGCATGAGTGTAGTGGGCAAGGAGTAAAATAATACAGACTATAGTGAGAGTGGAAATGGTAAGAGCTACTATTGTAAAGGTCTTGCTGTGTGGTCTGTTTTGAATAAGAAAGAGATTCTTTTGAGGGATTCTTTGTTTTGCTTGTTTCATCGTAGAACTTACTTATTTCCGACAAAGGTAGGAAAAAAGGTTTTGTGGGGTACAATCCTATAAAATTGTATAGAAAGAGCTATCCCCACTTCACTATAGACTGATGTGAGGATAGCTTTGGGGAGAGAGAAGAAGAAGACTAGAATTCCAATTCCAGTCCGATCATTGCTTCTTCGGGATTGAAGTGAAATAGAAACCCATTAAGGGCTGAGCCAGATTGTACTCCGTGTAGCTGTTCTTCTCCAGCAAAGTAGTTTTGGCGGTATCCAATGAATCCTAAGCGAATGCAGAGACAAAGACCTTCAATGAGGTCGATACAGGCTCCTGGCCTTACTCCCACTTCAAATCCGTGGTTGTTTTTGTAGGAACCATCTTCTTGTTTTGTTCGTAGCAGATTCCAGCCCGCACCCATGTCAAGATAGAGATTGAAGGGGGTGGGACGGAAATAGTACCAACGTGCAAAAGGCGAGACTTTGAATTCTTGCTCAGTATGAATCTCGCCACCCTCTTTGTGGCTATTGATTCCGATTCCTAGCAATAATCCTAACCCCCAGCGATCGTTAAAGAGATATCCTCCCTCAGGATGAAACTCAAAGCTTGTAGAGTTGGTTTTTACATCGTGGTAGAATGAGAGGGCACCGCCCATGAAGACGACTCCCTTGTGACTATGAGAATGATCTTCTACACTTTTGGGCCACGTCTTTTCAACTTTCTTGCTTGTGGATTGTTCGCTATCATGCTCGTGCTGTGCAAGAAGAGGTAGCGTGGTGAGCGTATAGCATAAAAGAAGAAGAGAAAGGTGTAAAGTTATTCGTTTCATTTCGGTCAATCAATTGGTTATAATGGCTTCGCATGCAAATGTACATCATCCTTTTGCAATCGGCTTGCAAGTAGACAAAAAAGCCTCACCTAGAAAACTAGGTGAGGCTTAAATGAATGTTGTGGTTTCGTCCTTTGCCTTTGAGCGGTTACCCCTGCTCCTCTAGAAGAGGAACGTGCAATTGCTCATAGCGAAAGGGGAGTTCCCATTATTATCTTTTATCCAATGCGATTACTTTTTAGCAGTCTCGTTGGGGCGAGCTGTGAAGTAAAGTTCTAGTTTGTTTTTCGAGTCAAGAAGAACTTTTACTGCATTTTGAATATCTTTTGCAGAGATACTTTCCAGCGTCTTCAGATAATTGTCGTGGAAGTTTTCATTAAAGAAGTAGTAGCTAGACAATACATTCATCCAATAACCATTTTTGCGGAGGTTTTCATTGTAAACCTTCTTCATATTGGTTACAGTTTTGTCGACATACATTTTGTCTACACCCTTCTTCGCAAGAAGATCTAGCTCTTCGTATACGACCTTGTTTAGACTTTCTGCTTTTTCAGGAGCACTAATGAAAAGTACTTGTGCTGTAAGGAAGTTTTTGGGGTCTTTAGAAAGATTGGCATAGGCATTAGGAGAGTAGGTACCTCCTTCACGTTCGCGGATAGATGCGACCAATACTTGATCAAGTACACCATTGAGGATCTCAGCTACCAATTTGTTTTTGAGATTGTATGTAAAAGGTGCGTGCAACATATCCATCGTAATTGCAGTAGGGGTATCGGCTTCTTTGGTGTAGGCAAGAGTTTTTACGCCCTGTCTAGGCATTTTTTCTTTAGAGCGATCCATCTTAGGAGTAGCTTTACCCTTTGGTAAGCTTCCAAGATACTTTTCAATGAGAGGTTTGGCCACTTTAGGATCGATATTACCTACGAAGAAGAAGTTAAATCCATCGGCTGAAGCAAGGCGTTCGCGAACCATTTGGAGCATACGATCGTAGCTTACTTTATCGAAGTCTTCTATTTTCAAGGAGCGATGGTGAAGGTCATTGTCATATATAAGCGAAGCAATTGAGTCCCCAAGAGAAGACATAGGATTGCGTTCTGCCATCTTCAGTTGCTCAATCATTTTTTGCTTGAATACGTCATAAGCTTGCTTGTCTGCTCGTATATCTGTAAAGTATAGATAGGTAAGCTGAAGCATTTTTTCAAAGTCCTTTACCGTAGAGGTACCATATACACTAGTCGTGTAGTCAGCAAGATTTACATCTACAGATGCACTGTATCCTGTAAGAGCTTTGTCGAGGGCTAGCTCGTCAAACTTGCCAAGTCCACCAAGATCAATTACCTGGTTCACTAACTTAGCATTGAGGATATCGGTGTCGTTGTTGCTGTAGAGACGAAGTCCTCCTTCTGTTACCCCTCTCATACGGATTTCATCATCTTTATAGTCCGTGGGGAGTATGCGTACGGTGATACCATTGTCAAGTTTGAATAGAGTAGTGCCAAACTTCTTTTCTTCTTTTTGAGAAATGACTTTGCCACCTTTTAGAGCTTTGTCAAGGAGTTCTTCGTTGCTAGCTTCTTCTTGAAGTGCTTCTACATCTTGGTTGTAGGCAGCGAGGTAGATTTTAGAAAGAGCTTCTTCCTTGGGATAGGCGATACCTTCTTTTTCAGGACCTGTAATGGCTATAACGAGGTTGTGCTTGTCGGTGATCAATTCTTTTACGTACTGGTTGACTTGATCGAGTGTAATGCTATTTGCCAACTGCTCAAACACCATTTTTTCCATTTCAATGCCAGGGATGTAGCCACCTTTCAAGAAGTAGTTTTTGTACTCTTCAATGTAGCTTCCGTTGCTTCTTTTGCCACGTTCGTTGTACATATCCTCATAAGCTTTGAGAACAGCCTTTTTGGCACGTTCGTATTCGCTCTTTAAGAATCCGTGTTGGTCTACGCGACGTACTTCTTTAGCGAGTGCTTTAAGTGCTTCTTCCGATTGACCATCTTTCGTTACAGCAAATACAGATAGGGCATCTTTTGTGCGTGCTACGATGTAGTTGTCGTAAGAGAGTCCAGCTGCAAGGAAAGGCGCATTGGGCTTTTTACTAATTGCCTCAAAGCGTTCGTTGAAGATTCGACCTATTACGGCATTCATGTAGTTGATCATAGCGTTTACCAATGTACCGTCAAGCTCTTTAGGCATTACGTCGTGCTTGTAAAATACCATCACTTGAGTAGAGGTATTTTCTTTGTCGGTGACAAGGGCATTGAGAGGCTCTTTGTTGTCTTCCACCTGTACATAGAAGCGTTCAGCAGGATTCTTTGGAGCAGGTATGTCGGCAAAGTACTCTTTGATTTTTCCTTCTACATAGGCGGGATCTATGTCGCCCACAATAATAATTCCTTGAAGGTCGGGACGATACCATTTGTGGTAGAAGTCGCGAATGGCTGAGTGGTTGAAGTTGAGGACTACATCCATTGAGCCAATTGGCATTCTGTGGGCATAGAGATTATTGGGGAAAATCTTAGGCAGAAGAGCTGTAAGTGTACGTATCCCAGCATTGTTTCGTGAGCGCCACTCTTCATGGATTACACCACGTTCTTCGTCTATTTCGCTTCCTTTTAGTTCGATATTACTACTCCAGTCGTGGAGAATGAGGATACAGCTATCGATTACTTCTTTGCCCATATCTGTAGGAGCATCCATAATGGTGTATACCGTTTCATCAAATGCTGTATAGGCATTGAGGTCTGCACCAAAGCGACAGCCTATTCTTTCTAGGAAAGAGATAAGGTTTTTACCAGGGAAATTTTTTGTACCATTGAAGGCCATGTGTTCAAGAAAGTGAGCCAGCCCTAGTTGTTGTTCGTTTTCTAGGATAGAGCCTACTTTCTGTGCAATGTAGAAGTTGGCACGTCCCTTCGGTTCGCTATTTTTGCGAATGATGTAGGTAAGTCCATTGGGGAGGACTCCCATTTTCACCGCGGGGTCAATAGGTAGCTTCTCAATGCTTTGTGCTATCCCCATTTGAGGAAGTAGCATACCGAGGAGAAGCGTAATGCTAATGATAAGTCTTTTTAGTTGCATGAGTTTGTCTCTTAGTATATGAAATAATTTTCTTCTCTTCTTATGTGACTATTGCATAAAGGCGAATCGCTGTGTTGCTTTCGGGATTCGGCTTTGGTCACATACGGAGGTGTGCTCCCTTCTGACCCAACCCTCTGCGCCTTGCGCTTCATCCTTTCTGCAAGGTCTAGACAATCTTGCGAGCAAGATTGTGAGACTGTTGACTTTTGCAACAGTCTCATTATGTGACTATTGCAAAGCATTGCTATCAGTATAGACGAGCGGAGCTTGGATTTGTTGATCTGCTCTGCATTTTGCGTCTAAGATCTCTAGACAAAGTTACATATTTTCCCTTATATAGGATTAAAGCGAATGAAGAGCCGAAAAAAGGAAATCAAAAAGAGTGTAATGTCAGAGGCGTAAAAAAAAGAAGGATTCTCTTTTCCCAAGCCAAAAGGAAAAAGGAACCCTTACCTATAACCTCCCATGCAGAGAGCGATATCGCTTAATGAATGGGGAGGGTGGTGATGTACCTTGGTAGAAACAATAACCCAACATTCTGTACTACAATCCCTCTCACGAGGAAATGTGGAAGGTACACCTCAACCAATCTTACAACAGACATGAAGAAGAGCGGAAGACGGGACTCGAACCCGCGACCCCAACCTTGGCAAGGTTGTGCTCTACCAACTGAGCTACTTCCGCATATAATGAGAGAGTCGCTCGCTCTCCTTGTGCAAGTTGCGAAGGAATCTTATGAAAAAAGCACTCCTTTTTCCCAACTGCACGGCAAAGGTACAAATAAAATTTGAAACTGCAAATTTTTCCTCTCTTGACTGGAAAGCTTTTTCAAAAGATGGGGGAGGGTAGCTGTGACAACTAGCATACTATCAGTATGAGACTGTTGCATAAAGGCGAATCGCTGTGT
>KQ959263.1:64695-95927 GCA_001552775.1 Bacteroidales bacterium KA00251
CATAAAGGCGAATCGCTGTGTTGCTTTCGGGATTTGACTTCGGTCACATACGGAGGTATGCTCCCTTCGGATCTCACCCTCAGCGCCTTGCGCTTCATCCTTTCTGCAACGTCAGAACAATCTTGCAAGCAAGATCTTGAGACTGTTGACGTTTGCAACAGTCTCAGTATATTCTTTGTATTTCTGCTGCTTTTCCAAAGAATTTGTGAGATCTGCAGAAAGATCCGTCTTACAAAAGTTCCGAGAGATTTAAGAAAAAGTTCCGAGAGATTTCAAAAAAAGTTCCGAGAGATTTCAGAAAATGTTCCGAGAGATTTCAGAAAATGTTCCGAGAGATTTTCTGAAAAGTATGGGATCATTTACTTGGCTCTTCTTTTCCTTGTTTACCTCGAGAAAGAGTTTTCCTTCAATGAACTTGGTTATTGACTCTCGTACACGTTCTGCTGCTCGTTTGCTTCTGCAGAATATCATCGAATTGAGAGGGCGCTCTGTGTTCCCGTCTTTTTTGCCAAACCTTATTGTTCTACAGACAAGCCCCATGTTGAATTGCTCAACAAACTCATTCGACAATACATACTCAAAGGGACTTCCTTCAAAGACATTGATGACAAACAAATACGAAATGTCAGGATGCTGCTAAACAACAGACCTGGGAAAAGTTTGGACTTTAAATCACCGAATGAAGTCTTTGCACTACTTTTATCATACCGTTGCACTTGATACTGGAATCTGCATTCGCGCAAAAAAAACTAGGCTATAAAACTCCCTATGAAGTTTTTTTTTCATAACTGTGTTACACTTGACATTGGAATGTGCGTGGGCTCTTTTTAGATACACGATAATAATTTATTTGATAATATTCTGTATATTTGTTATTAGAGTAAAAAGATGTTAGGCATAACTCACAATATAGATTTACAATCATAGCAAATAACATTATGAAGAACAAACTACTAATCAATGTAGCGCTTATGTTCTTGGTCTCCTTCTTGGGATTGAACATAAGGACAGCGAATGGCCAGGAACTAATCCCGGAAGACGAAAAGCAGGCACTCATTGAGCTCTTCAATTCTACCAATGGAGCAGAATGGAAGAGTTGGAACAAGTGGGATTTAACTGCACCCGTAGATCAATGGAAAGGTGTAAAGATTAAGGATGGACACGTTTCGGAGTTGGACCTTCACAGCTCTAATTTGCAAGGAAAAATTCCGGCATCAATAGGAGCACTTACTGAATTGGTAAAGATCCGCTTGGATAACAACCTATTGGAAGGGCCACTGCCGAAGGAGTTGTTCCAGTTCCAAAAGCTACAGGAACTATGGCTTACAAATCAGAGAAAGCAAGCTAATGCGGGGGAAGTAAGAGAATACACCCTAACCGGAGGCCTGCCTGATGTAATTGATATGCCACAGCTAAGGATACTTGAACTATCCGATACAGGTATTACGGGTCCTCTCTCAGAGATGAAAACTCCTGAGTTGCTACAATTCCAGGCAAACAATTGTACTTTAGGGTCACTTCATCCTTCTATATGGGAACTTCCTAATATCATATTTATTGGCATTCAATTGGGCGAAAGTCCCAAACCATTACCTTTAAAGGGTGAGCTGCCTAAGGACTTCTCCAAGTGCGCTAACTTGAAGGCTTTGGCTATTGGCGGTTGTCCCAATTTTGTGGGCGAAATACCTGCATCCATTGCCAAGTGTACTGGTATGCAACAACTTCTTTTGCAGAATGGACATACCGGTACCATACCAAAGGAGTTGGGAACAATGAAGAACTTGGTATTACTTGCCTTGGCAAATAACCACTTGACCGGAGAAATACCTGAGGAATTGGGCAATTTGACCAATTTGGTGCAACTCTATTTGGGTATGAACGAGCTAACGGGCACCATTCCCGAGTCGTTCAAAAATTTCACCAAATTGAATCACCTCAATCTGAAAAAGAATAAGCTTACTGGCAACCTCCCCGAGTGGATTGGGCAATTGCATAATTTGACCAAACTTATCCTTGGTGACAATGAGTTTACTGGTACGATTCCCGCAAAATGGGCTCCTGTAGGTGAGGGTCAGGAAAGTGATGGTTTTGGTATTAACCGCCTCTTGGAATTAGACCTTGCTAACCTAAAATTGAGCGGTGAACTGCCAGAGCGTTTTGGTAATTTCACTAGCATGGATAAGATTTGGATAAATAATGCGGGGCTTTCTGGTGACCCCACAACGGTGCTTCAGAAAATGCTGGAGATCTCTCAAATCTACATTCAGAACAACAACTTCAAGGGACGTTTAGACGGACTGCTTGCTCTTGAAGATCTGGAAGATTTACGCGTATTATATGCTCAAAACAACCATTTCTATGGGTCCATCGAGGAGAGAGAACACCAACCGGACGGCTGGGGTCCTTACTATCGTTTCAACGCACGCGGCATCAATGTCAGCAACAACGATTTCGTACTAAAGGATTTTGAAAAACTATCTCCTATATTGACCGGTAAGGAATCTACCAACGTAACGAATAAGCTGATCTTTGCTCCGCAGAATAAGTTGGAAGTAGAAGAAACTAGCAAAGAGGTAAAGGAAGACGAAGCCCTCAGCTTTACTGCTCCTACATTGGAAGACTTGCGTAATGCACCTTTCAGCACAAGTGATTTGTCTGAAACGAAGAACGTATACCAGTGGTACAAGGATGGCAAAAAGGTAGATGGTCAAAATACTCCAGTTCTCTCTATTGACAAGGTAAATAAGGACCAAAGCGGTGTGTATGTATGCAAAATCACCAATGCACGTGTGCCCGGCCTGACAATGGAAACAAAGGAAATGATTGCTACCGTAAAGACTGGAATTTTGCCCATTGAAGCAAATCAAGAGATAATAGTGCGTGAAGGCGATATACTCTCTGTAAAGGGTGCAGAAAGCCTTGCCCTCTATACGACATCAGGCACCCTTCTCTCATCAACAGAAGGAGACAAAATTTCGATCAGCCACTTATCCTCCGGTACGATTGTCATTGTTATTTATACAACCGGTGGAGTAAATAAAGCCGTAAAATATATTCTCTAAGACAATCCCTATACCCATGAGAACAAGGGGAGCTTCGCACTCCTCTTGTTCTCCTAATATAAAAATGGAATTGTTATACACTTATGACCAAGAAACTATTATTTCTTCTCGCATTTATAATTGGTAGTGTGAGCGTGCTGTTGGCTAAGCCTATTACAGCAGAGCAAGCTCGCATTAAGGCCGAAAGGATTCTTTCCCCAAACGCACTGCGTAGTGATACTCCGCTTACCTTGGCTTATGTTCGCTCGGCACCCTCTTCGCTACGCTCATCGGACGCTAAGTCTTTAGTATATTACTACATATTCAATAAAGGCACCCATGACGGTTTTGCCATCATAGCTGGAGATGACCGCTTGTATGAAGTCTTGGCATACTCAATGGAAGGCCACTTTGACGAAAAGGCAATACCCGATCATATAAAATCCTGGTTCTCTTGCTATGACAAACAGATAGAGGAGTTCTATCGGACTGCAAATGCGTCCTCTGGAACTCAAACTTACACCTCTGGACTACGAAGCGCAGATAAGATAGAGCCCCTACTCGAACGAGAAAAGATAAGATGGGGACAAACATATCCCTATAATTCAGAATGCCCAATCGTACCCCGAGAAACTAAGCAAGCAGTAACCGGCTGTGTAGCAACAGCACTTTCACAAATCATGCGGTTCCATAAATGGCCGACAAGAGGTATGGGGGAAGTGACTTATCAGGCAAAAGGGATCGATGGACAGTATACAGGTGCTTACTATAAGGTTACATTTGATCACGATTACGACTGGGCTAATATGCCAGGTTGCTTTGAGGAAAATGTTAAACCTACTGAAATAGAAGCAAAAGCCATCGGTACCTTGCTGAAGGATGTGGGAATGGCTATAAAAATGAGCTACTCCTCCTATTCCAGTGGAGCATTCAATTGGGATGTCTTACCAGCTCTTCGTGATAATTTGCGTTACAACAAAGAGGTTCGCTTAGTATCGCGTAGTGGCTACATAGCTCAAGACTGGGCAAATCTTATTCTTGACGAACTTAAAAAAGAGTGCCCTGTATTCTACACCGGCAGAGGCGTAGATGGCAGCGGACATGCCTTTGTGTGTGATGGGTATAACGGAGAAGGCTTTTTCCACTTTAATTGGGGCTGGGACGGTCTTGCTAACGGATTCTATCGCTTGGAAGCTTTGAATCCTACAGTAACAGGTACAGGCGCCGGGCTCGGAAGCTATAACATGACACAAGAAATCCTTGTCGGATTAAGCCCTGATAGAGACGGCTCTTCAGTTGACGGAAAGCTTACAACTCCTTTGGCTTCCGTGCGCTATACACATACAAAAGCAAGTAAACGGCTCACACTAAAAGTGTCCCTCTACCAAGGCGCATACGAATCACAAGGCTATTACTTTAAACCTGCTGTTTACAACGGAAATGGGGAAGCAGTTTATCTGGGAAGCCGTACATTTCGTAAGCTTTCAGCCATGAAAAACACCGTTGTATCATTGGATTTTGACTATGGTTCTGCAGCACTTGCTGATGGAAGATACCGTATAATGCCTCTTTGGAGTGCACAGTCTAACGGCACTTATGAACCTTGTGCCTATATGAATATAGAACCACTCTCTATCTATGTAACTGTTAGCAATAAGGAGGTTACAAAGATTGAATATGATGTACCGGAAATACCGCTTACCGCAGAGACTTTTGTCAGTGAAAAGAGCTCTGTTAAAGCCTATTCAGATGGTACCATTACCCTTAAGTTTAAGAATAGTAGCGAACGCGAGTACTATGCTCCTGTAACCATATTCTTGGGTGATGCTAAGCAGTTCCCGAGTGATCCGAACGAGGCTGTAAAACACCTTCCTCTTGTCAATGCACAAGCAACACGTGTAGTAGTAGTACCAGCAAATAGCGAAAAAGAGGAAACATTCAATTTCGCTGATTGCAATTTTGCTAAGGGGGAAAAGTTAGGGATTATAGCTCAGATCCCTCGTGTTTATTTCCAAGTCCCTAGTGAGGATGGCTCAGGATTGGGTATACTTCCCAAAACAAAGGCTTATCGCATTGTGGGCGGAATAAGTGTGATTGGTACTGAATACACTACCCCTATTTTAGTTTCCAACGTATCTTCCGCCAAGGTAAAAAGGATGAATGGAGCCTGTTCAAAAGTTTACGGACCGACTTTCAAAATAAAGAACGAAGGTGTGCTCTATGATGTACAGGAGGACAAAAAACTAAATCTAACAATCAGAGCAGCACTACTCAATCCGGCTAATTTATCTACTCCTGTCTTGGCGATCTCCCACCCCTTAGAGCAATCTATCGGAAAGGGAGAGACAATTGAATTCACTCCGGAATTTGATGGGAACAAAGACTTTTGGATTGGATACAAAAGGGATAACCTTTTGATACGTCTCATTGCGGTAGAAGAGCGTGATCTGCGTATTTTCCTAACGAACAAGCGTAAGCTATTTGGCCCCAATTTGGGCTTTGTGGAAATCTATTACGACACTGATGCAACGGAAATAGCTTCTCAGTCTGCATATTGTCATTCCTACCAAGCAGAGGGAATAACGACCCTTCGCTATGGAAGCCCCACGCCTCTTACTTCGCTTGATTTATTTGATTTGAATGGACGGATAGTAAGATCGTTCGATCTTGCTTCATCTTGCCAAGGCGAAGTTCAGGCTGAACAGTTACCGAATGGTACCTATATTGTCTCTTTGCGTGATAATATTGGTAAAGTAGTTACAACTAAGATAACTGTTACTCGGTAGTCAGCGCTAAGCTCTCTTAAGAAAGGCTCCGTACGGAGCCTTTCTTCGCATAGACCTCCATCTTCAGATAGAAGCGATAATCCTCAAAGAACTCAATCGTAAGAGCCGACAAGAGGACATCCTGCTCACTGCGACTGCGCACAAAAGAGTTCAGCAGTCTATCGGCATACCGATTGTTTCTATACGTCCCCGCACTACTGCATTCTCGTTGGGCTTTGAGTTCTTCCGCACTAAGAGCAAGCAGGGTCGTTGGCGTTTTCCCGACATCTTGCAAGTAGTTCTTCAGCAACTCGGCACTCACTGCTCCATATTTGTAAAGCAAAGTGTTGTAGCCTTGTTCGACATTCTCCCGAAATGCTTGCAAGCGTTGGTTGGTCTTCTTCTCCTTTGTTTCCCCTCGCTTCACGCTCCAATCGTGGGGAGTAGTGCTTTCGCCTGTGGTTATAACCGCACTCTCTCCGTCTATGGTAATACGGCAAAGAATTGCCGTTGTGCCGTCCGCTTTGATCTTGCTCTTATTGATATAGAATAGTATTCTGAATGTACTGCGCATTGCTCTTACAAGGTTAAGGTTAGCTCTTCAGTGAAAGAGAGGAATTGCTCAAACTCATCGAAAAGCTTCTTCGGAGTCACATGAGCATATCGCTCGGTCGTTTGGATATTGCTATGCCCCAACATTCGGCACACCGTTTCAATCGGCACTTCTCGCTCCAATGTTATCAGCGTGGCAAAGGTGTGGCGACCAACGTGTGCCGAAAGGGGAATAGAGATGCCAGCTCGAAGTTGTAGGGCTTTGAGCTGGGCAAGGTAAACCGAATAAGCAATGGGAGCAAAGAGCTTAGTTCGTTCTTCCGATTGATACAGCTCCATCAGACGTACTGCTTCAGATAAGAGTTTCACACGACAAAGGGTATCTGTCTTCTGTCAGTTACCTCCTCCTTCATCTTCGTTACCATTCGGAGAATAGGCTAATGATTTGGTAACGCATCTTCTGCATAAATCCACGTTTTCTGCACTTTCCCTACTGGAGCAGTTCACGGCAATAATCCGTGTTTCTCTCATATTATCAACCACTTACCATCAATCTACATCAATCCTCCTTTTTCTTGCATTTGCCAGAGAGAATTTCAGAAAAAGCTCCGAGAGATTTTAGAAAAAGTTCCGAGAGATTTTCTGAAAAGTATGGGATCATTTATTGGGTACTTCTTTTCCGAAGTTTTGTCCTATTGAGACTGTTGCAGAAGTCAACAGTCTCACAATCTTGCGAGCAAGATTGTCTAGACTTTGCAGAGAGGATGAAGCGCAAGGCGCTGAGGGTGAGGTCTGAAGGGAGCATACCTCCGTATTGAGACAAAGCCGAATCCCGAAAGCAACACAGCGATTCGCCTTTATGCAACAGTCTCCTATTGTGCCAATCCCCCCCAAAAAAAACTCCAAGGCTTTGTTTCCAAAACCTTGGAGCTGTATTTGAGGAGGAAAGAGAAAGCCTTTTTTCTTGTAATACAAGAGAGAAGGTCTCTTCCGTAGATGTAACCTACTTTACGATTCTAGCGGTGATTTCGCCTTCTTCTGTATGGAGTACTACGAAGTACACCCCTTGAGGCAACTCGGATAGAGACACTGAGCTGGCAGGCTTTTCAATCTCTTTTACGAGTTGACCTTCCATTGTGTACACGAGCATGCGATCTACCAATTGACTATTGACTAGATTTACCTTGCCATCTTCCATAAGTTTAGTAGGATAAAGTCTTACAGAAGAGGAGAATGCAACGTCTTCTGTGGCAAGTTGTTCGGGCTCAGCGTACACCACTTCTACTTCATATTTGTCCGTTGCTTTACCACCTTTATGGTAAAAGTAAAGACCAATGTAGTAGTCTTTTCCATTCTGCCCCTTAGTAATCAACTCTCCATTACAATAGATTTTGTAGCCAAGAATCTTTGGAGTGGGGATAGCCTTAGTCGAGTAGGCTACGATCTTCCCTTCTACATCTCCTAGAGCTTCATTCGTATTGATAGGCATAGAGGAAGAGGATATGACGGGACGGATGGCAGGATAGCCCTCTACGGGCCTGCGACTAATGTATTGATAGGGAATGTGGAGGAGTGCGTTGTCGTCGCTAAGGACAATCGCTGTACGACTAATAGGAAGGTCGATGGGCTCTTTTGTTTTAACGACGGCTACACCAGCAGCATCTTTTCCTTGCTTGTTAGGCATAGAAAGTGCTACTACAAGGGATTGACGTGGATCAAAGCGGAAAGGTCTTTTTAGGAATACTTCAACCCAGTCTCCAGGTTGCCAGCCTGTAGGAAGATCAAATAGCTCTGAAACGCCCTTAGGACCTTTGTCTTTGCTTGTAACAAGAATGTTGTATTTTTCACCCTTTTCTAGCTTGCCACCAGGAATTACCTTTACTGAGTTAACGTAGTAGTAATTGGTTTGCTTTCGATCATCTTTGATGTCGATAGAGGGTTCTATAAATCCGTCTACATAGAATCTTGAACCAATGGCTCCTCGATCAGGATAGTGGCGGGTTGTACCAAACATTCCTCTTACGTTGTAGTAGAAGGATGGAAGAGGGAGTTGTGCTACTGCAAGTTTTTCTCCTTCCTTTTCGGGATAACCAAAGTTGGATAGCTCTTGAAGGTTACCTGGAGCTTTATAGGTAATGGCGACCCCATTTTGGTCTTCTTTGAGATTGGGCTTTACGTGGGTTACAAGAGGTGCAAGCACTATACCATTAGAAACCATGGTAGACTCTGTAAAAGTCTCTTTACCTTTTGGTCCCATGAGAGGTTTCCCCTCGAAGGAGTAGCGAGCTACTATTCCATAGCTTACTCCACCCTTTACATTGGTATCAGAGAGAGCTTGGTCGAAAGGTTCGGAGTATGAAGTGGTACCAGCAGGGAACTCTACACCATCAATTTGTTTACCATTGCGATAAATCAAGTAGCTGAGTTTCCAATGACTGGGGTAAGCTGAGCGATCAATGTCTTTCCATTGTACATGGATTGTTTTCTTGGTAAAGTCTGCAGATACTACCACCGCTTTGATAGGCTCAACTGTGCGTGCATCTTCGCGCCATCTACCATCGAGTTTTCTTATTTTTCCCCCATCCTTAGGATCAAGGAAGGTTTGCATAGCGGGCTTTACGTTGTCGTCTAGATCCTTTTCTGATGCAAAGCGATCCCAATGGGCATTAAGTCTACCATAAAGGTTTGATCCGTGACATCCTGCAACTTGAGCTCCTCCCGTAAGAGTCCCCACAATGCGGTGATCTTGATTCCAAATGGGAGAGCCAGATGATCCGCCATAGGTGTCACCTTCGTTAAAGGTAAATGCAAAATGGCAGTTTTTGCACCCTAGGCTAGAGCCGTCGTTCCATTGTCCAAGGTTCACTATTCGAGGAGGATTGAGGTAACTGAGCTTCATGACGTCTGCAGCGGGGTGATGCATACCAAGAAGGCCTTTAGGCATATCTGCACTGCTATCCCATCCTGAGTAGTATACGCGATAGCTCAAAGGTATATCTTGAGTAATCTGTAGGAGAAGACCATCACTTCGCTTATTTACTGAGCTATAAGCAAGAGGCTTGCAACCTACCATCGTTTTTATTCTCTTTGCTTCAGAGTATGAGGCATTGCTACAGCTAGGCTTTGCAAAGTGGAAAGAGAACATAAATTTATCCCAAACGGCATCCGTGGGTAGGGGAGGCTCGTTTCCTACGCAGTGACCTGCCGTAAGTATAAGGGGAGTAAAGTCTTCATTGGTATTATTCAGCAAGCTACCTGTACAAGATCCCGAATACTGTTTAGTAACGAGGAAAAGCTGAACGACACTAGCCTTT
The DNA here is from genome assembly GCA_001552775.1 of Bacteroidales bacterium KA00251. Taxonomy (GTDB): domain Bacteria; phylum Bacteroidota; class Bacteroidia; order Bacteroidales; family Porphyromonadaceae; genus Porphyromonas. The sequence continues at coordinate 74,368 of KQ959263.1, forward strand.
TCTGCATTCCAAGCATCGCCTTCTGGGCAATTGACGTTGATGACGCATTCGTGTCTGTCAACTTGATCTTCAGAGTCTTGAACTTCTCGCTTTGTTGTATTTTGCTCTTCTTGAGAGAAAGCCTGAGCAATGTGTGAGTTGAAGATATAATTGACACCATCTATATGAATAGAAGGAAGTATCTCTTTGCTAGACTGAGGCAATACGTATTCAAGGATTACTTCGCTACCAGGAAGAATTTCTGTAGCAAAAGCCCCATGATTGCTGTGTGTGTTGTAGTTGTAAGCCCCCAATACATTTTTCTTGTCGGGGGTATAGATAAAGAGTTCTCCTCCATCTTGGGGAATGAAGAAGTCTTTGTAGTATAGATTGATTGCCCGAGCTCCACTGTGTGTAGCTACTCTCAAGCGGTAGATTTTCTGTCCAGAAGGGAGTTCTTCGCGGATCGCTTCTTTGGCAAAGTCGATGTCTACAGGGATAATACCACCGATGATCAGAGGTTTTGTTGCCATCTCACCTTCTGTCCAGTTGTTTTGAGCTTTGAGGTCTTCTGGGTTGAAGTTGAGCTTTGCAAAGGAAAGGGGAATGATTTGGTCCTTTAGGGCCTTGAGGTTTTCACTTCCCGTGACGTTGAAGGAGGCAGGTTGACCTCCAAAAGACACTTGTGCCTTGGTCCCTAGCGTAGATGCACAGGCAACTACAAGCGAAAGAAGCAAGATTCGCAAGCTAAGTTGTAGTTCTTTCATCACTATGTTCTTACTTATTCTAATGGATTGTATTTTGATATTCCGAAATCAACTCTTCAAAGACTCCCTTTTTTACAGAGAATACAGTTTGCTTATCGCTACTTCACAAAGGTAATGTTTTTATATGAAAATAAGACTAGCTGGTGAACTTCTACCTCCCAATGGACCATCTTGGAAAGAAGAAGTGTATTCAACTTGTAGCTGTTTAGAACAAATGCTTGTCAAGCAGACTCTCTTCCTAGCCTTTTGTTGAAGGGTTGATCAATAGAGACTGTTGACTTTTGCATCAGTCTCCAATAAGGATAAGAGGTTATGAGGAAAGGTTTCTCCTCGGATTTTGCTAGGTGGGGATATAGATCTTCTCCAAGACTTCTCTATATTCAGACTGTGGGTCGCTATGAATAGTGATACCGCCACCACTATGGTAATACATTTGACTTCCTTTTTGGGCAATAAATCGTATCAAAACCCCACTGTCTACAATTTTGCCATCAAAAATCCCAAAGACACCACTATAGAACCCTCTAGACTCCTTTTCTGCCTTATGGATAAGGCGTATTGTGGCAGGCTTTGGGGCTCCAGAAATAGAGCCAGCAGGGAGTAGATGGCGGAAGATGTCTCCAAGCTGTGAGGCACTCTCTTTGGGGAGTTGGCCCGTTATGAGACTGCTTACTTGGAGAAGTCCCCCTTTGTTGGTCGTTAGTTTATCGATGTATCGGAAGCGTTCTACAGCAATATGAGTAGCTATGCGAGCTAAATCGCTACGCATCAGATCCACGATGGTGTAGTGCTCTGCTTTTTCTTTTGGATCATTGAGGATTTTCTCTTCAGCTTGGGGGAGGTCGGCATTGATCGTTCCCTTCATAGGTCTAGTTTCAATGCGAGAAGAGGGCAGGTCAATCTTTACAAAACTTTCTGGCGAGAACGATACAAAATTGCCTGGTACGAGCAATTTGTACTTTGCTTGTGAGTAGGCATAGATTTCTTCTAGCGAAAGATGAGTCTTGATAGGAGTTTTTACTGTCAGGTTGGCGAGAAAGGTGTCTCCATCAAGTTGCCCCTTTCGGATTACTTCAAAACAATTTAAATAGTTTTCGTAGGTAATCGGAGATATGGTTAGCTTTGGGGTCTTACTCCGAAGCACCTGTTCTTGTATTGGACAATTTGTGCCTAATGGTGTTTTGTAGAGAATTTTCTGCTGTTTTTCTGGATGCTCCACGATAAAGGCTTGAGTAAGGTCGAAATTGAAAGCAAAAAGAAAAGGAACTCTCGCTTTACCTAGGCGATTCATTGCTTGAAAAGCCTGTTCTGCCTTTATCATTTTCTGCATAGCTCCTATTTGTTTTGCTCTTTTAGTCGCTCTTCTATCAAGAGTTTTTCCTCTTCTCCAATATGCGAAAGAATGGCGTCAATTCCTTCAATAGAAAAAGCACGATCAACGGAGAAACGACCCGATCTTATGCGTCTAAGACTGCTAAGATAAGCACCACTACCAAGGGCTTTACCCAAATCACGAGCAAGACTACGAATATAGGTGCCTCTGCTACAAACGACACGTAGGGACACGTAGGGGGGGGCGAAGTTGAGTACTTCAAGGCGATGGATGGAAATCGCTTTAGGTGGCAGTTCTACTTCTTTTCCTTTTCGTGCTAGTTTGTAGGCACGTTTTCCCCCAATAGAGATTGCACTATAGAGGGGAGGTACTTGTAGTAGATCACCCTCGAAGGTTTTCAGGGTATTGAGAAAGAGGTCGTGTGTGATATGCTCCCACGGGAAGGTAGCATCTTCTGGTTGCTCTGTGTCATAGGATGGTGTGGTAGCTCCTAGTTTAAGCTCAGCGACATATTCCTTCTCTCCATTCATTAGCTGCTCAATGTTTTTAGTCGCTTTCCCTGTGCATAGCAAGAGTAGCCCCGTTGCTTTAGGATCGAGTGTGCCCGCGTGTCCTACTTTCATTTTTCGAAGTCCCCAATTGTACTTTGTTCTTATGCGAAAGAGGTTGACCACGTCAAAGCTACTCCAGTTAAGAGGCTTATCAAAAGGGATAATACTACCACTAAGAAGGGGCAATGTATGCCCCTTCTCCATAGCTTCTTTATCAAAAATAAAAGGAAGAGAGTCTAGATTCATGTCACGCTACAGCGAGAGGAAGCCCCATAAAGAGCAATACTAAAATCAAAGCTCCTACGATAATCCTATACCACCCAAATGCTCTAAACCCATATTTGGTGAGGAAAGCAATGAAAAAGCGTATCGCTAAAAGAGCCACTACAAAGGCCACAATATTTCCTATAATAAGAAGTGTGGCGTTTTCTACAAAGATAGCTGTGCCAAACTCCTTGTATAGCTTGTAAGCTTTCAATACAGTTGCTCCAAACATGGTGGGAACAGCGATAAAAAAAGAAAACTCTGCAGCGACCTTGCGTGTGAGTTTCTGCTGAAGTCCTCCTACAATTGTAGCCATTGATCGGGAGACTCCAGGTATCATAGCTATGCATTGAAAAAGCCCCACGACAAGGGCATTCTTAGGCTTTATCGTATTGCGGTTTGATTTGTTAAACAGTTTGTCTATAAAGATCATAAAGATCCCTCCAACAAGGAGCATCGTCGCTACCACATAGACGTTGGATAAGAGATTGTCAATTTGGTGCTCAAAAAGAAGTCCCAATATCGCTGCTGGTATGCACCCCAAGATGAGAAGTAGATAAAAGCGAAGGAGCGTGGAAAACTTGGCTTGAGCTTGGCTAGTAGTAGAAGAGTCTGTTTTTGTGTTCACTTCTGTAATGGAGGTGGCCCCTTTGATTGTAAAAAAACGACGCCAATAAAGAACTACAACACTTAAGATTGCTCCTAACTGTATGATCACGGTGAACGATCGTATAAAGGCGGTAGACTCCATCCCCATAATACCTTGAGCAAGGATCATGTGTCCTGTACTAGATATGGGAAGAAACTCTGTAAGACCCTCTACAATAGCTAAGATAATGGCCTCCGTTAGCGTCATGTTTACTCTGCTTTTCTAGTTGGATTTTACTTGTCTTCTTTTTCTTCGTTGGATTTCTTTTTGGGGAGTAAAACTCCTATTGCCGCCAAAAGGAATCCAACTAGAGAGATAATAGGAGCCACTACGATGCGACGAGGCGAAAAAATAGCGGGATTAAAGGATACACCATCAGAGCTTTTTCCTCCACTCATCAAGGCAAATCCAAGGATGATTAGCACGAGCGCCAAAGCGAGAACCGTGTAATTCCGACGATCGAAAAGAAGTTTTTTCATAGGTGTGGTATCGTATTCAAGTTTAGCCTAGCATAATGCGACTGCCATCCATACGAATGTATCGACGTGTGGCACAAAGAGCCGTTACCAGAGAAAGTAGCATCCCTAAAAGGGGCAAACCTATTCCTATTGCTAAGAGATAATACCACGAAAGAAAACTCATGATCGTGCTACTTGCATAGGTGTAGCCAGCCCAGATGGAAAGAGCGACAAGAAAATCTGCAAATAGCCCTCCCCAGAGACCATTGAGTACAGTTGTCCGTAGGATAGGACGGCAAATCAAGCTGTATGGAGCTCCAAGCAATGTCATTGATCGGATTAAGAAGCGACGTGCGTAGATCAAGAGGTGCGTCGTATTGGCCATTTGAATGAAGGCGATCAAGAGCATTAAGACTACGGCTACGAGGAGTCCTAGAGAAATTCGTGCGATAATGGAGTCCATCTCGCCGATCATATCACTTCGGTAAGAAAAGTTGTCTACTCCTCCTAAAGAGTGAATTAGACTATCGATTTTGGGGAGACTATCGCGAGTAGCATATTGTGCATGGAGGTTGAGCTCAAGGCTAGGATAAAAAGGATTGTACCCCAAAACCTTTAAGGGATCTTCTTGGAGTTCTTCGCTTACCTCTCTTGCCGCACTGTCTGCGGATATATAGGTTACATTCTTTATAGCGGGTTCTTGTGTCAATCTCCCTACAAGGGCATTCACTTTGGGCTGAGAGATATCCTTATCTAAAATGAGAGTAAAGGTGAAGTCTTCTTGGACTTGTCGACGAAACCCCTCCTGCATGATCTGCAATACGAACATCCATGCTAACAGTACGAGTGGAAGGGAGATACTCACTACAGCAACTGTTCGTGTGCGTAGCGATACTTTTACTTTTTTGCTTTTACGCTTGTTCCCCATTATGCTTTTTTGTATTCAGCCAAATTGCATTCGTTCTTATTCTACAAAGGTAGTGGTTTTATCATAATTTTCCACGGCAAAGAAAGTAAAGCGCACCCTCCTTTTTTTGTAAAAGAGGAGCTAAGAAGCGAATGCCAAAGAATTTTTTTGCATGCTATTGCGGATAAAGCATGACAAGTCAATCTCAATAAGAAAGCCCCTAGAACTCTAGTGGAAGAGTTCTAGGGGCTTTATCGAAGTTGTCCCGCAAGGATTCGAACCTTGGCAAACAGAACCAAAACCTGTTGTGCTACCATTACACCACGGGACAAGCTTTTTTGCGATACTTCCAAAGGAGGGTATCTTTCCTCTTCTGTAGCGTACGCTCTGCAAAGGTACTATTTTTTTTGATAAATACAAGTCCTCAAGGAAAAGAAGTCATTTTTTTTGAGGAAGGGAAAGTGCCTTAAATAGGGACGAGAGCTTTTTGATAGCCCAAATTAGATCTTTTGCATAAATTGTCTTATGGCCTCTCCTTTCCATTGAGCAAAGTCTCCCTTCTCAATATGTTTGCGGGCTTCCGATACCATCCACAGATAAAAAGCTACGTTGTGCAGAGAGGCTAGCGTGAGTGCGAGTATCTCTCCAGCTCTGAAGAGGTGATGAAGATAGGCTAAGGAGTATTTCTCGTCAATAGGGCTAGCTCCTCCTTTTTCCAGAGGATCGAAGCAGTTTTTCCAGCGACTATTTTTGATGTTGATAATACCATTCTTTGTAAATAAACGAGCATTGCGACCATCGCGTGTAGGCATGATGCAGTCAAACATATCTACCCCTAGAGAGATACTCTCAAGAATATTCTCAGGAGTACCCACCCCCATTAAGTAGCGAGGTTTGTCTTGAGGTAGTATGGTGTGGCATAGAGCAATCATTTCATACATTTTTTCGGCTGGTTCGCCTACTGCAAGCCCACCAATCGCATTGCCTTCGGCTTCGTAGCGGGCTACATTTTCAGCCGCACGTTGGCGAAGATCGGGGTAAACGCACCCTTGAACGATCGGAAAGAGTGCTTGTTGGTATCCATAGAGAGGAGATGTCTCCTTAAATCTCTTCATGCAACGATCAAGCCATTGCTCAGTCAAGTCAAGAGACTCTTTGGCATATTGTTTACAAGCATCACCTGGGCAACATTCGTCGAAGGCCATGATAATATCCGCCCCAATCACTCTTTCTATATCCATTACTCTTTCGGGGGTAAATAAGTGCTTAGAGCCATCTATATGGGACGAAAAAGTAACGCCTTCTGCAGTAATCTTTCTTCGCTCAGCCAAAGAGAATACTTGAAATCCTCCACTATCTGTGAGAATGGGCTTATTCCAACTGTTAAAGGCGTGCAATCCTCCTGCAGTTTGTAGAATTTGTAGCCCTGGACGAAGGTACAAATGGTAGGTATTTCCTAATATGATCTGGGCTCCTGTGCTTTCTACCTGTTCCATGGTAAGTGCTTTTACACTGCCAAGGGTGCCTACAGGCATAAAGATGGGAGTCTCTATTGTGCCATGATCTGTAGTAATGCGTCCTCTCCTAGCATTACTATAGGGGTCTTTACAGATAAGTTCGTATGTCATAGTGGGACAAAGTTACACTTTTACTATAAAAGCCAAAAAGTCCTTAGATTTCCACTGAGTCCTAGGATCTTCTTCCAAAAAGGGCTAGACCCTTTTGAAAAGCTTTGTAAATCTTTCGCTAGAAATCTTTCGATGATTTTAGAGAAAAAGAGACGAGATGATACCGTCAATTACAAAGAATCCTCTTTCCGTAGGGGCAAGTCTATCCCTTTGATAAAGGAGTAACCCTTGGTCTATATAGGGCTGAGCACGATGAATAAGTTGCTCGCGACAAGACGTACCAAAGTCCTTATTAAAAAGAGATAGATCGATTCCCTTTTGTGTGCGGAGACGTAGCATTAAAGTCTCCTCATAGCGTTCTTTGAAACCGAGTTTCTCTATAAAGTCTATAGGAATGTATCCTCGCTCAATTTCTCTTTCGTAACTGGTTAATTGAGCCATGTTTGCAAAGCGAAGTTTATCTCCACTTTGAAAGCATTCCTTCCCCAGTATGGTCTCTTCGCACAGAGTTATATAGCTATGGGCAGAAGGTCCGACTCCTAAGTAAGGGGTACCTTCCCAATAGGAAGAGTTGTGAATAGCTTCCCTGTGAGGTAAGGCAAAGTTGGAAATTTCGTAGTGTACGTATCCAGCTTCAGCTAGTTTTCGTATGAGAAGGTTATATTCTTCATAGACTTCGTCATCATTTTTGATGAGGATTTCGCCCTTTGTGGCGAGTCTTGAAAGTTTTGTGCCTACCTCATAAGTGAGGGCATAAGCTGAGATGTGTGAAGGGTGTAGTGCAATGGCCTTGTTGATCGTTGTTTCCCACCATGTTAAAGGAGCTTCAGGTAGCCCGTATATTAGGTCAATGCTAATGTTGTCTATTCCTACCTTGTGAAGAGTCTCTATGGCCTCTACTACTTGTTGGGCATTATGCCTTCTTCCTAGGAATGAGAGTTGTTGGTCGTGAAAGCTTTGTACTCCAAGGCTTACTCTGTTGATACCTAGATTGTGGATCCCTTTTGCGTAAGTAGTGGTAATGTCATCGGGATTGGCCTCTAAAGTAATCTCAATTTCGGGAGAGAAATAAGTATAGTATTTTCGGATTGTACCAAAAAGAGCTTCAAGCTGAGGAAGAGAGAGAAGAGAGGGGGTGCCCCCTCCAAAGTAAATTGAGGAAAGTAAGGCCTCGCTACCGATAAGAGCACGCTTCATAGCGATCTCCTTGCAAAGATTAGCTACATACTTTTCTCTTTTATCGTGCGATGTAGTAGAATAAAAGTCGCAGTATATACAGCGACTTTTACAAAAGGGAATATGAAGATATAACCCTACTTTCATATGGCCCTTATAGGAATCTTTTCCCTTTCAGATCAATAACTAGAGGGGGAGAGGCTCGTCCTACTTGATTGACCCGATTCATAGCCTCAACCCTGAAGTGTACTTTGCCATGTTTAGGAAAAATATGAAGAGGAAGACGGTATTCATTCGCATAGATAGATGGAGCGAGTAAATAGTCGTCTGAAGGGTGTCCCTTTTTGTCGTAGAGGTTGAAAAAAAGGTTATAGGTGTAGTTGTTTCCTTTTTTGTCAGAAGGCTCCCATCTTAAAATTAATTCGTCTCCTATAATCTCGCAAGACTGGAAGAAGGGTATACTGGGAATAGAGAGCATGCGCTGATTGAAGGGCAAGGGGCGAACGGGAAAGTCAAATCTATGATAGATAAGATCGTAGAGCTCTTTCTTCTTGTGGCTAATGTTTTCTTGTCTATAAAAGCATATGCCATTGAGTCCTTCTCTTTGGGCAAGCTGCATCTGTTGTTCAATGACAGATGGAGACCATTGACTGTTGTCTTGTGTACGATAGGCTCCCAAGCCTGGGATTACAGTGCCTCCTTTCATTTGCTCTTTCCAATCTCGCAGATAAGGATCAAAAAGCTCGTCGCGATAGTACATCATGGGAACTACAAAGTCTACACTTCCCTCGCGAAACCATGTTTGAGGATCTTGGTGTACCGACTCCTTTGCTGTCCATCCCGTGTACCTACGACCAGGGATCTCTCGATACCTACCTATAGGCGCAGTACTAATCAAGGTGTAGGGACGAATAGAGACTACAGCTTTAGAGATATCCTGAAGTAGCGTGTTGATGTTTTTTTCTCTCCACTCTGCTTTGGTTTGTCCGGGCAGAGCATAGCGTTTGTAGGTTTGGTTGTCTTTGAACGAACCTGCTTTCTCGGGATAGCGAATGTAATCGAAATGGACTCCATCCACATCATACCTGCTGACTAAATCTTCCACAAGGTGACAGAGATATTGCCGCACTTCAGGAAGTCCAGGGTTGAGATAATACTCTCCTTGATGGTAGATGGTCCATTCTGGGTGCTTCGTTGCCACCCCCTTCTTGCCAAGACTTGCTACATGACTTCTACTTCCTAGCGGAAAAGTAACGATCCATGCATGTAAGGCAATCCCCCTTTTGTGACACTCTTCTATAGCAAAGGCAAGGGGGTCATACGAAGGGGCGATTGAAGATGAGCCTGTGAGGACAGAACTTTGGGGTTCAATAGCAGATGGATAGAGAAGATCTCCTCGCATCCTCACCTGCAAGAAAATCGTATTGAAATTGGCATTCTTCAGTTCGGTCAGAATTTGTAAAAACTCCTCTTTTTGCTTCCTGAAAACAGCGGGAGATGCTCCACGTGTTTTCGGCCAATCAAGAGCGTAGATTGTAGTGAGCCATACTGCACGCATTTCAGGCTTTGCGTTATAAGCAAGAGGCGTGTACGATTGAGACTCTTGACTGATGACCACATCTCCTCCCCTACCTTTCCCCTGAGGATATGAATGAGAAGGACTACGCTTTACTCCACAAGCAGAGAGTGCTACGACTACAAGTGCGAGTAGACTATACCTCCATAAGGAAGAGACTCTTGAGGAAGATGCCATTGAGATAAAACTATTCTTGGTAGTATTTGTGGTTGTCTATTAAGCGTACTTCACCACAGTAGCAGGCAATGCAACCAATCGGGTATTGGCTCTCTTCCCAATTGTCAATTTGCTTTAGAGTAGCACTGTCTACAATCTCAAAATACTCGACACGAAGGGGCGGCTGTGCGTTGAGTTTGTTGACGACAAAATTCACAACTTCACTCGGTGTCTTTAGTTTTTTTTCTTGTCTAAGTTTATCGCTTTCTATAAGTGTTGCATGGATGTATGGTGCTATGCGCAACTCTTCTGCAGAAAGAAGTTGATTTCGACTGCTCAGTGCCAGCCCCGACTCTGCACGTACTATGGGTACTGGTACTATTTCAAGTGGAAAGCTGTAGTCCTTGACCATTTTTTTGATGATTGCCAGTTGCTGGAAGTCTTTTTCTCCAAAAAAAGCCTTGTGCGGTATAGCAATGTCAAAAAGACGACTTACCACCTGAGCAACTCCCTCAAAGTGTCCTGGTCGATGAGTACCCTCCATGACTTTGTCGAGCATTCCAAAGTCAAACTTTCTCTCTCCTTCCGTATCATCGTAAATGTCTTCCACAATGGGCATATAGAGGTAGTTTACTCCTTCTCTTTCTAGCAGTTTAGCATCTTCTTCAGGCTTCCGTGGATAGCTTTTGAGATCATCGGGATTATTGAATTGTCTAGGGTTGACAAATAAGCTTACCACTGTAACGTCGCATGAAGCAACTGCTTGACGTACTAAAGTGAGGTGCCCTTCGTGAAGAGCTCCCATTGTAGGCACAAGAGCAATACTCTTTCCTTGTGCCCTTGCAGCCTTCATTTGGGCGTGCATTTCCTTTTTTGTTCGAATGATATCCATATACGTAGAAGGTTCCTATTTTTTTATTGTAAGTAAACAAGCATCTCCATAGCTTAGAAAGCGATATCCTGACTCTAGAGCATGCTTGTAGAGCTCTTTCCATGCCTCTCCGACAAAGGCCGAGATCATTAATAAAAGAGTGCTTTTAGGCTGATGAAAGTTGGTGATGAGTCGAGAGGTGTAATGAAAGGTGTAGCTAGGGATGATGAATAGAGCTGTACTAAAAAAAAGAGTTTCTAGGTGAAGCTCGTGCATTCTCTCCAAGAGTTTTTCTAAAAGCATGTAGCTATCCTCCGTTTCCCCTTGGTAAGGCTCCCACTGGTCAATGTGAGGAAGTTGTTCTTCAGAAGGATTGTCTGTTATTTCGTGAAGATGATTTAGTGCTAAATAGTAAAGACTCTCTAGCGTGCGGACAGAGGTGGTACCTACGGCTACGGTATTGCCTTTGTGCCGCAGTAGCGCTTCAATCGTAGTACGGTTTACATGGCATACCTCAGAGTGCATAATATGGCTGGCTACATCATCGCCTTTCACGGGAAGAAACGTACCAGCTCCTACATGGAGCGTAACGTCAGCGATCTCTAACCCCTTATGACGGAGTTCTTCTGTAAGATCTTGTGTAAAGTGTAATCCAGCTGTAGGTGCCGCTACAGACCCCTCACTTGTGGCATAGGTGGTCTGATAGTCGGTAAGGTCACTCTTTTCTGTACTTCTACCCAAGTAGGGTGGAATAGGGAGACTCCCAACCTGGTCCAGCACTTCTCCAAAACTATAGTCTGAGGAGGAAAAATGAAAGTGGATAAGAAAAGGATCCTCTTTATCACGAATTGCAGATAAGACGATTTTCCTTCCATTCGGCATGGTTACCTCTTTTTCAAGAGTTTCTTCTTTCCACTTTTTCGAATTCCCCACCAGACAATGCCAAGAAACCTTTCCGCGAGAAGATAAGTTTTTATCGTAGGACGAAGGCGTTGCAGGGGAAAGGCAGAAGATCTCCACTTTTGCCCCCGTCTCTCTCTGCATAATGATACGTGCATGGATAACGCGAGAGTTGTTGCGAAGAAGCAAACAGTCGGACGAAAGTAACGCGGGTACTTCGCTAAAATAAGTATCACTGAGTTTGTTCTCTTGAGGGTCATAGCAGAGTAGCTTACAGCTCGTGCGATCCTCAAGAGGATATTTAGCGATCTTTTCCTCTGGAAGCGGATAGTTATAGGCTTCTAGATCAATGCTTTTTGCGGCCTCTATGGGCATAGAAATCCCTTTCTCTTTTATTACTTCTACAAAAGTACGAAAAAAAGCGACTGACTAGGAGGAAATATCCCTTGAGGTGGTAGGATTACTCCTCGCTTCCTTGTTTGTAAGTGAATTAGAGAGTGACGGATAGCTAGCTCTTCTTGCGATAGGTCTCGGTTCATTCGAAAGAAGAAAAGCAATGGAGTATTTTCTTGTACTTTTTGTGTCGCTGGAAGAGTGGTCTTGATGCCCTTTCCCTTTGGAGAAACTATTGAGAAGAGAGACTGGAAAGGGAAAGGTTTATGGCTAGTCTATAATGCAAGATAGGTCTTAATCCCCTATGTTTTATGGGGGATTAAGACCATAATAATGTGTTGTTGTACAAGGGACTATTTCAGTCGAGCCATAAACTTTTCTTTATTTATAACGGCACGTTTTAGTGTACCTCTGCCCACTTCTCCTTCTTCGTCTTCTGCCCAGATTTCAAAAGTAAGCTTTCTTCCATCTACACATTCAGTAAGTTTTGCAGAAACTTTGATGGTAGCTCCTATAGCAGTCGGCTTCATATGCCTTACATCAACGTGGGTTCCCACACTGGTTTCTCCCTCGTCAAAGTAGGGATCCATAAGGAGATTAGAGGCTTTCTCCATGAGGGCAATCATGGCAGGAGTGCCAAGTACTTCCACTGCGCCACTACCTACGTTGATAGCACTTTGTTGAGGAGTGATAGTAGCTTCAAAAGTGTGAGTGATACCAGTTTTTACAGCTTTCATAGTTTTTGAATTTTATAATGAGAATTGAGTTTTTCTGAAAGGATGAAAAGTGATTGTCGCAACAAGATGACCACAGAAACCTTAACGAAAAGCTAAGGTGTAGCGTCCTCCAGGTAGAGACTCTATATACCCCTCAAGCTCGAGGTCAAAGAGCTTAGATGAAAGGTCTGAGGCCCTTAGATCACTCTTGAGAAGTAGCTCATCAAAGAGCATTGATTCTTCTTTGGCGATGAGTTGTAGAATGGGATCTTCTGGAAGTGGCTGACTAGAAGCTAGCGTGGTTTGTTGCAATGTGGATGGCGTATTTTGCCAACCAAGAGCTTCAATGATCTCCTTTTCTGAGGTGAAAGCAAGGGCTTGAGATGAACTAATCATCTTGTTGCACCCTGCAGAATATTTATCTGTAATGCGACCTGGTAGGGCAAAAACCTCTCGATTGTAGTCCGTAGCCATAGACGCAGTAAGCAAAGCCCCTCCCTTTTGTGCAGACTCTATAACGACAGTACCCAAAGAAAGACCTGCCACTATGCGATTGCGTGCAACGAAGCGGTGACGCTCAACTGGGGTGTCGGGGGGATACTCACTCAGCATAATCCCTTTTTGAACGATTTGTTCGGCCTCCTTGCGATGCTCGTAAGGATAAACAAAGTGGTGCCCATAGGCCATTACTGCAATTGTGCCTAGTCCCAGCTCTAGTGCAGAGCGATGGGCTGTTATATCTATTCCTAAAGCCAAGCCACTCACAACGACTAAGTCGGGTACCTTTTGAGCTAGCCCTTCCAGTAGCTTAGTGACGGCAAAGCGACCATAAGAGCTTGCATTACGCGTGCCTACCACACTCAGCATGTGGGGCTGTTGCAATTGCTCAATATTGCCTTTTAGATAGAGTATAAGAGGAGCATCTGCGCACTCCTTTAGGAGCATGGGATAGTTGGGGTCCTCAATGGTAATGATGCTAATCCCCTCCTCTTCTGCAAGAGAGAGCACCCTGTTGGCTTCCTCCCAAAGAGGAGGATTTTCTCTTGCTTCAAGGAGCTTTCTCCTGATCGCTGGTGAAAGTTCGTTAAGCGACTCCGCTTCCGTAAAAAGTCTTTTTACAGATCCAACCTTCTCAAGGAGCTTTCTTGTAGTGACTTTTCCGAAGCCCTCAATAGAGCTTAAGACATAGTATAAGGGAGCCTTTTCATTCATTCTCTTGTGCAGCGAAGGAAAAAGCACTACTTCTTGTGCTCTTTACACCATATAAAGGCATTTTCAAAGGCCTCCATCCAAGGAGTTACTTCATCGTCTTTTCTCTCTTCGGGATAGTAGCCACATTGCCAAGGCATACAAGAACGCTCTGGATGAGGCATAAGTGAAAGGTGTCTTCCATCTTTGCTAGCAAGTGCTGCAACCCCTTGTGGCGAGCCGTTAGGATTGATAGGGTAAACATCGTGGCTATACCGTGCAACTACATTGTAGTTTTCGATCGGCTCATCAAAATCAAAAAGACCTTCACCATGGACGCACCACACACCAAGTTCGCAACCTTCAAGAGAGTGGAGCATTACGCTGTTGTTTTGGGGTATCCTTACCGAGGTAAAGATACTTTCCAACTTTTTAGAAGAGTTGGTAAGCAATCTATGGCGGGGTTTGAAGTCTTCATTTAGCACTCCCAAAAGTGCCATCAGTTGACAGCCATTGCATACGCCTATACTAAGTGTATCAGGACGACTGTAGAAGTTGCGAATAGCTTCCTGGGCCTTTGGACTGTATTGAATAGCGGCAGCCCATCCTTTGGCAGACCCCAATACATCGCTTCGTGAGAAACCTCCACAAAAGCCAATCATGGAGACATCCTCTAGCGTCTCTTTCCCTGATATAAGGTCGGTAACGTGTACGTCTTTTACCTCAAATCCGGCACGATGGAGAGCATGTGCGAGTTCTCGATCGCCATTGCTCCCTTTGTCTCGGATTACAGCTGCAATAATGGGCTTGTCAGTATTCTCTTCTCGAGAGGAAGACTTGCCTGTGAAGTGGTCGGGGAAAGTAAGATGCAAGGGGTAGGTGAAAATGTTTTTTGCGCGTTCGTCTGCAAATTCTTTGGCTACTTGAGCGCACTCCATTTCGTGTGAGGCTTCGTACCAGAGCTTGCGTGTTTGTGCAATGGACAGACGAGATTCAAAACTATTCTTCTTGATGAGGAGTTCTTCCCCTTGGTGTACTTCTCCAATCACAGCATAATAGAGACCTCTTCGTGTAAGAATGTTTTTTACTTTGTTTAGATCTTTTACTTGCAGTACTACTCCAGGATTTTCTGAATAGAGAACCTTTGTAAGGTCTTCTTCATCAATGTGTGAAAGATCAATAGTAGCTGTAAGTCCTACTGTTGGGAAAGCCATTTCCAGCAACGTTACCAGTAGCCCACCATCGCTGATGTCGTGCCCTGCTAGTACGTAGCCTTTTTTGATAAGATCCTGTACGGCATTGAATGCATCCGCAAAGTACTCACTGTCTACAATGGTTGGAGCCTCACTCCCTACATAGCCTTGGCTCTGAAAGAAGGCACTTCCTCCCAAGCTAAATGGACAAAAACTAAAGTCGATGTGGATAAGGTAGCTCTTATCCGCTCTCTTGAGATCTGGAGAAACAATTTGCTTGATGTCGCTTACCTCACTTGCTGCAGAAATGATCACGGTACCAGGGCTGAGAACGGAAGAACCATCAGGATACTTCTGTGTCATGGATAGCGAGTCTTTGCCTGTAGGGATATTAATGCCAAGAGAAATGGCAAAGTTTGATGCAGCTTCTACTGCTTTATACAACCGATAGTCTTCTCCTTTGTTGCGACAGGGCCACATCCAGTTTGCACTGAGAGAAATACTCTTAAAGCCTTTTTCTAGAGGAGCAAAAACAATGTTGGTGAGGGCCTCCGCAATCGATAAAATTGAGCCTCTCTCAGGACAGATCAAACCAGCACGAGGTGCGTGTCCTATTGAAGTTGCCATCCCTTTTACCCCTTGATAGTCAAGAGCAATTGCCCCGAGGTCTGCAAGGGGGAGTTGAAGCTCTCCGCAGGTCTGTTGCCTAGCAATTCGTCCAGTTACACTCCTATCCACTTTGTTGGTTAGCCAATCTTTACAAGCCACACCCTCTAGAGCTAGTACTTGTGGCAGATAGCTAAAAGGATCTTCGCGATTGTACGATGGAGAAGCAAAAGAGATTTCCAGTTTCTCGTCTCGCATAATCGTTTGTGAGGTTTTGGCTAGGAGGTCTGCAATGGGAAGATCAACCGCTACTGGTCCATTCTTCCTGAAAAAGTGAAGGCGCATGCTACCATCGGTTTCCCCTACTTTATAGATCGGGGCCCGTTCTCTCTCTGCGATTTGTTTAATCTTGTCAAAGTCTTTGGGATGAATGGCTAACCCCATTCTTTCTTGACTCTCGTTGCCAAGGATCTCCTTGTCACTTAGTGAGGCGTCTCCAACTGGGAGGGAATCAATGTCTATCTTTCCTCCTGTATCTTCCATTAGCTCTGTTAGGCAATTGAGATGCCCTCCAGCTCCGTGGTCATGAATGCTTAAGATAGGATTATTGTCGCTTTCTGCTAATGCCCGCACTACATTTTGAACACGTTTCTGCATTTCGGGATTGGCTCTTTGCACGGCATTTAGTTCAATACCTGAACTGTACTTACCCGTGTTTACGCTACTTACTGCACCACCTCCCATGCCGATGCGGTAGTTGTCGCCACCCATTACTACAATGGTTTCTCCTTTGTGGATAGACTCTTTGAAGGCGTCTCTTTTTTTTGCATAACCTATACCTCCTGCTAGCATGATTACCTTGTCGTATCCGTAGCGGTAGGGTAGAGACTTTTCTTCATGTTCAAAAGTCAATAGACTTCCAGTAATAATTGGCTGTCCAAATTTATTTCCAAAATCACTTGCTCCATTGCTGGCCTTGGTAAGGATCTCTTCGGGAGAGCGGTAAAGCCATTGGCGAGCAGCAGGTGTGTGGGGAAGTTTGTTGTTTTCTCGATGAGGATAAGAGGTCATGTATACAGCTGTACCAGCCATTGGAATAGACCCTTTACCGCCAGCCATTCTATCGCGTATCTCGCCTCCAGTACCAATGGCAGCACCATTGAAGGGCTCTACTGTTGTGGGAAAGTTGTGTGTCTCTGCTTTAATAGAAAGCACACTTTCAAAAGGGGTCTCTTTGTAAAGGGAGGGACGGTCGGCCTGACAAGGTGCAAATTGCATTACCTTAGGTCCACTTACGAAGGCTACATTGTCGCTATAGGCAGAAACTATCGCATTCGGATTTTCTTGTGAGGTCGCCTTAATCATCTTAAACAACGAAGAGGGTTGCTCTTTACCATTTAAAACAAAAAGACCATTGAAGATTTTATGGCGACAATGCTCGCTATTGACCTGTGAAAATCCAAAAAGTTCGCTGTCTGTAAGAGGTCGTCCTAATCGCTTGGAAAGCTCTTCAAGCAATTTGATCTCCTCTTCGTTGAGAGCTAATCCTTCTTGCTCGTTATAGGTGGCAATATCCTCTACATTTTTTACAGGCTCAGGATGAAGAGAATTCAGAGCTTCAAAGATCTTTTGCCCAGGAGAGGAGTAAATTTGCTCTAGCATGGCATCGTACTCGTTTTCCTGTCCTTGCGTGAGAGCCCGCAACTGCTCAATTCTCACAACTCCATTGATATACATATCACTGGTGATCTCTACAGCATTGGTGCTCCATGGCGTAATAAGTTCTACACGAGGACCTGCATAAAGCCCAGATAGTTGAGAAAGTGGTTCAAAGTCGCTAGCACATTCAAAAAGCCAACGTAATTTTTGTTTTTCGCTTTCTTCAAATGGATGCGTGTGGACAACCACATAAGCGAGCTGATTGGAAGGTGTAAAATAGCTTATCATAGCAGTTTCTTTTGGCAAAAGCTCTTGAAATATATAAGGACACGCTTCGCTCAAATAAGACAAGTCCCTCTTCTGAACGAAACTTTATCAATTCCCTATCACAAAGGTAGCTATTCTTGAGCGTTTTGAATATCCTCTTAAGAAAAGAGAGTGCAAAGGAGAGACTCCTATAAAGTATCCTTGCAAAAAACTATATTTATGAGCCACAAGAAGGGAGAAAGAGATAACATGAGTATGAGTAGAAAGAAAGACGTCCCTCCTCTCCCCTCAATAGAAGAGAAAGGAACCTTGCCACGAATTACTTTCCCCTCCTTCTCTTAAAGAGAGATAGGCCACAAGGACACTCTATTGAGGAGTGCAATCCCATTTTCTACAGAGTCTACCTTTTCAAAGCGAATGATTCGTTGCGTTGTTTTGCTTTCTTCAATATGACTTTCTCGAGAGTGCACTGATACATAGCTAAGAAGGCGACCAAAGTCATCACTTTTGTAAAAAGGATCTTTGTCGTCTTTAGGGAGGAAAAGACGCATTTCTCCTCTATAAATTGAAATTCGTGGAATACGCATAGCACTCCCTAGCACTCTAAGTTCTGGCACAGCGATTAGCCCCTCTCCCTCTTTGGGAATTGGACCGAAGCGGTCAATCAGTCGCTTCCGAAATCCTTCAAGCTCCTCTTTTTCTTTTATTCCATCCAGTTCCCTATAAAGTTCTATTCTTTCCCCATCCCCTGGAATATAGCTAGCGGGAAAAGCCAGTAAGAGATCGCTTTCAAAAAGTGTGTCAATATCCTCTTTGAGATGATCTGCTTCTTTTACAAAGAGCTCTCCAAATTCTTCTCTTTTTACCTCTTTTACAGCCTCATCAAAAACGCGATGATAGGTATCAAAGCCAAGATCGGCTATGAAGCCACTTTGCTCCCTTCCAAAGACATTGCCCGCACCTCGTATATCAAGGTCTTGAAGTGCGATGCGCATGCCACTACCTAGCTCACTATAAGCCTCAAGGGTGCGGAGCCGACGTCGAGAAACATCTGAAAGGACTTCCATCGGTGGGGTAATGAGAAAGCAAAAGGCCTTGCGATTGCTACGCCCTACACGTCCACGAAGCTGGTGCAAGTCGCTAAGCCCATAGCGATAGGCTTCATCAATGAAGATCGTATTGGCATTGGGGTGATCAATACCATTTTCAATAATGGTCGTGGAGAGTAAAATGTCGTACTCCCTTTGTGCAAAGGCCACAATCAGTTTTTCAAGTTCACCTGGCTCCATTTGTCCGTGACCTACGGCAATGCGTGTATCTGGTACAATGCGATGGAGACGATCGGCAACCTCTTCTATATCTTGTATACGGTTGTGTACAAAGTACACTTGTCCCTGTCGGCTCAACTCATAGTTAATGGCTTCGCGGATAACATCCTCATTAAAGCGAATAAGCTCTGTTTGAATCGGCTGACGATTGCGAGGTGGAGTCATAATGTTACTGAGGTCGCGCGTGCCCATCAGAGAAAACTGCAAAGTACGTGGAATAGGAGTGGCCGACATGGTGAGGGTATCGACATTAACTTGTAGCTTTCTGAGTTTTTCTTTTACAGTCACGCCAAACTTCTGCTCTTCATCGATAATAAGAAGTCCCAAGTTTTTGAAAGTAACGTCGCTACTTACAAGACGATGTGTGCCAATTACAATATCTACTTTGCCAGTTTTTAGATCTTCAAGTATCTCTTTGCTTTTTTTGTTTCGCTGAGCCCGAGAGAGGTATTCGATTTTTACTGGAAAGTCTTTTAGCCGTTCGCAAAAAGTAGTATAGTGCTGGAATGCAAGCAGTGTCGTTGGTACTAGCACAGCTACCTGTTTGCTATCTGCTACAGCTTTGAAAGCGGCACGAATTGCTACTTCTGTTTTGCCAAAGCCTACATCTCCACAGATCAGTCTATCCATGGGTTTAGGGCTTTCCATATCTCTTTTTACAGCTTCCATTGCTAGAAGTTGATCGGGAGTCTCTTCGTACATAAAGGAGGCTTCAAGCTCATGCTGTAAGTAGCTATCGGGACTGAAAGAGAAACCACTGCTCTCTTTGCGGTCGGCATACAACTTGATGAGGTCGCGAGCAATATCCTTGACTTTCTTTTTAGTACGCTCTTTAAGACGCTCCCAGGCTCCACTACCTAGCTGACTCAGTTGGGGAGCCTCGTCGTCCTTGGCTCTGTACTTAGAGAGTTTGTGCAAACTGTGTAAACTGACGTAGATGTAATCTCCACCTTGGTAAGTCATCTTTACCACTTCTTGCTTTACTCCTCCAATCTCGGTATGAAAAAGCCCTGCAAATTGTCCTATTCCGTGGTCGTAGTGTACTAAGTAGTCGCCAGGGGAGAAACTGCGAAGCTCTTTGAGTGTAATTGCTGCTGCACTATTTTTTATCCTCCTTCCTGAGAGTCTATATTTGTGAAAGCGTTCAAAAAGCTCGTGGTCGGTATAAAGTGCAAACCCTAAGTCGGCGCACTCAAAACCTTCATGAAGTGTAAATGGTAGTGAAGTAGGAAGGTAAGAAATGGCTTTGTGGGCGGAAAGTATGTCTCCTAGTCGCTCTACTTGCTGAGGACTTTCACTGAGAAAGTAGCATTTGAGACCTTCACCTTGAAGTTTTTGGAGGGAGTCAATAAGAAGCTGGTAGTTTTTGTGAAACTGCGGCTGAGGCGAAACTTGAAATGCGACCTCTGAAGTCGATGGTAGTTTGCTACTTTCATGAAGGTATATGAGCCGACGATCTTCAATCTCTTGAGTCAGTCTTTGAGGGTCAACCAAAAGCTTTTTCATGGCAGCCGTATCCGTAAAGCCTTCTCCTTCTACCACCACCGCTTCTTCTTCATTGAGCTTTTGAAATATTGACTGGCACATATCCCAATCTGAAACTCCTACTACGTAGCTCTCTGGAAGAAGTGAGAGAAGAGTACTCCCTTTCCCTTCGCTTTTGCTCATGTTGGGAGCAATAGTTACTCTTTCTTCTTCACGAAGAGAGAGTTGGCTTGCGATATCGAAGGTGCGAAGGCTTTCTACGAGATCATCAAAGAGGTCAAGGCGATAGGGGCGTTCACTATTGAAGGAAAAGAGGTCTATAATGCTACCTCTAAAAGCAAACTCTCCTGGATTGTATACATAGTCTACTTCTGCGAAATTATTTTGCAGGAGAAACTCACGAAAGTCAACTAAGTTTATCGTACTGCCTTTGGATATAGTAAAAAGACTCTCAGAAAGAGCATTCTCTTCAGGTAGCTTTTCCATAAGAGCTTCTGGATAAGTGACGATAAAGGGGGTGTCTCCGTGAGTTAATGCAGCAACCAACTCGGTACGCATCACTTCCCCCGCTTCGTCGCTGTGTCCATACTTAATTCCCCGACGAAAAGCTGAAGGGAAAAAAGCAAGTTGGTCGCGTGCTATGAAACAGGCGAGATCACTATGAAGATAGCCTGCAGCCTCTTCGTCTTCTGCCACAAAAAGAATGTGTTCTTTAGCGGAAAGCCATGCTAAGAGCATTGAGGGAAGAGAAGCCGTTGCTCCCTTAAGTAGCAATGGATGAAGAGGCGTTACTTGCTGGGAAGAGGATTTTAATCGGTCTATAAGGACACACGTTTCCCATTTTACTAGAAAGTCCTTGGCCTTTTGTAGGGATTCAAGTTTTTTCTTCTCTTCTTCTGTTCGGCTTTCATTCATAGTCTTCTGTTGTATTGGGGTCGACCTTTTGCAAAGTACCTCATGAGACTGTTGCATAAAGGCGAATCGCTGTGTTGCTTCCGGGATTCGGCTTTGGTCACATACGGAGGTGTGCTCCCTTCTGACCCAACCCTCTGCGCCTTGCGCTTCATCCTTTCTGCAAGGTCTAGACAATCTTGCGAGCAAGATTGTGAGACTGTTGACTTTTGCAACAGTCTCCTCATGTAGTGCTCTTACAAAGATACAGATTTCTATCAAGGGAAGGCGAGAAAGGCGAATGAAAAAGCTCCAATGAAACCAAAGGTTTCATTGGAGCTAAAGATCGTAATTGACTCTAAGTGAAGAGCCTTTTTTAGGTTGTTCTCAGAAGACTATTTTCTAGATCCGTTGAGTTGGAGGTCACCCACAGAGCGGATGAAGAGATTACACCCCTTCTTGCTATTATACGTGCTAAAAGAAGTGGCTCCTATAATGGTACCATTACCTTCTGGAATTGTGAGGTTCCACTTGTTGTATTTGCTAGCAAATACAGCAGGGAGACTAAAGCCAGCAGCAGGTTGGGAAGCACTGCTTTCTACAAGTGGGTGATAGGTGT
>KQ959264.1:0-88767 GCA_001552775.1 Bacteroidales bacterium KA00251
ATATTTTTCGAAACTAACATTACCTTCCAAATGACTGCTCTAGCTATTTGCTTCTCTCTACAAGAAAAACGCAGTGCATTCAATCGCTGCTTCGCTAGGAAAGGACGCTTCCTTTCGTCATCCAGTTTGCAAAGGTAGAACATGTTTTTGAATTGACCAAATCTTTCGCAAAAATATTTTCAATGCAAAGCTCAGAATATAGACTACTCATTTACTAATCAAACTATTACAACTTCAAAAAAAACTAGTCCTATTTTCGCCTCTCTTCTCACAACAGATCTCTTGAAGGTGTCTAGACTGGGAAGACAACCTCTCCGCGACCAAGGCTACCGATCTCGCCACTAAGTATGGAGTAGCGATACCCACACTGAGAAGCAAGGCTGTAGAAGCATTCGCACAACGTAAAGTAGGGGGGCTTAACCTTTCTCAGAGAGTTTGGAATATCACAGATACTTTCTACAAGGAGGTAGAAACAGCCTTTGACATAGCGTTAAGAGACGGCACACCAGCTAACCGCCTAGCCACCGACCTCAAGCAGTACCTCAAATACCCCGACAAGCTCTTCCGCAGGGTACGAGACGAACACGGACAACTCCAGCTCTCCAAGAAAGCCCGAGAGTTTCACCCTGGACAGGGGGTTTACCGCTCAAGCTACCGCAACGCGCGAAGACTAGCCGTCACAGAGACGAACATGGCGTATCACAAGGCAGACAACGAACGATGGCGACAGTTGGACTTTATCCTTGGGTATGAAGTCAAAGTGTCGGGAACGAACCCCAATGTTTGCCCACTCTGCATGGAGTTAGAGGGCAAATACCCCAAAGAGTTTGAGTTTGTAGGATGGCACCCACACTGCAGATGCCACGCAATCCCTATTCTCGAGAAGCCCGAAGACTTCCTAAAGAGACAGCAGGCACTCCAGCAAGGACAGCACGTGCCACCCCTAAGAGCTGTCAAGCAACCACCACAAAACTTTCTCCAACACCTCAAGAACAACCAAGACCGACTCCAGCAAGCCAGCAAGAGAGGCACGCTCCCCTACTTCATTCGTGACAACTACAAAGTCACCAAGAAGGGAGAACTCACACCAAGATTTTATGCTCAATCTATAGAAGCTCAAAAGCAGGGTATCTATGGGAACAAGCTCGGACGCAAAGCGACAAGAGAGGCGCAGACAGCTCTAGCCGAACACAAGACACTAGACAACTTCTCTGAAGCTCAAATGAAAAACTTTGAAGAAATAAATAAGACTACGGGATATAAGCGTGGAAAGGTAATGTCGTTTGAGGAAGCAGACAACGGACAGTCTAACATCTCACGAGACATTGAGAACTGCGCCTCCTGCGTAGTAGTACACGAGATGAGACTCAGAGGGTATGACATTACAGCCTTGAAGTTTGACAAACGTGATGGCAGTATATCAAAGCTACTATCAGAGGACACTCGTAGCATTTGGATGACAGCCAAGGGGAAAACGCCCGAATTCTCAGCTTTGATAGGCGGAGAGCCAGACGAGATTGTGAAAGCTATAGAAAAGCAAACCCAGCCGATCGGTAGTCGCTACCATATAGGTTGGGATAATAGAAGCGGAGGAGGACACATCGTCACATTGGAAAGGACAGAAAGAGGTCTTGTGTGCTACGACCCACAAGTAAATGAGTTTATGTCTCTACAAGAGATTGTGAAAGATATGGCTCAAGGGAGCAAGATTGAATTACTTAGAGTTGATAGGCTTCTAGTGAGAAGCCAAATGTTCGATAAGATTACCGACTCCATCTCTAAGCTGTGAAATGGCTCTTATTTCGTCTAGACTCAGCGCAAAGACTTTCGACCCATCATCAACGGAATACAAATGAGGATACCCGACTTTAGCTCCCCAAGGTATAGCGGAGCTTCGCAATTGAAAGACTGGCTTGCCGTCAAAGAGAGCTTTATCTTCGTAAATCTCATCCCAACCATTGTGTGTCGCAATAGCTTTTAGTTGATCTAATACAGAAGGGTCTATCTTATTCATAATGTATTTGTCTTCAGATACACCAAAGATACAAACTATTTTCACAATATCAATATGAAAGACAACACACCACACTACACCGAGCTACCCATCGCACAGCTTGAGGAGAACAAAGGGCAACGTTTTGCTGGCGGCACGATGCCTAACAACTTGCAAGACCTAGTCGGAATGGAGATGCAGGAGGAAGGTTTCATGAGTGCTGGGAATCGAAAAGGGGGAGGATTTGATAATAAGAACGTTATCTTCAACATCTATGCTCCTAAAGGGGTAAAAGCAACCTATGTAGAGCCTTTTAGTAGCCTTGGACGCGGGGGAGGACGCCTAGCAGGAAGCCGTGCTTGTAGACCTTGGGGGCGATCTTGTGGTCTCCTAGATAGGTGACCGCTTCACGTAGGTTATTCACCAGGAGGGTGTATTGAGCGTCCTCGCTTGAGCTATTCATCTCGCCCCTAGCATTGCGCCCCTGGAAGTAGTCCCGTATATCGTAGTAGCTCGCATTAGGGTTCGCATCGGGCATCGTGTGGTAGTAGTGCCACAGCTTGCACCCCGCCTCAAAGAGGTGCTGCGCCTCAGGCGAGAAGGTAATCGGTGTCCCCCCCGTCGGGTAGGGGTGCCGTGGCACCTCCTCCTCGCCAAAAAGAGTCGATGAGCCGTCAGCTAGTAGTCGCCCCCTTATGAAGTCGGTCATAAAGTGGCTCTTGAATCTCTCCTTAGCTTCCACCTCCTCTTCGGTAAAGGGTATCCAGTGGTTTGTACCCTCGGCCGTCGTGATGCGGTTTTGTGTATGAAAGAGCGTATAGGCTAGGCAGTCTGTCTGAAACTCGTAATCCTCTTGCCATGTATCGTGAGGGTAGAGAAACTGGTCTCGGTCATTGAGCCATGTACGCTCGATGCAGTGACGTACGGCTAGGAAAATAGAAGCGACGATGAGTGTCTCTTGATGAATGTCTAGGAGTGCTGCATGAGTTCGTTCGGATGTCATGTGGTTCTCAATACGCACAAGTGCTTGATGTTGGAAGTCATTTCGACCTGATTCAATCATTCCAATGGATAGCTTCTTAGTGGAGGAGTGCGGAGCTGGTTTATTGAATGAACTCATCCAAGGGGTGATGCGCTTTTTGTCATCACAAGAGAGTATGGTCTTGACTCCTTGATAGGAGCTGTCTCGATGATAGACATCCGCTCTTATCTCTTCGAAGGTGGTCTCTTGGCTGGTGTCCCAGATAAAGAAGCCGATGGGGAACTCCCCCTTCACGTTGTCAAAGGTATCTGCGGGGACAATGAAGAGCTTTTCGAGCTTGGCACGGAAGACCGACCGAAACTTCGCAGAGTTTGCCCCCTGCAGGAGCTTCAACTTTGAAAACTCTGCAAGGATACAACCTTTTATCTCCTTGTATATACGTATGAAGAACTGCGCATAGAGTTCATTAAATGCAGACCCCACCTCCACTCTATAGTTCTGATAGACGAGGCTCGTGTTGGTGACGCCAGCTTGGTTCTTGCCTGTACCTGTCTTCTGTCTTGCATTGCCAGCCTCCTTGTATGGCGGATTGATATATATGACGAGCTTCTTGCGCTTGTCGAGGTCGTTGATTACATCTTGAAGGGAGGCGGGGAGCTGGGTAAAGGGGTCGTTGAGGAAGTCAAACTGGAAGACGTGGCTCTTGAGGAGGTTAGCCCCACCAAACTTAGAGCACCCCGCCTCAGCGAGACGCGCAGCCTCAGCGTCCATTCTGTCAATGCGCTCGTGCATTATGTCTACATCGGCTTTGTCGAGCGTCGATGCCCAGATATTGTACTTGTTGGTGAGACCTGCGAGTAGGTTACCCGTGCCGGCGCAGCAGTCCCATATGTAGTACTCCTCCTGCCACTCGTCACCGAGCTGCTGCGCTAGGTACTCCTGCGAGAGGGCGACCCACTGCTGTGGGGTAAAGAATGAACCCTTGCGCTCACGTACGTCTTGTGGCACGAGGAGGTCACGACGCTCCAGCATATAGTCCCAGTACTCTCGCTTGGGGGGACGCTCGTAGTGATTCCAAAACTGACTGTAGGCTTTCTGCTTGTCGTTGAAGTTTATCTCCGACATGATGGACAGACCGTAGACGGCAGATATACCGTAGTTAGTCTTGTAGTGGTCGTTCTTGAGGATGACGAAGAGCTTGTCTGTGAGCGTAGCGTCCTTTTCGCTGAGCAGGTCGGCCAGGTAAAAGTCTGCTGAGATGATACCCTTTTGCTTCATCTCCTGCCAATTGATACTGATAGAGGGCATCACCTCTTCGCGCCAACGCTGGTAGATGTGGGTGAAGTTGGTACGATTGATTTTGATGCACTTGGTGTCGCTACTATCGGGGCGGAAGTTGACCTTGATGAAGCAACACAACTCTTTCTTTTGTGTCTCGTAGTCAAAGAGGAGTAGCTCCTTGTCGAGAATCTCCTCGATGAGGTGGAGGAGCATGCCAAACTCTTTTGTGGAATGGTCGGAGGGGGTAACCGTCCAGTCGAAGTCATTCATAGCGATGATATCGACGATATGGCTGTAGGGGATGAATACGATGCGCTGGGCATCAAAGGCTCCGAGATACTTGGGCGGTAGTAGCAGGTCGATGGTCTTGGAGCGATTGCGCCCGATGGTGAGTATGAGCTGTGCGAGGGCGTGGTAGAGGTTTTGGTTGTTGCCCCGCTTAGCCTCTGCCCAGAGGTAGTAATTCTCAAAGTGTGGGTCTAGTGGTGCTGTCTGCGTTCGGTCGGTGACGGCAAAGTCTATATTGCTGATGATGCGGGTGCAGTCGTAGTCGGCGAAGATGTCTTGCGCTACGTGGTTTTTGATTTCCTCCTCCCTAAGCGTGATGTAGTAGCCCATAGTGTACAGATGATGAGTGATGCGCAAATGTAAGCATAAATACCGAAAGGCGTGCTCCGCAAACTCAATGCAGACACACTGCAACTGATAAAAAAGAGCGGAGCGATTGTGTATAGTGAGGATGCAAACGGGAAGCTTATAACTCTCTAGTATTGATTGATTACGTCAAAATCATCGTATGGGAACCACTTCCCGTGCCAAAGGTCTAAATAGAATATGAGTACTCGCTTTTCAATCGGGATGGAACTGTCAACAAGCACCCCATTACAGTGTCCAGATGCTAGAGCGTCTTCAAATGAGTCTTTCAGCCCTTGGAAGAAACTCTCGTCGTCAGATGCGTAGTCAACAAACATCTTCTCTCCACCCCACCAAAGATCAGCATTAGAATTTCTTTCAAACGGACACTTCTCCTCACCTTTGTAGTATCGGCACTGCTTAATCAATTCTTCTCTAGTCATAGCACATTCATTTTTAACATAACGAAGATACAAACAAACAACCACAATATCAAGATGAAAGACAACACACCACACGACACCGAGCTACCCATCGCACAGCTCGAGGAAAACAAAGGGCAACTCGAGGGGCTACCAGCTAACCCACGCAACATACAGCCCGACAAGATCTGGAAGATGTAAAGAGAATAGAAGCAAAAGGTTATACAATATCAAGGAGGATGATAAAATACACAAGCTAGAACAATGAGACAGCCCCAAGGAGCAAACCAAGGGGCTGAAGAATGGTGGTCCGAGCCACCCGAAGCGTAACACCGACCTAGCTCTTATGAGCTATACTAAACATATTCTATCGTATGGGGATTCGCCTCACTATGGGATAGAAACAAAGGATCTTTCACTTTCTCAAAACGAGTACGCGATAAATTTGCCCTTCAATCTGGACGAGATAGACACCTTCAGCAAGGTTGCTTAAGTCCATATCCACAGTCCCCAAGTCACTTGACCTTGTCACAATAATCGCATTCCCTGCTATACTAAACAAATTAACTGGTACGCACGGAGCGATACCCCTTATATAGAGTTTATGTGAAGTTGGATTGGGATAGAGTTGCAACTTTCCACTAGGGATGTCAACTAAGTTTGTAATCTTCTTAAAGGTTACTTTTACCTCTGTAGCTTGCTTTACGATAAACTTCTTGCTGGTCGTTATATCCTCATTTCCTGCTATGATCTTGCTTAGTTGATAGCCTTCATTTGGCGTCGCAGTAATGGTTAGCTCTGTACCAGCAAGGACTTTCTCTAAGTCCTCAGCTCCATTTATCTGGGCTACTCCACCTTCCTTGATTGGGGAAAGTGTTACAACATAGGTATCTACACCATCGTACACTTCTTGATTATCGTTACAGACTTTCCATTTACGGGATCTTGCAAGAGCAACATCTTCCTTAGTTGCCACATTACCGTCATTGACATTTTCACTAGATACTAAAACGAGATGTCCCTCTGTTTTAGCCTCTGGTAACGTATTAATCATGTGCGTCATTCCGATTCCTTTAATTTGGTTTTGATGACACTCTAGATAGACTAAGTTTTTCACATTAGAAAGATCTAATCCTTTTAACTGATTGTCTCCACAACTAAGAGCTTCCAATAGGGGTACTTCAGATAGATCCAATTCATTCAGTTTGTTTTTAGAACAAGATAGCGTTTTGAGACCAGGAGTCTTAGAGAGATCAAGGCTAGATAAATTATTCTTCGAACAATCAATAAAATACAAAGTATTAGTTTTGGGCAATTCCAATGAGGAGAATAAGTTGTCGTAACAGATAAATCTTTGCAACATCTTTGCAGAGGAAAGCCCTTTCACATCCTTAAGCTTATTACTAAAGCATTGAAAACTATTCAGTTTAGAGCAATTCGAAATATCTAATGCAGTAAGTTGATTCTTAGAGCAATTAAGATTTACTAGCGATGGCATTTTAGTAACATCAAGCTTCGTAAGCATAGCGTCTAGAAGGAAAAGGTGAGATAATTCACCTTGTATCGTAATCGTTTGCTTCGTAAGCGTGTACTTGGCAGAGCCAGAGTTTGTCCTAGATGGTGACTCAGCGACACCATCAATAGAAATTTTGGATGCATCTTTAGCGATAAAACCAAATTCTATTTGCTCTCCAATAGGCTTAGATGTAGTAAAGGTCACAGAGTAGTTCTCTTGCTGAGCAGTCATTGACAATGATGGCAAGAGCATTAGGGATAAGAAAGACACCCAAAGGGCGTGGAGAAAGTTGTTTTGATTACTTTGCTTCATACGAAAAAGATATTATAGATTTATAAATCCACAAAGATTGGAGGAACATAATGCAGACCTTTCCTCAAGTTTGTGGCAAATATTATTGGTAGCATTAGCATCACGCTATAAGCCAAAGATCAAACTATCCATACAAATTAAGGGTAGTTTTTTCCGGACTGCAAAAATACAAAAAATATGGAATTGACAAATGAGAGTGAGTCATAGCACATGGGTAACTCTATCCTCTTTTATAAAACCTTTAATGAGACAACTTAAGTCTATAAACTCCTTTCTGTATATTCAAGACGATGCAATTTTCATTATACCTACTAAAGACTTCTTGATACAAGTGACAATCAATGAACTAGCCACTTTTACATTGGATAAAATCGGCTCAAATCATACACAATATAGGCCAATGTTACAGGAGTAACTATTTGTAGGTATTGACTACTATTATCTTATTAGCTTACCTTTGCACTTCGAATGAAACTTTTCTATTAAAACAAAACGAATAAGCAACTTATCTTATGAAAAAGATTTCACTACTTGCAGTAGTTATGCTACTATTGTGCACTTCGTGTTGCGAACCTATCAAGCCAACACCACAACCCCCAAAGCAGAATGAAACCCCTACTCCTCCGCCAGTTGTTACACCATCCAAACCCGAGAATGGATGGAAGACCAAGGTGGTTGTTATCAATGCATCTGATTATACGAAGTGGGTGTATCTAAACTTTGCAAAGGGAGAACTCGTTGAAGTCACCAATCCAGAGACTGACCTTTCTTGGGACCTCGGTTTGCATCGTTATGACTTCAAAACCAATGGGGGCACCTCTGGGAAAGGGAAGGGAGCTGCCGTACGTATCACAAAGCAGAAGGTAATCACCGAAGATATTCCTACACCAAAAGACAGTGAATGGACACTTGATCGAGAAGGCTTACTTCTTATGCAATTCACAAATGAAGGAGGTGGTGTCCACCAGTCCAAATACGAAAAACAAATGGCCAATTTTTGCCTTTCATCCGAATGCGATGGATATGGTGATTTCCTCAACAAGGGGATTATTCGCCAAGAGGGTATGCCTCCTGAAGTGAGTATAGACAATGCTATTTATCTTATTCGATCAGCTTCTGGAGATATCGTACGGCTTCGCGTTCATGACTATAGAAAGTTTGAGAATGAGCGGGAAATGCGTGGCTACATTACTCTTGAGTATGCCATAAAGCAAGAAAACAACAAATAATATTCTAAAAAAAGATTATGAATCAACAGTTACTCAATATATTAAGAGGAACAGGATTTATCCTCTCCTTGTTGTTACTCTGCATTCCACTTGGAGCACAGGAATTGGTCTTTATGGAGTCTCACTTCGACCCAATGGAAGACCATGCACAGCTACTTCCTGCTGACCAAACAGGGTCTGTGTCTTGGACAGCCGCCACTAAGACCCTTCACTTCAAGAATGTAAAAATCGAATGCCAACCAAGTATACTTGAGGGGTGGATGCCAGAAGAGATTACCATCTCGGTTGAAGGCACTAATCAATTGGTCTGCACAGGTCTAGAAGATGCCATTCATATGCGCTCATCAGTTCGTATTACAGGCTCAGGATCCATCAGCATTACAGCAAAAAATAAAAATGCATACGCTTGCCGTGATGGTGCTAACCTTACCATAGCAGATGGAGTTTCCGTCACCGTAGTTGGTGCTGAAGGGGGGATTGTAGGCGACTTCATATCTTCTAAGCTTTTAATTGACAAATCCTATGTAAAAGCTTCCACAATCAACAATGAGGGGACAACTTCCATAGGGTACTTTAAGGAGATTAATTTTAAAGACTGTGCTATCACCTCTCCTTCTGGAGCAAAGGTAGCCGACCTTGATGGGTTCATGTCTATTACTGTAGATGGCCAAAAAGAATACACTGGTGAAGTTATCATCTCACCTCAGCAAACTTATCACACCGTAAGTATTGCAAATGTAGAGCATGGACATATCACAGCCCCAGAGGGAATAGACCTAACACGTCTTCAAGCTGGTACGTCTATAACCTTTAAAGCTGTGCCTGATGAGGGCTATATTTTGAGTAAGTTGATGGCTGGCACGGAAGATATTACCAATACTCTTACGCTCGTTGTAAAGGGAGATGTTACAGTTACGCCTACCTTTTCTCCAGTGACTACTTACCGCGTCACTTTGCAAAAACCAGAGAATGGCACTCTCACTGTACGCGAAACAGAGTACGACCTCACCAAAGTACCCGAAGGGTCTATACTACATTTTATTTGTACTCCTAATGAGGGCTACGAACTTGAGGAAGTAAGAGTTGGTGAACAAGACATCACAGAAAGCCTATACACAAAGGTAGAAGGTAATATTGAAGTTACAGCTAGATACAGAAAGATTCCTGTTCCCACCCATAAGGTAACAATCAGAGTGCTCGGAGCAGGGGAAGTTACGACAGACTGCAACGACTTAACAGCCGTACCTGAAGGAACAACCATACACTTCACATGCACTCCCAAAAGTAGTAATCATTATCTTTCAGCGCTAAAGGCTAACGGAGAAGACATCACTGAGAGCAAAAGTATTACAATTATAGACGAAGATGTGAATATCATTGCAACCTTCATGGAACGTACAGCCATTGAGGCTCCACAGGGATATACAACTCCCACGATAACCCACGTCGGTGAAGTACTAACGATCTCGAGTATATCAATCAACCAAGCTGTAGCCCTTGTCTCTTTGAAAGGAGAAACGATTCTCCGCAAAACTGCAATAGCAGGTCAGCCCCTAACTATAAACCTTACTGGTCTACCCAAGGGTATCTACATTCTTGCTATTGGAGCCTCATCCTACAAACTTTACCTATAATTTAGCCGATTATACCTATGAAATATACAATACATTTTCTTTCATGTCTTCTTCTACTCTTTTCTGCTTCGCAGTCAATTTCAGCACAGAAGAAGATCGATCTAAAACGAATCAATGAATTTTATCACGTTCCCAACAAAAATACCAATCGCCTAGTTGCTGTTAAAGGGATCTATGGTAAGGAAGATCTAGAATATCACTACAACGAACGAAACAATATCATTCGTATGGACCATTTTCAAACCAATGATGAGAATGGTCCTAGAGACCTCGTGAGCTATGAATTGTATCTTTACAACGACAAGGGGCAATGCTGGCAAATTGAGACCTACGACTACCGTAAGGGCTTTACAGACCTAGTCGTGTCTAAGCGAGATGTTTTTGACTACAACGACAAAGGGCAGGTAACTCTCTACACACGTTGGTACAACCTCAACACAGAAGCTTCTGACACGACGCTAGTTGAAGACCGAAAGATTGAGATCCAATACACCGCTGAAGGTTTGCCTAGCAAGGCACATGTACGCTTCCGTGACAATCGGAGTTTTGAGTGGTACGACTCCTTCGACATCACTCTTGATTACAATGAAAGAGGACAACTCTACAAACGCATTTCTGAACTTCCTCAAGGTATCGTTGAAAAAGAGGAGATAACCTTTGATGAAAAAGGCCAATATATGAAGAAGTTCACATTGACCTCAGCCGCAAATGGTGTAAAAGAGTGGATATACACACCCGATGACAAGGGTAACTTAGTCTCATTCGGTACTAGCGATTTCCCTACAGAATGCAAATATGTACTCAATCAAAAGGCTGAAGAGACCTTCTATCCTCAACCTCATTTGGCAACCCTCATCCTCAATGGGATAAGAGATTTCAACTTTCTCGAGATACCTCTACTCTACAACTCCTCTTTGGAGGCCGTTGAATCTTGTGAACTTGTAGACTCAGAAGGAGCAACTAGTGGGGGCAAATTCATCTACGAAGAAAACAAACCCACCTATATCCTACCCATCTATAATACAACTAAATGTGCACTCACTTACGCTGCAGATAGTTGGATTGTAGAAGGGGCTGAGTATACTGTACAGCTCTATTCGCTTGACGGGCATTGTCTATTGACTACAGAGCCGTCAAATAATTGTGCGACTATCTATAAAAACGGCCTACCAAAAGGCCAATATCTGATCAAAGTTGGAAGTGAAATATTCAAAGTCGTTCGCTAATATTTTCATTCTCTTACTGACGATTTAGACATTAAGCTACAAACAGCATAATTGACTACTCTTTGACACATTAGGGGCGAACCAATTGGTTCGCCCTTTTTTTATTGAAAATCTTTCATCTCTATAGAATTCTGCTTAGTATACACGATTCACCGAATCACCTCGCGGAAGAAAGATCGATGGCAAACAATCGCTATACATGCTTGAAGAAGTACAGTAGTGAGATAAGAACGCAGGCTTCCTTCTTATCTCTTTATACTTCTAGCAAAAGAATCTATCAAAAAGTATTGATACCATAATTGCCTATGCATACTTCACATACATTGTATATTTCATTTCCTCACGACAGACTTTTCAATGGGTTTTGTGTAACTTTGCACGTAGCCCCAATTCGTAGTGGATTACCAAATGAATTCACATTGTCAATGAGGGAAATTCGCTCACAAAAGGAGGAAGATCTTTCTCAAAACTTATTACTACTAGGGATACGATGAGGGGTAAGAACAAGGATTAAAAGACATAGCATCAAATCAAAATACAAAGGTTCATGAAGAAAACAATCGTTATAGTCGCTCATCCCCATATTGAAAAATCAGTCGTCAATCGCTACTGGGCGGACGCTCTTATAGGTAAAGTATCCCTTCGCTTTCTTGCCGATGCTACCCCCCTGGATAGCCCCATAGACATCGCTAACGAACAGGAAATCCTAGAACAATACGATCGAATTATTTTTCAGTTTCCTCTCTATTGGTATGGGGCACCTGCCTTACTCAAGCGCTGGTTAGATGAAGTAATGACTTTCGGCTGGGCCTATGGACCTGGAGGTGACAAGCTAGAGGGAAAGGAACTCGGTATAGCGGTCTCTTGTGGAGGGGCGGAAGATCAGTTTTCAACAGCTGGATTTCAGCTCTACACATTAGCTGACTATATGAAGCAGTATGAGGGTGTAGCAGCATTTGTACGTGCCAAGTGGATCGGAATACATGCGATCTACGATACCTTTGCCCAAGATATTACAGATCGCCTTCCTCTCAACACACAAGAGTACCTTACATTTTTAAACAAGTAACACATAGCCTACAGAAAAAAAAACATGCCTAAAAAGGAAGCCTCTTCACTACCCTCTAGTCCCGTTTCACTTCAAGATGTAACGATTTGTCGCCATGAGAATGAAATTCTCCATGGGGTGAATCTGGAAATAAAAGCAGGTGATCTTATTTACATTACAGGTCCTGTGGGCAGTGGCAAAAGCTCTCTCCTTGAACTTATCTATGGAGAGTTGAAACACACCGAAGGGAAAGCCTATGTCCTCGGATACGATCTCTCAAAACTAAAACTTAAGCAACGCCAAGCGATGCGAAGAAGAATGGGAATTGTCTTCCAGTCAAGTGACCAACTTCTGTACGATCGCAATGTGGAAAAAAACCTTGATTTTGTGCTTCGTTCAACGGGGACAAAAGATCGTGTTGAACGCAAACAAAGAATAGAAGAAGCGCTTCGTAAAGTTGGCATGAGTGGCAAAGGCTACCGCATGGCACATGAACTATCGGGAGGAGAAGCAGAGCGTATTTGCATTGCTCGCGCTCTAATCGTCAATCCTTCTCTTATCATCCTTGATGAACCAACAAAGGGACTTGACTCAGAGACTGCTCACTCCATTGGACAGCTAATAAAGTCAATTGCCGATATGGGAACGGCTGTGTTGATGTCTACACACAACGAAGAATTGGTAGCCGCTATACCTTCCACTACCTACCGAATAGACTCCTCTGCTCGCACCTTGCGACTGCTAGGAGAAGAGGGAAACAGACAAGATGAGGAGAACACATTTCTTGAAGATGAGACCCCTCTCAGCTCTGAATTTTAGTCTAAAACATTCACCTACTTAATATACTAGATTCACAATGAAAGTGCTAAAATTTGGAGGAACCTCGGTAGGATCTGCTACACGCATTCGAGAAGTTGCTAGACTTGTAAGCCAAGTAGAGGGAAGAAGGATCGTGGTACTCTCAGCAATGAGTGGTACTACAGACACACTTGTATCTCTCTGCGAAGACATTAGCAATGGGAGTTGGCAAAAAGCAGAGGACACTCTTGTAGCACTTCAAGCAAAATATTGGAATGTCGTGGACGACCTCTTTGAGGAAGAAAGTATAAGAGAGCTTGCAAAAACTGCGATTAAACCAGCTTTTTCAGAACTTCAAAGTCAAACACGAAACGAGAATTTTACAAAAAATGACGAGAAGGTGATCCTTTCTAAAGGAGAAATTGCAACCGTGCAACTTCTTCTTCTTACCCTACGCTACTACGAAGGGTGTACTGCTGAGCATTTACGCTCCCTGTCTTTTATGAAGATCGACCACGACAGCCTTCCAGATACGGAGTATATACAGCGCCATCTACGCCCTTTGGTGGATTCATTTCCAGATAGCAATCAACTCTTCGTAGCAGAGGGATACATCTGCGTGAATGCTTTTGGCGAAGTAGACAACTTACGAAGAGGAGGAAGTGATTATACGGCTACTTTGATTGGAGAGGCCGTTGAAGCGGAAGAGATCCAAATTTGGACAGATATTGATGGCCTTCATGACAACGATCCTCGTATCGTAAACGTAACTCGCCCTGTTAGACGACTTCACTTTGGAGAGGCCGCCGAGTTAGCTCATTTTGGGGCTAAAATACTCCACCCAGCTTGTATAGAGCCTGCACGTCGCGGAGGAATACCCGTAAAACTACTCAACACGCTTGATCCTGAAGCAAGAGGCACCACGATCTCTTCGGAAACTGGCACAACTACCGTCAAAGCCATATCTGCGAAAGATGGTGTCTCAGTACTTACGCTTTCTCCTCACTTTTCGCTCAACTCAACCCCTTCTCTTGAAGACACCATTCTTGTTACAACTCGTCTTCTTGAAGAGTATCACCTCAGAGCTGATTTAGTATCAAGTAATGGAAGTAGCTACCTTATCGCGATTGAAGAAAGCGATGAGCTTGACGACTTCATCTCAAATCTCAAGAAAAGAGTTCGTGTAGAGGTACAGCATGGACTTAGTATTTTAGCTGTAGTCGGCGATATGAGTTGGGAAAATATCGGTTTTGAAACGCGTATATTGGAAGCCTTAGAAGACCTTCCTCTCCGACTAGTCTCGTATGGAAGTAGTCGGTATAGCTTAGTAATTGCTGTTGCAACAGAAGACAAAGGAAAAGCACTCAATGCCCTCAGCAGGCATCTTTTCAAGCACTTGAAACTTTCTTTGGAGCTTGAATAATAACCTCTTTCTCTACTGTTTCTGAAAGTAAGCTCTGAGTTCTTCTTAATCATAAACCCCCGCTACTCAACAACTATTGTGACACTAAAAGAAGCAATTTATCTCGTCCGCCCCTATTCTCTACCAGCCTCAATATCTCCCGTATTAGTGGCAATTGCTACCTTTTTATTGGAAGGATCCTTTCTAACGACAAGGAGTATGTGGGCAGGTGTTCTATGCTTTTTTGTTGCTCTCATTGGACAATGTTTTTGCAACGTCGTAAATGACATTGCAGACTTTAAGTCTGGAGCAGACCAAGTCGAGCGCAAAGGCTTTGAACGCATTGTAGCTTCGGGAATTGTTAGTTTGAAGATAGCGCGTCGTGCAGCTATTCTTCTTGCTATTTTTACGGCATTGACAGGAGCTTTGGTAGTCTTTCTATCTGGCAATTTATGGCTTCTTTTATTGGGATTATTTGTTCTCTTGGGAGCTTATGCCTATTCTGCTGGTCCATTCCCTCTTGCATACAATAGTCTTGGAGAGGTAGCTGTCTTTATTTTCTATGGGTTAGTAGCTACAATGGGTACATACTATGTGGCTACTAGCATGATTACACGCAATATATTTCTACTAGGTGCGGCTATGGGGTTAGCTAGTGTAAATATTTTACTCATCAACAACTACCGCGATGCTGAAAGCGATCGAAAAGTTGGGAAAAAAACCATTGCAGTCCGATTTGGAGAGGATCTACTGCCACAACTCTATACCACCAACATTTTGCTGATCCTTCTCTGCATCATCCCCTACTATAATTGGCTTACGCTACTCCTAATAATTCCTTTTTTTATTTTTGAGATGCGTCTCTCTAAAGATATGAAAAGAGAAAAAGGGAATGCTCTCAATCGCGTACTTGCAAAGACTGCAAAGGGTGTCCTCATCCTTGCAATCAGTCTTATCCTTATCCTCTTAGCACATCACTTAATCTTCTTTAAATAAACAACTCCTTTGTCGTACACTTCTTCGCCACAACATCAACGGTCATCCATAGTTCCCTCTTCTATGCAAAAGAGACGATCCTCTTTATCTTTACTAATTGCTCTACTTCTTTTTGTAAGTCTCCTCTCTAAAGAGACTTGTACTGCACAAAGTAAAGCGCGTAGCTACCCGTTTCTTAATCTCCCTGCTACAGCACATACTGTAGCTATTGGGGGGATCTCATTAACCTATGTAGACGACAACCCTGGAGTCGCTTTCGACAATCCTGCATTATATGGAGAAGAGAGTGCTGGTCGTCTTTTTCTTAGCTATCTCCATTACATGACTGGTACACATAGTGCCAATGCTCTTTACGGACTTCCCTTCAATGAAAGAGCTTCTTGGGCAGTAGGACTACGTGCTATGAACTATGGTAAGATAGAAGGCTATGATGTCCACAACCAAGCCACAGGAAGTTTTTCTGCCACAGATATTGCTTTGGAGGGACTTTTCAACTACGAACTCACCGATATGCTGCGTGGAGCTCTTGCTATCAAACTGATATACTCCAATATTGAGCGGTACAACGCACTTGCTTTGGCGGTAGACGCAGGTCTCAGCTACTACAATAGCAAAAAGGGAGTATCTCTAGGTGCGACCATCACAAATGCGGGGCTCACCTTACTTTCTTACGATCAGTCAAAGCCTCTTACTGCTTGGGATCTTCGTCTAGGCTATTCTCAAGCCTTTTTACATGCCCCCATAAAACTCCACTTTACAGCCTATGGACTCAATCCGATTGTCCTTCGGAGTAGCACACCTACCCAAAGACGAGTATCGGAAAGGATCCTTCGCCACTTTACAATGGGAATAGAGTATCGCCCATTCAAAAACTTTTGGCTTGCTGCGGGCTACAATCCACGGCTAGCACAAGATCTCCATATCGTGGGGGGCAGTTTCATCTCTGGCCTTTCTCTAGG
This sequence comes from Bacteroidales bacterium KA00251, assembly GCA_001552775.1. Lineage (GTDB taxonomy): Bacteria > Bacteroidota > Bacteroidia > Bacteroidales > Porphyromonadaceae > Porphyromonas. Next base: position 16,432 of record KQ959264.1, read on the forward strand.
TGTAGGCTTCTCGGCACGTCACTTCCAAGTTAGTCTGGCTGCCTCACGATACCACACCTCGGCTCTCTCCTTTATTTTCACTGTCAGTACCACATTGGGAGATGAACGCTTTATTTTCTAGACCATCCTATACAGGTATCCCAAAAAGACAAGTCTAACAACTTTATGAATAAAAAAATTATCATCGCCATTGATGGTTGCAGTTCTACAGGGAAGAGTACCATAGCAAAAGCCCTTGCCAAAAATCTCCAATACCACTACATAGATAGTGGAGCAATGTACAGAGCTGTTACGCTCTACGCCCTCCGCAATGGATACATCCACGAAAAAGGCATAGACACTGAAGGTTTGTCAAGTGCAATGAAAGACATTATCATCTCTTTTACACGTGATGAAAAAGGCAATCCTGCTACCCTTCTCAATGGAGAAAATGTAGAAACTGAAATACGATCTCCACGCATTTCCAAGTGGGTGAGCCCTATCTCCACTTTAGGTTTTGTAAGAGAAGCCCTAACAAAGCAACAGAAAGCCTTTGGATTAGAAAAGGGAATCGTCATGGATGGGAGAGATATAGGCACTACTGTATTCCCCCGTGCAGAACTAAAAATATTTCTCTCCGCTCGTCCAGAGGTAAGGGCTAAGCGTCGCTATAAGGAAATGCTCGAAAAGGGAGTTGAGATATCACTTCAAGAGGTACAGAAAGGCTTACTTGAACGCGACCGCATAGACTCCTCTCGTACCATTTCACCTTTAGCTAAAGCCGATGATGCAATTGTCTTTGACAATTCCGACCTCACTATAGAAGAGCAAGATCAGCAACTATTAGCTCTCGCTAGGCAAACAATAGAACAAAAAAACACGAGAAAGTGATCATTGAAATAGACGATCAATCGGGATTTTGCTTTGGAGTAGTCAAGGCCATCCAAAAAGCAGAGAGCGAATTGCAAGAGGGGCATCCGCTCTACTGCTTGGGCGATATTGTACACAATACAAGTGAGGTCAGACGCCTTGAAGAGAAGGGAATGTACACCATAGACTACACGGCTCTACACTCTCTCAATAAGGCGAAAGTACTCTTTAGAGCCCACGGAGAGCCACCTTCCACCTACCAACTAGCTCAGCAACAGGGTCTCACTATTGTAGATGCAACTTGCCCCGTTGTTCTACAACTACAAAAAAGTATTCGCAACACCTACAAAAAACATCGTGGAGAGGCAAGGCAAATTGTTATTTTTGGCAAGAAGGGGCATGCGGAAGTCAATGGGCTTGTTGGTCAAACTGAAGGAAAAGCAATCGTTATTGAGACTTTAGAAGAAGCGGATCTACTAAACTACAATCTACCAATTGAAGTTTTCTCTCAAACAACCAAACCTCTTGCTGATTTTCAAAGGCTAGTAGCAAAGATAAAAAGTCGTATGGCTAGTGGTGTTGAGTTTCTCTTTCACGACACCATATGCCGACAAGTCGCACTACGACTTCCCCACATAGCTGAATTCGCTCGAAAGCACGACTATATCTTTTTTATAGCGGGGAAAAAGAGTTCCAATGGGAAAGCTCTTTTTGCAGAGTGTCAAAAAGCAAATCCAAGAAGTCTTTTCATCTCAAATTCCTCAGAACTTACTCTTGAGATGCTACCGAAAATATCCTACGACAAGCTCTCAATTGGGATCTGTGGAGCAACCTCTACGCCACGTTACCAAATGGAAGCAGTAAAAGATCGAATTCTCACGCTTGTACATCAAAAAAAATGAGAGTTCCTTCAATGAACCACTTTTCAATGGGACTAGTCAAGAAAAGGATACCTCAATAGCTTACCCAACAACTACCTATACTTTCTAAAAAAACAATAGATCCATACCCAAGTCATGACTACTCGACCAAAACTTATCGTGGATGACTCGCTACCTTATCTATCCACTACTCTTTCTCGTTACACAGACGCTCTTTTCCTCCCCTCTCAAGAAATTACTCAAGAGGCAATCCGTAAACATCAAGCCCAAGGACTTCTTATCCGAAGCGTCTGTCAATGCAACTCTGAACTACTAGAGAAAACTACAATAAGGTTTATAGCTACTGCTACAGCAGGCACAGATCATATTGACTCTGATTACTGTAAAGCTCACCATATAGTAGTAAAAAATGCACCTGGATGCAATGCCCCTGCAGTGGCTCAATATCTTTTTGGAGCACTAGCACGCTATGCGCTGAAGAAGAAAAAATCTCTGTCGGGAATGAGCTTAGGAATAGTAGGTGTGGGACACGTAGGTAAAGAAGTGCTTCGCTATGCAAAGGCAATAGGCATGAAGACCTATTTATGCGATCCAATAAGAGCTGACGTGGAGGAGACCAATGATTTTTGCAGTTTAGAAGAACTATTTAGCCAAAGCGACCTTATCTCCTTTCACGTTCCTCTCACTCATCATGGAAAATATCCTACCTTCCATTTACTCAATACAGATTCGCTGGCATTTGTGAAGCAAGGAGCCATAATTATCAATGCTGCGCGTGGTGCAGTAGTCGACACAAAAGCTCTACTAAAAGCAAAGGAAACAAAAAAGATAAGCGCCATGATTATAGATTGCTGGGAAGGGGAACCAAAGATCTCACTGCAACTTCTTCAAGAGGCTTTTATTGCGACTCCCCATATCGCAGGATTCTCTGCCGAGAGCAAGGCACGTGGTAGCCGTACCATAGTAGAAGAGATGGCACACTTCTTTAATATTGAGATAGATTGCTCCGAAATTACCCCACCTAAAGAAGAAGGGTTGGTTATTGAAGCCTCTCTCTTTGGAGATTGGACTATAGAAAAGTGCTTAGAAAAAGCTATCAACCTTGAAACAATTGAAAGTAAGCTTAGGAGAAATCCGAGCTTCTTTGAATCTCTTCGAGTAGGATACACTTTTCATCGTGAACCAACTATGTATGAAGTGATTCAGGCAGAATCACGCTTTATACAGCCACTTCAGCAGATCGGGTTTCGCTGTCTATAGCAAGTTCGTTTTGCCGAAGATTGAAAAGATATAGGGGAGTTGCCTTAAATCGAGGCAATATAGAAAGCAAACTCTCAAGAGGGATACCTCGTTGCCCTAGAACGTTTTGAAAGGTTTTGTAGCAACAATCTGGGGTATTATTATCCTTGCTCAGATGGCATAGCCACACCCGTTGCATTTGTGAGTGATAGACTTGAGAGAGAAAAAGAGCCGCCTCGTAATTGCCCGTATGTCCTAGGTCGCTTGCTATTCTTTGCTTTAAAGAATAGGGATATCCTCCATTAATCAGCATTTCGCGATCAAAATTGGACTCAAGTATAAGATGATTACAGCTACGCGCTATGCTATAGTGCAGGGGAAGATAATGACCCACATCGGTAAGAAGAGCTAAACGAAAATCCTCAAAAGTAAGGGTATACCCTACTGTCTCAGGGCAGTCATGTGGTACGGCAAAACTCTCTATCTTGAAACCTCCTCGTACTAGAGAATCCTCCTCTTTGATGACAATCCGATTCTTGGGAAATATCTTAAATCGTGTCTTGAGGCTATCTAGTAGCAAAAAGACTTCAGGGGTAGCAATTACAGGAAGATCGTAGAGCACACTGAGACGTGCCACATTTCTGGTATGGTCGCTATGGCCATGAGTTACTAGAATCGCGTCTATCTGACAAAGGCTTTTTCCCACCGATTGCAAAGCATGCTCTACCATACGAATAGGTACTCCTACATCAATGAGAAGAGAGCCTTGAGGGGACGAAAAATAATAGCAGTTACCACTTGACCCACTTCCGACACTTACAAAAGCGACTTGCTGAGGAGTTTTTTCTTTGATATTAATCTTTTCTTCTGACTCTCTTGAAAAAAGAGAAGAAGACCCAAGAAGTGAGGAGGAGTATTGCATCAATCCTTGTCTTTATTAGTACTATTAGACATCTCTCCACAAAGACTAATCTCCATTTGTCGTCTTACCTCTTCTACGCTAAGAGGCTTAGCTAGAAGGCACATAAGCTTAGTCAGTGCCGATTCTGTAGTCATATCGTATCCCGAAATCACACCCGCCTTCAGTAAACGAGCTCCTGTATCATAGCGCATCATTTGCACCGATCCACTGGCACATTGGGTTACATTTACGACGACAAGTCCTTTTTTTACAGCCTCTTCTATTCTCGTAATAAACCATTCACTAGTAGGAGCATTGCCACTACCATAGGTCTCCAATACTAGTCCTTTCAATCCAGAAATCCCGAGCGTTGCATCTACTACCTCCTCCCGAATCCCAGGAAAAAGCTTTAGTACAGTAACATGGTTGTTGGGCAAACAAAGGCTCTCTAGCATGGGACGACTCTCTTTTGTATAGCGATGGATATTTTTCTGATGGTAAGAAATATCAATGCCCACATGCGCTAATAGAGGATAGTTGTAGGACCGAAAAGCTTCAAACTGATCTGCACTTGACTTAGTAGTGCGGTTCGCTCGAAAAAGACAACCATTGAAGTAAATACACACATCAGGTACCATGGCTTCGCCGCTTTGATGTTTTTCAGCAGCGATCTGCAACGAGGTGATAAGATTTTCCTTGCCATCAGTGCGAAGACGACCAATGGGAAGTTGACTACCCGTAAAGATCACAGGTTTATTAAGCCCCACTAAAAGAAAACTCAAGGCACTTGCAGAAAAGCACATTGTATCCGTACCATGCAATACTACAAAACCATCGTAATTGTCATAGTTACTTACAATCGTCTGAGCAAGCTTGTACCACAAGTCTACCGACATATCAGCTGAATCAATAGGGGGAGAAAACTGAGTATATGTCAACTTAAATGATAAACGCTTAAGCTCAGGTATACTTTCTTGCAAGTGAGAGAAGTCAAAGGCTCTCAAAACTCCCGTTTCGGGGTCCTCTACCATTCCAATAGTACCACCTGTGTATATAATGAGTAAGCTCGAATTACTACTGAGCTCACTGATTGAATGTGCCATAACTTTTCCTTAGGTTGCCTAAATACTTGCTGTGCGTTTTTGCTTTCTCTTCTTTCAGGATATCAGAATGGGGTGTGTTGCGGATTGCATATGGGGAAAGAATCAATGCTATACATTGAATCGGAAGTGCATAATGTCTCCATCTTGCACGACATATTCTTTACCTTCAATACTGAGTTTACCTTTTTCCTTGACAGCTGCTTCACTACCAAGACTTACATAATCATCATACTTGATTACTTCAGCACGAATAAAGCCTTTTTCAAAATCGGTATGAATAACACCAGCACACTGTGGCGCTTTCATTCCCTTCTTAAATGTCCAAGCACGAGTTTCATCACTCCCTGTAGTAAAGAAGGTTTCTAAGCCAAGAAGAGCATAAGCTGCACGTATTAGACGGCTCACTCCAGACTCCTTGAGTCCCAACTCTTCTAGGAAAACAGATCTCTCTTCAAAAGTCTCAAACTCAGCTATATCACTTTCTGTCTTTGCTGCGATTACGAGTAGCTCCGCATTTTCAGACTCTGCAATGGCTCGAATTCTGTCTACATAGTCATTGCCATTCACAGCAGATTGTTCATCCACATTGCAAACATAGAGCACAGGCTTTGCTGTAAGCAAAAAAAGCCCTCGAGCCGCGTCTTGCTCCTCTTTCATCTCAAATTGTACAGTACGGGCATTCTCACCTTTTTCAAGCACTTCTTTATAGGCTCTCAGCACTCGTGCCAAAACGGCTGCCTGTTTATCCCCTCCCGTCTGTGCCTGCTTTTCTACTTTTGCTAGTCGCGACTCAACTGTTTCCAAATCTTTAAACTGCAGTTCAAGATCAATTACCTCCTTGTCCCGAACTGGGTCTACAGAGCCTTCTACATGACTTATATTATCATCATCAAAGCAACGTAACACGTGGATAATGGCATCCGTCTCTCGGATATTGGCTAGGAATTTATTGCCAAGTCCCTCTCCTTTACCCGCTCCTTTTACCAAACCAGCAATATCAACGATCTCCACAGTTGCGGGAATGACTCGTTGAGGCTGATCAATTGCGACCAGTTTATCCAACCGACTATCGGGTACTGTGATTACGCCTACATTGGGTTCGATGGTACAAAAAGGAAAATTTGCTGCCTGAGCTTTCACATTTGACAAGCAATTAAAAAGAGTAGACTTGCCCACGTTAGGGAGTCCCACAATGCCACATTGTAACGCCATTTCGTATCCTTTCTCTTAACACAGTAAAAGAGCCTGTAGACTTTTCAAAAACCTTGCAAGCCCTTTCGACACACAAAAGTAAGCTTATAATTTGACTTTATCAAGAAGATGCATAGCAAAATGCAATTAAAGGCTCAGCAACTTTTACGTCTTAGTTCTTTCTGTTTTACTTCTTCCTTCTAGCAAAGAGTACAAAAAAGACAATTCGCTCTAAAAGTCGTATTTTTGTAAATAGGGACGCTCTCTTCAACCCTCAGCATTTTGAAAAAGAGGTCTCTGAGATAAGGAAGAATCTAAGATGGATAGAACAAAGATAAATCAATGGATAATGGATGGGTGGCTTTACAGAGCCTCTCGCTTACTTTATGTAGAGCTAGAGAACGCCCCCTTTATAGAAGGCAAAAGCACCTTAAAAAGTAGCCTAGATACCTACCAAAGAATGATGCAGTTTTTGGAGCAAGGTGCAAAGGATGAACAACGCGATGAAGTCCTCAACTTTCTAAAGTTAAAAATGCTTCAAGTGAGCGATACAATTTATCGCCAAAGAAGGAAGCAAAATAGCAGTGAACAATACTACACCACCCTCCGAATTATTGAAAGCCAGGGGATGCCTGAAGCTTTCTATACACGAGGATTGGAGAGCGAGCCACAAGACCTTTCTTCAGAAGAACGCTTTGCTTATGACAATCGACTCTCTACCCTTTTTGAATATCTATGGGTTTCTGAAAGGCTCTCACAGGAAATGGCAGACATCCTCGCTGGGATGAGCGAATACGCTCGTCAAATGATGGTTGCATCACTTACGCTTGGATTACTTTATCAGTGGGATATACAAAAAGTTCGCTTTATCATTCAAGAACTTACTCGTCCGGAGATTTCGATCCGCTATCAGGTGCGGCTCTTTTTCGCTTTGATACTAGTGAGCTATATCCATCCCAAGCGAAGCATGCTTTATGCAAAGGAACTCAAACCACTACTAGCTGCAGCAAATGAGGTACACTCTTTTGACAAGCTCTTTAGTGCACAGGTTGATGCCTTTCTTCTGTCAAGCGATACCGAACGAGTTACACAGATCGTAGAGAAAAACTTGCCCGAGATTATACGAGCAAACCAAAAAAACAACAATCTTGGGGCAACTCTCTTTGAGCTGGATAGTGACGATACTGGACCCATAGACCCTGAACTTAAAGCTCTCGAAGAGAGAGTAAAGGAGCTTGGAAAACTAGAAGAAGAAGGAGCCGATACACTCTATGTGGCATTTAGAAATTTCAAGCGGTTGCCTTTTTTCAACACCATAGCCTCATGGTTTACACCATTTGACCCCCAGCATAGTGCCGTTAAAGAGCTCTATGAGAGTAATGAGGTAATACAAAAGCTAATGCCATACTTTTCTCAAAAACTATGTGATAGTGATCTATTCTCAGCTATTCTCAGTCTTCCAAATAGGATACAGCCCCTAAACCTGCAAGACCCCAACCTCGCAGCGATGCTTGACCAAATGAAAGAACCCGTGGTAGAGGTAAAGCAAGACAACTTGCAACTAGAGACGCGTCGTTATGTACAAGACTTCTACCGCTTTGTAAATCTTTTTTCAGGACAGTCTCTTGGTTCTAATATTTTTGACAAACTCCCCATTCGTAGCTTTCCTCTTTTAACGTTTGGCAATTATACCGTAACGTACAACCGCCAAACCGCACTTTTTTACATGAGTAGAGGTCGATATCAAGCAGCAATTCCTCTCCTTCAGAAAATTGTGCAAGAAAATCCTGCCGATGCTACATCTTTAGGCCGGCTTGGTTACATATTGTACAAAGAAGGCAACTATCAAGAAGCAATTTCCTGCTTGGAAAAATCAGACTTAGTAGAAGATCTTTCACAGCATCTCAGAGTTATCCTAGCACATAGCTATCGCAAGATGGGCTTCCATGATAAAGCATTAGCTATTTATAATCAATATCGCAAAGAGCCTTCTATGCTTCTTGCGATGGCTGCGACATACATTGTTTCTGGCTCCTACGAAGAAGCGATTCCTTTGCTACATGAGTATATCTACCGATCAAGTACTCCTCAACGTGCCTATCGATCACTTGCTTGGAGCTATTTCATGGTAGGCGACTACACAAAGAGTGAAGAGTATCACGACAAAATTGAAAAGCCTAATGCCAACGACTTCCTCAACAAGCTCTACCTCTTCATAGCCCAAGACGACTTAGTAAAAGCATTTCAAGCTAGTCTACAGCTAGTTGAAGTGAGCGAAATAGAAACCATCAGTAAAGGGATAGAAAATGACCTTCCCAAGCTAAATAAGCCAGAAATTACCAAAGATATCCTTACGCTTCTTCTGGACTCTGCGCTATTTGCGAAGCAACTGAAAGAAGAAGAGAAAAAAGAAAGTGAAACCAATCAAGAAAATTAGCCTCTATTAGTACCTTTATCCATGAATACTACCATTGAGCAATTCAACTTCAAGGGACTCACAACATTTGTTCGTGTTGATTTCAATGTACCCCTTGATTCAGAAAGAAATATCACGGATGACACCCGCATGAGAGCAGCTCTTCCCACGCTAAAAAAAATTTTATCAGATGGGGGGAAACTGATCATTGCGTCACACCTCGGGCGCCCCAAAGGAATCGATGAAAGCCTCTCACTTAAGCATCTCTTGCCCCACCTCGAGGAGCTACTTGGACTGAAGGTACAATTTCCAGGCGACTCTATAGGGGAAAAGGTGCAGCATGCCGTAAAAAGCCTTCATAATGGTGAAGCTTTACTCCTTGAAAACCTTCGCTTTTATGCAGAAGAGGAGGGAAAACCAAGAGGACTCTCTCCTGAAGCCTCTCCTGAAGAAGTCGCTACAGCTAAAAAAGAGATGAAACAACGTCAGAGAGATTTTGCCGACAAGCTAGCCTCTCTTGCAAACTGCTATGTAAATGACGCTTTTGGCACCGCTCACCGTGCTCATGCCTCTACTGCTCTAATTGCTGATAAATTTCCTCCTTCCAATAAGATGTTTGGGTTTCTTATGGAAAAGGAGGTCAAAGCGGTTGAACACATCCTGCAATGTGAGGCTCATCCCTTTGTGGCTATTGTAGGAGGCGCTAAGGTCTCTTCAAAAATTGACATTCTATCAAGCTTACTCAACAAAGCGGATAAACTCATCGTAACTGGGGGAATGGCATTTACCTTTGTCGTAGCAGAAGGAGGTCATATTGGGAAATCTCTTTTTGAACTTGATAATATAGCTGTGGCTAAGGAAATTCTTGAAAAAGCAAAAGCTCAAAATGTAGAGCTCATCTTGCCCTTAGACGTAGTTGCTTCTACTGAATTTAGCAATGATAGCGAACGAAAAGTGTTTCCAATCAATGCAATTCCTAAGGAATATATGGGACTTGATGTAGGCCCCCAAACAAGAGCTTGCTATAAGGAGGCTCTCCATGGAGCAAAAACAATTCTTTGGAATGGTCCAGCAGGTGTCTTTGAGATGGAAAACTTCAGACAAGGTACCTTCTCTCTTGCAGAGGCTGTTGCAGATGCAACGAAAGAAGGTGCATACTCTCTCGTAGGAGGGGGAGACAGTGTAGCCTGCATCAAACTCTTAGGCATGGAAGATAAAATTTCTTACGTCTCAACGGGAGGTGGAGCCCTTCTAGAAGCAGTTGAAGGAAAGGCTCTTCCTGGTGTCGTAGCCATACAAGGAGAGAAGTAATCACTATTTTAGTAACAGGATGAAACTAGTTGACAATATTGAAATCTTACCCTACGACATTGCCTACGAGCAGGAGCTTGACATGGTAAAACGACTCTATGAGGAGAGCTTTCCTTTGGAGGAACGAAGAGATTGGAAAAAGTTTCTTCATTTACTAGATACAGAACCTCGTTTTCGCCTTCTACTGATTCAGAAAAACTCCCTTACAATTGGCTTTCTTTCTAGTTGGCACTTCGAAACCTTCATCTATGGAGAGCATTTTGCTATAGACCCTCAAGAGCGTGGATCTGGTATCGGTAGAAAACTTATAGCCTACTTATGGAACCTACCAAGAAGGGAACCATGGGTTTTTGAAGTAGAGCATCCCAATACCGAGATTGCCACAAGACGACTCAACTTCTACCTCTCGTTGGGAGCTGAAGTACTAGACAAAGAGTACCTACAGCCTCCATACCATGAGGGACAAGATACTTTTCCGCTCTACTTTATGGGTACAGGAGCCGACCCTTCTCAAACAAAGTTTTATATTGACAATGTGAGAAGAGTGGTTTATGGCAAAGCATAGCTTCGTATCCTAGTGAAAAGAGGTATATTTGTAGAGTATCCTCTTTATCATACAACGATGGAGCAACTAGATAAATAAAAAAATCACAAGAAAGATAAAATCATTATGAAGATTAAAAATCTCCTTTTAGCTCCTATCATAGGAGTACTACTAGCCTTTTCTCTACCCCAATTAGCAGATGCCTGCACGGGACTACTTGTGGGCAAAAAAGCCTCAACTGACGGCTCTGTAATGATAAGCTACGCAGCAGACTCTCACGTCCTTTATGGTGAGTTGTATCATTGGCCTGCTAGAGATTGGCCCAAAGGTACCATGCGTAAAGTTGTTGAATGGGATACCTATACCCCTCTAGGGGAAATACCAGAAGTAGCTCATACCTATGCTGTATTAGGAAATATGAATGAACATCAGTTGGCGATCACAGAGAGCACCTGGGGAGGTCGCAAAGAGCTCGTAAATCCCGAAGGGCTTATAGACTATGGTAGCCTCATATACATTACGCTACAAAGAGCAAAAACTGCAAGAGAAGCCATCAAAGTAATGACCAATCTTGTTGAAAAATATGGTTACCATAGCTCTGGAGAAAGCTTTTCTATCGCTGACAAAGAGGAAGCTTGGGTAATGGAGCTTATAGGCAAAGGTCCAGGACGAAAAGGAGCCGTATGGGTAGCTATGCGTATTCCCGACAATGCCATCTCTGCTCACGCCAATCAATCTCGTATCCAGCAAATCCGATTCAATGATCCTGAAAATTGCATCTACTCCAAAGATGTAATCTCCTTTGCAAGAGAAAAAGGATATTTCAAGGGAGCGGATAAAGACTTTAGCTTCCAAAAAGCATACAATCCTTGGACATTTAGTGGACTAAGAGGATGCGAAGCACGCGTATGGGCTTTCTTTAATAAGTTTTGTGAAGGTATGGATAAGTATTTGCCTCTCGTAATGGGCGATGCTACACAGCAGCCCATGCCCCTCTATGTGGTGCCCAAACGCAAACTTTCTATTGCAGATGTACGCAACATGATGAGAGACCACTATGAAGGTACTCCTATGGACATGTCTCAAGATATAGGGGCAGGGCCCAACAATGCTCCTTACAGATGGAGACCTATGGACTGGGAAGTAGATGGTAAACACTACTTCAACGAAAGAGCCATTGCTACACAGCAAACAGGATTTGTACTTGTAGCCCAAATGAGAAACTGGCTTCCCGATGAGGTTGGCGGCATCCTTTGGTTTGGTGTAGACGATGCCAATACAGCTGTCTTTACCCCTATGTATGCTTCAATCAATGAAGTACCAGAGTGCTATCGCCATGGCAATGGTGATATGATGAACTTCTCATGGACTAGTGCGTTTTGGATTCACAACTGGGTAGCCAACATGGCCTATAATCGCTACGACCTTATGATTGATGAAATCAGAGAGGTTCAAGTTGACTTGGAATCTAGTTTTGATAAAACAATTGCAACAATTGACACCCAAGCAAAGGCTCTCTTGGCTGGGAAATCATCTCAGGAAGCCCGCAAGTTCCTTACAGACTTCTGTGCAAAGACAGCAGTAGGATCTACAACTCGATGGAAAAAACTTGGTGAATATCTTCTTGTTCGCTACATGGATGGTAACCGCAAGAAACTTGAAAATGGCAAATTCAAAGACAATGGATATGGTATGAGTGCTTCTCCCGACTTTATGGGATACAACGAAAGATACTACCGTAGCATTGTAACGGAAACTGGAGATAAATTCCTTACCAAAGAGTAAGTCTCTCCCTTTATACGAAAAAGGCACCTCAACAACATTGTTGAGGTGCCTTTTTCGTACCCTTAAGGAATACCCTTTATTTGCAATTACTCGTAGGATTCAGAGCCATCTCCTTAAGGTTATTTTTTTCAATTGACTGTGTCAAAAGAAACTCTTCTATGGTACGCAGTTTTACTGACACCCTCACTTGTTGCTCGGGGTGCTCTGTGCCATCAATTTGATTCACTTTCACCTCAAAAAGTTGGCTATAACCCAACAATAAAAGCTGGGAAATAAAGCTATTATAATCTTTGGGTACAAAGCCGATCTTTCTCTCCTTGTAATAGATTGCCACAGCACAGGGATCGTAGGGGTTGTCTTGTTCTGGTTGAAAAGAAAGGGAGGTGCCTATCTGGAGTTCGCTGAAGCAATCCATCCCTTCGTAATAGGTAAAACCAGCCACATAGAACGTGGCAAAGTGTCTTCTGATTTCCATAATATAAAAAATATCTGTTTAACGTTTATACAAACAAAGTTTGAGACTGGAGAAGAAACGAATCCCCCATAATCTCCTCTGCAAATATAGAGAATTATTTTCACTCAGTATATCCTATAGCCTTTTTAGACGACCACTTCATTCAAAGTAAGTGGATTTTCTCAAAAAAAGTCAGCTGTATTGATAAGCCAAAGGATAAGGAAAGAAAAAGCGTCCTTCCTTTGCTATAAATCTTCCGTAAAATCCTATCAAAAGTTCCTAAGCTTTGCTTTTATTCTTTAGGAAGTTTTCTTTGAAAATAAGGGAGCTTTTAAGAAGTATTCAACCGTTTTTTAGGAGCTACACAAAGTCAGAGCAACGCTTCCGTGAAGGATAAGTACTACATTTGTCGTAATTTTGGAGGAAAGATACAGAAACCGATGAAAAACAAGACGGAAAAACTGGAGGCTCTCGCAAGAATACTCGATGTACTTGATATGCTTCGAGCTAACTGTCCCTGGGATAAGAAGCAAACCAACGAATCACTCCGAGACAACACAATTGAAGAAGTCTTTGAACTTTCGCAAGCAATTCTAGACAACTCCTCAGTAGAAATTAAAAAAGAATTGGGGGATGTGCTCTTACATATTCTCTTTTATTCCAAAATTGCAGAAGAGAAAGGTGAATTTGATCTTGCTGATGTATGCAATCAGCTGGCCGACAAACTAATCTATCGTCATCCACATGTATACGGAAACACAAAAGTTGGTAGTGCCGAAGAGGTGACTAGCCAATGGGAAAAAGTAAAACAAAAAGAAAAAGGAGGTAATAAGACCCTTCTTTCTGGAGTACCTCGAGCCCTTCCTTCACTAATTAAGGCTTATCGAATAAGTGAGAAGGCGGCAGCAATAGGTTTTGATTGGCAAAGTAAAGAAGAGGTATGGAATAAAGTAAAAGAAGAAAAAGAGGAGCTAAACGAGGCTATCTTTCATCAGGACAGCGACAACCTTGAAGAGGAATTCGGAGATCTTTTCTTTGCCTTAGTCAATGCAGCCCGCCTTTACGGCATCAATCCCGACAATGCCCTTGAGCGGACCAACCGCAAGTTTACCTCACGCATTGAGTACATCGAACAAAAAGCACAAAAAGAGGGGAAAAAAATAGGCGATCTCTCTTTTGATCAGATGAATTCTTTTTGGGAAGAAGCAAAGAGTGAAGAGCGTGAAAAGTGCTAAGTATATTACTCAAGAGAGGCAGATAGTTGAGGATCGTCCCTGCCCTATTTGTGGTTCTTCCATTTATTATCTAGAGGGCTATGCCACAGATTGGCTTTATTCGAAACAAAGTTTTCCACTTCTTCGCAACAGCGAATCTGGACTTCTTATAACGGGCTCTTCCCCCTCTGAAGAGACTCTTGGAGAATACTATAAGAGTGACCGCTATATCTCACACACAAACTCCCACCAAGGCATCATCAACAAGCTTTACCAATTGGCAAGAAGTTTCTCTCTACCTCTAAAATATCGTACCATAGCTCGTTATTTATCTTCTACAAAAGAGAAAGGTGTACTCCTTGATGTAGGCTGTGGTACGGGACAATTTGCTTCTTTGGTAAAGTCTAAAGGGCACCAAGTCTACTGTGTGGAACAATCTCCCAAGGCACGCTGCTATACTAGCGAGCATTTTCATCTTCCCTGCTCTCCCAGTCTTCTTGATCTTAACCTTTCACAATCTGTCGATGTTATTACTCTTTGGCATGTATTGGAGCATATCAATGACCTTTCCTCCCATTTTGCCTGTTTTCGTCGAATACTGAAAGCATCAGGTACACTTGTATTAGCTCTTCCCAACTACACTAGTTATGATGCTAGGCTCTACAAAGATAAATGGGCTGCTTATGATGTACCTCGCCATCTCTGGCACTTTTCTCCGCAGACTATTCAAAACCTTGCAGCGAAGGAGGGCTTTCAGTGCTTTCGCACAAAGCGTATGCCACTTGATGCATTCTACATTGCCCTTCTCAGTGAAAACAACAAAGGCAATCGCGGTGCAATTGCTTTTATGAAAGCATTCTTTGTAGGCTGTATTGGAGCTCTTCGCTCGCTATTTAAAAAAAATGAATCTAGTTCCTTAATCTACTTTTTCAGAAGATACAATACCGCCACACAAAGAGAAGAAAAGAGGAAGAAGACGCTTTGAAGAGTATCTTTTTCTTTTCTCTAGGAATTATTAAGTTCGCGATACACTTGGCAAAGTAGTTTTACAGCAAGTTCTTTTGATAGTTTAGTTGTATTGAGACAAATGTCATACAACTCCATAGCTCCCCATTGGCGATCTGTATAGTAGCGATAGTGTTTTTTCTTCATTCGATCGCGTTGTTTCATATGCTTAGCAGCTTCCTCATAAGAGACTTTTTCATACTCTTCTGCAATACACTTGATACGACTCTCTTCATCGGCATAAATAAACACATTGAGGACATCGTTTCGCTCTCTGAGGAGATAATCAGCTCCCCGACCAATGATCACGCACGGCTTGGAAGAAGCAAGGCTTTCAATAAGTTCATTTTGCATTTTTACAACACTATCGGTAGGGGATATCATCGGCTCTAATCGCATAGAAGCATTGGTTCCCAGAGTGGTATAACTGAGAGCCGAATTGGTTTTGTACTCTCCCTGATTTTCAATAAAATCCATCGTATACCCTGATTTTTCAGCAAGCTTTTGCAAGATTTCCTTGTCGTAAAAGTCAATGCCTAGAGCATCTGCGAGCGCTTTTCCTATCGCTCTACCCCCACTTCCGTACTGCCTACTTATAGTGATGATTCGTAATGCCATCTTTTTTTCTTCTATTATACTGCTATACGTGAGCAATCGTAACAGCCCCCGACTTCTGTAATTTGCACAGCAAGAATTCTTATTTATATAAAGAATATAAAAATGCTATGACCTCTATATCCAACTTACACACCAGGTAGAAAGGAAAGTTCTTACTGTTTGAGACAAAGATACAACTATTTACATAAAACCTTATTTATGTACAGCCTCACAATGCTTTTGAAAGGCTGACCATGTCCAGAAAGATTCAAAAAAATGGTATTTATCGCACAATCAATAAGATAATAACAATGTAGAGGTAGCGGATTACGTGTTGGGAACGAGCAGTTTTCTTTCCCTTTCTCCATTCTTCAATACTCTTAAGAACATTTGTTTTGTCGTTGCACAAGCTACTGATTATCCGATGAAAAACGACTGAGATTAAAGAAAATCGTTGCTTTTGTAAAGTAATTCTCTAAATCTTTCGATTGGATCTTGGAGCATCGCATCTGTGCAGTTCTGAATTCTTGGAGTGCTACGCTAGCCGAATCCCCGCAGAGGCTCAGGAAGAGGCTCATCTATGGTACGCACTCAAGGAAGAATTACTTCGCCAGATCGTCTGTGGACAAGGGTAGCGATGTCAGAGTTTAGGAGTTAGAAATTAGAAACTTGCGGAGTAGCCTCTATACGTCAAAAAAAAACAGCCCACGCTCGCCCTGGTATTGTATGTTTAAGTAAAAGGTCGTACCTTAGTGGCGCGGTAGAGGAGAGCTTCTCCTCTCTGTACATCAAACATACGAAGCGATTGTGCTTATTTCGAAGTCGGGAACGTAGGAAATTCAAGACTTGTTCGGAGAGTAGGCATAGTGGTTTCCACGCAAGGGCGTGGGCTGCTATCAACGTATCTCTGAACCAAGGTATCCTACGACCTCCGACTTAGAACGTGGCAAAGCAGCACCACGCTTCTTTTGTTTTATAAAGTTTATCAAACAGAAATAAAAACGTAGGAAACGTGCTCTCCCTACCACACAGAGAGCCACAAAACAAACAACAAAAACATGTACGCAACAAAGCTTTTTGCAAACATTGATGCTCTAAAAGAGAGCGGGGAAGCCCTCCCGAAGGCTCTCCACTTGAGTCCAATCCCTTCAGACGTAATTAAACTCCACGAAAAGCGACTCGGCATAAATCTGCAATCTGACGAGACGCCTCTTCTGGCAGTCAACAAAAAGATCATAGGCGCCGTGGGTGGATATGGCTGGTCTGGACTCTTAAATACAAACAAGAACATCTACTACAGACTCCTGAAAAACGCTTTCTTTAGCAGTCTCATCGCTATAGCAAAAAAAGGATGTATCCCAATGGAGCAAGTCGTCTCTCTGCAAATCGGCAATCATGATGCATGCTTTGGAACAGCTTACGTAGGACACCAGTTTCTAGTAAATGGCAAGGTACTTGGCTTGCTCAGGATGGGTGGTGGCATTGAGTTTGATGAAAAGCTTATGGATATCCTCAGAAAGCTTTTTGAAGATGGAAACAGCTCCTGTACGTGGGGCAATAAGAACTAAACAATATGTCAATATGAAAAAGAAACTTCTTGTCATACCCTTACTCCTTCTGTCAGCACTTTTTTCAAGTTGCTCAACGGATGACCCCACAGAAGACGAATTTGTCATCAATTATGTCAAGCTCCATGCCGCCTACTACGAGATGCTTGGTGGTGAGCTTGTGCTTGCTACTATGGACGTAGATGTAGACTACTCCACGTATATTGCAAACGCTATAAATGCGTTTGAGGGGGCAAAAGGTTCTATCAGAGAAGCCTTTTACAATGGTAATGATGTCACAAGCGACTATGAAAAAAAGGAGCTGGACGAACTGATTGAAAAAGTAGAGAATGTGAAAACGAATCTCATCATCACAGTAGATAATCGACCTAAACTTTGTGTGGTAAAAGACATGGAGAGTGATCTCTCCTTTCAAGTCACTTATACGGGTGATACGATGAATATTGAAGAGCTATAAATAATGGTAGAGTGATGAGTGAGTAGACAAGTCTACTCACTCATCACTCTATAGAGACCCAACAAAAGACAGAATCAATACGATGCCACAGATGATCAATCGTGGCAAGTAGCTAATCCGCGTTAGCCAAAAGACCCTAGAGTACTCCTATAATGCACTAAAAAGTTGGGTAAGTCGCTATAGGACAATGTCTCCTCAAGGCAACTTTGAGGATTTAACGGACAACGGAAAAGAGATCCTAGCAACTAGCGAAAAGGGGCCTTTCTACTCAACCAACGAGGAAAGATCTTAGTTAAAACGGAGTCGCCAACAAAGTATATTAGTAATAGGTCGGGACAATTGGTTTGTTCCGACCTATTGTCTTACTTGTTCTTGCCAATCTTGTGGACTTGGTCTGTAAGCTCGGAGAGTTTGCGCATGTACTCTCCAGCCGATTTATCCACCGCGATGCCCCTAAAATGCTCGCCTAATATTCTTGCACGTACAAACTCAAATCTGGATTTTGAGCCTGACTTGTGATAGAAGTCTAACACCCCAAAATTGCTCTTTCAGATTGGGTGATATGTATGTAGCTCCGCTTGTCGAGTATCTCACACCGATTTTGTGATAAGCTATTGTCTCGGTACTCTTGGAGTTGCAGTATTCATTCGGGCTTCTTCTGGCGGTTAGTCTACTGCTACAAGTTTGGAGAGGGAAATACAATTGCACTAATAATTAGAGTTTCTCAAATCGCGATTGTTCAACGCACAGCGAGAAAACCTCATACCTTGGAGATTTTCCACTCCATTCAAAGGGCTGGACAAGTGCATATAGAGCTTGCAGCCTAGTAACATAAAAAAGTTTATGTGGAGCGAATGCACTAAATTTGTCTTACTTATCGTTATAAAAGAGATGATGATGATGATTGACCCCAACTGGAAAACATTGTGGAGAGGAGCTCTAATACATCTGGCTCGACAGCTTATGTATGGTGCATGCCTTATATTCCTTGGGCTCTATGCACTTTTAGCAAGAGCTCCTTATTCGTCAGCCTTAGACAGTCCGGCTTTGTATTCCAAAGGCGAAGTCTTGGAGCAAGAGCTTCTAGAAGAGGGGAATTTAGTAAAGATCGCTGTAACAAAAAGTGGTGTCTACCGTATTAGCTATGACGAATTACGCAAGCTAGGCTTTCAAAAACCTGAGGAGGTAGGCGTCTTTGGATATGGAGGAGCTGCACTTAGCGAAAGACTTTCCCAAGCTCCCCAAAAGATACTTCCTGCCGTACCAGTCCTTCACGAAGGAGAATCCGTATACTTCTTCGCTTATGGTGCCACATCTGTCTACTTCGACAGGTCTCTTCAAAGGCTTAGACATCATCTCAACCCCTACTCTACAGAGGGATTCTATTTCCTTGCAGATGGCTTGCAAAAGAAAGCGATAAAGCCTGCAACTCCTCCTAGTGTGCCCAACCCTATACAAACCGATACCTATAGTGGTTACTATATCCACGAAAGAGAGCTCTACTCGCTGAAGCAATCTGGACGCCTGCTTGTAGGAGAACTGCTGAGCAATGGTGCCTCCCTGCCATTAGAACTAGAAACTTCAAAAAATGTCCTTGAAGGGAAAGAGATTAAGCTCCAAGTAGGTTATGTGTCGCTTCCTTCCGTACAAGGGAAACTATCTCTTCTTTCAGGAAGCTCTGTGTTACTTGAAGATGAAATATTCCGTCACGAAGAGGAAACTCCCGTAAACTATCTCAGAGGAATATACCACCTATGCAATTCGTCTTTCCAAGGAGGTGCTACAGGACATTTTTCGGCCAAGGCTCAATTTACTCCTGCCAACGAAAAAGCCTATATCGATTTTATCTCTGTAGAGACAGAAAACAAACTTAGCTACAATGAAGGGAAGCAGTTTATCTTTCGCAAGCCAACTAAGACTACCGCAGAGGCGATGCAGTTTGTATTTTCTGATTTACCTTCGGACGTAAAGGTGTGGGCAGCCCTTTCTCCGAATGACATTCGTGAGCTATCGCTTTCTGATGACAAGAGCTTTGTATACGCCACTACAAAAAAGGATGGAAATCCTATTGAGTTTGTTGCTTTCCGTCCTGGAGACGCCTTTACTCCAAGAATTGTAGGCAAGACTATTTTTAGAAGAATTAGAGAGCACAAAGGAATACCTGACCTCATTATCATTTCGACTAATGGATTTATTGATGAAGCCAAGCGACTAGGACGCTTTCACCAAGAAACCGAAGGAAAGAATGTACTCGTGGTAACAGCTGAGGAAGTATATAATGAATTTTCGAGTGGCACCCCAGACGCAACTGCATACAGACTACTTGTTAAGTACTTCTATGATCGATGGCGCAGAGAGACAGCATCCACGACTAGCGATCTTTGCCCCATTCACCTTCTGCTTTTTGGCGATGGAGCTGCCGACAACCGCATGCTAAGTAGTGAATGGCTTCCTCTAAAAAATAGAGGTGTAGAGTTTTTGCTTACCTATGAAAGTGAAAACTCACTCAATGTGAATAGCTATGTGGCTGATGACTATTTCGGAATGGTAACCGAAGGCGAAGACGCTCTCCACGATGGAGGAAAAACAGTATCCGTAGGCATAGGTAGATTTACTGTAAGGACTCCTTTTGAAGCCCACCAAGCTGTGGATAAGTGCATAGCTTATGGAGAAAACAAGCAACTTGGGGATTGGAAACTTAATAGCGTAATTGTAGCAGACAACGGAGACAATTATGGACACCTCAGACGTGGTGAATTGCTATCGCAGGTGATTAATGCAAAAATGCCCGAAATGCTCCTTACTAAAGTCTACTTTGATGCCTTCCCCAAAGAGACAAAAAATGGACTTACGACCTTCCCAGGGGCTAAGAGGAAACTTATGAATGCTCTAGACAAGGGAATGCTTATCTTCAATTATACAGGACATGGTAATCCCTATGCTTTGTCGGACGAACAAATCATAAAATTAAGTGATATACAACAATTCGACTATCATCATCTTCCATTGTGGATCACTGCAACTTGCGACTTTGCAAACTTTGATCATCCCATCACCTCTGCAGGTGAATCTGCTTTCCTCAATGCTCATAGTGGGGCGATTGCACTAGTTACTACAGCACGTGTCGTTTATGATATTTACAACCAACAACTCAATGAGGCTTTTCTTGAAGAGATCTTAAAGCGAAATAAAGAGGGTAAGTGTGCTACATTTGGAGAAGCCATAAAACGATCAAAGAATAGACTAAGAGTGAGCTCTGATGAAGGAGCCTTAGTCAACAAACTTCACTTCTTCCTGATTGGAGACCCTCTCCTCTCGCTTAACATACCTAGCCATAGAGCAGTAGTGGAAAGAATAAATGGAAACGAGGTCGGTGGCAAAGCCATTGAGCTACACGCACTCGACAAAGTAACAATTGAAGGCTCTATACGAACTCCATCCAATGAAATTGAAGGCAATTTTACAGGACATCTATTCGTGACTATCTTTGACAGCGAAACGGAAGTGAGTACCCTTGAAGCAAATCGTCCTAACCACGCCGACAATGATGCTGTATACAAAGACTACACAGGACTAATCTATGCTGGGCAAGTACCCATAAAAGATGGTTTTTTCTCGTTCGATTTTATAGTGCCTAAAGACGTAACCTATGAAAAAGGTGCCACTCGTATTAATCTCTATGCCTATGCACAAGAGCGTAAGCTGGAGGCAATGGGCGTAGATTTCTCTTCTCGTATCGTTACGGGTGGAAAGAACTCAGAAATTGATACAACTCCTCCAGAGATCCGGCTTTGCTATTTGAGTGACTCTACAAAAAGAGATCATTTTCTCACTGGTCCAACACCTATTTTTTATGCCGAAATCTTTGACAATAGCGGAATAAACCTTTCTTCTGGTGGCTTAGGACACCAAATAACTCTTGCAATAGACAATCGAAGCGACTATACCTTTGCCCTCAATGAATACTATCAAGCATCATCGCTGGAGCAGGGACTTGGGAAAGTCGTCTACACACTCCCGCCTCTTGAAGAAGGCGACCACACAGCTCTATTTACAGTATGGGACGTACACAATAATTGTAGCCAAAAAAGCTTTAGCTTTAGAGTACATAAAGATCTCTCTCCACAGCTGCAGTTATCCAAACTTTACCCTAATCCCGTGGGACGTGGTGCGCCCCTTACAATGGAGATCGTAACCAATGCTCCTGGTGAGCTCTTTAAGGGATATGTGGAACTCATTGACTTTACGGGTAGGGTTGTGTCACGAAGTAATCACTTTACATTTAAGTCCACTCTAGATACTCCAGCGAGCTACACCTTTACACCTAGTACCTCATATGGGAGCTTCCCTGTAGAGGGCTTATACTTACTTCGTTTAGTGGCAACTTCACACAATGGACAACAGGTTTTCACCACACACAAATTGGTAATCAAAAACAACAATTCAGGCCCTGCAGCCGTTGAGTAATTAGTGATTTAGATCATGCCATGTTGAGCTTAATTCGCTAAAAAGAACTTACTTTGCCTTGAAATAGTAAAACGACCATGAGAAAACAGCTTTTATACTGCAAAATCTTTTGTTTAGTTCTAGTAGGGCTACTTTCCCTAAATAACCTTACGGCTCAAGAGAAAGATGTCGCTACCGATGTGCCACGTTACAACACAGTCTACACCTCCGTTCCCTCTCTGCAGATCTCCCCAAGCGCGAGAGCAGGTGGCATGGCGGATGTAGGTGCCTCTACGACACCAGATGTCTTTTCGCAGTACTACAACCCCTCTAAATATGCATTTCTTTCTAGCAAAGCTGGAGTTAGTTTTTCTTATACACCATGGCTCGCCAAACTAGTCCGCGACATTAAACTAATGGAGCTTGTAGGCTACTACAAAATCGGTCGAGCAGACAACCAAGCAATCAGTGCCTCTCTTCGCTACTTTTCTATGGGAGGGGTAGAGCAGTTTGACGAGATGTCGCGTTCACTCGGTGAAGCACACCCCAATGAGTTTGCATTTGACATGGGTTACTCCATTATGCTCACTCCCGACTATTCCATGGGAGTGACCCTTCGATACATTCGTAGTGATCAAAATCTTGTTTCTGGAGACACTCAAGCAGGGAATGCTTTTGCAGCTGACATATCGGGTTATCTTACCAAGTTTTTCATGGTAGGTCAAAACGAACCTATGTGGTCTTTTGGATTTAACATAAAGAATATAGGGACTAAAATCTCCTATGGTGGCAATGCCTCCTCTTTTATTCCTACCCAGCTTCGTCTAGCTACAGGACTTCTCTATCCTTTTGATGACTACAACGCTCTCTCTTTCAATGTGGAGGTAGACAAGCTACTCGTCCCCACCCCTCCTCTTCCTAACCCCAAAGATCCAGAAAAGTATCAAAAGCAGCGTGAAGCTTATGAAAAAACTTCCTCTATTGCGGGGATTTTCAAATCCTTTGCCGATGCCCCTGGAGGATTCAAGGAAGAAATGCAGGAAGTAAACCTCGGACTAGGTCTTGAATACAGCTACAACAACCGCTTTTTTGTGAGAGCTGGTTACCATTACCAAAGTCCCTACAAGGGAAATCTTCAATTTTTCACTTTAGGAGCAGGCTTTAAGATGAGTGTCTTTAGTATAGATGCCTCCTACTTAATCTCTTCTGTAGCGAGCAATCCTCTTGACCAGACACTTCGCTTTACCCTAGCATTTGACTTTGATGGTATTCGCTCTCTTTTGAGATAATCGGAGTTTTCTTCATACGATCAAGAGAATTTTAGTGCCCTTTTATTATGGCGAAAATACCCTTTACTACTGGCATTGGTTATGATGTTCACCCTCTAGCAGTGGGCCTTACGTGCAGACTCTGTGGGGTAGACTTACCATTTGAAAAAGGCTTTGTGGCTCACTCTGATGGAGATGTGGCTATACATGCTCTCTGTGATGCCCTTCTTGGTGCTGCCGACTTGGGCGATATAGGGCAACTCTTTCCTCCCACTGACGATCGGTACAAGGGGATCAATAGTCTTATACTCTTAAACGAGGTGGTTGACCGACTTCACACTGCGGGCTTTGCCGTGGGAAATGTGGATCTTACCATCCTCGCTGAACGACCTAAAATAAGCCCACATATCCCCGAAATGAAGAGACAGCTTAAAGGCTGTCTTGGTAATGAGGTGCAAATCTCAATAAAAGCAACTACACACGAAAAAATAGGATGCATCGGACGAGAAGAGGGCATTGCTACCCTTGCCACTTGCCTCCTAATACGTCAATAAAAAAACTTACTTCACACAACTATGCATTCCTCAGCTTTGGATCCGTTACAAGCACTACAAGCAATCGGCCCTGTAGATGGTCGCTACGCCAATAAGACAGTCGCCTTACAAAATTACTTCTCTGAAGCAGCACTTATTAAATACCGTTGCCGTGTAGAGATACTCTATTTCTTGGCAATAAGTAAGGAAGTGGCTCCTCTGAAAGGTAAAGTTTCAGCAAAACAAAAAGAAGACTTATTGTCCCTTATTGACCAATTTACAATTGAAGATGCTGCTCGAATTAAAGAGATTGAGGCTGTAACTAACCACGATGTCAAAGCGGTAGAATATTTTCTCAAAGAGTCTTTTGACAAACTAGGACTTAGTGCTGAAAAGGAGTTTGTACACTTTGGACTTACCTCTCAAGACATCAATAATACAGCCTTTCCTCTTATGCTAAAGGAGGCTCTTGAAGCTATCTATCTGCCTCAGCTCACGGATCTAATCAATAAACTTTCTGAGCTAGCGGACGAGTGGAAAGAAATACCGATGCTTGCTCGCACACATGGGCAACCTGCCTCCCCCACTCGACTTGGCAAAGAGATAGAAGTATTTGTATACCGTCTTTGTGAGCAAAAAAAACTTTTAGAGCAAGTACCTCTTACTGCAAAATTTGGAGGAGCTACTGGCAATTTCAATGCCCACCACATTGCTTTCCCTTCAATAGACTGGAAGAGCTTTGGTGATCGATTTGTCGAGTCTCTAGGACTTAAACGCGAATCTGTAACCACACAGATATCTAATTACGACAATCTCGCTGCTCTTTTTGAAGCCTTCTCCCGTATCCATTCTATTTTAGTAGATATGGCTCGAGATGTGTGGATGTATATTTCTCTAGGATACTTCAAGCAAAAGATAAAAGCCAATGAGGTAGGCTCATCGGCCATGCCCCACAAGGTCAATCCAATAGACTTCGAAAATGCAGAAGGGAACCTTCTTTTATCCAATGCAATTGCGATTTTCTTAGCACAAAAGCTCCCTATTTCTAGACTTCAAAGAGACCTTACTGATAGTACTGTATTGCGAAACGAAGGGTTACCTATGGCGTATGCCGTCATCGCCTTTCAGAGTTTGCTTAAGGGACTCAATAAACTAATCCTACATAAAGAGCGTATTGAAGAAGATCTTAAAGAAAACTATGAAGTGATTGCAGAAGGGATTCAAACAATCCTCAGAAGAGAGGGCTATCCGAATCCTTACGAAGCACTAAAAGCCTTCACACGCACAGGTAAAGCAATTGATAAAAACTCCATGAGGGAGTTTGTAGAAGGTCTTGAAGTAAGCGAAACTGTAAAACAAGAACTCCTTGCACTTTCTCCATTCAACTATCTCGGTATATAATTTTTCTTTGTCGCCTTTTCCTCCACCTTCTCAAGAGCAAAAAAGCGATAGTGCAAAGTAACAATAGCGATTGATTCAAAGAGTTTCAGTAACTTTGCATCTCAGATGGATCAAAGAAAATTAGTAACAGAAAGATATAAAAAATATGACCAAAGCAGACCTCGTTGCTGAGATAGTACGCAAAACTGGCCTTGAAAGAGAAGAAGTGGGCCGCGTTGTAGAAGCAGTTATGGATACCATTAAAAGCTCTCTACAGGAAGGAAACCACTATGAGTTAAGAGGATTTGGTACCTTCCAAGTACGCAAGCGTGCCTCCAAGGTAGCTCGCAACATTGCTAAAAACGAATCAATGGTAATTCCCGAACGACTCGTTCCAGTTTTCAAACCTTCTAAGAAATTTACTGACCTATTCCTAGAAAACAACAAAAAAAGGAAGAAGTAACCTTCTGGCATTATGCCCCATCTACCCCTAAAAGGTTGAAGAACGAAGATTACCTCCCCCTCAATAAAAACATCAAACATAATTCATATTACTATGCCTAGCGGAAAGAAAAGAAAGAGACATAAGATGTCTACGCATAAAAGAAAGAAAAGACTGAGAAAGAATCGTCACAAGAAGAAGTAATCTTCTAGATGATATTCTTAGGAACTGACCGCAAAGAGGACGAGAAATCGTGGCATGATGGGGAAAAGCTTTTCTCACAACAAGTGAGGTAAGCCTCTCTTTCCTCCAGCCTTTCTCGCCCTTTGCTATAAGTTCTGGTGTAGGACTAGCCTCCACCCCCTCTCATAGTACTAGAGAGTACTATATCCTCCCATATAAAACCTACGAGAAACCTATGGACAGCAGTATAATTGTTGACGTAACTAAAGACGAAAACGTCATCGCTCTGCTGGAAGACAACAAATTAGTTGAGCTACAGCGCGAGCGACGCAACGACCCTTGTGCCTTGTCTGACATATTTTTGGGCAAAGTCTCAAAGGTTGACCGAGGTCTTAATGCGGCTTTCGTAAATATTGGGACGGACAAAGATGCATTTATCCCTTATAGCGAGTTGGGACCTACACTCGCTTCTACAACTGCCCTTTTAGAGAAAAGTGGCATAGGCAAAAAAAACAATTTGGAACCCAAGTCTGGACAAGCTAAAGCGATAGATCCTAGGGGAAATATTGAGGATGTCTTAAAGAAAGGACAGCGTATCCTTGTACAGATAACCAAAGAGAAGATCAACACAAAAGGTGCTACGGGTAGCACAGAGCTCTCCATTGCGGGGAGAATGATGGTGCTGGTACCTTTTTCCGAAGGCGTTTCTATTTCGCAAAAGATCACTGAAGATTACGAGCGGAATAGGCTTACTTCTTTGGTAGAGTCCATAAAACCCAAGGGCTTTAAGGTGGTGATCCGCACTTTTGCATTTGGCAAAACTGTGGCTGCACTCAATAGGGAACTACAGTACTTGGTCAATTGTTGGAAGGTAGCCTTGGAAAAACTCGCACAAGCTAAAGGTCCTCAGCGAATTCATTGCGAACCAGATCGTGTAATCTGTTTCTTACGAGAATCGCTTGACGACAGCTACCACAAGATTGTTGTAAACAATCAGCCTCTCTACCATGAAATGTGTGACTATCTCGACTTCATCGGAAAAACAAAAGAGGAGGTACAAGTGGAACTTCATCAGCAAGATGTACCAATCTTTGACCGATTTGGTATATCAAGGCAGATAAAAACTCTTTTTGGTCGGGCTGTAACCTATAAGAGCGGAGCTTATCTTGTAATAGACTCAACTGAGGCTATGCATGTAGTAGACGTGAATAGTGGTTCACGTTCTCGTAAGTCTTCTGACCAAGAGGAAACCGCGTTCCAAGTAAACATGGCAGCGGCTGAAGAAGTCGCTCGTCAGTTGAGGTTACGCGATATAGGAGGGATAATTGTAATTGACTTTATCGACATGGATGATGCTACTCATCGTAGCGACCTCTATAAGCGAATGGAGGAGCTAATGGATAGCGATAAGGCAGCACATACCATATTACCCCTGAGCAAATTTTGCTTGATGCAGATAACTCGACAACGAGTAAGACCTGCTGTGACAGTAAAGACCGAAGAGGTTTGTCCCTGTTGTAGAGGTACAGGTAAGACAGAATCCTCACTTTTGCTTACGGATGAAATAGAGCAACAACTTATCACCTATATCTCCGCAACAGGAGAGAAACGTTTTTTCCTACATGTGCATCCCTTTGTGGCTGCTTACCTTATGAAAGGAGTATTAGGAAGAACGCTCATCTCAAAATGGAACAATAAACATAAGGTGAAGGTAAAAGTGGTAGAAGACCAAATGCTTCCGCTTCTTAAGTATCAGTTTTACGACAGGAAGCGCAAGCAAATTGATCCTAATCAGGGATAAATGAATGATAAATATCCGTCGCAACGACTAGAAAAAGCCGTCGACCAAATTTCCTTACTGCCCGGTATCGGGCGAAAAACAGCTCTTCGGCTGGCGTTGTATATCCTTCGCCAGCCGGAGAGTTTCGCTTTGGCTCTAGGAGACGCTCTTATACAACTTCGTTTCCATGCCTACTATTGCCAAAAGTGCCACAACATTAGCGATAGTCCTCTCTGTGAGATCTGCAAAGACTCCACAAGAGACAGCTCCACTCTACTAGTAGTAGAGGACATTAGAGATGTAATGGCCTTTGAAAGGACAGGTAGCTACAAGGGGCTTTACCATGTGTTGGGTGGCGTTATCTCCCCTATAGATGGTGTCAGCCCAAGTGATTTAGAAATTGATTCACTACTTAAAAGAGTAAAATCCGACTCCATTAAAGAAGTAATCCTAGCCATTAGCCCAACACCCGAAGGCGAAACTACGAGTTTCTATCTTTATCGGAAACTCAGCAATTTTCCCATCGTACTTACTCAGCTCTCTAGGGGAATAGCTATGGGTGATGAACTGGAATACACCGATGAAATCACCCTTGCTCAAGCCCTTAGGGATCGATCTCGGCTTCAGTTCCCTTCGTAGTATTATACCATAGGGCATGCTATTTTCACCAAGCAAAGCTACCTTTTAATGAACCTACATCATTTCTCTAGCCAAAGGATTTTTCTCAGGCGGTGCGAAGAAATGGATGCCGATCTTCTCTACGCACTTGAAAACGATCCACAAATAGATCGTACCAACACGCTTGTTGAGCCCCTTGCTCTCTTTGAAGCAAGACAGATTACTTCTGCACGTGAGTCTGAACTCCTCTCCAATGGATTTCTGCTACTTGTTGCCTGTCTTAGACAGAGCGAAATGCAAGGAGAAAACATACCGATAGGGATTGCCCAATTATATGACTTCAATTTTTTTCACAGAAGGAGCGCGGTGGGTATAGTTCTTAAGGGAGAATACCAGCATCGTGGTTATGGAGAAAAAGTCCTACACATGCTAATAAACTATGCGTTTAAGGCCTTATCACTTCACCAAGTTTATGCAGAAATATATCCTACCAATATTGCTGCCAAAGCATGCTTTTCCAAGGTAGGCTTCCAAAAAGTAGCTACATTACCACAATGGTATAAAATGGATGATGGCTACCAGGATCTAGAAATACACACAATCACAAAAAAAGTCTTTTACAATGAGCATTGACAAGCCGTTCCAAGGGCTAGGCTTAGGACTAGAGGAAGAGGGAAATAGTAGCTCCGCAAAAGAGAAAATTGAGCAACTCCGCAAAGAAATTGACAAGCACAACCACAGCTACTATATCGAAAACAATCCAACAATATCCGACAAGGAGTTTGACATGCTCCTCAAACAACTGGAAAGACTGGAAGAGAAATACCCCCAGTACGATGATCCTAATAGCCCAACGCATCGAGTAGGAAAAGACCTTATCACTAGTTTTGAAAGTTTTGCTCATAAAAGGCCCATGCTTTCTCTCGCCAATACATACAATTTTGACGAGGTACGGGCCTTTTACCAACGCTGTCAAAAGGCTCTTGACTTTAGGCCGTTTCATATTGTAGCTGAGCTCAAATTTGATGGAGTATCCATTGCGCTCACCTACGAAGATGGTCGTTTGGTACAAGCCCTTACAAGAGGAGATGGTATTGTTGGCGATGACGTTACTTCCAACGTACGTACTATCAATTCCATTCCCCTCGTGCTTCGGCAAGGAGAGACTCCCTTTCCTCACCATCTTGAGGTACGCGGGGAAATCATTCTTCCTTATGCAGAGTTTGACCGACTTAATAGAGAGCGTGAAGATAGTGGAGATCCCTTATTTGCAAATCCTAGAAATGCCGCTTCAGGCACGCTCAAGACTCTCAACACTCGTGAAGTAAGACGTCGCAAGCTTGATGCATTTCTCTACTATGCACTGAGCGACAAAGGTCTTCCCACAAGCCATTATCAGAGACTCGACCTGCTTCAGCAATGGGGCTTCAAGGTTTCTACTCACCGCCAACTCTGTGCAGATGAAGACTCAATTCATACGTTCATCCAAGAGTGGGATGAAAAACGACATGCACTCCCCTATGCTACAGATGGCGTCGTGCTAAAAGTAGATGAAGTCCCCTTTCAGGAAGAGTTGGGCGCAACAGCTAAAAGTCCACGGTGGGCAATCGCCTATAAATTTGAGACCGAGCGAGTAGCAAGTAAATTACAAAGAATCACCTTCCAAGTGGGAAGAACTGGCGTAGTAACCCCTGTGGCCAATTTTGAGCCTGTTCTTATATCGGGTAGTATGGTACGCCGTGCGACCCTCCACAATGCGGACTTTATGACCTCTCTCGACCTAAGAGAAGGAGATACTCTTTTCATCGAAAAGGGAGGTGAGATTATCCCCAAAGTGGTAAGTGTAGACCTTTCGCAAAGGATAAGGGGAGCCAAGCCTATTGACTTTACACAAGTTTGTCCAGATTGTGGCACTCCGCTTACAAGAAAGGAGGGTGAAGTAGCAATATACTGCCCGAACCAATGGGGTTGCCCTACCCAAGTAAAAGAGGGACTACTTCATTTCTGTGGAAGAAAAGCAGCCGACATACGCCTTGGCAAAGAAACCATAGAAGCTCTCTATAACAAGAAGTTGGCTCTTACAATTCCAGATCTATATAGCCTTACTGCTGAAAAGATAGCTCTACTTGAAGGCTACAAAGAGCAGGCAACCCACAACCTGCTCCATAGTATAGACCATTCTCGACAACGTCCTTTCCATGCTATTCTATTTGGTATTGGTATTCCTTACGTAGGAGAAGGTACAGCCAGGCTACTCACCGCTCACTTTGAGTCTATTGATAAACTTGCAACAGCAGGTCTTGAAGAAATTTGTCAAGTGGAAGGAATTGGAGAAATAACGGCTCATGCAATTGTGGACTACTTTGCAGTACCTAAAAATCAAAAGATGATTGATCGACTCAAAGAGGCCGGACTCAATTTGAAAGAAAAAGAAACCCCCAAGTCCACTGGGGGAAGGTTCTATGGTAAAAGCATTGTAATTAGTGGGGTCTTCAAACAGCATAGTCGTCAAGAATATGAAGCAATGATTATTGCCAATGGAGGAAAGTCTGTAGGCTCCATTTCCAAGAAAACCGCCTTCATCTTAGCAGGAGACTCCATGGGTCCCTCTAAAAAAGAAAAAGCTCTCTCTCTTGGCATTGAGATGATTACAGAAGAGCAGTTTCTCTCTCTCTTGAGTAGCAATCAAGAAGAGGTATAGTACCTCTTAGCAAGACACATAAAAAAAAAGAACGACAAGTGTGTAATAACAAAAACGAAGATTGTCTGACAAAAGGACTACATCTTTCAAATAAAAGTCTCTGAAGATTCAAACAAAAGTCTCGGAAGATTCAAACAAAAGTCTCGGAAGATTCAAATGAATCTTCCGAGACTTTTTTATTACTCATATAAGCAATGAATATAGACTGAAAGGAAATTATTATTTTTGCGAAAGATTCGGAGTCTCTAGTGAGGGGAATACCCTTATAGAGGCTCCGTGTTTAAGAGAATGATATTGCTATAACACTTACGATGAACGACTCTAAAACCCCTATAGGTGTATTTGACTCTGGATATGGAGGGCTTACAATACTTGATAAACTTGTCACAGATCTTCCGCAATACGACTTTCTATACCTTGGCGACAATGCACGAAGTCCTTATGGGAGTCGCTCTTCGAATGTTATTCACAAGTTTACATTACAAGCGGTAGAATACCTATTCAGCAAAGGGTGTCCTCTCGTGATCCTTGCTTGTAATACTTCCTCGGCTCGAGCCTTACGAGACATTCAGCAGCACTATCTTCCTACTAGTAGTGACCCTACTCGTAGGGTATTAGGAGTAATACGTCCTACTGTGGAGGTACTTAACAAATTCACTACCACTCAGCATATTGGAATTCTTGCGACCGAAGGAACAGTCAACAGCAATAGCTACAAACTAGAAATTGAAAAACTATTTCCCTCTTTTACGGTGGTGCAAGAGGCATGCCCAATGTGGGTACCTCTTGTAGAAAATGGTGAGGCGGACAGTCCTGGGAGCGACTTTTTTGTGAGAAAGCACCTTGATCGCATCTTGCGCGAAGACGAAGCAATTGATACGATACTCCTTGCTTGTACACACTACCCTCTTCTTAAAGACAAGATCAAGCGACTTCTTACTCCCTCTATCAACATTATTTCGCAGGGCGAGATCGTGGCTCACTCTCTTCAAGAGTATCTGGTAAGACATCCCGAAATGGAACAACGCATCAGTCAAGGAGGAACGGTGCGTTACCTCACGACTGAAGATTCAAATAAATTTGAAGAGAAGGCCTCTCTCTTTTTAAAGCGGAAAATTGAAGCACAAAGCGTCGCCATCGACTAGTTTTAGAGGGCTTCATTTTCTTTTGTTTTATCGTATCTTTGTAATAGAGGGTGTAATAAGCCCCTCCCCATTACTATGAGCAAAAAAATGACAATTCGTGCTTTAGCACTACTTACCGCACTTGTATCTATCTTTTTCTTCGCCTATGGTTGCGGAGCAAGAAAAAAAAGTATGTTTAAAGAACAACTCAAAGGCGACTGGCAAGTCGTGCAGTTAGGAGACCTCCCTCTTCAGGTAACTCCAGGACATATGACTTTCTCTTTTGACTTTGAAAAGGGTATGGCAGGAGGTATGGGCTTTTGCAATAGCTATGGTACAAACTTTACTGTGTCAGATCAAGGTGATTGTAGCTTTGAAGCTGTGTTTAGCACACGTGTTGGTTGCGATGGCAACCGCGAAGAAGCCCAGCTAGGTATAAACATTGAAAAGACAAAAAAACTTGTTATCAAAGATGATAAGCTCCTATTTTTTGACAATAGCGAAGCTAAAGGCAAGCCTATCATTATAATGATGCATACGGTTGCAAAGACTAAGCAATAAAAACTTTTGAATTTTCTGCAGGAATAGAAATAACCCCCACCTGTCAAATTATTCCATTGCTCGTCCATGAACGTTCGACTTTTCTACAGACCTTTATCAATCATAATCTTAGGATTATTTACCTTCTCTTTCCTTCAAGCTCAAAAGGGCAATCTTTCTCTTACTCTTGAGGAAATTGTGCAAGGTGGCTTCTATCAACGCTCCGCAGGTACAAACTTTAAGCCGGCAGAAGATGGTGCTTGCTATACCACCCTCTCTAAAGACCGTAAACAGATTGTAGAGTATCGCTTTGACAGTGGAAAGAAAGTAAGAACACTTCTTGACCTCACAACTCTTGGTTCTTCAGAAGTAGAAAAAATAGAAGATTACCTTATCGCTCCTGGAGGAAATGATATTTTGATCTTCACCGAGATAGAGCCAATCTATCGACGATCTTGGCGAGCTTATGCTTATCGCTACGATATTAGAAGGAAGCACCTTTCTCCACTTAGTCCAATACGAGAAAAGGTAATGATACCCACATTTAGTCCAGATGGAAGAATGGTCGCATTTGTACGCGACAACAACATCTTTATTGCCAAATTTGACTATGATAGTGAGGTAGCAGTAACGACTGACGGAGAATTTAACAAAATCATAAATGGAGCCACGGACTGGGTATACGAAGAGGAACTTCGCACCACAAAGCTACTATCGTGGAGCCCTGACGCCAAGTACCTTGCCTATGCTCGCTTTGATGAATCTGCTATTCCCGAGTACGGCTTTCAACTCTATTCAGAAAGGAACGACATCCCGTTTTCTTACATGTATAAATATCCCTTTGCAGGGGAATCCAACTCCAAGGTGTCAATTCACCTCTACAATGTAGAAAACAAAATAAGCAAAGCGGTAAAGTTACCAGTAGATACTGAGACATACTACCCTCGATTAGAGTTTACACCACAAGGATCCCTTGCTGTCTTCACCCTCAATCGTCACCAAAATGACTTTAAACTTTTCTCTGTTAATCCAGGATCTCTTGTCCCTAAGTTGCAACTAACTGACACTGACAAGGCCTATGTAGCTGAAGAGTGGGTCAACAGCCTCGTGTTTGAGGAACGTGGGTGCGTGATGGTAAGCGAGAGAAATGGCTACGCACAGATCTTTCGTTTCAATGCACAAGGCATAGCTACAAAGTGCCTCACGCCTGGGAAATATGATGTAACAACGCTCTATGGAGTAGACAAAAAGGGAAATGTATACTATCAAGCAGCAGACAAATCTCCGATAGCTAGAAGGGTTCTCAAGGTTTCCCCTGAGGGCAAAATTACAATATTGGCTGGAGAACGAGGAGTAAATAACGCACTCTTTAGTAGTGACTTCTCATACTGTCTCAATGCTCGCTCTAATCGTGAAATGCCTCTACGGTATACAGTTATAAAGACGGATCAAAACAAAGAGGTGCGCCTTCTAGAAGACAATGTTGCACTCAAAAAGAAATTGCAGAGTTACCGCTTCTCTCCAGCTGTATTTACCACTATTCACACAGACAATGGTTTGGAGCTTAATGCTTACCTTATCAAACCCTCCTCCTTTGACCCTACAAAAAAATACCCTGTGCTGATGGTGCAATATAGTGGTCCAAACTCACAATTGGCACTGGACTCATACTCCATTGATTGGACTCAATATCTTGCCGAACAAGGCTATATCATCGCCTGTGTAGATGGAAGAGGTACAGGTGCAAGAGGAAGTGAATGGAGAAAGAGTACCTATCTAAAACTTGGTATATACGAGTCTGACGACCAAATAGCAGCAGCAAAATCGATCGCTAAGCTTCCCTACGTAGATAGTCAACGAATCGCCATATGGGGATGGAGCTTTGGCGGATACAATACGCTACTCTGTCTCTGTCGTAGCAAAGATGTATTCAAAGCCGGTATCGCTATCGCACCTGTCACCGACTGGAGCTTTTACGACACAATTTATACAGAACGTTTCTTGCGAACACCACAAGAAAATCCTTCTGGATATAGAGATGGTGCTCCCCTGTCTATGGCTCGCAATCTTAGCGGGAAACTATTGATTATGCACGGCACAGCCGATGATAATGTACACCTTCGCAACACCATGACCTTTGTGGAAGAACTGATTCAAGCAGATATACCCTTTGAAATGGCAATCTATCCCAATAAGAATCATAGCATCTACGGTGGAAATACTCGGTTGCACTTCTACAAACGACAAATAGACTTTCTGAAAAGGAGTCTATAACCCTATCTGCTAGTAGAATGCCTCTGCAAGATCCTTTATCGCCCGCCAAGCATCTCCGCAAGCCCGATTGGCTCAAGACAAAAATAGGTGCAAACTCGTTTACCTATGGACACACACGTGATGTGATCAGAGAGCATAGTCTCCATACAATATGTGCGAGTGGTAGATGCCCCAATCAAGGAGAGTGCTGGAGCAGAGGCACAGCTTCCTTCATGATAGGAGGAGAGATTTGCACAAGAGCTTGTCGCTTTTGCAATACCCACTCTGGCAAGCCCCTCCCTCTTGATCCACAAGAACCAGAAAATATTGCAAAAAGTATCTTAGCCATGGGGCTAAAGCATGCTGTAATAACGAGTGTTGATCGAGACGACCTCTGTGATGGGGGAAGCCATCATTGGGCAAGTACACTTCGAGCAATCCATAAGCTCTCTCCATCAACGACATGCGAAGCTCTTATCCCAGATTTTCGAGGAGACAAGAAAGCTCTAGATTGCATTATAGAGGCTAGAGCGGATATTATTTCCCATAATATGGAAACTGTACGTCGTCTTACTCCTTCCGTGCGAAATGTAGCCACGTATGAAGGCAGTCTTGATGTACTTCGCTATATCGCCTCAAAAGGGGTCGTAACCAAAACAGGTCTTATGGTAGGATTAGGTGAAACTTTTGAAGAAGTTGTAGAGCTACTAGAGGATGTGGTAGCTACTGGCACCAGTATCATTACAATCGGACAGTATCTTCGTCCTACTCGTGCCCATCTTCCCGTTGAAGCTTACATTACGCCTACTCAGTTTGCTCAGTATAAAGAAATTGCCTTAGAAAAAGGATTTCAATACGTGGAAAGTGGTCCTTTAGTACGCTCTTCCTATCATGCCGAAGAACACTTAAGTGGCTATAGGACTCTCTCTCAAAAGGAAGTCTCCTATTCAAAAAACAGCATACGCATGAGCGAACTAGGTAAGTTGACAAACGAATAAGCATGAAAAAGGAATCCATCAACTTACTTATTGATAGAGGAAATTCTTTTTGCAAAGTAGCTACAGCAAAGAATGGAGTCATCTCTCCTATTGCGATCTACCCACACCTTACACAAGAGGTACTAGAGTGCTACTTTCGCAACAAGGATAGGTCTGTCTCTGCAATATACAGCCAAGTAGGAGAAAGCTCTGAGCACTCCATTCATTTTCTTGAAAAGCATACCTCCACTTTTGTAAGGCTCAATAGCCAAACGCCTGTACCTCTCACAGACATACTCTATGATCGAGAAAAACTAGGAAGTGATCGTCTTGCTCTCGTAGTGGGGGCATCGTACCTTTACCCCCAAAAAGCCATGCTCATCATTGACATTGGCACAGCTATTACCTATGATCTTATCAATGCAGATGCCGTTCTTTACGGGGGTGATATCACAGCGGGTCCTCGTACCCGTAGTAAAAGCCTCTGCGAAGGTACAGCCCAATTACCCGATGTTGATTTTATGACAGCTTCAGTAGAAGATTCCTTCTCTACTTATACCGAGCAGGCTATAGCGAATGGTATCACTCGGGGTATTATTGCCGAAGTTGAGTCGTACATAATACGATCCCAGCAACTTTTCCCAGGGTGTGAAACGATAATTACAGGGGGCTATGGTCCCTACTTTGCCAATAGAATAAAATATAAGACCTTTGCAGTACCAAACCTTTTGATGGTAGGTCTTAATAGAATACTGGAATATAATGAGTCCCACTAAGCACCATAGACTACTAGTAGCTTTTTTATTTGCACTAGCATTTTCATTCTCTGCTACGATATGTGCAACGGCACAAAACAACAGCACAGAATCACCATATACGCGCTTCGGCTACGGCTCCCTTTCAAGCTATAGCTCCACTCGCCAACGTGCTCTAGGAGGAGTATCCATTGCCACACGTCTATCGGATCACATCAATCCTGGAAACCCAGCATCCTATGCTGCAGTAGATTCTCAGACGTTTATTTTTGATCTAGGGGCCACCATAGGGTTTAGCCACCTTACAGAGGGAGTTGCTCACGACACGCGTATACTAGGCAACCTTGAATATGCCACCGTTCTTTTTCCCATTACACACTGGATGGCACTCAGTGCAGGGATCCTGCCATACTCTTCAGTAGGCTATCGCTTTGGGAATACGGGCACATTACCCCAAATCAACAATCTCCAATATACAGAAAAGTATAATGGAGTCGGCAACATCAATGATATTTTCTTGGGAATTGGAGTGATGCCCCTTAGAGGGCTTTCTATTGGAGCCAATGTATCCTACCGTTTTGGGTCCTTGCTGCATCAAAGAAGCATTGAATACCAATCTTCGAGTGCTTTCAATCCTTTTTTCTACGAAAGGTTAATCTTAAAAGGAGTCGGAGTAAAAGCTGGTCTCCAATATGGATTTGCCCTAAATCCAGAGAAAGAAATCCTCGTCGGAGTCACCTACAGCCCTTCTCTAGCTTTCCTTTCAAGACTAGAAAGAAGAGAGCTTACCAAGACAGGCAATCAGATTTCTGGAGTTATCCGCAATGATACGATTACGAGCAAAAGCGACTATAAAAGTCCTCATGAGATAGGTGTAGGAGTAAGCTATTGCCACAAAAATAAACTATTTGTGGAAGCTGACGTCCAATATAATATATGGCAAAATGCGCTCCTTGACAATCCCCTATACACTCCACAAAACCAACTTAGCTTTGCCATCGGCACAAGTTTTATCCCCAATGCTGCGGATAGATCCTTAGGCAATCGGATAGAGTATCGTTTGGGTATTAGAGGCGCCAATTCCTATCTAGCTCTTCCTAGTCCTACCAGCAAAAAAGTTGGGTATCTCGAAGGCGGTCTATCTTTTGGGATAGGAATACCCCTTGTAGACAGACGTTCTACCATAGACCTCACGATAGACTACAAACACTTGATGCCTCGCACTAAGGGTATGATTAGCGAAAACTATCTTATGCTTACAGTAGGGCTTCGCTTCAACGAAGGATGGTTTAAACCACTTAAAATTGACTAAAGCAACTTGCTACTTGAAAGAACAAATAAAAACATCTATAAACACCTTAATAGGGAAAGAAAATGAAGACGATGAGATTTTTCTTACTTAGCTCAATTATAGGATTTTTCTACCTGCTTACAGGTTCACTATCTGCACAGACTGGAGTAGAAACAGGCACCCCATGGGGTACTGGACAAGATAGTATTAAGTGTAGAGAGGCTGTCAGTCTATTGACTTCTTATGCAAAAAGTGAAAACTACAAAGATGCATTAGACTTTTTCGAGAAGGCTTATGCCGAATGCCCTGGCTCTTCCAAAAACATCTATATTTATGGACCAAGAATTCTAGGATGGCTATACAACCAAGCTCCCACTAAGGAGAAAAAGGCTGCTATCTTTCAGCGAATAATGAAGCTTTATGACGATAGAGCCACCTACTTTGGCGATGATCCTAGATACTCTAAAGACTGGATTCTCTCGCAAAAGATTACAGAATATCTCAAGTATATTCCTCAGGAAAACTATGACTACGACCTTCTATATAGCTGGACAAAGCCATTTGTCACAGAAGAAGGAGAAACAGCCCATCCACAAGTGGTATACTTCTACGTATTTTCCTCGCTCAACAAAGCAATCGGAAATAAAGCGTGGCATAATCAGTATGTTGATGACTATATGCGTGGGAATGGTTATCTCGAAAACTCTCTTGAGCTAGCAGAAAACAATCAAGACTCCGTACAATATCAATATATATCTGGGCTAAAAAGTCAACTTGACAACCTCTTCGCAAGAAGTGGTTTGGCAGACTGTAAGATGCTAGTAGAAATATTCGGAAGAGATCTTGAAGCCAACAAGAACAATGCCAACTTCTTACAAGCGATGATTGACCTCTTCCGCTATGCCGACTGCGAAACAGAAAAGATCTACTTTACCGCTAGTAAGTACATGTTTGCCATTAAACCTACAGCCTCCAGTGCTATGGGATTGGCAAAAGATGCTCTACAACGGAAGCAGTACACAGAAGCCTTTGAGTATCTAAACAAAGCTCTTGGGCTTACCAAAGAGTCTCACCTAAGGGCTGCTATTTACACTCAAATGGGGATTATTCGTAAAGATCAAGGAAGTTTTGTAGAGGCAAGACGCCTTCTCAATCTTGCACTTAAAGAAAACCCCAGCAAGGGCACTCCTCTATTGCTAATTGCGCAAATGTATGCCTCTTCAGCATCTTCTATTTTCCCAGATGATCCCCTGAAGCAGCGTTGTGTATACTATCTTGTTATTGACAAGCTAGAGAGAGCTCGTGCGATTGATCCACAAATTTCAGGAGAAGCCAGTCGTCTGATCTCGGTATACAGAAGGAATCTTCCTGCCGCAAGTGCAATATTTATGCATCCCGATCTTGAATCAGGTCAATCATTCTACGTTGGTGGATGGATTGGGGAATCAACCACAATCCGATAAGTAATTTTCCTCCATCGGGCAATGAATTCCCGAAAGAAAAGAAATCCAAGCACGAAGGCAACCTTTCTCGCAAAGGTTACCTTTGTGCTTTTTTTTACCCTTCCTCTTATTCTTTCTTGTCAGCAAGGCAAAACTCCTCTTGCAGATATGCAAGCAGAGGCAGAAGAGGGCTATGCCATGTACACCAAAGATGTCAACTTGATGGTTTCAGACAGCGGTATGACCCAATATCATCTTGAAGCAAAAGCTTGGTACATCTATGATCAAGGTGAAGAAGCTCACTGGTTTTTTCCTAAAGGCTTTCGTGCAGAAAAGATTGATACACTAAAGCATCCTCTAGCAACACTCATTGCCGACACAGCCTACTACTACACAAACAAGAGTAGCTGGCTCTTTATAGGTCATGTAAAAGTAAAAAACCTTGCAGGAGACACTTTTTTCGCTAAATCACTTACCTGGAATAGCGAATCGCGAATGGTAAGCTCTGAAGATTCTGTAACAGTAGTTTCTCCTGATCGTACTCTTTCTGGTACAAGCTTTAGAGCGACACAAGATTTCTCTCAATACCTTTTTCTAAACAATCGTGGTGAAGCCAACATATCGGAGGAAGAATTTGAGGCAGATAAGTCCGAAGAGTCACCCAACTAAACGTTTTTATAGTCTCTCTCCATACAGCTAATAGCACTTGTACTGAAATGATATTCAGCAATCTACTCCTCTTGGTCGGTGGTATTGTCGTAGTGGTTATTTTATCCGCTTTCTTTTCGGGTATGGAGATTGCTTATCTCTCCAGCGACCGACTTACGATGGAGATCAGCAAAGAAAAAAAAACGCTTAAAGGTGCCATACTAAGGATGCTTTTCCGCAATCCAGATCTCTATATAGCCACCATGCTTGTAGGGAACAATATTGTACTCGTACTCTATGGGCTCCTAATGTCTGCACTTATTGATCCAGGATTGCGTACATTAGGCCTCCCTGCAGGGCTAATTATTGTACTTGACTCCCTCATTGCCACCTTCATTATTATTATTTTTGGCGAGTACATCCCCAAACGTCGCTTCATGCTCAATGCCAATCGAGCGATGCAGCGCAACTCATTTCCAATCCTTCTTTTCTATATTGTTCTTTTCCCCATCACACTTCTTGCCACACTTATCACCAAACTCTTTTCTCTAGTAATGGGAAGAGGAAGTAGTGCCGATATTACCTCCAAACTCACGGTGGTAGACCTTGAGCAATATCTCAGTGAAAACTATGAAGGAGAAGAAGGTCACCTTGATACAGAGGTAAAAATCATGCAAAA
The DNA here is from genome assembly GCA_001552775.1 of Bacteroidales bacterium KA00251. GTDB lineage: Bacteria > Bacteroidota > Bacteroidia > Bacteroidales > Porphyromonadaceae > Porphyromonas. The sequence goes on from KQ959264.1 coordinate 57,007, forward strand.
GGCTATTGACTTTTCTAGTGTAAAGGCAAGAGACTGCATGGTGCCACGCAATGAGCTCATCGCTTGCGAAGTAGAGACCTCTCTAGAAAATCTAAAAAAAATCTTCGTTTCTACCGGTATATCCAAAGTCATTGTTTTTAAAGAGGGGATAGACGAAGTTATTGGATATATCCACGCACAAGAGGTGTTTCGCGGAGAGGGCTGGCAAAAGCGGATTAAAAAAGCTCCCTATGTACCAGAAAGCATGTATGGTCACAAGCTAATGAGGCAGCTTATGCAAAGCAAACGCTCCTTGGCAGTGGTGATTGACGAGATGGGTGGTACAGCAGGCATTATTACCCTTGAAGATCTCGTTGAGGAAATCTTTGGAGAGATTGAAGACGAGCACGACAAGACAAAAATTGTTATTCATAAAGTTTCTAACTCGGTTTTTATCATCAGTGGGAGAGCTGAGATTGACGAGATAAACGAATCGTGTGGCATAAACCTACCCGAGGAAGATGAATACAACACGCTTGCTGGACTTATCATCAGTATCCATAGGAGTATTCCTCAAAAAGGCGAAACTGTAATATTTGATAAGTTTACCTTTGAGATTCTTCGCTCCACCTCCACTCGTGTAGAGCTTGTTAAACTTACGGTTAGCGATGACTAGCTCTATCCCAAATTGTTGCATTCTGGGACTGTAATGTCCAGTATCGTTCAAAGGTCGTTGAATCTCCCTTAAGGCGTAGCTAAAAACGACCTCCCATTTCCTCTAAAATTCTTCTATGGGTTTCTTCTATCTAATAGTACTCAAGTGCATACAGGAAACTCTTCAACACTGTTTCTGGGAGCGCATAACAGACAGTTAAATATACACGAAAGCACACCACCGAAAAGTATAGGTAATTTGTCAGAAGTTCTTTGTAACTTTGCTAACCGTAGAGAAAGATATATCAACCTAATATGGCTACACTACAAAAGATAAGAAATCGTGCAGGTCTACTGATCCTCATTATAGGTCTAGCATTGCTAGCCTTCATCATTGGGGACGGCCTACGCTCGGGATCTACTCTCGTACAAGGAGATAGACAAACTGTACTTAAGCTCAACAACAAAAAGGTAGGTTATGGCACCTACCAGCAAAGGCTTCAGGAGATGACCGAAAGCTATGAAGCACAAGGGAACAAACTCTCCGAAGAAGACAGAATGGAGCTCAACAATCGACTCGCAGAAGAGTTTATCCAAACGACGGCAATTGAAGAAATTGCCGAAAAAGTAGGTCTTAGGGTGACTGCAAAGGAGTACCTGGCCCTACTGACAGGAGAGGGCGTACAGCAAAGCTACGCAGCAAAGCAATTTTTCCAACAAATGGGGATCAACCCTACAAGTAAGGAGGATATTCGGCAATTTATCAATCAGCTTGACGATAACAACATCAAGCAACTTCCAGAAGAGTATCAATCCTACTACATAGGAATTAAAAAGAACTGGCAAAGCCTCTCTTCAAGGATCCTCAACGAGCGACTTCTTCAAAAGTTTACCGCACTGATGTCGCGCTCTTATGTCCTTAACAAGATTGATCAAGAGTATTTGTCTAATCCTACAAGTCGTACTGTAGCATTGGTACGTACACCATCTACACTTCTTGAAGATGAAAATGCCACGGCTACAGATAGTGAGGTAGAAACCTATTACAAGCAGCACCCCAATTTATTTAAGCTACAATCTCCTTATAAAAAGGTTGATTATATCAGTCTGCAGATCCGTCCGAGTCAAAGCGATCTTGCACAAGCAAATAAAAACATGCTTGAAGCCAAAGTAAAATTGGCTAACACCTCCGATGAAGAGGCCGTTGTGCGCAACTACGACAATGGCTTTGCTCCGACTTTCTACCTCACCTCGGAAGAACTTTCGGCGCTCAATCTTTCCGAGCCCTTATTGAGTTTTGTAAAAGGGGCAAATGTGGGTGAAGTCAATAGTCCAGTTCTTGCAAATGATACCTATCAGTTGATCAAGTTAGTGGATAGGAAACAAGCCCCTACCTCATTGACGGCACAAGTAGTTGTGTTGGATACTCTTCAAATGAAAAGCATTGACAGTCTTGTAAATGCTATCAATAGTGGAGCTACAACATTTGCTAACGTAGTAGCGACCTATTCAAAAGACGAACAAACCAAAGCAGAAGGTGGATATATTACCTTCCGTAATCCTACCACAGGAGTTGCAGATAGAAACCTTTCACGCCGTGTATTGGCCTCCTCGGGTTTGGAGGAACTTTTTGATAAGAAACCTCTGCAAGCATTTGTACATGGTGCAGGAGCGAATCGTATTATCATGCAGGTAGCAAGCTATGGCGAAGTAGGAGATCTCTATAAAATAGCCTATGCTGAAATACCCTCCACCTTCTCTGATGAGACCTACAACCAAGCTTATGCTCAAATGAATGAGCTCTTCTCTGGTGAAGACACCGACTTTGACAAGATTGTAGAACAAGCAGAGAAAAAAGGATTACAAGTGTCTAATGGAGAAATCGTAAATGCCTCTTCTGCCATGCTCGGCAATATACCCTCTTCTAGAGAAGTTGTAAGTTGGGCTTTGAGAGGAAAGCAAGGGGATATCAATGAAAAGATTTTCCGTTGTGGTAGCGATCACTTAGTGATTGCTCGTATCGGAGAAAGTGTGAAAGGTAGCCTCATCCCTCTCAGCGAAGTGAAAGAGGAAATAAGAAACCGACTCACAGCCGAAAAACGTGGGGATCTACTTGCTCAGCAACTTGCCTCTAAAGGGATAACATCTCTTGCTGGCTATGCTACAGCTATGAAGAGTGTAATAGATACAGTAAGCAATGTGTCCAATGTAGCAACAGGAGCAATGCCTCCCGAGTTTAATGGCATGACCTTTAACACAGAGGTAGGTACGCTATCCAAGCCCTTCCGTGCACAAACGGAGGTAATGGTGTTGCAGCCCCTAACAGAGACAAAAAGTACATTGCCAGAATCCGCTCGTAAAGCACAGCTTGAGCAACAGAGAAATGGTACAGGTCAAGCAATGGGATACAGAGGCTTCCAGTATGTGATCTCTCAGATGAAGATTAAAGATAATCGCGGAAATTTCTTTTAGTCTACTAAGTTTACTATAAACGAAGTATGCTATACGAGCATACTTCGTTTATATTTTTATAGCATCAAACACCAGTTATTTATTCAATATAATCAATATGAAAATGAAAAAAAACCTTGTTCTCTTTACACTTGCACTACTAGCTCTTACGCTAACTTCCTGCAACGATAAAAATCAAGGGAAAGACCCCCAAGAACAAAAGATAACCCTAGACGTGGCTCCTACTGAACTGCATCTAAAAATGGGTAAAACAGAAAAACTAGTAATCTTGGTATCTCCCAAAGAGACACCAGTAAGTGCTGTTTCGTCAGATAGTAAAATAGCAACAGTAAGTAATGATGGACTAGTTACTGCTATAGCTGTAGGAGAGTGTACCATCTCAGTCAAAGCTGGAGAGATAATCAAAACGACCAAAGTCATTGTAAGTGAACCAAGCAAGATAGATGAAAGTCGCTTTATTGGCATAAAAGGCAATGAGATCGCTCCTTGTGTATACATTCCCAAGCAGAAGGAAATGGTAAACTCTCTAGAGATACTGAAAGAAGCTAATGCTCTTTACAATTGGGTATACCGAGCACAAACTCCAGAAGAAGAAGAAAAAAACGGTTTTGGCTTTGACGCTCCTATGCAGGGTAAAAACTATGCAGACAAACGACTCGTCTTCTTTATTCAGTACCAACCAGCACTCAAAACTGTGGGAAAAATTCCTCGTATTTATTTCTCTACAAGAATTCAAGATACATCTGATCCTTTTGAGAAAGATGAGCACAAGCAGGCAATGGAAACCCTAGCTAAAGCCTATGGCTTTAATGAAGGGTTACAATATTCAAAACTAAAAGATGGCAATCCTTGTCTTATTGCTTATAATTATTCCCTAGGCGAAAACGAACCTCTTGAAGCGAAGTTTTACTCTGAAAAAACAACCGATGGCAAAAACATCGGGATAGTGATGCAAATCGCCTATCGAGGACCTGAGAACAACTAATCTATAAATCCAGAAAGATTTGGCAAGCTAATTAAAGAGAATGCCCTAAAAAATTGGAATAAAACAAACTCAAGAGATAACATAATTGAAGATGAAAAAGAACTTATCATTTGTACTCCTGCTGCTGGTAGCTCTTACCACAGTATTTACATCTTGCAAAGGCAAAGATCCCAAAGAACCAGGGAACAAAGGCAATGAGGTTTCACTAACAGTAGCCCCTAAAGAGATTAATCTATTTGTAGGAAGCAAAGAGCAGATTATTGCAGTAGCAACTCCCAATACGAATAAGATTATATACACATCATCCAATGAGACTATAGCAAAAGTAAGTAAAGAAGGTCTTGTAGAGGGAATCGCTGTAGGTAAAGCTACAATCACAGTAAAATCTGGCGAACTTCAAGAAGAAGTGAAGGTAGAAGTGTCTCCTATTGAATCACTACAAGCTCGTATGATCGGCACAAAAGGGGAAGAAAAAGCAGCTCCATTTTACATTCCCAAAGGACAGGAAATGAAGTCTGCACTTGACCTCATTAAGATGGCAAACAGTCAGTATGGATGGCTGTACGCAAATGATATACTCAAAGCAGACCCTGATAAAAAAGGATACATGTTTATAGGTATGACCCCTGATGGTAAAGATTACATTGATAATCGCACCATTGAAATCGTAGCCTACGAGTATAACCACGATATTCCCATGATTCAGCTTTACACAAAGCTAAAAGAAGAAAACAATTTCTTTGAAACAGAAGAAGGCAAAAAAAAGGTAAAAGAGTTGGCCACACAATACGGATTTACTGAACAGGCTGACTTTGTAAAGCTAGGTGCACAGACTGTTTTTAGGGGATACAATACACAGCTAGGCAAAGAAGAGACCTTGCAAATTACCCTCTTAGACAGAGAATATAGCAAAAAAGGCAACGACAAGCTTTTACATAGGATAATAGGTGTTATCTCCTATAAAAATCTTATGTAGGAATCAGATGAGAGATGTTTTCTCATCCATGTTAGTTAGTTCCTAGCTACATTTCTAATGAAGGAGTTGCGAAGGTATATTCGCAACTCCTTTCATTTTATTCAATAGCGACGCCTATAGATGTTATTCTACAAGGATAGGACCAACATTTACGAATTCGTATAAATCCATCCTACACCTTTTATTTTAGCTTGTATCCTCTATTTTCACTCATAATAGGTCATTTATCATTGTTGTCTATAATGCTATTTTGTTGCTCTCGTTATAAATAGTTTTCTTTGCAGTGAAAAGGAAGCCTATTCAGGACTAAAGAGAAAGAAAAACGTGCTTCACACGAATAAGCTGTTGAAAAAAACTTTTGCAGGGCTTTTCTAAAGTTGCACTAGATGATTTATAGGCTTCAAAAGAGTAACAACCTATAAGTAATTTTGTATCATGAAACATCAACTGATCACACTACCCTACGAAACGGATGCACTTGAGCCCGTAATTAGCAAGCTTACTGTAGAGCTTCACTATGGCAAACACCACAAAGGCTATGTAGATACACTCAATACACTCATCGAAGGCAACGAATATGAGTCAATGACTCTTGGGGAGATTGTAAAAAAGGCTGAAGGGAAACTTTTCAACCAAGCTGGACAGGTGCTAAATCACAACCTCTATTGGCTACAATTTGGTAAAAATGCAGGAGGTGAACCTCAAGGAAAACTTGCAGAAGCAATTTCTAAGCAGTGGGGGAACTTTGAAGAATTCAAAAAAGCATTCAATACAGCATCAACTTCTCTTTTTGGAGCAGGATGGGTATGGCTTGCTGCAGATGAAGAGGGTAAGCTCAGTATTGAAAGCGAACCAAATGCTGGCAATCCCTATAGAAAAGGGCTCAATCCTCTCTTAGGCTTTGACGTATGGGAACATGCTTATTATCTTACCTACTACAACAGACGTGCTGACCACGTAAAAGACCTTTGGACCATCATTCGCTGGGATGTAGTAGGAGATCGCTACGAAAACCCTAAGCAATACTAAACTTAAGTTGTTGCCCTCATAGTACAACAAGGAAACTGACTTATTAATCAAAAGCCCCTCTATAGTTTCACCTATAGAGGGGCTTTTATTCTTGACCTACGATATAGATGTTGTCGCTTGGTCTTAATAGGTAAAAACACTCTCGGAGGATCTTCCTTTGACTTTTCTAGTCAAAGGAAAAATCCTTTTTGGAGACCTCATTACTTATGATAAAGAGGCAATATAGCCTCTGTTTGACGAGCTACCTGCTTTCTAAACTTAGCCGATTTCCAATCATTTACATCTGCAAACTGCATAAATGCTGTTTTTTCACTTAGCTTGATGAAGATCATCACACCTACACGCCCATCCGAGCTTTCTACATAGGTCGTTTTTTTAGAGTTGTCCCATTTGAAGTTTTTGTCGTATCCATTGAGTGCAAGCCAAGACTTAAACTCCTCGGAGTGTAGGTCGTCGTAGCTTTCAATACAGACAAGTCCAGAATTGATCCAAGGTTTTTCTCCCTCACCAGGATTGGTTACGTACAGTGCTATTTCAAAATTGCTTTCTCTCACCTTCTCCTTTTTAGTTTCAAAAAAGAGGTTGTTATCCTTAGAGAAATTTCCATTAAAAAATCTGAATCCTACTTTTTCTTCAAAGGATTTGATTTGTTCCACCTTGCCACTAGTTAGAGCCTCCCATGAGGGGAAGTCTTTAGCTGTAGCGATAAGGTCATGCTTTTTCTCAATTATTTTTTCCTTTTCGTTCTTGATCCATATTTCCATTTGAGCACCATACTCTTCACAGTTTGTAGTGGAAGTTGCTCTTAATTTAATGCCGTCTTGGTCGTCTTTTGTAGCTACTAGTACTCTTTCTCCTCCTTCTGAAATAGCTTTCACATTGCTAAAACCATTTTGCTTGAGCATGGCAAGTGTATTGTCGCATGCTTCTACTCTTTCTTTACTGAAAGCAACAATTGTGGGCGTACCAGAATCTTTAAGACCATAGATCACTACAGGAATAGTAGGTAATTCTTTATTGGCAAAACCATTAAATACGTTACTTCCGTAATTGATAGGAGTAAGTACACGCCCCATACTCTTTTCATATTCTAATATTGCAGGATCCTTCACCCTTCTCGTTGCCCCATCCATCAGCACAAAGCGTATCAGTGGTAATTCATTCTTTACCATAACAGGAGGCGTTTTTGAGGAGTTTACTACTGTTACAACACAAGTTGCAACCTTTTCACTGGCAGTCGCCTTTATTGTAGTTTTACCTTCTGAGATAGCTGTTATTTCTCCTTTTTCGCTAACAGTTGCCACTTTGTCATTATCAGATGAAAAGGAGACTTTAGCGTCTGTACCAGCTGGGGTAAAAGTAACGGCAAGGGCTTTCTTCTCACCCACATTGAGCGTTATCTCTGAGGGATCAACAGCTATCGCAGATAGGTTTTGTTTTCCTAAAGGTTCTCTACAGGAAGAAAATCCTATACAAGCAAAAAATAAAGCTAGAATTGTAATTTTAGTTTTCATTGTAATATTGGGGTTATATGTATGTATAACAAAGTTACAACATTCTAGCATGTTTTGTAATGATAAGAACAGTAGGATTTAAGATAAGGAATTGCTCTCTCGTCTGTCCACAAAAGATTTGTTTGCCTTTTCAACTAGCTACTCAAGCAGAGCATCTCCCCAACTATCTAGGGGATACGAAACAGTAGCATCTGGCAGTTCTTACAATCAAATTGCAATCTCACCTTAATGTCCTCATAGGTGAGGCAAAGTGGCTCTTGGAAAGGAAATGGCCTTCTTGAAAGAGTACAATAGCCAAGCTCCCTTCTAATACAGTATTTTGTGGTCATCAACATCTCTCCTCCCCTTTCCTTCAACTCAAAAGCTGGATCTATTACATTTGCTCCCAGTTGTCTAAAGACCTTCTCTGCTATAGAGTTGCTTACATTCTGTTCGTACGAGAGTCGCTTTGAGAAGAGGGGTGTTTTTGAGAATGAAGAAAGCTGTGGTCGATAAAGCGGTTTGGCGAGATTTTGTATGCGTAGGACTCTCTCTAGAGCAGATACAGCTTTGCGTTTAAGATCACTGACAAGAGATAGTGGAACAAAGTAATCATCTACCTGCAAAAGACAATGTCGAGACTCAAAAAGAGAAGTTCCCAGTTTACTGATAGAATCTACAAGACGGCTTTTCAGTGTAGGATTTTTAGCTTTTTCAAGATGGACTCCTATTGCCACCGTAGTAAAAAGCCTATGGTTCTCTAATAAAGAGAGAGTAAGCCGCAGCATAGAAGATGAGGCTTTAAGTTGTACTTCTACTGGGATGATTCGCTCAGCAGCCTTGGGATTTGCTAGCTGCTTTTCAAAAGCAATATCGTAATTGCGATACAATAGAGTACCTTTCTCAGGTAATGTCTTCCCCAAAAATGCAAATTCTCGCTCTCCAAGTACGCGATTTACTCTTCCCCCCTTCATCGTTTTTTCTTTTGTGTAAAAGCACACTCCGTCGCCATTGCTCAGAGAGAGGGGCTGTTCTAATATAATCTTGTTTCCTCGGACAGTTTGTACTTGAGAGAGAGCCTCTCCTTCACTTTTAGGACTTTCAGGTCGGATAAGGCTTTCCTTTAGCAAATCTCCTCTTTGTAATTGATAGCTTGTAGCTCCCCTGGAGAATGTTTTTAAGGGATTTGGAGTAAAAAGAAAACGATGCTCACCTAGGGAAGATCTTTTGTAGTGCTCAGGATCTTGGGCTATAAAGGAATCTATGACTTGCCTATAATAAGCCGTAACATTGGCCACATAGGATGCAGACTTAAGTCTTCCCTCTATCTTAAAGGAACTTACTCCCGCTCGTATTAGATCGGGAATAATCTTGCTACGATTTAGATCTTTGAGCGACAGAATATATTGGCTATCTCGGACAAGAGTACCTGATGCATCAAACAATTGATAAGGGAGACGACACAACTGTGCACACTCTCCACGATTGGCACTACGTCCTCTAAAGGCTTGCGATAGGTAGCAACGTCCACTATAAGAAACGCACAGAGCACCATGTACAAAAGTCTCCAAGCGAAGTCTACTAAGATGAGAGGCTATGTCGGCAGTTTCTGCGACATTCAACTCACGTGCAAGCACGGCTTGCTCAAATCCCAAAGCCTCTAAGCGGACAAGAGACTCTACATCATGATTGTGACACTGAGTGCTAGCATGAAGAGGAATAGGAGGAAGGTCGAGTGCAAGTAGTGCAAAGTCCTGAATGATGAGAGCATCTACCCCTATATAATAGAGAGCTTTGGCTATTTTTTCAGCTTCTTGAAGGTCATTCTCATAAAGTATTGTATTGAGTGCAACATACACTTTAGCTCCCACGAGATGAGCCTTACCAACTAATAGGGCAATATCTTCTAGAGAAACCCCTGCTGCTACCCGAGCGCCAAAGCGCGGTGCTCCTATATAGACAGCATCTGCTCCAGCAGAAAGAGCTACTAATCCAGTAGCGAGATTACCAGCTGGAGATAAAAGTTCTAGAGATACTTTGTCAATTGGCTTAAAGCTTTTCGCCATATGCCAAATCTCCTGCGTCGCCTAAGCCTGGTACGATGTAAGAGTGTTCGTTTAGGGCTTCATCAAGAGCAGCCGTCCAAATCGTAATCTTTTGTTCTTTGGGCAAGTGATTTTCTAGATACTCTATCGCTGGTCTGCTTGCTATAACTGAAGCAATGTGGAGTTCACTAGGTATGCCCTTTGTACAAAGTGCTCTATAAGCCATCTCCATAGAGCTACCTGTCGCTAGCATGGGATCGGTGAGTATAAGTACCTTGTCGGTAAGATCAGGACATGCAATATACTCAACGTGAATATCAAAGCGAAGCGCATCTTTATACTTTCTGTAAGCAGAGACAAAAGCATTTTCAGCTCGATCGAAGTAGCTAAGGAAACCGTGGTGAAATGGTAGCCCTGCACGAAGAATTGTACCAATAACCACTTTTTGGTCAAGCCTCAATCCCTCCGCCATTCCAAGTGGTGAAGGGATACTCTGCTCTCTATAAGATAGTTTCTTGCTGATTTCATAGGCGATGATCTCTCCCGTACGCTCAATGTTACGTCTAAATCTCATTCTATCGCCTTGTATCTCTACATGTCTCATTTCAGCGACAAAGTCGCATAGTAACGAAGGTTTCTTGCTGAAGTCAATTAGTTCTACCATTACTCTCTTATTGGATTGAGTTGCTTTTGACAAAAGTACAATAACTTTGCGTGAAAGTGCGTTGTAGTAGCGAGTAAGTAGTCTAAGTTTTTAGCTTACTTGTAAAATAAGTAAGACAGCATATGGCAAAGAGAGCGAGAATCTGGAGAAGAACAATCCTTATAATAAGTGGATTGCTTCTTGTAATTGGGCATAATTGGGCACAAGATGAAAGACCCAAGAACCGCCCCTATGCAGACTTTCGCCACTTTCACTTGGGCTTTCATGTAGGAATTCATACCCAAGACCTTCTTCTTACAAATAAAGGAAGTGCACTAGATAAAAAAGGGATTCCACCGATTTATGGGGAGATGACCATGTTTTCCCCAGGTTTTTCTGTAGGAATCATCGCCAACTATTCTCCTTTTCTCAACCTTGATATACGTCTCACACCTACTCTGCATCTTGGCGAGCGATCACTCTCTTTCAGCAATGTTCAAAAAGAGGTACTAGAGACCCTTACGCTTCGTAGCAATATGGTAGAATTTCCTATACTCGTAAAGTATAGTTCACCTCGGCTCAACAATATAAGACCCTATATAATAGGAGGTATTTATGGCAGTTTAATGGTAGGACAAAAGTCTAATGCCATAATTCGTTTTAAGCCCTTTGACTATGGGTTTAAAGTAGGCATTGGATGCGATCTCTATCTTACCTACTTCAAACTTTGTCCCGAGTTTAGCCTGAGCTATGGGATACCCAACGTATTGCAATACAACCGTCCAGATATGGCAGAAGACTCTAACTATATTTACACGGAAACCATCAAAAAAGCCTCTACTCGCATGATTCTTTTTACAATCAACTTTGAGTAAAAGCTCTGTATGACGAGAGAAATAAAGAGACGGTATCAGTAAATAGGATAAGATTTTGCTGGATCTAGTGTAAAATCGTCGGCATCTATCCATACGGGAAACTTTTTTCTCAAACTTTCAAGAGGTGCTTTCTCTATTGTCGCTAAAGCAATTCCCTCTTCATTTTTGGCAATTTCTGCAAGTGTACGCCCCTTTGGATCAACAATTGCAGAATCGCCAAGATAAACTAATCCCTCGCTATCTTGCCCCACTCTATTTACCCCACACACATATACAAGATTTTCCATTGCACGTGCACGCAAAAGTGTGCGCCAAACGTCATTCCTAGCCTGTGGCCAATTGGCTACATCAATGAGGAGATCGTACTCGTTAGCTCGATTTCTACACCATACAGGGAAACGGAGATCATAGCAAGCTACAAGAAGGATCTTGAATCCTCGATAGACAAACAGTTTTCTTGAGGCGGCTGAAGAGACGTAGTGAGTTTCTCCTGCAGGTCTAAAGAGATGACGCTTGTCTTGATAAAAGGTATCACCTTCTGGGGTAATGAAGAATACACGATTATAAAAGCACTCATTTTTAAAGACCTTTCTCTGCACTTGTACCTCATTTTTATCATCAGCGAAGTAAGGCTCACGCACAAATATGGATAGTACAAGGGCAAGCCCCAACTTTTTGGCAAGAGTCTCCAAGCTTTGGATATAAACACTAGTTGGACTCACCGCAATATCGGGGATATTCATGGAAAAACCCGTAAGCATGGATTCGGGAAATATTACCACTTCTGCCCCCTTTTCTTTTGCTTCTTTCGCCAATTTCTCAATCTTTGAGAAATTGACCTCGGGATCTTCCCAAACAATGCCACACTGAGCAATGGCTATGCTCAGTGTGGCATTTGAATGAAACAAAGAGTTTGACACTATTTCAGTCATCTTTCTTTGTAACTATTTTAATCGGTTTGTAATTATTCCTTCACCGTATCCTCAGTTGAAGTAAAATCTTTAAAAATCTCTCCTTCCAAAGTAGAGAGTTTTTCCTCTATCTTGTCAAGCAATTGGTTATGCTCATCAACGAGTTGACGGAAGTATTTTTTCAAAGGTTGATCGCTCTTCTTACTTTCTGCCAGTTTTTTTAGAGATTCATTTTCAAGATTATAGAGCTCTACGATAATCTCTGTTAGCTTTTCTTGCTGTGAGGAGTCACTAAAGTTTTGCAAGAAGTTGGCGGCACTAGCGTAATAATCGGAGATCGCCTTTACCGACTTTTTGAGATCTTTTCTTGATGCCATATTTAATTTAGAGGCTAATGGGTATTATACTATTAAAATATTATTTTCTCTCTTATAATGGAATTAGGTTATACGGAAGTGGTTCTCTACTCCTTATTAGTAGCACGAAGTGCTGCGAGCTTTTCACGAAGAAGTTTTACTTTTTCGTCCAAAAGCTCAATTTCGCGTTCAATCGCCTTGTTTTTCTTTTCAATATCCTTGAGCATATTGTCTCCCCAATTGGAAGAGGAGGTAATAAGTTCCATACTTCCCTTTGAGGTAGAAAGATCTTCAGCTAGTTTTTCTCTTCTTCTAAGGTTATAAGTCATCTCGTTTCTCAGTTTATCTTTATCGCCATCTGAGACAAGTTGATCCACCCTTTCAGAGAAGTTTTCCAACTTCCTACTGGCTTGGTCAAGTTTCCACTTTTTGAAGATTTCGTTAGTCGTGGTATAGAACTTGTTGTGGAGTTTTTGCGTATACCTCAAGGGGAGCCTTCCAGACTCTTTAAAATCTTCAATAAGTTTGAACAAGTTGTCTGCAAAAGCCTGTTTTTCTGTACTATCGTCTGAAACTTCTTGTTCAAGCATCGCTTGAGCCTTTTCAATATATTCTTTCTTCTTGTCGGCAATAGTCTCCTCTTCTTTGCGACGCTCCTTAAATCTATCTTTACGCGCATTGAAGAACGTATCGCAAGCCGTACGGAAACGAGGCCACAAGTTGCGATGTTTCTGACCAGGGAAACCTATAGCGTTCCACTCCTTTTGAAGGATTTTGAGTCTATCTGCAGTCTTATTCCAATCACTACTTTCTGCTAAGCTTTCAGCCTCTTCTACAAGTGCCAACTTTGCACGATAGTTTTCGTCTTGCTCATCATAAAACTCCTTGAAGGCAATCGCTCTTTGAGAAAAAAACACATCACAAGCAGCACGGAAACGTTTATAGATGGCATTTGATTCACCTTTCGGTACAGGACCTATTTCCTTCCAATCTTGCTGCAACTTGATGACTTGATCCTTCTTAGTATTCCAATCTTTTACCGTTTTAAGGGTATCATAAGGGATGTCTTCAACAGCTTCACAGATATTTTTCTTTTCCTCAAGGTTTTTATCCTCTTCATCCTTGCGATTATTGAAAAACTCTTGTGCTCTGTCGCGTACTACTTTGGAAAATGCAGCAAAACGCTCCCATATCTCATCTCGTTTTTCTTTTGCGACAGGTCCGATCTCTTTCCATCTCAAGTGGAGATTTCCTATTTCACGATTTGCAGCTACGGGATTATTTGAGTTGCTGAGCTCTTCCGCTTTAGCAATCAAGTCCTCCTTCGCTTCTAAGTTTTTCTTAAAATCAAGATCTCTAAACTCATCATTGAGCTGCTTAAGGTCGTAAAAACTATCTCTCAATGCAGAGTACTGCTCTTGAAGGTCTTTGAAGCTTTCTCCGTAGAAATTGCCAGATTCTTTCCATTCGGCCTCTATTTCCCTGAACTTACGTGTAACAGTACCGAAATCTTCTGTACTTTCTACTAGCTCCTTAAAGCGTGAGATAATCTCATTTTTCTTGTCCAACGCTTCACTTTCTAAGCGTTCTTGCTCTTCTTTGTACTCCTTGTAGCGGATCCGATATGCTGCGATAAGATCGTTTAGTCTAAGAGCCTGCACTTTGGCGTCTTGTAGCTCTTCAGTCTTTTCCTCATCTTTCTCGAGTTCCTCTTTTTTTCTTACAAATGCAGACTCGAGCATATCAATATCTTTTTCTTTGGGGAGTTCATCTTGCTGAAGCAATAGCCCCACGGCATCCACTACTTGAGCATAAGACATTGAAGCAATCTTTGAAGGGGTGAAGAATACTTTTTTCTTCTTCGACTCAGTTTTTTCTTCCTCAGAGTCGTGCTCTTCTTTTTCCTCCTCATCTGCATCAGAAGCTTCAACCTCGAGTTGTCTATTCGCATCAGAGAGATTGAGGTCTGCTACTTTTGAAGAGGGCTCATCACACTTAGTCTCTTCTGATTTACAATTTGATTCAGGCAAACAGTCTGCTTTTGAGCTATCTATTTCGCTTTTATTCGCTAGTGTTGCTCCATCAACGTCTATCGTTGTCTGGAGATCTTCCTTAGTCAGGTCACGAGCTATCTCATTACATCTGAGGTTTTGCTCTTCATAACCTTTAGTATTCTTATTGTCTTCCATGGCAAGTAATCTGCAAAGTGTGGCGGAGCTAGCTCAAAAAGTCTTCCATGCAACCATCGAGAGAGTCTACCACTTTATCATCTTCCTACAAAGTACGTAAATAAATTTGATTTAAGCCTTCGCTTTTCTTTTTTGGTTATTTACAAGCCTCTACATCCTTTCCCAATAAAAGCAAACGAGTAGTACAACTTGTCAGTAGAGGATCAAGATAAGCCTATCTATATTCCTTACTTTTTCAAGGGAAAAGTAATCGTAGGGAGCATTTCTTTTGCCCTTTCTATCAGCCTATCAAGATGCTCTCCGCGATTTAGCTTGCCCTGAAAGACCTCTACAGCTTCTACAATTCCTCTTGAAATAGGGTGTCCATCTGGGAGATAAAGGTCTTGTATAAAGATTCCTTTTGCCCCCTTCTTTTCACAACTGAGAAGGCTCACAAACTCATTACCGCCCTTCAAAGAGTATAGATACTCCACTTCCACTTTTCGCACGTAAAAGTCTATTCCACTTTGATGAAGAGTAGAGAAGTCGCTTCCTATGGCTTCTAAGAAGAGATGACGTGTATGCTCCATATAGTGAAGATAATTTGCATTGTTTACCACTCCTTGAATGTCGCACTCATAGTCGCGTACTTTGAATAAATGCTGGAAAAGATATTGAGGCATAGTATGATAAACTGAGGTTAAACCAAAATTATAAATTGGGAAAGCTAAACATTCACTTTCGCTAGTCTAGGGAACACAGGGGAGCTCGAAGCTTGGAAACGACTCTTGCCTTTTTATAGGCATCCCCAAGAGATAGGAGGGCTATAGGCTCGTAATCACTTCCTCGCCATACGATCTCTAGCACTTCTTCTGGAGTTCCTTCTCTCTGCGAGATGAGAGGAAGAAGAAGATGCATTTCATTATTTTCGCAATCGTATGAAGAATAAGCAAGGCGAATCTGTCTTTTCAAGCGTTGCCAGCTCTTTTGTAACTTAACAGAAAAAGCATCTAGATTCTCTTCTACACCTAAGCTCTTCCAGTTTATTTCACGAAGGGGATACTGCGGATTAGCAATATAAGTTTCTAGTGGAATTCTATTTTTAAAGTTGTAATACTGAGCCCAATCTAGCAACGAAGGATCAGACTCGTCTACACAAGCTATGTCGGCAAAGAAAAGACGAGTTCCTCCTGCAGGGAGACTCTGTACGCTTACTTCTCCTACAAGGATCTTTCCATCTCTTGCATAAAGTCCTGTGTTAAACTGGTATCTATTCGTCTCAACTTCTCGAAGTATGCCTTGCACAGCACAACGAACTAAGGTACTAGTAAGGTAGTACTGCAAAATAGCGTAGGGTTTGTCTAGCAATGCCCAATTTTCCTCTTCAGCGAGGCTAGCCACTTTTTCTAAAAGAGCATCTCCATCAAACTGTACTTTAAGGCAAAACCCTGGTTCTAATAGATAGCTTGTAAGTGGATTGGACCTCTGTTTTTCACGCTGTTGGCTAGGTTCTTCTATTGGAGCAGAGATAGGGTGCTCTACCTTTTCCTCTTCTTTTGGTAGTGTTTCAACTACATTTTTCTTCAGTTTGATGGATAGTTTTGCAGGGATGTCATCAATATACTTATAGATCCAATTACCTTCCCGTGTACGATCTTTAATAAAAGCTCCTAAGGAGTCGTATCCTAGTCGCTCAACTCTCACCTTAACATTAGGGATATACTGACCTATCATAGCGAGAAGTACCCATGTCTCTCCCGCCTTCTCGACCTGCTCGCGTATTTCGTTGATGAGATACTCCTCTGTATAATACTCTTCGGGGTGCTCCTCTTCTGGAGGTGGACCTGGATTGTCCAGCCAATGTATCTGAAAGTCAGGAGGAGTCGCATCCGTGTACCGACAAGCCCACTTTTCTATTTCAGCGTTGGCTTGGATAAACTTTGACAAGCTGGGGTATCCTAATTGCTGAACTCTCTTTTTCACTCCAGAAATGCGTGAAGCTACTGCAGTAAGAGACACCCACTCCGTATCAACTGCTAGTTGAGAATATGCAGCATTGATTTGGTCAATCAAAGTTTTTTCTGCTCTTTCATCTCTTTCAGTTGACTTTGCAAGCGAAGTTTTTCCCATTGAAGCACCATTTTTTTCTCCTCCATCCTTCAATCCATCGTAACGCAAGGAGTCAAAAGTACTATCCATCGCGAGATCTTCTAACGAAGCAAAGCCATACTTTTGGTAAACCTTACTTGCTACACCTCTATTGAAAAATTGTACTAATCTCTCTTTGGTTGGCTTATTGGACTGCCGTCCAAAGTACTTCTTAAGAGAAATGAAAGTCTTATCAAGAAAAGTATCTCGGGCATTGAAAACAGGCCTTAGCATGAGCGTATAGTTTTCTTGAGTTTCTGCCGTCCACTGCTTAGCAAAACGTTTATCTGTAAGGAAGACCTCAAAAGAAGGATATCCCATGTGGGAGTAACTGATTGGGAGTTCAGTCTCTTCAAGGGCTTTAATTAATTCTTCAGATGAAACAGCATTGTGCTCCTTTTGGAAATACAACGACCTAATAGCCTGCTCTACTTCCTCAATATATTGTACAATCTCTAATCCGTGACTATATCTCACAAGAAAGGGAGAATTGTTTTGTTTATCGGCACGCCACAGCTTCTTGTATTTGGGATCAGCTAAGAAACTCTCAAGGGTATCATAGCCTAAATCTTTATAGTATTCAGAAACGTGTAGTTCATTGAGTATTGCAACAAGCATTTTTAGGGATAGCCAAGCTTTTGGCGGAGTATTCTCTTTTATCGTTGCTCGCATAAATGCCACATACTCACCTTCTGTTTGAAATGTTATTTCTTGGAGTGCAGGTGTTTTTTCTATTTTTTCCTCAATAACATCAGAAGTATTCTCGTTAGAGAGTTCTCTATAATTGTCGTCGTTCATAGCTTCTAATAAATATTTCTAAGAGTTTTGTGGAGTACTAAAAGGAGTACAACTATGCAACCAACTATCTGGCAACGAAGCAAGTGTACGGATAGCAAGAGTTGCCTTAGATAGTGAACTAAGGGCAAAGCAACGGTAAGAATTTCCAGCTCTTTGTATTTCAAGCATGGCATCAGGCACCTCTCTGCTTTTATCAAATGTAAGAGGGAGCACAAGAAAAATCTTATTGCGACGAGAGTCAATAGCAGGCAATGCCATACGAGGATCACGTCGCAAGTGATCTAACGATTCATTTATTGTCTGCTTAACTAAGTTTATAAGCCTGTCCGCTATTTCCTTATCCTTCATCACCTCCTTAGAGAGACTTTGCATTTTCTCTATTTTTTTCTTTCCTTTCACGGAAGCAAGTTCTTCCTTGTATCCTTTTAGAGAAGGGATCTGACTTAGCCACTCTTCTGGAAGGTAAAAAAGGTTATTCATCAAAAAGAGTTCACCATTCAATGATTCTACTTTCGCTGTTGGATCAAAAAACAACTGTCCTAGTTCTACGTCATTTCCTAGGAGAGGAGAGTTGCATACAGGAAGAGAGGGGAAGCGACGAAGAAGGTCTTCGTAAACATCGCCACTGTTCTCTACGACAAACTGCTCAAATTCAAACGGTCTAGTCTGTCTTCGATTGTCTGTAGGGGTAGAATCTGAACGTCTAAATAAGATATAAATCGAATTCCCGTGTCGATCATATATACCTGTATGAAAGGTAGCCCCATCACTAGAGAGCATCACTTCTCCACTACGTACACGTAAGCAAAAAACTTGAGTTATGTATACAGGAAGATTAACCTTGAACTGATCAAAGTCGCCTGATAAGGAAGTCGTAAAAATTCGTTCAGACAAGGTAGGGAGCAACTCTTCGCACTTTTCCAAATAGGTTTTGTAGGGAGAAAAGGTAGCGAAGTCGGAAAGGTTAGTAGGAAGGCTCCTTTCTGTCTTTTGATTTTGTTTGTTTTCTGTTTCTTTTTTTCGATCGTCGCATTGCTTAGGTCTCGCTTGTGGCTTGCTTAAAGACTTATTACTAGGCTCGCTTGATCGGGTATTTCCTTCAGTTTTTTTCCTCGTGCTATACCTTTCTTTTGAGGATTGTTTATCTCTCAGGCCTCTCTGATGATTGATCTCTCCCGCTTTATTATGTAAGTTAGCATCGGGAGAAGGCGATGAAACCTTCTTGTGAGGTATTTTCTTTTCTATTGACCCACAAAGACCACGAAAGAAGGTAAGTACTTTAGTTATAAGTTGCTTGAGAAAAGAAGATTCATTCTTATTCTTCTTTTTTCTGTTTCTAGCACTCTTTGCCGTGCTCGTTTTAATCCTGACCCAAAAGCTAGTACCTTCTTCTTTCCACTCAAAACTTTGATTATGACGCTTAATAAAGGACTTTAATTGTTCAAGATTCTTTTCATTATAATTTCCAGAAAAGACTTCTCGCATAAATTGCTCATCCTCTATTGAAGCCCAATTCAAACGGTTCCTGTGGTTTTCAATTGCACTAGCTATTCGTTCATTAAAAAGTTTATAACTCATAAACAAACTAACAATTGCTAATGTGGATATTGGAAACGCACTTTCCAAAACAAGAGTAGCCCCTTAAACAGATACTTAAGTATTTCTTAGAGACCTCTTGTCTACATGCAAAGATACTATTTTCCTAACAGATCGTGTATCATGCCGTTTGATCTCATCTCTGCTATCCTTTAATAGGGTATTCCAGACTCTAGAAGAAAAAGCCATTAAATTTGTGACGAGCAGACGAATTATGACTAGATGTAATGTGTAGGGTCATCCACTCCCGCTTCTTGAAAAGCTTCACGACGCTCGCGACATGTGCCACACTCTCCACAATGTTTCTCGCCCCCTTCGTAGCAACTATAAGTATTGGAGTAATCAACATGGAGCTTCTCACCACGCCTTACGATATCACTCTTCGACAGCATAGTATAAGGGGCTACCACCTCTACTCCATTGCATGTACCACTACGTATACATGCCGTTATAGCTTCTATAAACTCAGGACGGCAATCGGGATAGATAAAATGATCCCCTCCATGATTAGCAATATAAAGCTTTGATAGCCCCCTACTCTCTGCCAATCCTGCAACGATCGACAGCATAATACCATTACGGAAAGGCACTACGGTAGAAGACATATTTTTCTCGTCATAACTACCTTTTTCAATCTCACCTCCACCTTTCAAAAGACTGCTTTTAAAGTATCGAGCCATAAAGTCCAAGGGAATCACCAAGTGCTCCACACCTAAACTTTTGCATTGCAATTGAGCACAAGCTATCTCTCTTACGTTGTGTTTACTTCCATAATCAAAGCTAACAGCCAAAGCAATCTCAGTAGCATACTCCCAGAGGAGCGTAGTACTATCTACACCCCCTGAGAGTAGTATAATGCCGTTTTTTTCAGACATAAAAAAGTCTCCGCATCTAGATTAATAGGAGCGTGCAAAGATAACTTGTTGCTTAGAAGGCTTTCCTGTAACCATACACTTTCCAGGCACAGGATTTTCCACGAAGGGGATACAACGAATAGTGGCCTTCGTTTCGTCTTTGACAAGAGCTTCTGTCTCGGGCGTACCATCCCAGTGTGCCAAGAGAAATCCTCCCTTTTCAATCTCCACTTTAAACTCTTCGTAGCTAGTTACCTCGCGGATATTTTTGTCTCTATAAGACTTTGCCTTTTCGTATATATTCTTTTGCATCTCTGGCAATAGACTCTCTATATGCTGAGCTATTCCTTCAAAGGGGAGACTTTCTTTTTCAAGAGTATCTCGGCGCATCAATTCGACTGTACCTGCCTCAAGGTCTCTCATACCAAGAGCAAGTCTTATTGGTACACCACGCAACTCATATTCTGCAAACTTCCACCCTGGCTTCTTTGAGTCATTATCATCAAACTTTGCAGTGATTCCATTGGCACGAAGTTCCTTCAACAGAGGCTCTATTTTTTCACGGATTGTGGATAGCTGCTCATCATTTTTGTATATTGGCACTATCACGACATGAAGAGGAGCTATAGCGGGCGGAAGTACCAATCCATGGTCATCGCTATGAGTCATAATCAAGGCTCCCATTAGGCGTGTAGAGACTCCCCATGAAGTAGCCCAAACATACTTTCTTTCACCATCTTTGTCAAGGAAAGTCACATCAAAAGCCTTCGCAAAATTTTGCCCAAGGAAGTGTGAAGTCCCAGCTTGGAGTGCTTTTCCGTCTTGCATCATAGCCTCTATACAAAAGGTTTCTATTGCTCCAGCAAAGCGCTCTGTCTCGGTTTTAACTCCTTTAATTACGGGTACAGCTAGTACATTTTCAGCAAAATCTGCATAGACATCAAGCATTCTCCTAGCTTCTTCCCATGCTTCTTTTTCTGTAGCGTGAGCCGTATGTCCCTCCTGCCATAGAAACTCTGCAGTACGGAGGAATAGGCGAGTACGCATTTCCCAACGAACGACATTTGCCCACTGGTTACAAAGAAGAGGGAGATCTCTCCAACTCTGGATCCAATTCTTATAAGTAGCCCATATTATCGTTTCACTTGTGGGGCGGACAATAAGTTCTTCTTCTAGTTTGGCATCAGGGTCTACGATTACCCCTCCACCTTCAGGGTCATTTTTCAGCCTATAGTGGGTAACGATTGCACACTCTTTTGCAAAACCCTCTACATGGTCAGCTTCACGGCTCAAGTAGCTTTTGGGGATAAATAGGGGGAAGTAGGCATTTTCGTGACCTGTTTCCTTGAAGCGGTTATCTAGCTCACGCTGCATTTTTTCCCAAATGGCATAGCCATAGGGTTTAATCACCATACATCCCCTTACCGCCGAGTTTTCAGCAAGCCCAGCATTATTTACAATATCAAGATACCACTGCGAGTAGTTTTCATCGCGTGGAGTTAGTGCATTCTTTTCTCTTGCCATAGTGTCTTATGCTTTAATGCTCACAAAGGTAGCTCTTTTTTGAGACTTCTAGCTTTATAAAAATTGAGCATTGAAGAGACTAAGAGAGACACACTCTAGAAGAGACTAATGAGGAAAGGTACAAGAGGCCTAAACTAAGCGATTAGACCTATAAACTAGTAACCTAAAACATTAGACAAAGTAGGAATTCAAAGCCCCATATTTCCCATCGAGGGGGAAAGACGCTGTTAGAGGGGAAATGCTTACTTTTGCATAAGTGGAGTGCAAAACTACAGGGGAGGAAAAAGCTTCCCACCTCAATCAATAAAATAACCTTTAACCCCACTAGCTAGTGCATAATAATATGATATCATTTAGTGTCAACTCAGGAGAACTTGCCACCATGCTTCAGAGCATCGCAAGAGTGGTACCCACACAAGATCCCAATCGGCTTCGTACAGAACTATTGTTTGAAATTGAGGGGAAACGTCTACGCATCACGGGGAGCAATCCACAATACAAGATATCTGGTGTTGTAGAACTAACGGAAGAGGCTACAGGCAACTGCTGTTTTACCATACCACCCAGCGATATTGTAGACTATGTAAAGGATGTCAGCGACCAGGGGCTTCGATTTGATTATGAGCCTGATAACGATCTTGGAAGAGGGCCTCTGAAAATGTCTTTCCAAGGTGGAGAAATACGATTTACAGCAACAGATGGGGAAAACTATCCCGCCTTTGAAAAAGAAGAAAATAGCGAAACTAAACAGTTTACCCTACAATGCAACCTCATAAGCGAAGCACTTGATGCTGTCTTACCAAGTGCCTCACAAGACTCTTCTCGCAGAGCCCTCTCTGGAGTCTGCTTTCGCTTCTTTCCTCAAAGTCTTGACATTGTAACCACCGACTCTGTAATCCTCTCCAGATATACTATATCGGGTAGTTTCCTCTCGGGATCTGAAGATGGAGACAAGAAGAGTTTTATCCTCCCTCCCAATTGTGCAAGTTTTCTCAAAGGCTATCTACCTCGATACAACGAAGAAGATCTAGAAATATCTTTTACTGAAAAAAGTATCCTGTTTAAAGTACGAGAGGTAGAAATAGAGTCGCTCTTAATTGATGCCAACTACCCCAACTATGTATCCATCATCCCTACGGAATGCGAATACAGTCTTACCATGAAAACCTTCAATCTCCGCTCAGTCATTAAGAGAATGGTAAAATTCATCCCCGATGATGGTATCATCTCACTTAAGGCAAACGGAAATGAACTCCTTCTCCAAACTGAAAAGAATGAAGAAAATAAATTTGCCGAAGAAGTCATAAAAGGTATAGAAAACCCTAATGGGCTAGCCCTTACGATCTATTTCGACAAAAAACGTCTTATGACGACAATCGACAACATTAATACCGAAGACATTCTTTTCAAGATTATAGATAATACACGTCCTGTACTTATCGCCCCCGCTATGCCTTCAAGCCAAGAAGAAGGAGTAGAAAAGAAAGAAAAGAGTGAAGAATCAAAAGCAAAGCGTGGAGATCTACTCAATCTAATTTCCGTTTTTGCTCCCTCAGCACAATAATACTCTATGGAACTAAAACTTGATAAGCCTCTTATTATCTTTGACCTTGAGACCACGGGGCTGGGCTTTAAAGATAAGATTGTGGAGATATCCCTGATCAAAGTATATCCCGATGGAAGAGAAGAGAGTTATACCAAACGTGTAAACCCAGGCATACCTATTCCCCCTGAAGCGACAAAGGTGCACGGGATCACCGATGAGGATGTGAAAGACTGCCCCACATTCAAAGAGATTGCGCCTGAATTGTACGAGATATTCAAGGATTGTGACCTTGCAGGATACAACTCCAATAGATTCGATTTGCCTATGCTCGATGAAGAGTTTGCATCGGCAGGAATAAACTCTGGCTTTAGCAACGTAAAGCATATCGATGTACAAAACATTTTCCATAAAATGGAAAAGAGAACACTTGAGGCTGCTGTAGAGTTTTATTGTGGAAAAAAACTAGAAAATGCCCATAGCGCTTTTGCAGATACTCAAGCTACATATGCCGTACTTAAAGCACAGCTTGACCGCTACGCTGGATCCCTCCAAAATGATGTATCCTCACTTGCAGAATTTTCCAAGATCAACAATAATGTAGACCTCGCTGGAAGAATGGTATATGATGAGGGAGGGGTTGCAATCTTCAACTTTGGTAAGTATAAGGGGCAGCCTGTGCTTGAGGTTCTTAAAAATGACCCCAGCTACTACGATTGGATTATCAAAAACGATTTTAGTGTAGATACAAAAAATCACCTTACGAAGATCAAGCTACTTGGGTAGCAAATTACGACTCCACAATTCTCTCAACGCTATTTAGTAAAAACGACAATGAGTCTCCAAGGTAAGCATATTGTGCTAGGGATTACGGGCAGTATCGCAGCCTACAAAGCTGCTTCACTTGTCCGACTTCTTCAAAAAGAAGGAGCGGAAGTACAAGTCGTAATGACGCCTGCAGCGAAAGAGTTTATCACCCCTCTAACGCTAGCTACCCTTACAAAGAGACCTGTTGTGAGCGAATTCTTTGACCGAAGAGATGGATCTTGGCATAGCCATGTAGAACTAGGTTTATGGGCTGACTTAATGCTTATTGCTCCCGCCACGGCAGCTACCCTCGCAAAGATGGCTTATGGGGTAGCAGATAATATGCTT
The DNA here is from genome assembly GCA_001552775.1 of Bacteroidales bacterium KA00251. Taxonomy (GTDB): domain Bacteria; phylum Bacteroidota; class Bacteroidia; order Bacteroidales; family Porphyromonadaceae; genus Porphyromonas. The sequence goes on from KQ959264.1 coordinate 81,211, forward strand.
ATCACTACCTATCTTTCCATGAAGGCCCCTACTTGGGTAGCTCCTGCAATGGATCTTGACATGTATTGTCACCCATCTACAGTAGCCTCTCTAGAGAGACTAAAGAGTTTTGGGGTACATATTCTAGAATCTCAAGAGGGATACCTAGCCAGTGGACTAGAGGGAAAAGGAAGAATGATGGAGCCAGAAGAGATCGCTCTGTCCGTAAAAAAACACTTCTCCACAAGAGAGAGACAACCATTAAATGGCAGAACTGTGATGATCACTGCTGGTCCCACTTATGAAGCTATAGATTCCGTCCGATTTATAGGCAATCACTCGAGTGGAAAAATGGGAATTGCCTTAGCCGAAGAAGCTTATAGCCTAGGAGCCACTGTTCACCTTGTGCTCGGTCCTACGCAACTTGCTCCACCATTAAGTATCCACACACATCGTGTCACTTCTGCAAGGGAGATGCTTCTCGCATCAGAAGCCATATTTTCCTCAGCAGATATAGCTATTTTTGCGGCAGCGGTAGCCGACTATCACCCCGAAAATACTATCTCTGGGAAAATAAAACGTGAAAAAAAAGAGCAACTCGTGCTACACTTGGTAAAAAACCCCGACATAGCCGCCACTCTTGCACAGCAAAGAAAAAGGAATCAACTTCTTGTAGGCTTTGCACTTGAGACCTCTCCTGATCATGAAGAAGCTATACGCAAGATGAAAAACAAGGGTATGGATATGATGATCCTCAACTCTCTCTCCGATACTGGAGCAGGATTCTCCACCGATACCAATAAGGTGACACTTCTTTCGCCAAACAAACCGCCTCTCTTGCTACCACTTGAGACAAAAAAAGAGGTTGCTAGAGATATATTTAAAAGGATATTAATGGAGATTGCACCATAGACCTCATGAGTGGAAACTCTATCACAAACAAAAGGTCAGACCATACTCATCTCAATTTCCCCAAGAGAAAAAGAGAAAAGTGGAGCTACGACTTACTCCTTTGGGAAGGAAGAGCTACCCTATGGGCTAGTCTCCTATTTTTCCTTTTGATTCCTCAACTAAAAGCTCAAGAGTTCAAGGCTCGCGTCACGATCAATACCAACCGACTTCAAGGAGTTGACCAAAATCTTTTTGAAGATCTAGCAGGAAAACTTACGGAACTGATCAATGACAATCGATGGACTAACTACACCTACTCTCCTAGTGAAAGGATTGTTTGTGAAGTAGCTCTCAACCTTCTCTCTGTAGAGAATGAACATGAATACAAGGGTGAGCTATTTATCACAGCTCAAAGACCTGTATACAATGCTTCGTACATGACCACATTGATTACCTTTCGCGATAAAGACCTCTCTTTTCAATACCAACCATTTGATCAAATTCAATACAATCCCAATGCCTTTGAGAGTAACCTTACAGCTACCATTGTCTACTACATTTACCTCGTTCTCACACTCGACAACGATAGCTTTGCTCCCTTAGGAGGTAATATTACCCGTAACGAATTGGTACAAATAGTAAATCGCGCAGGACAGAGTTTTCCAGACGATAAAAGCTGGAGCTCAAGGGGGGGGACACATAGCCGATATGCCCTAGCTGAAGCACTCAATGATCCGGCTCAGGAAAGTTTTAGAAAGTATTGGTATACTTATCATAGAGAAGGATTGGACCTTCTCGTTGAAAACATAGCGCGAGGAAGAACCAACATTCTAGACAAACTCTCCTTGCTAGAAGAGACCCACAAAGTTCGCTCTATGTCTCCACTACTAATGGTGTTTTCGGAATCTAAGCTAAAGGAATTGGTAGAGATAGCAAAAGAAGCCTCTTCCAGCGAAAAGAAAAAAGCTCTTGATATACTCAACAAGCTCTATCCTACAGAGCACGATACCCTCTCCCCCCTTCGTCGGGATTAGTTGTTTCTATGCTTCAGTCACTACTCATTAAAGACTTCATCATTATCAGCCATCTAGAAGTAAGCTTTGAGATGGGATTTACCTCCATTACTGGCGAGACAGGGGCTGGGAAGAGTATTTTTGTAGGAGCACTCTCTCTCCTTATGGGGCGTCGTGCAGATAGTAGCCTAATACGAGATGGCGCAGAAAAAAGCATCATTGAAGGTCTCTTTACCGACATCCCTTATGAAATACAAGAGATGCTACACACTCTTGAGTTAGAGTCTGGTGACAACTCTGAGTGTATCTTGAGAAGGGAAATTTCCAAGAGTGGAAAAAATAGGAGTTTCGTCAACGATACCCCTGTACCCCTCAGCACAATGGAAAAGATCGCCGAAAGACTTATTGACATACATTCCCAGCACAGTAATCTCCTCCTCGGCAATTCTCTTTATATCCTTAGTGCTATCGACAAAATGCTTTCGGACAGCACACCACTTGAGAAGTATCAAAAGGTATACAGAGACTATAAAAGAGCTCAAAATAACCTTATACAACTTAGACAGCAACTAAAAAAAGCCTCTGAGGAATACGACTACGACAACTTTCGTTTTAAAGAAATTAGTGTTGCCAACCCTCAATCAAATGAAGAGGATACGCTCCAAGAGGAAGAAAAACTCTTGCAGTATGCAGACAGCATCAAAGAGGGACTACTCGGCGCTAGCCAGTACTTAGAGAGGAGCGAGACAGATGCCATTGAAGCTCTCCACAAATTGGCTACTATTGTGGAAAAACTTCCTAGTAGTGAAGAATATGTAGAAAGGATTAAGTCGTGTCACATTGAGCTGGGAGATATTGCAGCTGACTTCCAAAGGAGAAGTGAAGCCATCAATGCAGACCCCCAGAGACTTGCTGAAGTAGAAGAAAGACTCAACCTCCTTCATCACCTTCTTGATAAATACCATTGTGCCTCAACAAAAGAGCTTGTGGACTTTCAACATCAACTACAGCAACGGATTGAACTGTTTCAAGATGGTGACCTTACCCTAAAAGATTCTGAAAGAGAAGTACAAGAGCTCAAGATTCAACTAAACAAGGTGGCTGCCACACTTACAAAAGCACGAAAATTAGCAGTGACAGCCATGGAAGAAGCAATTAAAAACACCTTGAAGTCCATGGAGCTTCCACTGGCAGAGGTATCATTTCAGCTAGAACCTTCAGAAGAGCCCAAACCAACTGGCTATGATGAGGTCAATTTCCTCTTTGCTGCCAATAATAAACTCCCTTTAAAACCAGTTGGAGATATTGCATCAGGTGGAGAGATGTCGCGTCTTATGCTAGCACTCAAAGCTCTTTTGGCGGAGAAGGGAAACCTTCCCTCCATTCTCTTTGACGAAATTGACACGGGCATCTCAGGAAGAATAGCTGATAAGATGGGAAAAATACTGAGACAAATTGGAAGTACCATGCAGGTAATTGCCATTACTCACCTTCCACAAATTGCAGCACGCGGAAAATTTCAAAAAAACATTGAAAAACACCTCGACAGCACGGGGGCTCCCATCACATCTCTTCGTAGTCTTTCAGAAGAGGAGCGAATAAAAGAAGTGGCTGCCCTGCTAAGTGGAAATACAATCACTCAAGAAAGTATAGGAGCAGCCAAAGTTTTACTTAAAAACAATGATTAAAGAACAACTACTATATGGCATACACTCCGTGCAAGAAGCTCTTGCCACAGGGAAACTACTCGACAAGATATTCCTAAAAAAAGGGATTGTCGGTGATAGCATCCAACAAATTCGCCATGAAGCACGTCTCCAGCAAATCCCAGTGCAGGAGGTTCCCCTAGAAAAGCTTAATCGCCTCACCCGAAAATCACATCAAGGATGTGTTGCCATTGTAGCGCCGATTGAGTATACCCATCTCGAAAACCTTATTCCTACTCTTTATGAAGAGGGGAGGGAGCCTTTTATTATCGTATTAGACGGACTCACAGATACACGCAACTTTGGAGCCATTGCACGAAGTGCTCTTTGTGCAGGTGCCGATGCTATCGTCATTCCATCCTATGGTAGTGTATCAGTGACGGCAGATGCAATTAACGCCTCTGTAGGATCTTTGCTTCACATTCCTGTATGTCGGGTTGGATCAATTGGCAAAGCCCTCACTTTTCTCCGTGAAAGTGGTATCAACGTTGTCATTGCCGATGAAAAATCCTCTAAACTCTATTTTGAGGCCGACCTAGATGGTCCCCTCGCTCTTGTAATGGGCAATGAGTATAAAGGGGTTTCCCCCGAAGCAAAGCGAGTAGCATCAACAAGCGTAGCAATCCCTTTACAAGGGGAAATAGGATCGCTCAATGTTTCTGTTGCCGCTGGAATCTTACTCTTTGACGTAACCCGTCGTAGACTGCAAAACCTCTAATACTTTTTATACCAAATAAAACAAACATTTATCCAAATAGATATCCCTATGAAAAAAGCAATTCACACAAACAATGCCCCCGCAGCTATAGGTCCTTATAGCCAAGCGGTAGAAAGAAAAGGCCTACTCATCACAAGTGGACAACTCGGACTGGATCCTAAAACTGGCAATTTTGCCGAAGGTGGTATAAAAGAACAGACAGAGCAAGCTCTTAAAAATGTGGAAGCTATACTTGCTGAAGCTGGTTATTCCATGGAGGACGTAATTAAAACAACATGTTTCCTAGCCTCTATGGATGATTTTGCAGCAATGAACGAAATCTATGCAAAGCATTTCTCGGGCACATTTCCCTCTAGAAGTGCTGTAGCAGTGAAGACACTTCCTAAAAATGGACTTGTAGAAATAGAGGTCATCTGCTTTAAATAGTAAATGGCTCCTTTTCTAGGTAGAAATCCTATACAAACCATTGTAATTACATACAGATAGTTAGACATTAAGACTTTTCAAAGCAATATGAAAAAGCTTATCCTACCACTACTTTTTCTTGCACTTCTTGTTGCTGGCTGTGCAACAAAAAAGAAACCTACCCCCCCAAAAAGCAAATACCAGCAGACAATAGCTGGAGCAGATAGCAAAGAGGGACTATTAACCACACACCTCAGTAGCAAGCACAAACTCTACTTTGCTATACCCGACTCTATATTTGGTCGAGATCTCTACTTTATGAATAAGGTAGTGGCTACCAACCATACCAAGGAACTCGTTTCGGGACAAGTAGTCAATAGTCCTTTTCTCTTTCGCTTTATAAAAGACAAGCTCAACGTCTATATGGTTCATCCTAACATGACGGACTATGTAGCCCAAGGCGACAACGAGCTTCAGCTCTCCTACAATAGCAATTATATCCCTGGCGTGATAAAAGCCTTTCCTATTATTGGTACTGAAGGAGGGAAAGTCCTTATTGAAACGACCGACTTCTTCACTAGTGATGACCGCTTTATCACCCCTCTTTCCAAGAGAAGTGGTCCTTTTGCAGCTATGCTTTTCAAGGGATCTCTTGATAAATCTGCAACACTGGTTACTGAAGCCAAAGGTTTTCCCCTCAATGTAGAGGTAACAAGCTATATTACCTACAAATTACAGAAGACGGATGCTCCATACACCCTGAAGATGCAGCGCTCGATCCTCCTGCTTCCCAAGGAGCCAATGAAGTATCGTATTCAAGACAATCGTGTGGGATTTTTCTATCATAGCAAAAGGGTATTCTCTTCTCAGATTGATAAAGTAAAGACCTTTAATGTAGCCCACCGATGGAATCTACAACCTAAAGATCCTGAAGCTTATTTTCGTGGGGAACTTGTAGAGCCTATAAAACCCATTGTCTTTTATGTAGACCCCGCTTTTCCAAAAAAATGGAGAGCAACTATTAAGCAAGGGATTGAAGACTGGAACATAGCCTTTGAAAAAGCAGGATTCAAAAATGCAATTATTGCCAAAGACTATCCTACCGACGATCCTAACTTTGACCCTAACGACGTACGCTACAATATATTCCGATATGCCACTACAGCTATTCCCAATGCAATGGGACCTAGTTACGTAGATCCACGTTCTGGAGAAATTATTAGTGCACAGGTAATTTGGTATCACAATGTAATTTCTCTTGTACATAACTGGCGTTTTGTGCAAACTGCAGCTGTAGATCCTAGAGTGAGAAAGAGTGTATTTGATGATGACATCATGTGCGAAAGCCTCCGTTATGTCGCTTCTCATGAAATCGGACACACTCTCGGGTTAATGCACAATATGGGAGCAAGCTATTCCTACACGATCGACAATCTACGCGATCCAAAATTTACTGCTGAGTACGGCACTACCCCTAGTATTATGGACTATGCTCGAAACAACTTCCTAGCACAGCCTGGAGACCTAGAACGTGGAGTAAAGCTTACCCCTCCTGTTATGGGAGTATACGACAAGGCTGCTATTGAATGGGGCTACCGTCTATTCCCCGGTAATCTCTCTCCACGTAAAGAGAAAAAAATCCTAGATAAGATGGTAGACGAAAACTACAAAGATGAAAAACTTCATTTTGGTGCTCAGCAATTCCCCTATACCATTGACCCTACAGATCAAACGGAAGACCTCTCCAATGACCACTTTACAGCAAGTGACTTGAGCGTAAAGAACCTCAAAATCGTTGCTCGGAATCTGGATAAGTGGCTACTCGAAAAAGGGGAAAACTACGACGATCTTGAACAAATGCATACGCAGTTGTATATCCAATACTTCAGACATATTGGACATATTAAGCCTTACATAGGAGGAATAATTTTTGAAGAAGCCCGCCAAGGAGATGGAAAGCCATCCTTTAAGTATGTAGACAAGGACCTTCAAAAGAAAGCTATCAATTGGCTTTCAGACCAAGTGCTTACCTACAATACATGGATGTTTGCTCCCGAACTGATGGCTAAAATAGGAGATGGTCGTACCCAACTCCAAAAGAGTTTAGTCAACAGCATTGTAAAACATCTTTTTGACAAGCGTGTAGCTGCTCGCATCTATGATTTTAGTCTCACTGGAGCAACCAATGCCTACAACCTTAGCGAATACACCCAAGACGTAGCTAAAGCCCTCTTTGCATCAAGTAGGAAGAGCAATAAACTCACCGAGCACCAACGTCTTGTAGAGCAATCTGCACTAGATGCAATGATACAAATAACGACGCCTGAAGTAGCGGAAAAAAATAAAAAAGGGAATAGACTGGATGAAGTAGAAGATCTTCTCAAAGAAGCTACTCCTGTGTGCAACTTTGACCTTGCAAATAGAGAGGATCTTTCACAAGAAGATAGCACAGCCTTCTTCCGTCCAACACTGTTTTACTTCCCTATCTCTGACAATATCATTGCCCCTTATTGGCAAATGGTACTTAGGGATATACTCAAGCTATACAAAAAGAATGCAGCTGGGGCAACGGGAGCTGACAAAGCCTATTACAGTTTCTATGCATCAAGAATTGAAAACCTACTAAATGCTAAATAAGCAAGCTCTCTAGGGAATCTCATACAATAGGGATTCCTCTAAGCTCGCTTTCTAGCAGGATCAATCATTTTATAAGGGGAGATTCCATGTTAAGGAATCTCCCCTTTTTCTTTTCTTTCGTCATGAATAGCCAACTCCTTTCTATGAGACTGTTGCAAAAGTCAACAGTCTCATAATCTTGCTCGCAAGATTGTCTAGACTTTGCAGA
>KQ959264.1:88867-145660 GCA_001552775.1 Bacteroidales bacterium KA00251
AGTGATTCGCCTTTATGCAACAGTCTCTTCTATAGTTGTTGTCAATCTTAGGAAGAGGACACCCCCATTGGGATTCACTAACCATACAAATTCAGCATTCAACAATAACCTCCTTTATAGAGACTATTTATAGATAAATTGAAGATGTCGCGATAAAATGTACCCAAACAATTATTACCTTTATTATACGAATAAAAACAGAAATAATAATCTTATGGACATGAAGAAATATCTGCCGAATGTAGACCTTGAAAAACTCGGCAAAATACTTGCAATAAAAGAAGCTTATCAACGAGGAGATATCTCATTGGACGAAGGACGGAAACGACTAAAAGACCAAGTGGGCAAAATTTATCCTTATGAAATTGCACTAGCAGAGCAAGAACTCAAAACCATAGAGGAAGACGAATGCCACAAAGAGGATATTCAAAAAATGATTGAACTATTTGAGGGGATAATGGATACTACTCGCCCCTCACTCCCTCTCAATCACCCTATCATGTGCTACTATCGAGAGAATGATGAAATGAGGAAACACATGCATGCCATTGAAGACCTTGTACAGTATCCTATTATCAAAAATCAATGGTTTGACTTGTACGACCAAATCGCAGACTTTCGTATTCACCTTTCCAGAAAACAAAATCAACTCTACTCTATACTAGAGAGAAAAGGATTTGACAGACCCACCACGACGATGTGGCTACTTGATGACTTTGTGCGTAACGAAATACGCGATGCTCGGAGACTAATTGAGGAGGGAAAGGAAGAAGAATTTTTAGCACTTCAACCAACTATTATTGCCGATGTGCTAGACCTACTACAAAAGGAAGAAACCGTACTCTATCCTACTGCTCTAGCGATGATTACCCCTGAAGAATTTGAACAGATGCACTCAGGAGATCGCGAAATTGGCTTCGCCTGGATCTCAGTTGAGGAGGGAATCTCTAAGGAGGCAATAAAAGAAAATGAGTCCTCTGCACCACAAAGCGACTTCGCTTCAGAGCTATCGGCTCTTCTTCAGAAATATAACCTAGGTGGGGGAAATACTGATCCTCTTCTTGACGTAACGACTGGTAAACTTACACTTGAGCAAATTAATCTCATTTACAAGCATCTCCCAGTTGACATCTCCTATGTGGATGAAAACGAACTAGTCCGCTTCTATTCTGATACTGACCATCGTGTTTTTCCACGGAGCAAAAACGTTATTGGGAGAGACGTAAAGAACTGCCATCCTCGTACTAGTGTGCATATCGTGGAAGAGATCATTGATAAGTTTCGCTCTGGCGAGCAAGATAGCGTAGACTTTTGGATCAATAAACCTGGACTTTTCATATACATTTATTATGTAGCAGTGAGAGATGCGAACGGTCGCTTTAGAGGTGTACTAGAGATGATGCAAAACTGCACGCACATACGAGACCTTGAAGGCTCACGCACCCTCCTCACATGGGCCAATACCACTCCGCAAGAGCTACAAGAAAAAACAAAAAGTATGGACTCTAAAGAATGTACACTTGCCACTGAAAAGCATTCTTCAATTGAGCTTACTGGCACTACTCGCTTACAGGACTTGCTTAAGACTTACCCTAAATTACGCGAAGAGCTACCTTCTGTAAATAGTGCTTTCAAAATGCTCAATTCCCCTTTAGCCCGTATCATTATCCCCAAAGCAACCCTTGCATTAATGAGCGAGCGAAGCGGTATACCTCTCGATGAACTGATCTCTCAATTGCAAAAACTCATCGCAAAATATCAGTCAGAATAATGGATATAAGTTCGCTTATAGCTCCAAAGATTGGTTTATAACATGGTGAGTTTATCGGCTAAATTCCTGATGTAACGATGGGATAAGCATAAAAAAAAACATCTGCAAAGGAAAAAGAACAGGGCACCTCTCAAAGAGGTACCCTGTTCTTTTACAAGGATTAATTTCTCTCTCAACTAGAATAGTTACCCCCACCCTGATCTCTCTTATTCTCAAAGGTGAAAATGATTACATCAAAGTTATTAGTGTTATTTTATAGTGTTTAATCGTGACTTTTCAAGGACTTCATAAAGTTGATTTGTAGCCGTTCGAAAAGCTCTATTACGACCTAGAAAGAAAATGCAATATAGGTCTAAAAAGAACAATGAGACCCAAGTTATTTTACGGTAGATTAAAACGGATCTTTCTATCGCAAACTTAATCTCATTTTGCTGTGATCTTAGCTTTATTCAAGGGAAACCCTCTATTCAAAACAGGGTAAATATTCAATCTCCTAGACAAAGAAGGAGTTATAGGGATATAAGGTCAAAAGGATAAGGACGAAACTCTTGTAGGAAAAAAAAGCCACAAAATTGGAGAAAAAGTCACGGAGCTTTTCAGAAATTCTTCCGCTAGTTTCAAGAAAAAGATACTGAAGATTCACTTGAATCTTCAGTATCTTTTTTTTTAGATTAATCAGAGAGCAGAAACTCTCCCAATTACATAACTTAACTACTTGGTATAGTCATAGAAGCCTCTTCCTGTTTTTCGCCCGAGAAGACCGGCACGTACCATCTTACGAAGAAGCGGATGAGGACGGTATTTAGAGTCACCAAACTCTGTAAAGAGTACCTCCATAATGGCGAGGCAAACATCAAGACCAATAAAGTCTCCTAACTCAAGAGGTCCCATAGGATGATTTGCTCCCAGTTTCATCGCTGTATCAATAGCTTCAATAGATGCTACCCCATCGGCATAAGTAGCAATTGCTTCATTAATGAGGGGGATAAGCATACGATTTACGACAAAGCCAGGTGCCTCTTCTACTTCAACCGCAGTTTTACTCAAAGTTTGGCATAGTGCTAGGACTTCCTCTTTCACCTTCTTATCCGTTCTTGCACCAGAGATCACTTCGACCAACTTCATCACAGGTACGGGATTGAAAAAGTGTACTCCGATTACTTTTTCGGGTCTTGCAGTTACGCTAGCAAGTTCTGTAATGCTAAGGCTAGAGGTGTTGGTTGCTAAAATCGCCTCTTTTTTGGCAATGCCATCTAGAGTACGGAAGGTTTCTTTCTTCACCTCCATATCTTCCGAAAGAGCCTCAATAATGATATCTGCATCAGCGACATCAGCAAAGTCTTCAGAGACTGTGATATTCTTAAGATAACCATCGGCAGCAGCTTGATCTATTTTTCCTTTCTGTACCAATCGATCAAAAGACTTCTGTATACGAGCCATTGCCTTTTCTAGAGACTCCTTACGACGCCCTTTCATCACTACAGACAAACCGTGCTGAGCTGCACATTGTACAATACCAGAGCCCATGGCTCCATTTCCAATAACTGCTATTTTCATCATGATTTTATATTGATTTATAGTTGTTTTCCAATAAAAAAGAGGCTTCAAAAATGAGGCTTTTCTTTTGCAAGGAAGGCACGAATTCCCTCATCTCTTTCCGGTGACGCAAAGCTACGTCCAAAGAGATCGGACTCAATGGCTATGCCAGAATCTAAACTAGAGGCCAAACCTCTGTTAATAGCTTCCTTAGATAGCGTTACAGCATTAGGAGACTGTTGAGCAATTTCTTGTACGAGACCATCTACAGCAGGGAGCAACTCCTCAGGAGCCACTACACGATTTACAAGTCCTATACGAAAAGCTTCCTCTGCCCCAATAATACGTGCAGAAAAAATCAATTCTTTTGCCATGGCAGCCCCTACTAAGCGGGGCAATCTTTGGGTACCGCTAAAGCCAGGCATCAGCCCAAGCCCAACCTCAGGTTGACCAAATTTTGCCTTTTCACTAGCATAGCGTATATCACAGGCGAGGGCTAATTCACAGCCACCTCCTAGGCAAAAGCCATTCACCGCTGCAATTACAGGGAGAGGGAAATGCTCTATCCTACGATATAGAGAAGCCCCTTTTTCACTAAAATGGACGGCATCTTCGGACGAGAAGTGCTGCATCTCTGCAATATCTGCTCCTGCCGCAAAGGCTTTTCCTTCCCCAGTAATCACAAGTGCATGAAAGGAGCCTATGTTCTTTTGCACTTCATCTAGTGCATCGTTGAGTTCACAGAGCGTTTCGCTATTGAGTGCGTTGAGAGCAGTAGGACGAGATAGGTAAATGTAAGCAACCTTATCCATCGCTTTCAACTGTATATTTTTAAAATCTGTTTTCATAATGGAAGTAAAATGAACGTTTGCAGCACTTGTCAGTCAAGCTTTGTGAAGGCAAGGCTTTTGTGGCAATGCTTCAAAGCGTATTCAATAAAACGACCCCAAGCTATCCCTCGCTATGGGGGGGGGATGGCAAGGGGTCCTTAGTGTAGAGAGGGGGTGTTACATACTAAGCACTATGCAACACATCCTCCTAGGTCACTATGCTTTCTTCTTGTTATGAAGAGCTTCGATCTTCTCCGTAAGGATCGGGATAATCTTGTGTACATCACCCACAATCCCCATATCTGAAACTTGGAAGATGGGGGCAAACTTGTCTTTATTGATTGCTATAATAAAGTCAGATTCTTCCATTCCTGCAAGGTGCTGAATTGCACCTGAGATACCGCATGCAAAGTAAAGATCTGGTCTGACGGTTTTCCCAGTCTGACCTACCTGACGTTCGTGAGGCATTATACCTGCGTCCACCATTGCACGAGAAGAAGACACTTCTGCATTGATTGTCTTTGCAAGCTTTCTGAGTTTATCAAAGCCATCGCCAGTACCTACACCACGACCACCAGAGATTAGTACATTGGCTTCAGTAATGTCGATCAAGTTTTTTGTTTCAACTTCTCTCTTGATGAGGCGAACAGCAAACTTAGACCTATCAAAAGGTACTTCCACCTTTTCTATTTCACCTTTACGACTAGGGTCGATTTCTTTGCGATGCATCACACCTGGACGTACAGTAGACATCTGAGGACGATGTTCCTTGCAGATAATCGTTGCCATAAGGTTACCACCAAAAGCAGGTCGAGTCATCAGAAGGTTTCTATCTTCATCGATATCTAGAGATGTACAGTCTGCTGTAAGCCCCGTACAGAGTCTTGCAGAAAGACGAGGGCCCAAATCACGACCAATCGTAGTAGCTCCGATTAGCACGATCTCAGGTTTACGTGTATTAACAATATGGACAATTGCCTGTGCATAAGGTTCTGTAATATAGTCTTTGAGACATTCGTCATCCACTACCAATACCTTGTCGGCACCAGCAGCAATGAGTTGCTGAGCAAGACCTTCTACCTGATACCCCAGTAAGATGGCAGTCACTTCTTCCTTTATTCCCTCAGCAAGTTCAGAAGCCTTGCCAATGAGTTCGAAAGCCACATTTTGTATTACGCCTCCACGCTGTTCGGCGAAGACATAGATTCCTTTATATTGATTCTTGTCCATAGTATCAGATAATGAATTTTTCTTGTAGTTTTTCAAGAATAAGGTTAGCTGCTTCTTCGGGTGTAAGATCTTCGTGAAGTACACCCATTGCTTTTGCTCCCTTAGTGAAAGAACGCTTTACATTTGTGGGAGACCCCTTAAGCCCAAGACGCTGAGGATCTACTGGGAAGCTATCTGCATTGAGAATGGTAACTTCTTTGTTGAAAGCACCCATAATATCCTTCACGTTCATATAGCGAGGATTGTATGCAGAAGCAAGGAATGTGAGCATACAAGGAATCTTTACCTCTACCACTTCGTGTCCTTCTTCTACATTTCTTCTCACTGTGAGTTTGTCTTTACCATCATACTCTACATGTTCCACATAAGTAACTTGTGGGAGGTCGAGTTGCTCAGCGATTTGTGGACCTACTTGTGCTGTATCACCATCAATAGCTTGGCGACCAGCAAGGATGATGTCGTAGTCGAAGGTGCGCAAAGCCTGAGAGAGCGTATAGCTTGTAGCAAGTGTATCTGCTCCACCAAATCTTCTATCGGTAATAAGGATACCATGATCTACCCCCATAGCAAAAGCTTCTCTAAGAATAGCCGTTGCCTGAGGCGGTCCCATTGTAACGGCGGTGACCTCTGCTCCAAACTGATCTTTGAACAACAAAGCCTGCTCTAGAGCTCCCTTATCATCGGGATTCATAATGCTGGGAACACCATCACGGATAAGGGTTCCTTTTACAGGATCCAGCTTTATTTCAGTCGTATCGGGTACTTGCTTGATGCAAACGAAAATTTTCAACATATCGTTTATTCCTTTATCTTTTCTTATTTGAAGAGTTTAGAGGCAATTACCATACGTTGTACTTCGCTGGTGCCTTCATAGATCTCGGTAATTTTTGCGTCGCGCATCATCCTTTCTACAGGATATTCACGAGTATAACCATAGCCACCATGATATTGTACCGCCTTTGTGGTAACAAACATAGCGGTTTCTGCAGCAAATAGTTTAGCTTCTGCAGCTTCAAAGCTATAGGGCTGTCCTTGGTCTTTGAGATAAGCAGCCTTGCGTACAAGAAGACGGGCAGCGTCTACTCTTACTTGCATATCTGCCATCTGGAACTGCGTATTTTGGAATTTAGCGATACTTCTACCAAACTGCTTTCTTTCCTTGGTATACTTCACTGTTTCATCCATTGCTCCCTGAGCAATCCCAAGTGCTTGAGATGCGATTCCCACACGACCACCATCGAGGGTTTTCATCGCAATTTTAAAGCCCTGACCCACTCTACCGAGAAGGTTTTCCTTGGGTACTATACAGTTTTCCATAATAAGCTCGCAAGTTGCAGAGCCACGGATACCAAGCTTAAGTTCAGGCTTACCAATACTAAATCCAGGGAACCCTTTTTCTACAATGAAGGCAGAAATGCCTTTATTGCCTTGGCTTTTATCAGTCATTGCAAAAATGACGTATACATGTCCATACTGTGCATTGGTAATAAAGATCTTATTGCCATTGAGCACATAGTGGTCGTCACGTTCTTCTGCAAAGGTTTGCTGCGCAGAGGCATCAGTCCCTGCATTAGGTTCTGTAAGACCAAACGCACCAATCCACTCACCAGAGGCAAGCTTGGGTAGATACTTTTTCTTTTGTTCTTCAGTACCAAATTCAAGGATAGGTGAACAGCACAATGAAGTGTGCGCAGACACGACTACACCAGTAGTAGCACAAACTCGGCTTAGCTCTTCTACACACATAGTGTAGATCTGGTTGGTAGCACCAGCACCGCCGTATTCTTTAGGGATGGGAATACCCATAAGCCCTATCTTGCCCATTTTCTCAACGGTTTCCAAAGGGAATCTCTCTTGTTCGTCGATTTCAGCCGCTAAGGGCTTCACTTCTTTTTCTGCAAATTCTCTAATCATCTGCAAGAAAAGGAGCTCTTGAGGAGTGTGGGAAAAATCCATATTCAGTTCTTCTTATTATATGTTTCTATCTCTTAAGTCTAAAGGTAGGTTATAAATATACTACTGCCTCATAGGCTTACAATCTTCTGCAAAGGTAAGAAATCCTTCTGTAGCAACGATAATATCTTCCTTTGTAAACTCTGGGTGCATTTCCGTTACTACGAGTCCTTGTCCCTTTCGCACTTCAATCACACACATTTCAGTAACGATAAGGTCGACTTGTCCCTTTGCTGTAAGAGGTAGACGGCATTTTTTGAGGATCTTTGGGCGCCCTTTGGCAGTGTGCTCCATAGCTAGTATTACTTTGCGTGTACCATTGAGCAAGTCCATTGCACCTCCCATTCCAGGAGCCATTTTACCAGGTATAATCCAATTGGCTAAGTCGCCTTCTTCGTCTACTTCAAGAGCACCGAGTACGCTCACATCTACATGTCCACCACGAATGATCGCAAAGCTAGTAGCACTATCAAAAGTAGTAGCACCTACTCTTTGCCATCTACAACGATCTTTTCCTTTCCTTTTTCCACATCGGTACCGATCCCTGTCGCTGTAAGTACACCTCCCAAGCCAGCTCCAGCTGCTCGGATACGCTCTGCGAGTGTACCTTGAGGACTGAATTCGATTTCTAGATCACCAGAGTTCATCCGTTCGCCAGTTACCTTATTGGTACCGATATGAGATGCCACAAGCTTGGTCACTTGCCGAGAGACAATCAGCTTGCCACAACCTCTATCGAGGTAGGAGGTATCGTTGGAGATCAGGGTAATATCTTTTACCCCACTTTCTAAAATAGCATCGACAATGCGTTCTGGAGTAGCATTGGCGAGAAAGCCACCCACCATAATGGTCATTCCATCATGGAACTTGGCTTTGAGTTCTTCTAATGTAATTGCCTTTGTCATATGTAAGTTATAGTGCTGAAGTATTATTCTTCATCCATTAAAGGGAGCTCGACTCGCGTAGTCCAACTCAAGCTATAAAAATAGGTAGAAACTCGCTTGGACTCTCATTTGAGCTTTTGAGAATAGTCCAAAACAAAGTGTCTCCTATGGGGAAAACCTCAAGAAAATCCACCTCAAACGAGGGAATCCGAAGTCTTTTATTCCACTTTCAGAGGTACGATATTTTTGTGAAACTCTCAGAATATAAGGGGAGAAAAATAACCCATAGGCAAGAGAAGCTACCCTAAAGCCCTAAAACGATATTGCAAACAGCGCTATCAAACTCGCGGGGGAAAAGGCTCAAGAGCCATTTCGCAAAGTCTCCTCTTCGTCATCAACTTTCTCCTCTATAAAACGACAGCTTCCCCAACAGTAGGTTACAACTCTCTGGCACCTACTCTTGGGGAATTTTTCTCAATCTACACAACTTACCTCTTAAGAGCATACAATCGCTACGCAACATCATAACCCCTGCAACCTGCTCTTCTAGGCGTCAGGATTCAATTTAGCTCAATTGGTGCCACCTCCTGTCCAAGCAACGTAGCACCTGTAGCATCCAGAACCTTCACTCGGGCGAACTGTCCAATATGTGCTTTTCCTCTAGGAAAAACGATCACTTTATTTTGCCCCGATCTTCCAAAGTACTCCTCTCTACTCTTCTTACTTACACCCTCTATCAACACCTCAAACTCCTTTCCTATATCTGCTTGATTGGAGCTTAAGCTCAGATCGTTTTGCAACTTTATCATTTGATCTAGACGACGCAGTTTCACCTCTTCGGGCACATCATCAGGTAAGTGTCGAGAAGCATAAGTACCTGGTCTCTCGCTATACTTAAACATAAAGGCACTATCAAAATGAACTTTACGCATCAAAGAGAGAGTCTCTTCAAAGTCTTCTTCGGTCTCTCCCGAAAAACCACAAAATATATCGGTAGAAAGCCCCACGTCAGGGATCCTTTTGCGAATAGCCTCTACCCTTTCCAAAAAGATTTCGCGCGTGTACTTTCTTTTCATTCGCTTCAGTACGGCATTGCTTC
Organism: Bacteroidales bacterium KA00251; assembly: GCA_001552775.1. Lineage (GTDB taxonomy): Bacteria > Bacteroidota > Bacteroidia > Bacteroidales > Porphyromonadaceae > Porphyromonas. The sequence continues at coordinate 98,171 of KQ959264.1, forward strand.
CACTCTGCACTGGCAAATGAAGGTGAGGGCAGATATTAGGATAAGTAGCCATTACCTCTATGACCTCATCACTAAAATTCATAGGGTGTGGAGAGGTGAAACGAATACGCATATGAGGAACTCTTTGAGCAATAAGTGCTAAAAGCTTGGAAAAGTCCGTCTTTTCGCCAGTCTCGGGATCTTCATAGAGATAGCCATTGACTATCTGTCCTAGCAAAGTAACCTCTCTATAGTGCAACTCTTCCATATGAGTGATCTCTTGCAAGATACTCTTTGGGTCTCTACTTCTTTCTCTTCCTCTCGTATACGGAACTATACAATAAGTACAAAACTCATTGCACCCTCGCATAATAGACACAAATCCAGTCACATGAAGCCCTGCTAGCTTGAGAGGAATCACATCGCGATAAGTTTCCGTCTTAGAAAGCGCAATATTAATGGCTTTATGACCTGTCTCCACGGATGCAAAAAGATGAGGAAGATCGTTATAGGCATCTGGACCTGCTACGATATCCACTTCGTGCTCATCAATAAGCATTTTTTCAGTTCGCTCGGCCATGCAGCCAAGTACACCTATTATATGGGGTCTTTTGTGTTTCCGTCTTAGTCCATTGAGGTGCTGCAAGCGATTGAGAATTTTTTGTTCAGCACTATCTCTCACCGAGCATGTATTTAGCAACACGGCATCGGCTTCCTCTAAGTTTTCGGTCAACTCGTAGCCTGCGGTTTTCATAATTGCAGCGATCACTTCACTATCAGCCACATTCATCTGGCAACCATACGTCTCTAAGAAAAGTTTTTTTGAGTTGATATTGTCCTGTTTTTGTAGAGGTGGATTCTTTTTCAACATGATGACTTAATTAGATTTAAATCTTTACTTATTGATAAGAGAGATGCTTCTATTCAGTAAAGGAATGATTACCTTTGTTTCTGGAAAAGTAAGATTTCCTATAGTTAAGGTTTTGGTTTAAAGGACGAGTTGGTCGTGAGACCAGTTCGTCCTTTTTTATCTTATATCAGTTTCCATACCAAACCTTACCTCGTTATATACAACACTTCTCTTCTTTTGTTTCTCTTTATTCTCTCTTGTATAATTGTCCTAATCCGATTCAGTACCTAAATAGCTAAAAATAGACCACTGTTATTCCAGCTCCCCCAAAACGCACGTCTTCATCCTCAAAATGCCTTACTAGAGGTGAAGTAGCAAGGTGCTCTCGAATACTTTGACGCAAGGCTCCTGTACCAGTACCATGTAGAATTTTTATTTTGCTACTTCCTACTTGTAAGGCTTCATCTACAAAGTAATCTACTTGTTGCAGAGCATCCACTGCACGCATTCCTCTTACATCTAGCTCTTCTTGGAAATGGATTTTCTTTTCATGGATATGCTCTGTAATGTTGCTACTTTTTTTATCCAGCATAGCATTTGTTCCTTGCTTTCGGGAAAGGGGAACAAGGGCAGAAAGAGGCTTAATAATTGAAAGGCTATTGCCGAGAGCCAGTAGTACTTCACCTTCCCTCCTTTCTACTACAGTGGCTTCAATCCCTTCGGGCTCTATTCTCACGGTGTCTCCTGGTGCAAGTGAGAGCAACTTGACCTTTTTCTGGGATTCAGCGTGCGATTGACTATTTTGCCTTTTTTCCTTTCTCTGTTTCTTGTGGCTTTTAATTGTACTGGCATCTTCCTCCTCTCTTTCATGGGACTGACTATCGTCTTGCTGTAACTGCTGGAGGTGTGCAGAAAGCCTCTGACGTGCTTGGAGCGTTTCCGTGCGTCTTGCCTGGCTCTCTTTAATCTCTCGGACCGTTCGTTCCACGAGAGCATTGGAGTCCTTTATAATTGTTGAGGCCTCCTCTTTGGCTTGTGAAAGTATCTTTTTTTCCTCTTTTTGGAGTTTCTCTAAACGACTTTTATACTCCTCAATCTGTCTTGTCAGTTGGTTGCTCTGTCTTCTTATTTCTTCACGCTTTCTTTGCCAATAGCTTTTGTCTCTGGCGATGTCTTGTACATAGCTATCACTATTGACCACCTTTTCTCCTACTAGATTTTTTGCCTTCTCTAGCACACCTTGGGGAATACCCGATCGGTGAGCAATCTCAAGAGCAAACGAACTTCCTGGTTGCCCTATAGAGAGACGGAAGAGTGGACGCATAGCTCCTCGGTCATAGAGCATTGCTCCATTGACAAAACCCTCGGTTTGTGATGCAAACTGCTTGAGATTACGGTAGTGAGTGGTAACTAAAGCTAAACTCTTTGAGGCGTTGAACTGAGCGAGCAAAGCCTCGGCAATTGCCCCTCCAAGCTCAGGCTCTGTGCCTGATCCAAACTCATCTACCATCAATAAGGTGCGAGGACCTGCCAATTTGCAAAAAGCAGCCATCGCACGTAGATGAGAACTATAGGTGCTGAGGTCGTCTTCTAGCGACTGATCGTCTCCTATATTGATGGCCAACACATCAAAAACACCCGCTTCGCTATCTGGATGCACGGGAATGGGAATACCACACTGCAACATGTACTGCAAAAGGGCTACCGTTTTTAGACACACCGACTTCCCTCCTGCATTAGGGCCTGAAATCACTAAGACTCTCTCTTCAGAGCAATTTAGAAATAGGTCTAAGGGTACAATCTTTCGCCCTTGCTCCTCCAATGAACGCCGTAGGATGGGATGTCTGGCTTCGATCCAATGTAGATAGGGATAGGTACGAAGTCGTGGTACTACACCATGCTCCTCCAGTGCAAAAAGAGCAATTGCACGAATACCATCCAGTACACCTATCATCAAATGAAGAGAGAGAAGGAGTCGGGCATGGGGACGTAGCTCTTCTGTAAAGGCAATTAATAGGCGGATAATCTCCCGTTTTTCCTCATGGTGCAATTCGCGTACACGATTGCTATTTTCAATCACCTCCAGGGGCTCTACAAAAAGGGTTTTCCCCGTAGCCGATTCATCAAAAACCACCCCTTGCACTTGTCGCTTATAGGCAGGTATGATAGGGATAACTGTATGTCCCTCACGAAGAGTAGGAAGGGATCCCTCTTCTGCCCATCCTTTGGCGATTGCTCCTGCAAGCACTTGACGAGCTATTTTACTATTTTGTCGCTCTAAAGCTTCTATTTCTCGTCGTAACTCGTAAAGCTGGGGACTAGCTTTGTCTGCGATATGACCATAAGGATCCAGAATCTTTTCTAAAGAGCGAAGAAGAGGCAAAAGCCCCTCAATCCCCTCCACAAGAAAGGTACTCAGTGTAGGAAATTTTACCCGTTTTTCTCCATTTTGCTCTTCTTGTCTCCTTGAAAAAAAAAGCCGTAAAGCCTCGGAAGCTCTCAGAAAAAGTCGCAATTGCAGAAGTCTCTCGCTAGCGATATAGCTACCTTCAGCAGCTATCGCTTGGATATCCCTACTAAGATCGTCAAAGCGAAGTGAAGGAAATTCTTCTCTACTCTGTAGCAGCTCCATCATCTCTTTCACGGCCTCAAGCCGTTTAGAGATGAGCTTCACTGATGCCGTAGGGGCTAGCTTTTCCAGGTTTACTTTGCCCATAGGGCTTTCAGCAAAAGCGCCTATAAGGTTTCGCACCTTATCAAAGCCTACTTTATTTTCGAAATTTGTGGGGTAAGCAACAAACCTCTTGGGGCCCTGTGTTCTTCTTTTCTCCTTCATCAAAAGAGCCGTATTACATCGTTGAGGTTAGCCCAAACAAGCAAAAACATAAGGAAGATAAATCCTACCATTTTAGTTTTCATAAGTAGCTTGTCATTGATCTTTTTACGCGTCACAAGCTCCACCAACAGAAAAAGAATCTCTGCCCCATCAAGCATCGGAACTGGGAGAAAATTCATAAAGGCAAAAATGACCGAAAGAAGTGCTACGACACTCCAAAAGGCTACTCCACTAAAAGTACTTGAAAAGAGTTTGCCCATAGAGATAAAGCCTCCCATTGAATTGGCACCTTCACGCGTAAAGATGTACTTCATATTGTCTGCATACCCTATAAGTGTGTGCCACGCCTTTTGTATACCTGCTGGTATTGACTCCCAAAAACTATAGCGATAATGCTTTAAGGGATAAACTTGGGCAAAGCTAGCAAGCCCCACTCCTATACGTCCTTGCGCATCGGGGGTTACAGAAAGCCGAAGAGTATCGTTTCCTCTGGCAATGCATAGCGGTAATGGCTGACCTGGAGCGAGCGCAAAGAGCCTCTGCGCTTCACTAATATCGTAAATTTTTACAGTATCTATTGCGAGGAGGCGATCACCTTTTTGAAGTCCTGTAGTAGCGGCGGGAGTTCCTTCAAAAACAGTATCTGCCACAAAGGGAGTTTGAACGCTGAGCATCCCCTCATTCGTCGCTAGGAGTCTCTGCATCATATCCGAGGGCATAGAGATGACTACCTTTCTATCTGCTCGTTGCACGACAACTTTATGTGACTCAATCAACCGCTTCATAAAGTCGTCTGACAAGAAATCCAGTTCCTCTCCATCTACAGTAAGGATAATGTCGTTGTCTTGAAACCCCACCTCTTGTGCCACGGGAGAAAACATCATACCAGACGAGATATCCGCTGATTTCAACTCGTAGCGTCCTTGATAAAAGACAAGCCCTGCATAGAGAATGACAGCTGAGACAAGATTGAAAAGGATCCCAGCAATCATAATAAGGAAGCGTTGCCAAGCTGGTTTTGCACGCATCTCATAGGGCTTGGGTACACTTCGCTTTCCTGTTGCCAAATAATGCTCGTCTACCATTCCCATAATCTTGCAATATCCCCCCATAGGAAACCAGCCAATACCAAACTCTGTACCACTTCGCTTGCTTTTATAGCGAAAAAGAGCTTTCCCCTTTAGGTCGAAGAACAGATAAAACTTCTCCACACGCACTTTAAATAATCGTGCCATGGAAAAGTGTCCCAACTCATGTATAATGACTATGAGAGAGAGTGCAAGCACAAGCTGGAGAGCCTTCAAAAGGATGGGAAGAAATGTAACGGATATACCCATGGTGGCATTTGACTAAAACACATTGTCTTGCAAAGTTAGCTCTATTTTTTCAGTCCTTCGGCATTATCGACAAGATTGGAGACCTGCTTCACCTTTTTTAAATGAGAGTGAAGCCAAACTCACCTTCCTTTAGGGAGGTTAATAAAGTGACTTTCCTCGGTAAAAGTTCAGGGAGATTCATTTGAATGTCTCAGAAGATTCATTTGAAAGTCTCGGAAGATTCATTTTAAAGTCTCGGAAGACTCATTTGAAAGTCTCGGAAGATTTTCCGTACGCTTATTCAATTCTATTCAAGTAGATTATGCTTTTATTTTCTTTCTTGTTGAAAACTGCTTCCTCAATTAGAGAGCAAAAAATGAGGAACTATAAGAAAAAAGCCGAACTTTGCCTTACCGCTAGAAGGGGGGAAAAACGTTCAGAAGCAAGGCTTCACCCTAGCTACTTCGAGACGTTTATCCTATTGTATACTGTGCGGATTTAGACACCTTACTTACCAGACTTGAATTGAAAAAAAAGCCTATGACTACTCTCTCTCAGCCCTCTCCAATGGTTCCTTTTGTGCACCTCCACGTACACTCATACTACTCTGTCCTAGATGGGCAATGCCCCCTTGAAGCCATCATAAAAAAAGCAAAAGAAGATGGTATGCCCGGTATAGCCCTAACCGACCATGGAGCTATGTTTGGTGTAAAAAGCTTTACAGAACTTGTTCAAAAGGAAAATAAACCTATCCTTGCAGCACAAAAAGCCCTAAAAAAGGAGATTGAAAAGCTAGCAGATGGCGAAAGCGACCAAGCAAAGCAACTAAAGGAGCAATACGAAGCACTCTCAAAGCAGCTCTTCAAGCCGATTATCGGGTGTGAAGTATACTGTGCCAAGAGAAGTCGACACGACAAAGACAAAAGTGCCATAGACCCATACAATCCAGGTAGGAGTATTGACGCTAGTGGTTGGCACCTCATCCTTCTAGCCAAAAACTTTCAAGGGTACCAAAACCTTATCAAGATGGTCTCTCTCTCCTATACCGAAGGGGAGTATTATAGACCACGAATTGACAAAGAGCTCCTCAAGAAGCACCACGAAGGGATAATCGCTTGTAGTGCGTGCCTAGGGGGAGAAGTGGCACAGCATATCCTACACGATCATATCGATCGAGCAGAAGAGACCATTGAATGGTTTAAAAATATTTTTGGAGACGACTACTATCTTGAAGTACAACTGCACAAAACAGACAAACCTAATGCCAACAGAGAAACCTACGTCAAGCAACTGAAAGTAAACGAAGCAATCTACGACCTTGCAGAGCGACTAGGAGTAAAGGTCATTGCTACTAACGATGTACACTTTGTAGACGAAGAGGATGCCGAAGCCCACGACCACTTGATTTGTGTCTCTACCAAAAAGGATCTTGACGACCCTACTCGAATGACCTACAGCAAGCAAGAGTGGCTAAAGACAACGGCTGAAATGAATGCCATCTTCCAAGATCATCCTGAGGTGCTACGCCATACGGTAGAGGTGTGTGACAAGGTGGAAATCTACTCGATAGAGCATGGTCCCATTATGCCCTACTTCGAGATTCCAAAGGAGTTTGCCAATGCTGGGGCTTACCTGCGTTACCTCACCTATGAAGGTGCAAAAGAGCGCTACAAAGACAATCTATCCAATGAGGTAAAAGAGCGTATTGACTACGAGCTGGAGATCATCTTATCCATGGGGTTTCCCGATTATTTTTTGATCGTATACGACTTTATTAAAGCAGCTCGAGATCACGGTGTACTAGTAGGCCCAGGTCGAGGCTCTGCCGCAGGTAGTGTAGTCGCTTACTGCTTGCGAATTACCGAAATAGACCCACTTCGCTATGGTCTACTTTTTGAGCGTTTTCTCAACCCCGACCGTATCTCTTTGCCCGATATTGATGTCGACTTTGAAGACAGTGGTAGAGAGCTTGTGCTAGACTACGTACGCCAAAAGTATGGGGTAGAAAATGTAGCCCGTATCATTACCTTTGGGCAGATGAAAACAAAAAGTGCCTTCAACGATATGGCTCGCGTAGAGAAGGTGCCTCTTCAAGAGAGTAACCACTTCTCCAAGCTTATTCCTCGAGAAGTGGAAGGAGTAAAGCACATGACTTTACCTATTGCCATTGAAAAAACACCTGAGCTACAGACGATCGTGCAGCAAGGCGATCCCAAGCTAACACGAGCAATCGAATACGCCACTCGCCTAGAAAACACCATAAGAAACGTAGGGGTGCATGCCTGTGGCGTGATCATTTCGGGAAAGCCTGTAAGCGATGTGGTACCCATCGCTCAAGTACGCGACAAAGACGGCAACGATGTAACCATTACGCAATACAAAGGGGAGGTCATAGAATCAACGGGACTTATCAAGATGGACTTTTTGGGACTGCAAACCCTTACCATCATTAAAGAAGCCCTTGAAAACATCAAGCGACGCCATGGGATAGATCTCGACATTGACGCCATTCCGCTAGACGACAAAAAGACCTTGGAACTCTATAGCGAAGGGAAAACGATCGGTACCTTTCAGTTTGAATCGGCTGGCATGAGAAAGTACCTCATTGAGCTTAAGCCCGACCGCTTTGAAGACCTCATCGCTATGAATGCCCTCTACCGTCCAGGTCCTATGGAGTATATCCCCAACTATATTGACCGCCGACACGGCCGAGAAGAGATTGTATACGATCTCCCCGAAATGGAAGAGGTGCTGAAAGAGACCTACGGCATCACTGTATACCAAGAGCAAGTGATGCGACTCTCGCGCATCATTGCCAACTTCACAAGAGGAGAAAGTGACGTGCTAAGAAAAGGGATGGGAAAGAAAAAACTTGAACTCCTAAAGCCACTCGAAGAGAAGTTTTTTAAAGAAGGTCAAAACAATGGGCACTCCCTAGAAGTCCTGAAAAAGATTTGGGAAGACTGGATGAAATTTGCAGCCTATGCCTTCAATAAAAGCCATGCAGCATGCTATGCCTGGGTAGCCTATCAAACCGCCTACCTCAAGGCACACTATCCGAGTGAGTTTATGGCGGGCAACCTTAGCTGTATGCTGTCTAAAGCAGACGAATTGGCGAAATTTCTGGAAGAGTGTCGCAACATGGAGATCAATGTACTTTCGCCCGATGTCAACGAGTCGCAAAAGAAGTTTGCCGTAAATAGTAAAGGCGATATACGCTTTGGGCTTGGTGCCATCAAGGGAGTAAGCTCGGCTGCTATTGATACCCTTATTGAAGAGAGAGAAAAAAATGGACTTTTCGTGGATGTCTATGACTTTATCTCGCGTCTACCACAAGGAACTATTAATCGCAAGACCCTTGAAGGACTGATCCTTTCTGGAGCTATGGACAGCATGGGGATCTCTCGGGAAGACTACTTTGTCCCCCCTATGCACAGCAACGAAGAAGACTTTCTTGCAGCCCTCTTGCAATACGGCAAGAAGATGGGAGACGAAAAAGCCTTTTCTCAGCCCACATCGCTTTTTGGAGATATTGAGGAGGTACAGGTCACTAAACCTGAACCCACCAAAGCCACACCTTGGAGTAGCCTAAAGAAACTGAAAGAAGAGCGAGAACTCATTGGTCTTTTCCTCAGTGGCAACCCCTTGGATCCCTATTTGCTTCCCCTCAAATATTGCTGCACCACCGAACTCCAAGACCTCAACGACCTCAATGCTTTCGTGGGGAAGACCCTTTCGTTTGCAGGGATGGTCACCAAAACATTCCAAGGAACCACGCGAAACAACAAACCCTATGGTAGGCTGACTATCGAAGACCTCTCCTCCTCTTATGAGTTTGCTCTTTTTGGCCAGCAATACCTCGAGTTTTCCAACTTTTTTCAAGAAGATCTCTTTTTGTACTTCACAGGTACCGTGGAGCTCAATCGCTTTCGCAACAACCTTCCTGAGCTGAAAATCTCCTCTATCTCACTCCTTGATGATGTAGCAGAAAAACGCATTCGTGAAGTGACCCTTTCTATTCCTGTAGAGCTCCTCTCTCTCGAATTATCGAAAAAGCTCATTCAAGAGGTAAAACAGAATAAGGGAGGAGCAGATCTCGTCTTCTGCTTCAACTCTTCGCACTCTCCACACTACTCTCTACAAACCCCTCAAAAGTGCAAAATAACCCCAGGTACATGGCTTGTGCTATTGTGCAATAAATACGATCTATCGATGAGCGTAAAATAAACTAGTATCTTTGCAGAAGAAACAGAAAAGAAACAAATTACTAGAATTACATTATACTATGGCAATGCAAATTACAGACGCATCTTACGATGCCATCATGGGAGAAGGAAAACCCGTAATCATAGACTTTTGGGCAACGTGGTGCGGTCCATGCCAAATGGTAGGACCAATGATTGATGAACTCGCCTCTGAATATGAAGGTCGCATCATCGTAGGAAAGATTGATGTAGACGCCAACCAAGATATACCTATAAGATATGGGATACGCAATATCCCCACCATCCTCTTTTTCAATGCTAAAGGAGAAATGGTAAAAAAGCTTGTCGGTGTACAAAATAAGGCCGATCTCAAAAAAGAAGCAGAAAACCTTCTCGCCTAAGCGTAAAATTCTAAAAGATAGACAAAGCGAGTCTATCACAGAAAACCTTAACTACTAAAAAAAAAGATCCTTTGGAGAGCAACTCTCCAAAGGGTCTTTTTGCCTTTTTCTTTTGGTCAATTTGCAGAATCTAGACGTTTCGTGTAGGGTGCAAGTCTTCAATTCGCTTGTCACCCTGTGTGAGGAACACCAGATCTAAAGTGAGACTGTTGACTTTTGCAACAGTCTCAAAGTGTAGACACTCCACTCAAAGCACACTCCGCTTTTCTTCAACGACAAAGATAGAAAGTCTGCCTAGGAGACAATGAGGGTATTCTAATATATCGAAGCGTACCTAAGGCATGTCTCATATTGAAAAACTACCTATCTACATGCCTTTTCATCTGTTAATGAATTGCAAATTCAAACAACATTTCAACAAAAAATAAACAACGGTACAGATTTTTTTGTACCTTTGCAACGTAATAATTTACATCACATAATTTAAAATAATCAAACAACAAACCAATTCAGCTATGAAGAAGTTTATTTACACAGCGTTGGCTGCCGTAGCAGTGCTATTCTTTGCAAGCTGCAAGAACGACAAGAACCAACCCAAAAAAGACAAGGCAGATGCCTTTATTTCCTTTACGTTCAGCCTCCCACAGGGTGATACAAGAGCAGAAGCTGGTAGTGTGGATGGTGCAAACAATGGCGACACCTTTGTCGGCACCGCTGATGAACAGGCCATCAAAGGGGTTCGTGTAGTCCTCTTCGACTCCAACGGACTGGTAAAGTATGCTCTTACATACAACATCACCGCTACTGGTAGTCAAGCTCCTACAGGTGATATTGCTGCATCCCCCGCACAGGCTGCAACAGCTGCTCGTTTCACAACAAAAGCAGAAAAGATCGTAAGCCAAGACTATCAGATGCTAGCTATCATCAACCCTACCGCTGCTGTTATTGCTGCTACTGCAGAGGGCAAATATCTCAAGGATGCTCAGGCTGCTATTGAGACAACAGTAAATGATCTATCAGCAAATGGTAAGGCTATCCTTATGTCTAACGACCGTGGTCTTGTAAAAGTCACACCTAATGACATGAAGGCTGCTGCTAACGATGCTGAACAATCTCCTGTTGCTGTGAATGTAGACCGTATCCTCGCTAAAGTATATGTAGGCGGTACCCCCAGCCTTCCTGACGGAGTTACGTTTACTAGCAGGAAATGGGAACTCAATACGACCAACAAAAAGACCTTTATCTATCGTCAATTTGCGAAGGTTGCGACTGCACTCAACACGTTTGTGGAAGAAACTACAACTAACAATAGCGATCGTCTTGGTCGTTACGCAAAGGACCCCAACTACCTAGCAGGGGAATCCAAAGCTACAGACTTCAACTCCAAAAATGGGGTAGAAAACCTCACTAACGATTGGGGATTTGAAGACACTAAAGGTCAATATTGCTTGGAAAACACAATGGATGCAGGTCAGCAGCTCAACAATCAGAGTACATCTTTCATCCTCAGTGGTGTATGGAAACCAGCAAACCATGGTACTATAACTTTCACAGAAGGACAAAGCTTTTATAATTACATGGGCTTTACTTTCACTTTTGAAAAGATGAAGGAGTACATAACAAAAGTAAATGACAATTCAATAACTGACGCGAAGATGGGAACGCCTCCTGGATTTAAAGCCGCGCTCAAATCTTTTCTAGCAGAAGCTAACTGCCCCGTTAATAAAACCGATGGAAGTTTCACAAAATCTTTTAGCTTAAACGGGTTCAAAGGTTACTTGAATGGAGTCTGCTACTACCAGACAAACATAATCCGTCACTTCAATCAAGCCCTGTCTAGTCTTGATATGGGTTACGGTCGCTATGGTGTAGTACGTAACAACATCTACAAGATCTCTATCAAAAAGATTACACAAATAGGTGAGCCTACTATCGTTCCTGAAAAACCAGATCCTAATGACCCCACAAAGCTGTTTATAGCTTTTGATATCACGATCAATCCTTGGCTCGTACGTACACAGGAGATCTCTCTATAATCAGCAACTACTGCTCCATGCTAGCAGTCTAAAATAAGTTTTTTATCCTATGAGGGGTTGAATGTCCCCTCATAGGAACTATCTATCTATACTAAGGAGGTCTAGTACACAGACAATATGAGATCACATCGCCTATCTCGATTGAGATTTTTTTCCATCGGACTCTTGCTGTTACTTGGCTTGAGCTTCGTCTCTTGCGACAAGTATATCTATGAGGATCTATCCTCTTGTCCTCTACGGGTACAACTGCGGTACGACTACAATATGCAGTATGTAAATCGGTGGCATCGAGAGGCCGAAGATGTGCATCTCTACGTCTTCAACAAGGAGGGGCGACTGGTTACAGAAATGACGCACACCACTCCCCCCTACGAAGAGGGACAGACTTTTGAGCTACAACTCGCTGCAGGCGACTATACCATTATGGCACTCTGTGGCCATCGTATGGGTACCCTCTACGACAAAAGCCCCCTACAAGTAGGCTCCTCCACCATGAAAGATCTGCTGATCCGACTCTCAAGAGCTGACGACAAGAGAATAACGGCAGAACTTCCTCCCCTTCTCTATGGAGTATCCAAAGAATTCTCCGTACAGGGCGAAGGCTCTCGTCTCGTGGTCGTACCCATGGCTAAGTGGACCAATAGTATACGCCTCATTATGCAGGACATCTCTGAAGGAGGCAAGTCCAACATCAAGTTGGAAGATTACGACTTCAAGATCACAGCTCCCAATGGACGCTACAATGGAGCAGGAGAAGTGCTCTCTGACGACAGGCTCACCTACACCCCTTATCATGCTGAGCAGCTGAAGGGCACTGGCGGTATTGCCGTCGAACTCAATACGCTACGTCTCTTGACCAATCAGGATCAGCGACTCCTCATCACCAAGCGTGCGACTGGTGAAAAGCTTCTCAATGTAGATCTGCTGTCACTACTCTTGCAAGCCAAATTTTACGCAAACAACAGGCTCTCCGACCAAGAGTATTTAGATCGTGAAGATCACTATGCGGTAATCTTCGTTTTCGATGGAAAACCTGTAACCCGTGAGACTTTCCTTGCAGCCAGTCTATGGATCAATGGTTGGCTCGTCCGCGAGCAAGACCATAAGATCTAAGCGTACTTATTTACGAAAGAAATCTAAGCGTTGATACACCATGTTAAAAAATAAAGGATATAACGTACAAGGAGGGATCCTCCCACTTTTAATGTGGATACTCCTCTCAACGCTCCTGCTCACTGGGCTGACTAGCTGCATTCAAAGGGATCCTTCTCCTAATCCTGCCGTAGGACAAGGAGATTTCTACCTCTCCATGAGCGTAGCACCGCAACCCACCTTCAAAAAGGAGACAGTTCCACTTCCAGACCTCAAGCAAACTCCTGATGAGGCAGAGAATAAAGTTGCTTCAGTACGGGTTCTAATTTTCAATCACACTACAGGGCAGTGTCTTGTCAATCAACTCTTGGAGGATTATAGAATATCTAAAGACAACGCTTCGTGGAGTCGTCCTGTCCTCATTCCTGGAGATGTAAAGAGTTTCGACTTCTACTTCGTTGCCAATGAAGTCTCTAAGAGCTACAACTTAACTACAGCTCTCCTTGGAGTTACCCAGCTGTGGCAGCTCTATACTCTTCCAGCTCTGACGCATATTGCCTGGCAACCTGAGTTTTTCCCAAAGACTGGTAGTAATGGCGAAGAGGACCTTATCCCAATGACCGCAGTTTACCACAATATCACACTTCAGGAAATCAAGGCGATGCTCGGTCGCGGTACAGAGCAAAATCCTTATCACTTTCTCGCGACAAATAATAGTAGGCGTAACCCCGTACGTCTGACTCGTGCGTTGGCACGTATAGATATCCAAATTCCCGAATTAATCATCAATAGCGTACTAGGAGATTCCACCTCGGATGAGATACTGCTATTTGACTACATAGACGACTTTGAACTTTCACTCTACAACGTACCACGCTACTTTGCCCTTTTTGCCTCTCGCTACTACGAAGCTAACCAGTGGACCGCCTCTCTTTACGATCCCATTAGTTCTAACTACTACTTCAACATGCAGAATGGGGAAAACTGCTACTATATAGAGCAAGACATGAATAAGATCCGACGCAACATGGCGAGTACTAAAGGTTCTGGAATAAGCGCCATTGGCGAAATCAAAATGACCGACTACTTCACGACCATTTATGTACCAGAATTTATCCGACAGAGTAATGCCACTGATACGAATATGGATCCTGCTCGTTTACAAGCAATGAAGATACAGCTTACCTTTAAGGTCAATGAAAATGACCCCAAAAGTCGCAATACAAATACTTATCAAAGAAGTAACCACCCCATCATCGACAGCTTGATCGACCGCACCTCAGAGTTAACAGGTCAGCTCGCTAACAACAATTCCGGCGTAAGTAAATATTCGGTAATCCGAAACACAAAGTATCGGATCATTATCCACGAACTGGATCCCCAATAGCACGCTTACCCCACAGCCTTCGTGCTCCCGAAGTATATCCCGAAAGTTCTTTTGACTTGATGTTCAACGATTTTAAAGTTGCGGACTTCTTTTGAAACTATACAGAAATAATCTTTTTTTTGGCACCCTATCTTCAATACTCTCTATGAAATGCTATAGATACCTTCCTCTCATCTTACTACTTGCTCTCCTTTCAACGAGCTCTCTCTTTTCACAAAACAGTTACACACTCAAGGACAGGGATGGTCACTACGAATTTGAAGTAAATACAACACCATCATACTGCCAAAATGAAGGTACAATAGAGATTAGACTGCTTAGGGTTCTTTCAGGTGCTCCTCTACCTCTTTCACAAATACAAGAGGTGGGATACGATATCAGAGACAATACTGGTCGTAGCTATACAAATGGCTATAGAGTAGAATCTCAGAATGATCCCACAGTGCCCCTTCTCGTAGAACAACTAGAAGGGCGAGGAGACTATAAAATATACATCAGACTAAAAGCCAAACAAGGGATCTACAAGCCAGATATTGAGACCAATATAGTAGGAGATATTGAGGTCCAGGATAAATATGTAGCACTTAAGTTAATCAAGGATGAAATTGAAAGCTACAAACTAACCTGTAGGCCATATGGTAAGTTTCATATCACAGCAGAAGCGGGAACCACGAGGCCACCTGTCTTGAACTTTTTGTCTACTCCCCCAGGCTACAAAGGTCCGAAGACAGTATCCCCTACGAAGAAGGATGTAAAGGGCAATGTAACCCTCTATCACTTTGAGTATAGCGGAGATCTACCTCAAGGAGTTTATAAATACAACTTGGAAAATGCATGCCGAAGGACTGATACATTGCAGCTCACTGTTTACGGGCCTAAGCCTGATTTACCTCAGGTGCCAGCGAATTTTGAAATACCATTTTATGTTTTGACCACTAATGGTAATGAATGTACCAGTCCCGTCAATTCATTTCGTGCTATATTGGGTGAAGAAGCATCTAAACTAAGTGAGCTCTTTCGGGAAATCAATAAAGGCTACAAGGGCAATCCAGATCTATTGTACCCAGAGTATTCGGACTCCTTTTCCACCATCTTTATGGAAAATTATGAGGTGCTTGTAATATCTCAAAAAGAATATAAGCAACTCAAGGGGCAATCGTTGGATCTGACTTTATTCCCATGGAGTAGCCAAACAGGATCTACTACTAGTATATGGGAGAATTTGTTTCATAAGCAAAAGCTTCTCCTTTCCTATACACCACCATATTCTAAGTCTATTCAAGATCTAATAAAGCAAGAACTATTACCCGGTGCTCTACTGATACGAGTTAAACGCCCTAACAAGGGGTGTAATGACTACATTACAATCCCAATTAATGTCGACCTAGATTTTAGAGAGATTCACTCTTTTCATGTTCTTGATGAGGAGAGAGCTGACTGTTCAATAGGACAAATTGTTGAATTTAATGCTGAAAACTTCTGCTCTCTTTATATTAAGTACTATGAGCTACCCGATGGGGCGACT
This sequence comes from Bacteroidales bacterium KA00251, assembly GCA_001552775.1. Taxonomy (GTDB): domain Bacteria; phylum Bacteroidota; class Bacteroidia; order Bacteroidales; family Porphyromonadaceae; genus Porphyromonas. Next base: position 113,798 of record KQ959264.1, read on the forward strand.
AAACCTGCCGATGGAGCACAACCTGTGCATACCTCAGTGGACTTTGGACCTTCCATCTCAGACCCTGTAATGAAGTCATATACTTTCCCAGGGTTTAATCCTAAGAAACGCTACTACGTTGAGTTAGATATTATTGACCTCCATGGTAACCAGGTTACCCCAAAGCCTCACTTGATTATTGAGCCTTCTAATCAAGAGGTTACTCCCAATCGTCTCTACGACTTTAAGGAAGCATTTTTATTTAACTACAATCCGCTTTGGGATTTGAGAACTGTGGATGAAGGTATACCTAGACCTCTCTACCTCGGTGACATTTATTGGCTATACATTCATTTGAGGCAAGGTAGTCACAGAACTAGAAATGCCTTATCAGGGATGAGGATAACGCTCGTTAAAGCGCCAAGTGGATACGATAAATACCAAAAATCCAGAGAGGAAGCATACTACCGCAAGCCTGAACCGGGTAGACAAGGCCGTTTCAGGTTTGGTGGAGGTATGATACGAGAAGGCGAAACAATAGAATTATCCTCAGAGTTCGTTAGTTCTAATCCTAATGACAAGGCGGCACGCCTATACCCTTTTAGATTCCTCTATACAGTAGGGGCGAAGGGACAGCGCATTGTATACCCCTATAACAATGCTAATGGCACGTCCAATCTAGCAGCCATTATTGGTGATGATAACGACTTAGGAAACATCAAATTTCCACAAGGTATTTATCGCCTTAAGTTTGAGCATCCTTGTCAACCTGGAGAGGAATTTTACATCAATCTTAACATTAGCGACATAGACTTTGAGCCGAAACATACTAGACTTATAGACCCTTTAGTAGACTATATCTCCTGCGACTCAACTCGAGTATATCCCTTTGCCGATGGTCGTCAAGACTATGCTACTGATGAGGATGGATACCTTCGTAATCTCGTATTTCAAGTCAATTGGCCCACAAAAAGCTCCAAGGAATTCTACTTCTTTCCTAAAGACAGAGATGGAAAAACTGTAGACCATACAAAATTTTACATTCCGATTAGGAATAACGAACTTAGGGATCATAAAATTGAGATTAAATATCGCTATTTACGGCCCTATGTTCAAAGGACTATATACTCTAATACGAATAGTAAGGTTGACTCTGTAGGTGTTGAGCAATATACTGAAAACGAACTCCGAGGGGGGAAAGATAAAAACTATAAGCTACCAATGTCAGGCTATAACCCAACCAATGACCAAGAAGACTGGGGAAGCGATGGGTTTAAAGAGGGCTATAGTTGGAAAGTTGCAGACTTTAAGAAAGGCATCTCAGTAGAAGTGCCCATTAATGTGTTACAGGCTACTCCTTCATACTTTAGACCAAGTTATATAGGCTATCGCTGTGGAAAAGACAGAGGCTACATGGAGTTTAAACTCATAAATGTTCCGACCCAGACAGGTACCGTAGTACTAAAGGATGGCAACAGGGTAATCAAGAGAGAAAACATTGCGGACCTAACTGACCGTATGGTTCACTGGAGTTTCTCTCAGGATCAGCCAGGACATGAACTTAAAAATGAGTATCAACTTGAGATTTCGACCAGTCCTTGCCCTGGAGGGAAAAACTTACCAACAGAAAAGTTTGTAGTAAAGCTTAGGGATATCTCAGAAGGAGGAGAAGGGATAGCAGTAACATTCTCTCCACGCAAAGGTATATGTCCTGGAGAAAAAGTTACTTTGATCGCAGACAATCTAGGAATACCAGATGGAAACTATCACTGGACAATTACAAAAGCATCTGATGGAAAGGAGACCAAGCTAAAAGGTCGCTCTGTAACCTGTGAAGTCTCAGCACCCGTTGTGTCTGAAGGCAAAGTAGTGTACAACCGCTATGTTCTGAAAGTAACTGGAACAATGTGCGGAGATACGATCACAACACAGGGTATCATCCCTGTCTCGCCTGACGAGCTTTGGTGGATGCCACAGTCTGAGAAGATAGGCGAAGTGATGACTTCGGTGGCACCTTGGGAAAATGTAAATATAGATGTTGAGTTGTCACCATCGCTGCCTGTAGCTACCAAACAGTCTCAAGCTACACCACAACAAAAGCCTTCAGGCAAGGGCGTGTCTAGTCCCTTCTCGCCTCTACCAAAAGGCCCCGCTGGGATAAAAGTTACGCCAGGAGTACTGGCTGCTCGTGAGACCTACGACTGGAACAACCCCGACAACTGGCTATTCCTGCACGAGGGTCAGTTTTACCGAGCTCAGGCGGTTCCGTCCTCCTGCACTCATGTGCATATTGTCAGTACGCTCTACCAAGATGAGAAAAACAAGAGAGTCTGGGCACCCGCTCCAGACTTATCTCCTGAAGTGACACTTCGAGACGACTTTGGAGAGCCAACCTGTGCTGATATCACCTTCCACTCAGGAGCTGAGGTGTACGACATACCTCAGCTAACCTACCAGCGTGCTATGGTGCGCTACAACTTTGGAGTAAATAAAAACACCTCAGGGCGGGATATTGGCACCTTTGGAGAGGGTGACTACGCAAGTGATTTGAGACTCTATACATCTCAAGAGAACTTTGCCTCCGACGTCCGTCTCTATATGCGTGATAGTCTCTACCTGCTGGCGGCTCCGCTATACGATATCTATGCGGGCGACTACAGCTTCAGCGCCTCTCCCTATACCTATCAGCTTGGCTTCAAGGCGGTGCCTGCGGGCAATAATACGGTGGCAACGTTTGACGCTAGTGCCTTCAACGACCCCTCACCACTACAGTCTATCTCGATGGTGAGCAATAACAACAGCATCGGACTAGTCGTAGCTGATGATGAGCAGGGCTTTAAGAGCCGAGAGGGTAAGAGCACTATCATGGAGCGTCGTGGTATCTTGGAACTCCCTTACTTCGACAGACCTGACGTAGCGAAGCCTTTCTATCATCACACTTATAATGCTGGCAGAGGCGAAAGTCGCTTCCAGTACTTCGATGGCACAGCAAAACGCTTCCGTCGCTACTACTCCTATGCAAAGCGTAGCAAGATGGCTTATCGCTTTATCTTTGAGGATCCCGCGACGCGACGCATCCCTAAGCTCACTAATGGTAAGGAGGGCTATAAGCTGAAGGTGGACTTTGGTACTCCCGCTCAAGAAGTTATGGTGGGCAATCCCTTTATGTCGACGATCGATCTAAAGGCTTTCCTAGAGGCTAATAAGGAGACCCTACAGCCCTATGCTAGACAGATGCGTGCTAAGGTGACCTCCTACCAGATGGGACAGTCACGTCTCGCACTAACTGGCAAGGTGACAACTTTCTATTCAGGCACCTCTAGTGTAGATGGGCGCTATGTGGCACCTCTGTCAGCTTTTGTGGTGAAGCCCTTGGATAATGTCGGACCTAAGGTGGAGCTAATCTTCCCGAAGTCAATTGTGCCGATAGGTACGCAGACGCAACAGAAGAATCCCCTACGTAGTGCCACTGGCGCTCCAACAGCTACGACACTGCGCTACCTATCGCTAACGCTACAGAGTCGCCTCGGCAAGGATCGTGCGCTGGTTGCTTATGGCTACGAGTCTGGCTCAGTCGATAAGATGCTCCTAAGCACGGAGAGTCGCTATCCCTCGATCGCAATCGTCGATCCTGCGGATGGTCTCCATAAGGATCTCTATGCCGACGATGCAGCTACGGGTCACTACAAGCTAGCCACCCAGGTCTCCGAACCAATCGAAGTGACGCTCTCGCTCACTGGTAGTGTGATGGGGCACGTTGTGACGGCTCGTTTGATTGACCACAAGAGCGGTCTAGAACATGACCTTACAGGGGGAAAAAGTTGCCAAATCAAACTCTTCCCTGACGATTCTGAAGGTCGTCTTGAACTACTGGTCGATGGAGACTTTACAGCTGTTGCACCAGCCGAAAAACCTTCTGCTACACTACAGGCACAATACAAACAGGGTAGACTGACTGTTCGGACGTCAGAGCCTATGTCTTCGGTACGCCTGATACAAGTGGACGGTGTTACCCTCTATAATCAATCGCTCCCTGAACTGACTGAGTACAGCGAACAGCTGTTTCTCTCTACTGGGAGCTACATCGTTGAGACAGTTAGTACAGAAGGAACAACACGCCGTGTAAAGCTACTCGTGCAATAGGCTCTTTTCATGGCATATTGGAGCCTAGAGTGGTGTAGAATCCACAGAGGAGAGGCTCTGCTCAGACGCAATCGTCGAGTGGAGCCTCTCTTTTTGTAGGCACTCTGCCCTCTTCTTTCATCAGTATGAGCAAGACTGCTTCTCGCTACTTTTTATCTTCTCCTTATTTTCCATTTGACAGTCGCTCAAACTGGGTCTTACCTACCTCTTCATCGCTTCTTACAATAGATCATTTTCTCCTCAATGCCCTCCCATACTATCATCTCGCGGCAAGACTTTTCAACATTATACTTTGGTGAGACTGTTGCAAAAGGCAACAGTCTCTACTTAGGAATAAGACAAAGGGCTCCTTTTGCAATCTAGAGGAGCCCTTTTAGATCTTTTCGTTCGTTCAGACAGTGTAGCTACCAAGTCTTATTTCATAAAAAAGAAGTACCTTTGCCGAAAGTGAAGAACAAATAAGAACAATTCAAATACAAGTATCACTTATTAGGATTACCATTTAAAAGTATTAATGAACAATCTTAACCACTTAACCCCAGATCCCAACTTCAATTGGGACCAGTACGAAAAGGGTACCACTATCGACAACTCCCAACGCGAACAGGAGATTGCTCGATACGATGAAACTTTACGCAATGTAAAGGAAAATGAGGTGATCACTGGTCGCATTATCGACATACTACCTCGTCCACCCAAAGCAGCAAGAGAGTTTATAGTAGATATAGGCTCCAAGGCACCAGGACACATACCTGCAGCAGAATTCCGCTACAATCCCGATTACAAAGTAGGCGACAAGGTAGAGGTTTTTGTGCGTCGCATGGAAAACCAAGATGGTCGCCCTGAGCTTTCACATCGTGAAGCACGACTTGAAAGAGCTTGGGACCGCATCAACGAAGCTGAGCAAAAGGACGAAATCGTACAAGGCTTTATCAAGGCTCGTACCAAGGGCGGTATGCTTGTAGATGTATTTGGTGTAGATGCCTTCCTTCCTGGTTCTCAAATTGACGTAAGACCGATCCGCGACTACGACATCTTCGTGGAAAAAACGATGGAATTTAAGATCGTTAAGCTCAATCAAGAGCAACGCAATGTGGTCGTTTCTCACAAGGTACTTATTGAAGCAGAGCTTGAACAACGCAAGAGAGAACTAATCGGTCAACTTGAAAAGGGACAAGTACTCGAAGGAGTAGTAAAGAACATTCTTCCCTTTGGCGTATTTGTAGATCTTGGCGGTATTGATGGTCTTATCCATATCACCGACCTATCTTGGCGTCGTATCAGCTCTCCAGATGAAGTGGTTCAACTTGATCAAAAGATCAACGTGGTAATCCTTGACTTCGATGAAGAAAAAACAAGAATTTCTCTTGGTCTCAAGCAACTTACCCCCAATCCTTGGGATGCTATCGCTGGCAACTTGAAAGAAGGAGATGTAATCAAAGGCAAAGTAGAAGTAGTCATGGACTATGGTGCTTTTGTAGAAGTAGCTCCTGGAATAGAAGGGCTTATCCACGTTTCTGAAATGTCTTGGACACAGCATCTCAGAAGTGCTCAAGACTTTATAAAAGTGGGTGATGAAGTAGAAGCTGTAGTACTAAGCATTGAGCCTGAAGAAAGAAAACTTAGCCTTGGTATGAAGCAACTTCGCTCCGATCCATGGACCGATATCGAAGTACGCTATCCTCTCAATAGCATCCACACAGCAAAAGTGCGCAACTTTACCAACTACGGTGTCTTTGTAGAACTTGAGGAAGGTGTAGATGGTCTCATCCACATCTCAGACCTCTCGTGGACACAACGAGTAAAGCACCCCAGCGAATTTACTGAAGTAGGTAAGGAAATTGAAGTGATGGTGCTTGAAATTGACAAGGAAAATCGTCGTCTTAGCCTAGGACATAAGCAAACCGAAGAAAATCCTTGGGATGAATTCGAAAAGCTATTCACAGTGGGTAGCATACACGAAGGTACCGTAACCTCTACAGGGGAAAACAAAAAGCCTGCCACAGTGCTTCTACCCTACGGTGTAACGGCATATACGACACCGCGTCATCTGACTAAAGAAAATGGACAAAGGCTTGTAGAAGATGAAAAGGCTCCGTTTGTAATTCTTGAGTTCAACAAAGACAATCAAAGAATCTTTGTATCACACGCAAGAACTTGGGAAGAAGAAAAACGAAGTGAGCAAGAAAAGGAAGAAGCTAAACAAGCCACTGAAAAGAGAGAAATCTCTGAAAAAGTTGCCTCTCAGAAAGTAGAAAAAGCAACACTCGGTGACTTGGATGCACTTGCAGAACTCGCGGAATCTCTTGATCCTACAGCTAGTGAAGCACAAAATACTGCAAAAGCAGAAAGTGCAGAATAATCTTTAGAAAAAAGCAAACCAGCTTTTTCTTATTCCTAACCTCCTTACCTCTTTCGTCAATTGATGGATGTAGGTAGGGAGTTTTTCTTTATACAAGCTTTCATTACATTGGGTTATAATGGATCGAGCTACACCACAAGTTATTATAGTGGGAGCAGGAATTACTGGGCTATCTCTAGCTTGGCGTCTTGCAGAGCACAATGTGTCCTTCACTATTTTGGAGCAGAGCAATCGCCCAGGAGGACAAATCCATACGCTTCACGAGAATGGATACACTTTTGAGTCGGGTCCGAATACAGGGTCTATCTCTAATCCAGAAGTAGCAGAGCTTTTCGACTTTGCCTCCCCTTATGCCTCTCTTGAAGAGGCGGCCTCTGCTGCACACTGCCGTCTGATTTGCAAAAAAGGAAAATTACATGTCCTTCCTAATGGGTTACTGTCAGGGCTCAGCACTCCCCTTTTCTCCTTCTCCGACAAATTGCGTGTCGCCTGTGAACCATTTAGAGCAAAAGGCAATAATCCCTTAGAAAGTGTAGGTGCTTTAGCCCAAAGGAGACTAGGGAAAAGCATTGTAGACTATGCTGTAGATCCTTTTGTAGGAGGGATCTATGCTAGTGATCCTTACTTCCTCACCGCACAATATGCACTTCCTAAGCTTTATAATCTCGAACAAGAATATGGGAGCTTCATACGAGGAGCGTTGGCTAAAGCTAAAATAAAGAAGAGTGAGCGAGAGCGACGAGCTACAAAAGCTGTTTTCTCCTCAAAAGGGGGCCTGCATAATCTAGTTGAGGCTTTAGCCCATAAGCTATCCCAGCAAGGTTCTCTATGCTACTCCACAACAATTGAAAGTGTACGCTATACTGCTGAGGGGAATTGGCAGATCTCCTACCACGAGGCGGACAAAGAGAGTCAAATAGTGGAAGCTCCTTTTTATGTCACAACGGTGAGGGGCGACTTGCTTAGAGACGTTCTTCCTCCTGTACTTTATGATCACCTCGCACCTATAGAGCAACTTCTCTATGCTCCAATTTGGGAAATTGCTGTAGGCTTCGATCACTATAAAGGAGATGGCCGACGAGCTTTTGGAGCTCTTATTCCCACAAAAGAAAAAAGAGACCTCCTTGGAGTTCTATTTCCATCTGATTGCTTTTCAGATCGTGTTCCTTACAAAGACAGTCGTTTGTTTACCCTATTTATGGGAGGATTGCGAGATGGGAATCGCTTCATATCTCTTTCCGAAGAAGAACTCCAACAAAAGGGACTTAAAGATCTTTACGCTTTGCTAAGAATTCCCCATTCCTTAGAGCCATCTATGGTACACCTCTCCTATTTTCCCAAGGCAATTCCGCAATATGGCATTGATAGCGAAGAGAGGCTAAAAGCTATCATGCGGTTAGAAAGCGATTATCCAGGACTATATCTTGCTGGCGGTATTCGAGATGGTATAGGAATGGCTCATCGTATCAAACAAGGTAGCGACCTAGCACTTGAGATCATTCAGAAGCTACAAAGATAGAGTTTACTTTCTGATTCTCTAGTTCGGTTTAATTGCTTAATTTTGAAAAGTGGAATCCATTAAAAGGGAAATCCTAGCAAAGTAATCTTTTCTCGCAAAAGGTTTCGTAAGAGTACCCTCTTGTACAATCAATGAAGACAACATTGTCTCTCAATATCTAGGGATATACCTATATGAAGCAGACTACGCTCAACTTACATGGTCGTTTATTTGACCTCTCTACCCCCCAAGTGATGGGGATCGTAAACGTAACACCAGATTCCTTCTACGCAGGGAGTCGGAGGCATGGGGAAGAGTCATTTCGGCAACGAGTAGAGGAAATTATTGAGCAAGGGGGTAGTATGATAGATGTAGGAGGTTGCTCCACACGTCCTGGCGCCTCACTTCCTTCGGAGGAAGAGGAAAAAGAGAGACTTCGCCCTTTTCTTGCTTTCATGCAACGAGAGTACCCTACACTTCCCCTATCAGTAGATACTTTTCGTGCTGGTATTGCAGCCTGGGCCGTTGAGGTGTATGGAGCCGATATCATTAACGATATTACAGGAGGGGCTGGCGACCCGAATATGTTTTGTACTATGGCACGCCTTGGTGTACCTTATATCTTGATGCATATGGAAGGCGGACTCGAAGGGATGCACCACGAAGTGGACTACAAACCCAATGTAGAAACTGCAGTACTAGACTTTTTCATCCAAAAAGTAGCTACGCTTCGAGAGCTTGGGGTAAAAGACATTATCCTTGATCCTGGCTATGGGTTTTCCAAGCATACCGCAGACAACTTTCGTCTTTTGGGACAAAGTGGCAAAGCTTTTCATAGCTTGGGTTTGCCCATTCTTACGGGATACTCAAGAAAGCGAACCGTATGGCAAACCCTTAACACCTCACCAGATGAAGCTCTGAATGGTACAACTGTACTCAACACAGTCGCTCTACTACAAGGCACTGCTGACATTTTACGAGTACACGATGTAAAGGAAGCTGTAGAGGCTGTAAAGCTAGTACAGGCCTTACGTGCAGCCCTCGGTGAAAGCTCTCAAGACTTTAACTCGATTTACCAATAAACTTCACACCTAGTAGCAGACAATAGAATGATGCCTCTCTTATGGCTTAGCTTTGGGATAAAAGATGCCCTTGATATTTTGCTTGTAGCCTTCCTACTCTACTACATTTATGTAGTCCTCGTAAGAAGTACCAGCAAGTCGCTTCTTTATGGTATTTTCTCCCTACTTTTTGTCGTATTCATCGCTCGCCAGTTGAATATGCAGATGATAGGGAGTATTATCGACAACTTTGTGGGGTTTGGTGCAATTGCCTTGGTGGTAATTTTTCAAGACGAGATCCGGAAATTTCTTTTCTCTCTTGGCTCTTCAAAGCGGTGGAAAGAGATTAGACGCAAACTCTTTAGAGATGTGCGCAATGAGAGTGAGGAGAAAAACTATGTAGCCCCCGTAGTGCTAGCCTGCCTCAATATGGCCAAAAAAAAGTGTGGGGCGCTGATTGCCATACAATGCGATATGGATCTATCGCCTTACATCCATACAGGAGAAATATTTACGGCAGAGATCAATGCTCGTCTTATTGAAAATATATTTTTCAAGAATAGTCCGCTACACGATGGTGCTTTGATTATAGCAGGAAATAAGATACGGGCAGCTGGATGTATCCTCCCCGTATCCAATAGTGAAAATCTTGACAAAGACTTTGGTCTTCGTCACCGCTCAGCTCTTGGTCTTTCGCAAGCGACAGATGCCAAGGTCATCATCATCAGCGAAGAACGTGGGAAAATCTCTTTTGCTCAAAATGGGATTATCAAAAAAGATATTACTATAGAGGAACTGCAAAAAGCTATTCAGGACTAATCTTCCTTTTTTACAAATAAGCAATATAAAACAACACTATGCCAGAAAAAAAGCAATTTAAGAGAACACTTGTAACTAGTGCACTACCCTATGCCAATGGACCAGTCCATATAGGACACCTTGCGGGAGTCTATATACCAGCGGATATATATGTCCGCTTCAAACGAATGAAAGGAGAGGAAGTCCTTTTCATAGGAGGTAGCGATGAGCATGGGGTACCTATCTCTCTAAAAGCTAAAAAGGAAGGAGTCTCGCCTCGAGACATTGTGGATCGATATCATAAGTTGATCAAGGAATCTTTTGAGGAGTTTGGCATCTCGTTTGACATATATGGACGCACTTCAAGTCCAACTCATGAAAAAACAGCCAGTGATTTCTTCAAAAAACTTTATGAGGAGGGGAAGTTTGTAGAAGAGATCAACGAGCAGTACTACGACCCTGAAGAAAAAATGTTTCTTGCAGACCGATACATTACTGGTACATGCCCTCATTGTGGGGCCGAAGGTGCCTATGGAGATCAATGCGAAGTCTGTGGAACCTCGCTAAATGCGACGGAGCTTATCAATCCGAAAAGTGCGATTAGCGGAGCGACTCCAGTACTCAAAGAGACTAAGCACTGGTACTTACCCCTCAACCAATACGAATCGTGGTTAAAAGAATGGATCCTTGAAGGGCATAAAGAGTGGAAAAACAATGTCTATGGACAATGCAAAAGCTGGCTCGATATGGGGTTGCATCCTCGTGCTGTCAGTAGAGATCTAGACTGGGGTATACCTGTACCTGTAGAGGGAGCTGAGGGAAAGGTACTTTATGTATGGTTTGACGCCCCTATTGGTTACATTAGCAATACCAAAGAGCTTCTTCCTGAAAGTTGGGAAACCTGGTGGAAGGATTCCTCTACAAGACTGATCCATTTTATCGGAAAGGACAATATTGTTTTTCACTGCATTGTCTTTCCCGCCATGCTCAAAGCTGAGGGTAGCTTTATTTTGCCGGACAATGTACCCGCTAATGAGTTTCTCAACTTAGAGGGGAATAAGATCTCTACAAGTCGCAATTGGGCCGTATGGCTTCACGAATACCTTAGAGACTTTCCAGGCAAGCAAGATGTACTTCGCTATGTACTTACGGCCAACGCCCCTGAGACGAAAGACAATGACTTTACATGGACAGACTTTCAAGCACGCAACAACAACGAACTCGTGGCTATACTCGGCAATTTTGTGAACCGTAGTCTTGTACTTACCCAAAAGTATTTTAATGGGAAGGTACCTTCTCTAGGAGTGCTTAATGAGTACGACAAAGAAACCCTAGAAAGGATGAAAGAGATCATTCCTCAAATCACCGAGCATCTGGAAGGGTTCCGATTTCGCGATGCCCTTAAAGAGGCTATGAACATAGCACGCTTGGGGAATAAGTATTTAGCAGATACAGAACCTTGGAAGATCATCAAAGAAGACCCCTCAAGAGTCGAAACGATCCTCTATATATCGCTCCAACTTACGGCCAACCTTGCTATCGCTTTCTCCCCTTTCACACCCTTCGCTTCAAAAAAACTTCTAGCCCTTCTTGCAACAACGCCATTTGAGTGGAAAGACCTGGGAAGGATAGACCTTCTTGAGATAGGTCATCAATTAGCAACCCCAGAGCTCCTTTTTGAAAAGATAGAAGATATTGAGGTGGAAAAACAAATGAACCGACTGGCACGAATTGCAGAAGAAAATAGGCAGCAGGAACGAAAAGCACCAGCTATCCGCACGAACTGTGTTTTTGAGGACTTCGCTAAATGCGACTTCAGAGTAGGTCTTGTAACCTCATGCAATAGAGTCCCAAAAAGCGACAAACTTCTTGCTCTAACCATCCAAGATGGCACAAAAGAAAGAACCATCTTGTCGGGTATTGCCAAGCATTATACGCCTGAAGAGCTTGTAGGAAAAAAGCTTCTGTTTATAGCCAACCTTCCTCCACGTAAGATGATGGGTCGCGAAAGCGAAGGTATGGTACTCTGTGCTGAAGACTTTGCCACAGAAGAGTTAAAAGTACTTTTTGTAGAGGATAGCCTTTCGCCAGGAAGTACGATCAGCTAAAAAAAACACCGGAGAAGGCTCATGGGATTTAGTCTGATTGATTTCTTTATAATGATAAGTGTGGTGGCTATCATTGCCTGGTTTGCCACCAGAAGCCGACACAAAAGAAAGTATCATATTGAAGAAAGAGCCTTACTACCAGAAGCGACCGTCTTTACCAATAGCTCCCCCCTACTGAGAATACCTCAAGCAGAGCAAGGTGAAGAACCTTATTTCCTCTGCTTTGATACAGAGACAGTAGAGCTATTACCCAAAGATTTCTCTTTGAAGTGCACTGAGGAGGGGGTATCAACCCCTCCTCTCGTTGCTCTCTCTTTCAACTTGCTGACCCATGAAGGCCACAGCCTTCTTACCCATAGCTCTATCTTGCGTTCAACGGCACCAATTACTCCTAGTGCAACACTTTTTCATGGTATCACAGAAGAAGAAAGAGCAACGAATGGTCGCAACCCACAGGAAGAGTTTCATGCCTTTTGTCAAGCATTCCAATTATGTCGTGTAGTGGTAGCTCACAATTTAGCTAGCCACAAGGTCTTTCTTGACAATGATTTCAGGCGTTATAACTTAGATCCTCTTCCATGGGAGGAGAAGCTCTCTTTTTGTACAATGGAAGAGGGATACCGCTATCTCAAACAAGTTGATCCATACTATATCGGTGCGTCTCCCTCGCTCAGACTACTATACTCAAAGCTCTACTACGACCGCTATGATATGCACTATTCCGAAAGTAACAAAAGTATGGCCGATCTACTTCTTGTCTCGGCCTGTCTAGCCTTTCTGTATAATGAATAAAGCTTATTACTACTCTTCCACCACTCCCTATTCTCAAATAGAAAAGGAAAATGAATAGGAAGGATAGGAAAAGGCTAACTTTGTAAAGAATATAGAATAGCATCTTTCTGCAAAATTTATGCTTAAAGTTGTACCTTAAAGACAGGAAAAGCTTTTCTAGAGCAACGCGACAACAATGTGGTCGAAAATTGTAATTATAGGAGCAGGTGGAGTAGCTGAGAGTTTGCTCTACAACCTTGCTCGACACCAGCTTCACCCGATAGCAATCTACAATCGGACGCGAGATAAAGCTCTCGCTTTGGCAAATCGCTACAGTCCATCAACAGATGTCGTTGATCAACTGGCAAAAATACCCCTTGATGCAGATGGCTATCTTTTTGCTCTTAGCGATTCGGCTATTCCCGAAGTTGCTTCAATGATGCCCTCTACTGGGGGGACATGGATGCACACCTCTGCAACAGTCTCCTTGGAAACCCTTACCCACTATCATAGCCAGTCGGCGATTTTCTACCCACTCAACACCTTTTCCTCTCACATTGCTGTAAAACTAGAGGGGACTCCCCTCTTTTATGAAACAAAGAGTGATGATGCTCTTTGCTATCTGCTGAGCTTAGCAAAGACTTTAGCTGTACGTCCCATCACAAGTACGCTTGAATTGCGGCGAAAAATGCATGTGGCAGCTGTATTTTCCTGCAATTTTGTAAATCATCTCTTGACAAAAGCCAGCTTTCTAATGGAAAAAGAAGGACTTCCTTTTGATCTGCTTATGCCTCTTGTGGAGGAGACTATTCGTAAAGCCTTTGCTGAAGCTCCAGCTTCTGTGCAGACTGGTCCAGCTAGAAGAGGCGACCTTATTACTATTGAAAGACACCGCAAGGAACTTCAAGAAATGGCCCCCGACTTTATTCCTCTTTACGATCTTCTCTCATCTTCCATTCTCAAACAGTACCACTCCTCTAGCTCTTTATCTCATGAGTAGTATTCCTTACGATCTTACCCAAATTAAGGCCTTTGTCTTTGATGTTGATGGTGTGTTAAGCAAAAACATATTAGCTCTCAATGAGCAAGGTGTACCCTTACGTACAGTCAACGTAAAAGATGGTTTTGCCATTCACATGGCTCTCTGCAGAGGCTATGTTGTAGCTGTGATCACAGGCGGGAACAATCAAGAAATGGCACAAAGAATGTCGCATCTAGGTGTGAGAGATTACTTCAATGCCACTCGCAATAAACTAGCAGACTACAACCAACTAAAAAAGAAGTATGGACTACACGACGAGGAGGTCGCTTTTGTAGGAGACGACCTTCCTGATCTAGAAGTACTCCAAACTTGTGGTCTTGCTGTAGCCCCTCTAGATGCGTGCAGTGAAGTCCAAGAGGTAGCCGACTACATTTCTCCTCTCAAGGGAGGAGAAGGAGTAGCAAGAGATCTTATTGAGCAGGTACTTAGAGCCCAAGGTAATTGGCATCTCAAAGAGGTAGAACTTGATTGGTAGAACTGTTTTTCACTATAATCTTATATGCTTACTCTTCCCTATCACCTTGTATTAGGATCTCAATCTCCTCGCAGAGCAGAACTGCTCAAAGGACTAGACATTCCTTTTGAAGTAAGAGCTTTACCCAATCACAAAGAAGAATATCCTAAAGATCTTCCTCTTGAGCAGATACCTTTGTACTTAGCTAAACAGAAAGCCACTTACTACATCAATTCTCTAAAACAAAATGAACTATTAATCACTGCCGACACGGTGGTCATCGTAAAGGAGAGGGTACTCGGCAAGCCTTCCAACCATGAAGAAGCTACAAAGATGCTTCAGATGCTTTCGGACAATTGCCACACTGTAGTTACGGGTGTAGCCTTTTCTCGTCCTTCAGGTATTCTCAAGGCATTTAGCTCTAAAAGCCAAGTATTCTTTGCCAAGCTGAGTAAAGACGAAATCAACTACTACCTTGATCACTACAAGCCATACGACAAAGCTGGTAGCTATGGAATACAAGAATGGATTGGCTATGTGGGGATTCAGCGTATTGAGGGATCTTTTTACAACGTAATGGGTCTTCCTATTCATTTGGTCTATCAAACCTTAAAGTCATGGGAAGACACTAGTAACTTGGTATAATAGGGTCCTTTATCCTACAAAAGCAATCCCCTTTTCTAGATAAAACTCTGTATGAATACTTCTTCTAAATTATTAACGGTATATACTGCCTCTGCGGGGTCCGGAAAAACCTATACACTGACTCGCGACTTTATCGCCTTTGCTCTCAGTCAAAACGAAAAAAACTACTTCCGCCATGTACTAGCAATAACTTTTACACGTAAAGCGACCAAAGAGATGAAAGATCGCATCGTAAAGGAGCTTTACAAGTTGGCTACAGGAAAGAGCACAGCTAGCTACATTGCTGAACTAAAACAAATAACCCATCTTGGTGGGACCGAACTGCAAAGCAGAGCAAAGCAAACACTTTCTGCTCTTCTTACCGACTACACCTCCTTTCGCGTAAAAACAATAGACTCCTTTTTTGAAGATATTGTACGAAGTTTTGCATCGGAGATAGGATACAGCAATCGCTACAAAATAGAACTTGATGCAGAGACTCGTCTGCATCGTGCTACCCTGCAGTTACTAAGCAACATTCAACCTCAAGGAGAATTTGAAGAGAGTTATACTCGTGTAAAGGAGCTTGTAGAAGATGCTGTAGCCGAGGGAAAAAGGTACAGCATCACGAAAACTGTAGAAAGTCTCGGAAGAAAGCTTTTTTATGAAACCTCCATAGACAGTACCGAAGACGGTAGCCTTCCTAGTAACAAGGCCATATCTTCTATTCGGAAGACCTTAGAAGAATATTTAACCAAGGTTGAAGGCAAATGCCAGCAAAGAGGATCTTCACAAGAAAAGATTTTCAGCACTTCTGCAAAGTATATTCTTGATCAGCTCTCTGTAATTGGCACCCTAGCTGACATTAAAGAGACGTTGAGAGAAATGGGGAAAAGTAGCAACAGCATGCTTCTGCACTCCTCACAGGCTTTCATTAGGGAGATCATTCAAGATAGTGACACTCCTTTTATATATGAGCGAGTAGGCACTCAGGTCAATCACTATTTGATCGATGAATTTCAAGACACTTCACGGCTTCAATTTCAAAATCTTCGCCCGCTTTTAGAGAATAGTCTTGCGAGAGGCTACAGAAACCTTGTCGTCGGAGATATAAAACAAAGTATTTACAAGTTTAGGCACTGTGATCGTACTCTTCTTAGCAAGTCCATTTTTAATAAATTCAAGGACCATGCACAAAAAAAGAACCTAGGGTATAACTGGAGAAGTGCAAAGGAGATTGTGGATTTTAACAACACTCTTTTCAACACGATTCCTACTCTTGTAAAACAGTCTTTAGAAGAGGTAATCAAGGATTCGCTAAAGAAACACGATAAACACAACACATTAGACCCCGTTGCAAGAGAAAGATTAGTAAGGATGCCCTCTGATATCTCAGAGAACTACAAAGAGGTTGCACAAGAAGTACCCATTGGGAGTACTAAACACGGTGGGATTGAAGTTAAATCCGTAGAAGATGAAAATTCTATTGCCACAAGCCTTCCTGAAACGATCCTTGAACTCGTGGAAAAGAAAGGCTACTCGCCTTCGGACATTGCTATCCTATGCTATAGAAATAGCGAAGTAGCCTCCATCGCGTCTATTCTTTTGCAATATTCCAAAGAACATCCAGAAAAGGCTCAACAACTCCGTTTTACAGGCTCTGAGGCTCTACATATTACAAACTCTCAGCTGATAGGATTCATTATCGAGCTATTTCGTGCACTCAATGCTCCTGAAAACATGAGTTCTCTCGAAATGGCACGATTTCGCTATGAATATCTTCGACGACAGTGTCCCTCAATCAAGACTCCACAAGAGGGATTTGAAAAGCTATTTTCCACACTACAAAGTCAGATTGATCACGTCAACCTCTACGACCTTACAGAGCTTTCCATCAAACTCTCCCTGCCCATGATCAAGGAGGAGGAAAGTCCTTATCTAATGATGTTTTTAGATCTTGTATCTACCTTTTCAAAAGAAGAGGTTGCTGACCTCTACTCGTTTCTATACTGGTGGGATGAAAAAGGATGCAAGACCGATTTACCTGCGGAAAACATGTCTAATGCCATTCGTCTGCTCACATTGCACAAGTCAAAAGGTCTAGAGTTTCCGATCGTACTTCTGCCCTTTCCCACTTGGGATTTAGGAGTCGGTAAAGCTGGTATTAGCGAGTTACTTCGAGTACGCTTACCAAAAAATTTCAAAGGACAGACAGGGTGTAGCGATCTAGATGCTACCTACGTAAAACAAGTTTCAAAACTTGCCGATACGATCTTTATTAAAGACTACTACAATGAAGTAACTGCCAACATAATAGATCGGCTTAACCTCTTTTATGTTGCAACAACTCGAGCTGAACTAGGATTGATTTTATGGCTCCAAAAAGACCAATCAAATATAAAGAAACCCACTAAAACGAGTTTTCCATTGGAGTACTTCGTGAGTCTGGCAATAGTTGCCCTTGATAATCTTCCTCCTATCCCCGAATGTAGCGTAAAAAGTGAATCTTCGGCAGATGAAAAACTAATTCTTCCTTCATTGGAGAAGCTTTTTGGAACTCAAAAAAACACACTTTTAATCCGACGCTCGGGAGAATGTCACTTCAAAGACAATGAGCGCATCAAATATGGCTCAACAATGCATGAACTAATGAGCAAGCTTACCTCGACAAAGGATTGTGAACGACTTCTCAATGAGGCTGAAAAGGAAGGGAAGATTACCCCGAGCAAGATTTCTGAGGCAAAAGCAATGCTTGAAAAAGCTCTCAACGACCCAATTGTTTCCTCCTGGTTTTCACAAGATGTAATGGTATTTCCAGAACAAAACATCATCTCTCCCAAAGAGATTCACTTTTCCCGACCAGATCGTGTGGTAATATTACCTAATGCCACTGCTGTAGTTATTGACTATAAGTTTGGAAAGGAAGAGCCAGGTTATACTCATCAAGTAGAAAGATACTGCAAGCTTGTTGAAAAAGTGGGATACAGCAACGTTGAGGGATTCTTATTGTATCTTTGCGAAGACAATTATAAGGTAGAGAAGGTTTACACCAGTAATTCTACAAATACTTTTTCCGAATACTAAAACGAAAATTCATCACTTCATAAAGTAGGAACTAGAATGACGACAGAAACAAAAGAAACGCTTATTCCTAAAAAAAGACGATTTTTCATCCATCACGAAGGATTTCACCTTCTTCTTGGAGCTTTTTTCCTCCTTTTACTTCTTAACTGGATCATAGCTTCCTTTATTAATCTATTATCCCTGAGTATAGTAGTAGCTACAATTTCAGTGGGATTCCTTGCTCTTGCACTCAATTTTTTCCGCAATCCACGTAGAGAGAACCCTCAAGCAGACATACCCAACGTTATCACCTCACCCTGTGATGGCAAGCTAGTCGTAATAGAGGAAGTCTATGAAGAAGAGATCCTTCAAGAGCGATGCCTCAAAGTTTCCATCTTTATGTCAATATTTGATGTCCATATTAATTGGGTGGCTGTAAAAGGATGCGTCACTCATGTGTCTCATCAAGAAGGCAACTACCTAATGGCTTACCTTCCTAAAAGTAGTACAGAAAATGAACGCTCGGCAGTCGTGATACAAACTCCAGAAGGACATAGAGTACTCGAAAGACAAATTGCAGGAGCAGTAGCAAGACGTATATCTACTTATGTGATGGAGGGCGAGGAAGTCACAGGCAATACTTCTCTCGGCTTTATCAAATTTGGCTCGCGGATAGACCTTTATCTACCACTTGGTACAGAAATCAATCTTCCCATAGGAAGTAAAGTAACTGGTAATACTACCATTCTTGGCACCCTACCATCCAAAGAAACCAGCGTTGGCATGTAAGAGAAACACCCATGAAAAAACTCATCTCTTTCATTCCCAATCTTCTTACTCTGTGCAACCTCCTTTGTGGAGGATTGTCTATTTGTGCTCTCCTTTTAGGGGGAAACAGCCTTTTCTATGTTTCCTTATTTCTTCTCTTGGCAGCTCTCTTTGATGTACTAGACGGGCTGGTTGCACGCCTAATTGGTGCAGAAAGTGCAATTGGAGCAGACCTTGACTCTCTCAGTGATGTCGTATCCTTTGGCATAGCTCCCACACTACTAGTCTGTTACTCTCTAAAAGATTGGTTTCTCTCGGGAGTAGCTACAGACTTTTTTTTCTTGATTCCCCTCTTCATTCCTGCACTCTGCGGAGCCTATCGTCTAGCCCGATTCAATAATAGCAAGGAACATTCCTCTTTTTTCACGGGAATGCCAATTCCTGCAAATGCTCTTTTCTGGGTAGGTTATGCATTTGTATTGAAAGAGTTGTCCTCCAACGAGACGATTTCGCCTAGATTGCTCTATGGGCTTACTCTACTTATGGCTCTCGTCTTGGGTTTCTTAATGGTATCTCGCTTCCATTTTCTTTCTTTCAAGGGGCTATCTTCTAAAACAGGACTAGCGCGAATCGTTTTACTTGCATGGATTTCGCTAGGTGTACTCCTAGTTTTCTTACTTCTATTTATGGGGATAAAAGCCCTTGCTGTCTTTATCTTGGGGTACGCTATCCTCTCCATTTGTCTCAATCCTCTCATCGCCAAAAAACAATAAAGGTAACCACTCCTTTTCTCATAAATAAACAGCTGTCATGACTTTCTTTTTAGTTTTTCTTTCCCTCATCATCCTCTTTTGTTACCTCTTGAGGCGAAGAATTGCATTATGGCTTTTAAGAAGACTCCAAAACTTCAATCCTTATACTACACATAGGGGGTCCTCCTTTTCTCGGAGACAACAGTCTCCTCAAGAATCTCCTAAGAAGGAGAAGATAGATACGCAAGAAATGATGAAAAGACATCTTAGCAAAGAAAACAGCAAGTATGTAGACTTTACCGAAGAAAAGGAAGAGCGGTAGGCTTCCTTTTTCGCATACGGATCAACTCTCCGTCAACAGCGATAAAACCACCCTCTCATAGAAACCTTTTCCGCAAACACATTTCGTCTAATCTCCCATGATAGTAAGAAGTTTTTCTTTCCTTCTGAGACATCTCCTCTTTACCCTCTGTTTTAGCCTTCTGGCAATGTATGGGCTCAAGGCTCAACAGGATCTGCCCAACAAGTCTTCTAGTCAAGATGAAGAAAAGGTAAAAGTGGGGATAAGCGGATACATACAAGGTCTAGTAGCCATAGGTCAAAAAAATGCTACTTCCACTGTAGGTACCTCTACAAAAGAGCAAGATGGAATGTTTATGAGAATGGGGATTCGCAGAGGATACCTCACCACAAAAGCTTCCTACAAAGCTCTTTCTGCTGTCACACAGCTACTTGTTACCGACAAATCCTTAGGAATATTTCAAGCATATCTTCGATACAACCCCACGATGCATCCAGAGCACCGTCTTACCTTTGGGCTAACCACCGTCCCTTTTGGTTATGAACTGGTAATAAGTAGCCGAGACCTGGAGAGCTTCGAAAGAGCTGCATACTATAGCGACCTCTTCCCGACCATCATAGATATGGGGATATACTACCATTATTCTCCATCCTTCTCAATTCAGCACGCTATCAATTTTTTCACACTAGACCTTGGACTCCTCTCTGGCAATAGTACCTTTGGAATGAGAAAAGCTTTGCCCGATATAATCGGAAGGATTGTATTTGGGCATAAGGATAGTAAAATGAAACGACTCTACGGAGTAAGTGGTTACTATGGCTATACAACAGCTGTTGGAAAGCAGTACGCTCGCCGTATTTATTTAGGAACTCATCTTGACTACCAGCTACACCTTACTGATGGTGACCTTAAGTTTAGGCTTGAAACTCTTGGAGGATGGCAATCTGGTACTCCCCAAACAAACTGTGCTGTAGGAAGTAGCTCTCCCGAGAAGAAGGGAGCAGAGCAATTCGTTCTTCTTGAACGTCCTTTTTTGGGTGCGATGGGTATGCTAGTATACAAAAGTAAACGACTTCCTATTGAAGGATTTGTGAAATACGACTACTATAACAGAAACCTCAATCTTAAACAGCGACTTGCAAGCCCAAGTATACATCAAGATCTTCACTATAAAGCAGAAGGTGTATCGCATAGAGGTACAATAGGCTTAAACTCCTATTTCTTCAAAAACCGCCTCCGTCTCTCTGCACACTATGAGTTAAATGCTCAAGAAGGAGGATACTATGCCAATCCCAATGATACTCTTTCCCCTCTACAAACCTTTTGGATTCCACAAAATGACCTTTTCCTACTAGGAGCACAAATCATTTTTTAAGCATGTAGTCTCTAGGAAAAAGTCTGTAACTTTACACCCCACAAAAAAAATACTCTTCGCAAAAACCTTTTAAGTAGAAACGCAATAGATCAATCAAGCAATACCATGTCTCTCAACAAAGTTCTTATGATCGGGTTTGTAGGTAAAGACCCAGAAGTGCGTTATTTCGACAACAATCAATGTGTTGCAAACTTCAGTCTTGCCCTAAAAAGACCAGCTTTTCGCTCCAAAGCAGGACATATTGTACCCGAGCAAACAGATTGGATAAAAGTTTCCACGAGGGGAGAGGTGGCATTGTATACCGAAAAATACGTCAAAAAAGGGAGTCGCATCTTAGTTGAAGGGCGACTAAGTACTCGTACATACACCGATAAGCAGGGCGTACAACAATACATTACGGAAGTTATAGCAGAAAGAATCAACTTTGTAGACTACAAGTCTACCTCCTCCAATGAGAGTGGCAACTAGACTCTTTGCATTAAAAAGTCCGATACCCCTATGGCAAAAGTCTCCAGTCTCTTTATAAGCTCTTTTATTCACTTTTTGAGTAGCTACAATTATACATCTTCGCTTATTAGCTACTATGTTTTATAATTTAGCTTCTTGTATAGGTAAGTTCTTTTATTATCAATGGACTATTGGTACGCACTTTTTGAAGGCGTGAAGGTGCAACCCTTCACATGGCAAGTAGGGTTTGCGCTCTTCTTTGTCCTCTTTTTATTGCTTTTTTCGGGTTATATGTCTTCATCGGAGACAGCTTTCTTCTCTCTTAGCCCACAAGACCTAGCTACAATCAAAGAAAGTGATGCTTCGTCAGACAAAAAACTATTACACCTTTTAGGACAAAGTGAACAGCTTTTAGCAACTATCCTTATTGGCAATAACATTGTCAATATTGGGGTAGTATTTCTAAGTAACTATATTATTACCAGCTTGGTCGACTTTGGCAGTTCCATCGCACTAAGTTTTATCCTTCAAACCATTGGACTCACCTTTATCTTACTCCTCTTCGGCGAGATTACCCCAAAAGTCATAGCTCGCCAAAATCCTCTTAAAATGAGTCGATTGTCTGCTCCTCTTATGTCCATTCTATTTAAAGGACTTACCCCAGGGGCCAAGGCTTTAACAAGGACTTCTAGGCTATCCGACAAGGGAAGCAAAAAAAGAAGAAAGCAATCAATTTCTGTAGATGACCTTTCCAAAGCAGTTGAGCTGACCGAGGGGAAGAGCCCCGAGCAAAGTGAGATCATGGAGGGGATCATCAAATTTCACGACAAAACAGCGGTAGAGATAATGGTACCACGCATAGACATGGTAGACATAGACTACAGCTGGACCTTTGAACGGGTCCTCACCCTCATCAATGAATCGGGAAACTCTCGCCTACCGGTATACGAAGGGACTCAAGATACCATAAGGGGTATCCTCTATATCAAAGACTGTATTCCCTACATCAATTCTCCTAAAAATTTTGATTGGCACAAACTTATCCGACCTGCTTATTTTGTTCCAGAAAACAAAATGCTAGACGAGCTACTAGAAGAGTTTAGAGAGGAAAGAATCCACATGGCCATCGTTGTAGACGAGTATGGGGGTACTTCAGGACTCGTTACACTAGAAGACATTCTCGAAGAAATTGTGGGAGAAATTTCAGACGAGTATGACGAAGAAGAGCTTCCATACACCCTCCTTCAGGATGGCTCTTATCTATTTCAGGCAAAGACACAGATTACAGACTTTTGCCGTCTCATGGCTGTTGACGATGACTACTTTGATCAAATTGAGCAAGATGTGGATACATTAGGAGGAGTATTCCTAGAAAAAAAACAAGAAATTCCTCATGTAGGAGACAAGGTGAAGTTTCGCGATTTGCAACTTGAAATCACAGAAATGGATAAGTTTCGCATTCAACAAATGAGGGTAATTATCCCTCCTGAGATCGTTCAGAAGGGGACACCTATAGCGAAATAGAAACTACACCATGAGTTATCGTCTCAAGCCCTCTATATCTCCAGTAGAGCCTACTGTCTTTTCTCTCCAGAAACTTATTGGATACTCTAAAGGAGAACCTTTTAACCAAGAAGAGCTTCAAATCGCTAAGACAAAGGCAATTAATTTTCTTTTTAAGGAAACTACACAGCTTAGGAAGTCTTCATCTGGACAGCCTTTTCTCACTTTGTCCAATGGTGGTACTTCAGCTCTTTCCATCAGTCACAATAAACTTTTTTTAGCACTGATCTCGGCTCCGCCCTCTTTTTCTTTAGGAGTGGATATAGAATCTTACCGAGAGTCCATCTCTAATCTTGCTCCTCGTTTCCTTTCCGAAGAAGAGTGTCATCTAGTTCAACTTAGGATACAAAACGATCCTCGCAACAGCTCCTCTTTAGAAAAAATCTACTGTACCCAGCTATGGTGCGCCAAGGAGGCCGCTTATAAAGTGCTTTCGAGTAAGCACCCAAAGGTTGACTTTCGACGCTATTACAAAGTAGCGTGCTTTTCAGATCACCATGCGATTCTCCATTATCTAGGAGAGAATCCAATATCGCTAGTGATTCATTTTTTTCTTCATTCCTCCTACTGTTTAGCCTATACGCAAATTAGTAGAGAAAAAATTAGCTAATACCGAAAGGGAATAGATATAGAATGCTGATAAAGGCCACAAAAAAAATGCCCCAAACTGCAACTCGTTTCAAACGCCATACATATAGACCAACATTCCTTGCCACTGAAAAGAACTTGTAAGAGACCTGTTATACGCTTTTTTAAGTAAGATAACTACGATCCTCTTTGGGGTAAAAACCAGAGTGCATTAAAATCTAGTTTAGACAAAAACTACAATTTGTTTATCAAGTGCAACTAGAGACCTAGTGTAACCTTTTTCCAAATCCTACAACTGTCTGTGCAAAGAGAAGTTCTATCTGCAAAGAAATGCAAGAAACCGTAAGGATATAGGATAGTAAAAAAAAATAGCTATCTTTGTATGGTACATAAGCTAACGATAAAATGACACAAGATACTCCGACTCCACAAGACCTCCGAGACGATTTGCGTTACCTTCAGCTTTTGTCGGAAAGTTTTCCTACAACGGCAGCTGCCTCTACGGAAATCATTAACCTCGAAGCGATCCTCAATCTACCCAAAGGAACCGAGCATTTCTTAGCAGATGTACATGGAGAGTATGAAGCTTTTGACCACGTTTTAAAAAATGCTTCGGGTACGATCCTCCGCAAAATCAAAGAAATTTTCGATACTTCAATGCTACAGCAAGAAATGTCAGAATTGGCAACTCTTGTATACTACCCTCGCGAAGTATTGGAAAAAATGCAAAAAGAACTCGATGGAGAGACTCGAGCCGAGTGGTACAAAGTGACCCTACACCGATTGGTTATGCTCTGTCGCAAAAGTAGCGAAAAGTATACCCGTTCAAAGGTGAGAAAGGCACTACCAAAGGAGTACAGCTATATTCTTGAAGAGCTTTTGCACGAAAAGGGAGACACTCCTTCAAAAGTAGCCTATACAGAGAGTATCTTCAACACCATTATATCCATAGACCAAGCAGACGACTTTATCATTGCCTTGTGCCAAACAATCAAGAGAATGGTTATTGATCACCTGCATATCGTTGGAGATATATACGATCGTGGTCCTGGAGCCCAGCACATTATGGACACTGTACTGGCATACCACCATGTAGACATTCAGTGGGGCAACCACGATATCTTGTGGATGGGAGCTGCAGCCGGCAACTTGGCTTGCATGGCTAATGTGATCCGTATTGCCCTCCGCTACGCCAACCTCGACACCATAGAAGATGGTTATGGTATCAACCTCCTTCCCCTAGCCACCTTTGCAATGGAGACCTATGATGGCGATCCTTGTAGTTGCTTTCAACCCAAACTAGGTGATGCCGATGGCTCTCCAGACAGCAAAAGTGTCTGTCTCATAGGACAAATGCATAAAGCAATTGCGATTATTCAATTCAAACTTGAATACCAGTTGATTCAAAAGCACCCTGAATATGGCATGGCTTCTCGCAACTTGCTTCACAAAATAAACTTTGAAGAGGGGACAATAGATCTCAGCGGTACGGCTCCCAATGGTGGCTATGGTACCCACCCCATGAAGGATCGCAACTTTCCCACTATTGACTCCAAAGATCCTTACGCTCTTACAGAAAGAGAGCTCTCTGTCGTTGAAAAACTTCGAGACTCATTTTTCAAAAGCGAAAAGCTACATCGCCATATACGAGGGATGTATAGCAAGGGTAGTATGTACCTCGCTATCAATGGGAATCTTCTCTTTCATGCATCCATGCCACTTAATGAGCAAGGACAGCTAAAAGAGGTAGAAATCAATGGGGCAACGTTTAAAGGGAAAGCACTCTATGAGCATATAGAGACAATCGTACGTGAGGCCTATTTTGGGAAAAAGGGTTCCTCTGTAAGAGAAAATGCCTGCGACTATATGTGGTATCTTTGGTGTGGTCCAGACTCTCCCCTCTTCGACAAAAGTGCAATGACCACTCTTGAACGCTATTTTGTAGAAGACAAAGCAACCCATACCGAGATAAAAGGCTATTACTACAAGTATCGAGGAGAAGAAGAGGTAGCGGATAGAATCCTCAAAGAATTTGACCTTCAAGGGGAAAACTGCCATATCATCAATGGACACGTACCCGTGAAAGCGAAAAAAGGAGAAAAACCAGTGATGGCTGGTGGGAAACTTCTCGTAATTGATGGTGGCTTTAGTAGAGCATACCAGTCAACGACAGGCATTGCAGGCTACACGCTTATCTTCAACTCTCGAGGAATGCAGCTCGTACAGCACGAGCCCTTCTCTTGTAAAAAGGATGCTATTGAAAAGCTAGACGATATAAAAAGTGTCTCTATCCTTACCCAACCCCTCAAAGAGCGTATTTATGTACGCGATACCAACGTGGGCACTAAGCTACAAGGGCAGATAGACAACCTCAAAAAACTGCTTATGGCCTATCGTCTAGGACTCATCAAGGAAAAGCCGTAGCAGTCGGAGCTATCAGCAATTGGCATTTGTGAGACACCTAGACGACCGACGGCATAATAGAATAAGGAGATAGAATAAAAGGGAAAACCCTACACATGCAAAAAGGAAAGAAAAAAACAATTGTTATTCTCTGGAGTCTCTTTGGCTTGGGGTGGTTTTTTACAATTGTATTGTTTCTACTTATAGAGATTGGTGCAGTGGGCTATATGCCCCCCATTGAGAATCTTCAAAACCCTATTGACAAATACGCTTCTCAGCTCATTTCCTCCAATGGCGAAATCATTGGTAGCTATGCTAGGACTGGGAGCAATCGTATTTTTACAACTTACGAAAATCTTTCGCCCCATCTCGTTGATGCTCTTATAGCCACAGAAGACAGTCGGTTTTATTCCCATAGCGGAGTGGATGCGAAAGCCATTCTTAGAGCTATCATAAAAACAGGGATCCTCAGACAACGAGGAAGTGGTGGTGGTAGTACTATCACACAGCAACTTGCTAAGCAACTCTACTCTCCTAGAGCAGAAAACATTTTTGTAAGAGCTCTGCAGAAACCGATTGAGTGGGTTATTGCGCTCAAACTCGAACGCAACTACACCAAGGAGGAAATCATAAGCCTTTACTTCAATCAATTTGACTTCCTATACAACGCTATAGGTATCGAAAGTGCTTCCAAGACCTACTTCAATAAAAGTGCCTCTGAACTCACCATTGAAGAATCGGCTACACTAGTAGGGATGTGTAAAAACCCAGCTTTCTACAATCCTGTATTGCACGAAAATAGTAGCAAAAAAAGAAGAGATGTAGTGCTTGATCTAATGCGCAAAGCTGGTATGCTAAGCCGTCAAGAGGCCGATTCGCTTAAGCTTATTCCCCTCAAAGTGGAATTTCGCCAGATCGGTCATAACGAGGGTCTTGCCCCATACTTCAGAGAGCACCTTCGCATGTTGCTTACAGCAAAAAAGCCCAAGCGCTCGGACTACAACGAGTGGACCAAAGAGCAGTATAGTTTAGACTCATTAGCTTGGGAAACGAATCCTATCTATGGTTGGTGCAACAAAAATCGCAAATCCGATGGCTCTACTTATGATCTTTATGCCGATGGACTAAAGATCTATACCACGCTCAATAGTACCATGCAGCGCTATGCTGAAGAGGCTGTCTCAGAACACATCGGGGGGTATATACAAGCTATTTTTGACAACGAAAAGAAAAACTCACCAACGGGTCCCTTCTCCCCAAAAACTTCTGCTAAAGACAGGGAAGACATCATCAAGCGGGCCATCAAACAATCTGATCGCTTTTATCAGATGAGGCAAAACGGGGCCTCTCTAGATGAAATTGATAAAGCCTTCAATACCCCTCAAAGGATGAAAGTTTGGTCGTGGAGAGGAAGTCGCGACACGATAATGACCCCTCTAGACAGCATCCTCTATTACAAAAAGTTCCTCAGAGCTTCTTTTATGGCGATGAATCCATACAATGGACACATCTTGGCCTATGTGGGAGGAGTTGACTTTCGTACCTTCAAGTTTGATATGGTATACCAAGGAAGAAGACAGGTAGGATCTACGATCAAGCCTTTTCTCTACTCGCTTTCAATGATTGAAGGAATTAGCCCTTGCGATGAAATAATCCACGAACCCATTACCCTCTACGATGCCAATGGCCGTCCTTGGACTCCAAGAAGTGGTGGGGCTAGTAGGCAGGGAGAACCAGTCTCAATAACCTGGGGACTACAAAACTCTTCCAACTGGGTGACCGCTTACCTTATGAGCAAAACCTCCCCTCTCACCTTTGTAAGAATGCTTAGAGGTTTTGGTATAAAGGGGAATATAGACCCCGTAATATCTCTTGCGGCAGGGACCCCTGATGTTTCGCTCTATGAAATGGTAAGTGCTTATACGGCATTCGTTACGCAAGGGATACGCTCGGAGCCCTTACCAATATCTCGAATTGAAGACCAATACGGCAATGTTATTGCCTCATTTACACCTCAAATGAGCGAAGTACTCCCAGCCGATGCAGCTCTCAAAATGCTTCACATGATGAGAGCGGTAGTAGATGGCGGTACAGGGGGGAGACTACGCTTCCGCTACGGACTAAAGATGCCCCTAGGAGGGAAAACAGGGACTACCCAAAACAATAGCGATGGCTGGTTTATCGGCTTTTCTCCACAGATCGTTGCTGGATGCTGGGTAGGAGGTGAAGACCGCTCCATCCACTTCAATTCTACAGCATTTGGTCAAGGAGCCTCTGTATCGCTACCTGTTTTTGGACTCTTCATGGACAAGGTATACAAAGACCGTCGTCTTGGCTATAGCATAAATGATGCTTTTGAGGTACCCAAGGGATGGTCGCCATGTGGGGCATACAGCAACGACACCACAGCCACAGAGATAGTCTACGAGGAAGTCCCCTCTTTGGACGAAGCTGCTCCTGTAGAGGACTAACAAAAGACCACCATTTACCAAGATCATTCAAGCAAAGGAGGTTGCAAATCTCCTTGGGGCTACAAGGCTCCCACCAAATAAGGAAATAAATAAGTATAAAGGCAACAATAGTTTTTTTGAAAGACTGTCTGATGAAAACTTTTACAGAGATGGACATAGCAGACAGAAAGAGAATTTAGTGATATGACAAAGAAAAGAGTTTACACCTTTGGCGATGGAAAAGCCGAAGGAAATGCACAAATGCGCGAATTGCTCGGAGGAAAAGGGGCAAACCTAGCCGAAATGAATCTCGTCGGCATACCCGTTCCTCCAGGGTTTACCATTACCACTGAGGTCTGTACGGAATATTACGCCGAAGGCCGCGAAAAAACCCTAAAAAGCTTAGAGGAAGAAATCAAAAAGGCCATTTCTGGAATGGAAAAACTTACTGGAATGGAGTTTGGTAGCATATCCAATCCACTGCTCGTTTCCGTACGCTCTGGTTCGCGAGCTTCCATGCCTGGTATGATGGACACAATCTTAAACCTCGGACTCAACGACGATGTAGTAGAAGGTCTTGCAAAAAAAACTGGGAATGAAAGATTTGCTTGGGACTCCTACCGCAGATTTATCCAAATGTATGGCGATGTGGTACTGGAGATGAAACCCACAGATAAATCTGGCATTGACCCTTTTGAAAAGATCATTGATGAGATAAAACACGAAAGTGGTGTAAAGCTAGACAATGAGCTATCGGTTGCCGATCTTAAAGAGATGGTAAATCGCTTTAAGACAATGGTCAAAAAAGAAACTAAACTAGACTTCCCCACCTGTCCATTTGAGCAACTCAATGGTGCTATTGCTGCCGTATTCCGTTCTTGGATGAACGAAAGAGCGATCCTCTATCGCCGTATGGAAGGAATCCCCGAAGAATGGGGAACAGCCGTTACTGTACAAGCTATGGTTTATGGCAACATGGGTGATACATCGCTCACGGGTGTTTGCTTTTCGCGTAATGCTGGTACAGGAGAAAACCTTTTCAATGGGGAGTATCTAGTAAATGCTCAGGGAGAAGACGTTGTTGCTGGTATCCGTACTCCTCACGAAATCACGATTGAGGGATCTAAGAGAAGAGCTGCTGCAGAAGGTATATCTGAAGAGCAACGCAAGAAAGACTACCTCTCTCTTGAAGAGTATATGCCGGAGATTTACAAGGAGCTTTTTGACGTACAGCACAAACTTGAGCAGCACTACCACGACATGCAAGACATGGAGTTTACCGTTCAGGAAGGAAAGCTTTGGCTCCTCCAAACTCGCAATGGTAAGCGTACAGGAAAGGCCATGGTAAAGATCGCTGTAGACTTTCTCAAAGAAGGTATGCTAACCGAAGAAGAAGCTATTGAGAGAATAGACCCCAACAAACTCGACGAGCTCCTTCACCCTGTATTTGATACCCAAGCACTCAAAGAGGCCAAAGTAATCACTAAAGGACTACCAGCCTCTCCTGGAGCGGCTTCGGGGATGATTGTATTCTCTGCTGAAGATGCAGCTACAATGCACGAAGCCGGCAACAAGGTGATATTGGTACGCCAGGAAACTTCGCCCGAAGACCTTGAAGGAATGACAGTCTCGGAAGCTATCCTCACTTGCCGCGGAGGTATGACAAGCCATGCAGCTGTAGTAGCCCGTGGTATGGGTAAATGCTGTGTAACTGGAGCATCTGAATTGGCCATCAACTACATCGACAAAAAGATTAAAGTTGGTAATAAGACTTTCTCTGAAGGAGACTTCATTTCCGTGAATGGTTCTACGGGAGAAGTTTACGAAGGGGAAATCAAAACACAGGCAGCAGAAATGGATAGTGACCTAAAACTCATCCTTGAAATTGCCAATAAAAAGGCAAAACTAGCTGTGAGAGCCAACGCCGATACGCCTAGAGATGCGCAACAAGCTAGAGACTTGGGGGCTGTAGGAATTGGTCTTTGTCGCACTGAGCACATGTTTTTTGCAAGCGACAAGATCAGTGCCATGCGTGAGATGATACTCGCTAAAGATGCAGCTGGTCGCGAAAAAGCTCTTGCAAAGATCCTCCCTTACCAAAGAAACGACTTTTACGAAATCTTTAAGGTAATGAGAGATCTACCTGTCACCGTAAGACTACTTGATCCCCCACTCCATGAGTTTGTGCCTCACGATAGAAAGGGACAAGAAGCAATGGCTGAAAGCATGGGTATCAGTATAGAAGACATCATTGAACGCGTAGAAAAACTGAGTGAACAGAACCCTATGCTAGGACACAGAGGTTGCCGCCTTGGAAATACCTTCCCTGAAATTACAAGGATGCAAACTCGTGCTATCATGGAGGCTTGCTGTCAACTGGCAAAAGAAGGAATCACTACACACCCCGAAGTGATGGTTCCTCTTGTGGGTATACTCTATGAGTTTACCAATCAAGAACGCGAAATTCGAAATACAGCAGAAGAGGTCTTCAAGGAAATGGGTGTCCGTGTGGAATACAAAGTGGGTACGATGATTGAAGTGCCTAGAGCTGCCCTTACCGCAGACCGTATCGCTTCACAGGCCGAGTTTTTCTCTTTCGGAACAAACGACCTTACTCAGATGACCTTCGGCTACTCTCGTGACGACATCGCAAGCTTCCTGCCAACCTACCTTGACAAAAAAATCCTCAAAGTAGACCCCTTCCGTGTACTTGACCAAAAGGGTGTTGGAAAGCTCGTAAGCATGGCTACTGAAAATGGTCGCAAGATACGCCACGATCTAAAAGTAGGAATTTGTGGAGAACATGGTGGTGAGCCTTCAAGCGTTAAGTTTTGCCACAAGGTTGGACTCAACTATGTTTCTTGCTCTCCCTTCCGTGTACCTGTAGCACGTGTAGCTGCCGCACAAGCTGCTATTGAAGAGGGAAAATAACGTATCACTAATCTGCAATACTTTCTAGCGACTTGCTAGTTAGTACCTCAAATCAGAGGGGGCAACAGCATTGTTGTCCCCTCTTTTATTCGAGCTTGTGATAGGAAATATTGCCCCTTTCACTCCCGATGAGGGCATTTTCTTCCTTCACATACAGGCATTATCACTTACAGCCCCTAGTAAAGGGATCTCTGCTTTTCCATCTAGTGTATGCTTACGCCCTTTCTATTGAAATCTTAAGGCCCTAACCACCTGTTTTTAAAGGATTCATATTGAGCTTGTAAAAGCTACGTATCTTTTTTGAGGAGATCCTAAAGAGTTCCCTCAAAATCTTCCGAGAGATTTCCTAAAACCTTCCGAGAGTTTTCCCAAAACCTTCCGA
>KQ959264.1:145760-154267 GCA_001552775.1 Bacteroidales bacterium KA00251
ACCTTCCGAGAGTTTTCCCAAAACCTTCCGAGAGATTTCCCAAAATCTTCCGAGAGATTTCCTAAAATCTTCCGAGAGATTTCCCAAAACCTTCCGAGAGATTTCCCCAAATCTTCCGAGAGTTTTTTTTATCTACCGTTCCACTTCTTTGGAGATCGTATCTTAGGCAATGAAAATGCTCAAAATAAAGTTGCATCTTTCTGGCTTTCACCAAGCTCAAACGAATCATCTTCAATCAGTTTCTGTAGGACTTACTCAAACTCTTTAGAGCATTGCTGTATAACCTAGCTGATTTATCAAGAAATACTCTAACTATTGTCTTTTTTCGTATCTTAGCACAACTAATCGCTACAATAGAAGCCTTTTCAAAGACAATTCATCTAAAACGACAACAGAATATGAGAAAAACAATTACACTCTTGGCACTTTGCCTCTCCTCTTTGCTCTCATATGCTCAGGGGAAGATTACCCTGACAACGAAAAAGGAGCTCAATTCCGCCTATTGGTCTGTAGATATAAAGGCCAATGAAGCTGACAAGTCCAATGTCTGGATTGACTGGAACAACAATGGTACAAAAGACGAAAACGAGTCTGACATTGACTTCAGTTATGGCAATAGTGCCGAAATCACCTCTCAGACGATTACTATCTATGGGAATATATCTTTGCTAAAGGTGGCCAATATGGACCTCACAGCCATCCATATCGAGGCTGCACCCCAACTGCAAACCCTAGACCTTCGCTCAAATAAACTCACCGCACTGGATCTTACCCAGGCAACTCAATTGAAAAAGGTACAGATTAACAAAAACACCTCCTTAGCTACCCTTACCCTTCCCCTTGGAGGACTTCAACAACTGGAAGAGTTTTCGGCAATAGGATGTGATTTAAGCCAACTGGATCTCTCTGCATGCTCAGCACTCCGTACCCTTGAGCTTATTGAAAACAAAAGGATTACCAGTCTAGATGTGAGTAATTGTACTGCTCTTGAAAGCTTAGATGTGTCAAAATGTGCTCTAGCACTTCTCAAGATGGGATCCCATCCTAGTTTAGCAGACCTCAATTGTTCGGAAAACAAACTCACGGACCTAGATTTAAGTCATGCTCCCTCTCTTGTAGAACTGTGGTGCTATAACAATTCACTTACTGAATTAAAGATCCCGACTACAGCTACACTAGTAACCATAAAGACTTACAACAATCAACTTAGTGGAGCTACGATGCGTGGACTTATAGCTTCACTCGCACAGACAAGCAATACCGAAGCCACTCTCTACGGAATCAACCTCGAGACTGGTGCTCCGGAATACAACGTGATCTGGAAAAAGGATGTCGCTACTGCTCAAGCAAAGGGATGGAAAGTACTTGCCCGAAAAAACCGTTTCCAAGATATTCCCTACGAGGGAACCGAGGAGTCGGCAACTCCTGACACCCCCTACAAAACCACCTTGCCCCAAATCCAGCTGACTCGCTCTTCTTCAGGTGAGCCATGGTCTTTAAGGATTACAGGACGTAACGGCGCAGAGGATCCTCTTTGGGCAGATCTCAACAACAATGGAAAGTATGATATGGGAGAGGAACTGGCCTCCTCCGCAATTAAAACCACTATACAGTCACAAAACACCCAACTAACGCTTTATGGACTAATTGAAGAGCTAGACTGCACAGACAACCACCTTACAGCTATTTCCATAGGAGAAGAGTCTATTCTAGCCTCATTGCTTTGTGCACACAATGAACTTCAATCCCTTGATTTGACCCGTGCAAAACATTTGTCCAAGCTCCAATGTCAAGGGAATCGCATTACTCAATCCAATGCCGAAGCTCTGATAAAAACTCTTACGTATCGCCAAGATGAAGAAAGAAAAGGAGAGATTGTGGCCATGGATTTTGCCACCTCAAATGAAGGTAACCAATTTCTCTCGACGGAAGTCTCTCAGGCTTTAGCCCGTGGATGGGAAATCTATTGTATACGAAAAGATGGTTCTAAGGTCGCTTATAATGGGCACAATCCCGATGATGCTCTTGTCTCCTATACGACAGAGTCTCCAGCGATCACACTTACAAAAAAGGAATCTTCAAAGACTCCATGGCAATTCAAAGTAACCCCAAAAGAGACACTAAAGAAAGGGATCTGGCTTGATACCAATAAAGATGGTGTATGCCAGGAAGAGGAACAGATAACCTCTTTTGACGATATTGTAAAGGTTGATGTCTCTTCTCGCCAGGTAGTCTTATATGGAGACTACGAAGCTTTGCTTTGTAGTGGCAATGAGTTGACTGCTATTGATCTTTCTTCTCACCCTCAACTTACCCAGCTATATTGCGACAAAAACGAGATTGCGACCCTCACACTACCGACTAATACCAGCCTAGAAACGCTGAGCTGTGTAGAAAACAAACTCTCTCGACTGGACCTCTCTCAATGTAGCAAGCTGAAGAAACTCTTGCTTTCATACAATCCCATCAATAGCATACTATGGCCTCAAGAAAACAATATCGCAGACCTAACCTTTGCCAATGGTACAGGCTTTATGACTACCACGTGGGATCTTTCCGCCTTTAAGGAACTAAAAGAGCTGAAATGCAATGGAAATGGCATTACCAAGCTAACCTTGCCTGAAAATGACAAGCTGCTGGAGCTTGCCTGCTACAACAATAAACTTACAGCGATCGATCTAAGTCGTGCCACCCGCCTAAGCGGACTAGTATGTGACCAAAACAGATTGACCACTCTAGACCTTTCTAACAACCAATCCTTAGAGTATGTAAGCTTGTATAGCAATCACTTCTCCAATGAAGAGCTAGGACAGATTGTAGAGCAACTGCCATCGCTTACCAATGCTTCTACTCATGGAGAGCTATATGTGATCGATAGCGAAGACTATGGAGAGGAAAACCTATGCCGTAGTGCCGTCGTACAGGGTGCCAAGGCTAAGAAGTGGAAAGTCTATGACAATATGGGACGACGAAACAACGGGCGAAATGTATACGATGGCTACATAGATGTGGAGGATACCTTTAGTGGAGAAGTATGGGATGGTACAGCCACTACATGGGTAAAAGGAAGTGGCACGATTGACAATCCCTATCTCATTGAAAAACCTCAACACCTTGCGTATCTAGCCAAAACAGTCACAGAAGGAAAAGACTATAGCGGGATTTACTTCCAGCAGACAGCAGACCTCAACATGGGAGCCTCTCAACTAGGTAAAGTAAAAGGGAACTTCAGACCTATCGGCATCTTCGACGCAGGATACGTAACAAGTCAAGATGGTGGAGAGCAAACCTATCAAGATGACTCGAAGCGATTTAATGGCGTTTACGATGGTAGCAATCACTTCATTATGAACCTTTACCAGTATTACAACAACAATGAGGCAAAGACAGTTGGAGGACATGGACTTTTTGGCTGTGTGGGAGCGAAAGGAGAAGTTCGCAATCTATACCTTACTAAGAGCTGTCTCTTTGAAGGAGACTTTGAAGGAGCTTCGCTTGTTTCTTACCTAGAAGGGAATATGACCAATTGTGGTTCTTTAGCTACTGTAAGAGGAGCAAGTATCCTTGGAGGTCTTGTAGCCGTCTTGAGTGGCGGAGAGATTTCCAAGTCCTTCTTTGCAGGGCTCGCCAGTGGTACTATGAATGTCGGTGGTCTTGCAGGCTACGTAGGATCTCCAGAAGAAGGGGAAGACAAAGGTAAGACGCCTATTATCACCGACAGCTATGTCAATGCCAATATCCAGAGTGCTTCAAGTTATATTGGGGCTGCAATTGGGTTCGTTGCAGAAAAGCCCGTCTTGAAAAACATTTATGCCACTGGTGCAATAACAGGTGATGCTTTACGCTTTATGAAGGGAGCATTTATTGGCGCTTTAGACGGTAAAGTTGCAAATAGCAAGGACAATTTAAAGATCTCGCACTGCTACTACGATAAGAGTAGAATAACCATTGGCAAAGCCACCTCTGATGGAGAGGTAAAAGGTATAGAAGCAGTCTCTGAAGAAGAGCTAAGAGGAGATAAAATCCTGCAAGATTTGGGGAGCAGCTTTGCTAAAGATGAGCAGTGGATCAATAGAGGCTATCCCATTATCCCCAAAGCAGCAATCTCCGGAATAGAAGAAATAACTAACGACCTCTCGTCCGAGCTAAACTATTCTCTAAATGGCTTGTTGCTCTCTGTAGAGAAAGAGTCGTCAGACCTTGTGGAGGTATTTACGCCTCTTGGTCAGCTGGTCATTCGTAGCTATTCTTCTACAGTAAGACTTCCTGAGCGTGCTATTTATCTTGTAAGAGTACCAGGCAGAGGAGTTGCAATCCTCTCTTTGCAGTAAGGGCCTGAAAGAGATACTTTGTGACCTCATGGAGAGAATACCTTACTCTCCGCATAAAATCGTTAATAGACAACAATTGATTGAATAATAGCCGCTTGAGCAGATAATGCACAAAAGGTGAACGACTAAGAAACAAGCGATGCTCTTTCATCCGCCTTGTTTTGCACAACGTCAAAGAACCATTGAGACTCTGTGAAGATGTTTTATTCTTTACGGAGACTCAATGGTTCTTCTCCTTAATTCGTTTATTCAGTACAAAAAAGATAACTTTGTGTGTGCATTAGCACGATTGACCTGCTGTCCAATCACCCTATAAATGCAATCTCAATAGACTGTAATAAGCTATACTGACTATGGCTAAGAAAAAGAAAACTACAGAGGCAAGTACGCCTAGCCTCGAAACCATACTTTTCAACTGCCGAGAGTATCTTCGCAGTAATGCTTCTCTCAATGATAAGCGAGACTTACTGCTGACGCTCGTTTTTCTTCGCTTTATTGGAGAAAAGTTTGAGGACGAACAGCTGAGACTACGCCAAGAATGTCTCAATAATGGCATGACAGACGAAGAGGAGATAAAAGACTTCCTCGACCAGCCTGGTATGTATAGTGGTGTCGCCTTCGTGCCTGCTTCGGCACGCTGGGAAGACCTCATCCTTCTTCCTCCGACAAAGCTCAATGCCTCCCTCGACGATGCCCTGAATGCACTGGAGGATAGTGGCGAAACCTTCAGGGGCTGTGTGCGCCTGGGACTCTTCACGAGCATCAATCTCGAAGCAAATGTGATCAAAAAGGTGATGGACGAGGTGAGCAAGATTTCACACAAGACCTTTGGTACAGAGCGAGACCTCATCGGGCGAGTCTATGAGTACTTCCTCAAGAGCTTTGCCATCAATGCCACCAAGGAGGAGGGTGAGTTTTACACACCCCACGATATCGTAGAGCTGATTGCCGCCTTTGTCGAGCCTTTCAATGGCACACTTTACGACCCTTGTTGTGGCTCGGGCGGTATGTTTGTGCAGTGTGCCAAGTATGTTGAGGCGAAGCAAGGCGACATCATGCAGGTCAATGTCTATGGGCAGGAGGCAGACCCTGCCACTTATCGCTTGGCAAAGATGAATCTTGCTATGCGTGGTATCTCACACCACCTCGGCGAGCGCAATGCCTCCACCTTTACGAACGATATGCACCGAGGCTTGACCTTTGATTACATCATGGCCAACCCACCCTTCAACCTCAAGAAGTGGTACGATGTCTCCCTCAGCCATGATGCACGCTGGGCAGACTATGGCTTGCCACCCGAGGGCAATGCCAACTATGCTTGGATACTCCACATGCTCTCGAAGCTTCGGCCCGAGCGTGGTGTGGCAGGCTTTCTTCTGGCGAATGGGGCGTTGGGCGATGGCGATGCGGCAAGCATTCGTCAAAAGCTCCTAGAGGCGGACAAGGTCGAAGCCATCGTCGTACTTCCTCGTGAGCTCTTCTATACGACCGATATATCCGTTACGCTGTGGATCCTCAACCAAAATAAGCGTGGCGGACTCAGGCACGACCGCAAGCTCCGTTCGAGACAGGGCGAAGTGCTATTCATGGACTTGCGTAGCTGGACGGACAACCCCGTCAAGGGCGAGCAGAAGAAAAAAGTGATGCTTACCGAGGAGCAAGTCCAGCGTGCAGTAGCCATCTATCACGACTGGCAGGCAGAGGGTACAGACGGAGCCAACTATGCCGAGCCTGAGCTCTATCGCTCTGTGGGTATAGACGAGCTGCGAGCCAATGACTTTACACTGGTCCCCAGTCGCTACATCGAGTTTGTAGACCGTGATAGCCACATCGATTACCAACAAGTGCTAAAGCAAACGTCTAAGAGTGTCAAGACGCTACTCCAACGTCAAGAGCAGAACGACCAAAGCCTACGCAAAGCACTCCAACAACTCGGCTATGACTGCGAATAAAACAAAGTGGGTCCGCCTAGGCGACTATATCGAGGAGGTGGACGAACGAAACAGTGAAGGGGTTGACTATCCGTTCTATGGTATCAACAAGGACAAAAACTTTATGCCCACTGTCGCTGATACAAATAACATAGACAACACCAAATACAAGTTGGTTACACAAGGAACATTTGTGTTTAGTGGTATGCAGACAGGGCGAGATGTTTGCATTAGAATAGCTTTAAAGAGTGAAGATAACGTATTTCTCATTTCTCCTGCATATACAACTTTCAGAGTAAAGAGAAAACACGAACTCACTCCTCTGTATTTGTATATGCAATTTATCCGTTTTGAGATGGATAGATATGGGTGGTTTCTAAGCGATGGTAGCATTCGTTCCAATTTGGACTGGGATAGGTTTTGTGACATTCAAATCCCTCTGCCGAGCATGGAGGTGCAACGGGAGTTGGTGGCAACTTATGAGGGCTTGAAGCGTTTAGCCGAAGACAACGAAGCTTTGATTGCTCCACTGACCGAAGCTTGTCAGGCGTTTATCGTCGACTGCAAACGCCAATACCCCTCTGTCCCCCTCGGCGACTATATCGAGGAGGTGGACGAGCGCAATACAGAGGGGAAATACTCTATAGAGGACGTAATGGGCATCAGTACAGACAAAACCTTCATTGTCACCAAAGCCAATATGGACGGTGTGTCTGTGCTTAACTACAAAGTTGTAAGTCCTCGTGTATTCGCTTATGTAGCAGACACCTCTCGGAGAGGGGATAAGATAGCCTTGGCACTTAACACATCAAGCCAATCTTACCTTATCTCATCTATATATAGTACATTTCGGGCAGTAGGCGAACTGCTCCCTGAATACCTATATATATTACTCAGTCGAGGTGACTTTGACCGCTATGCTCGTTTCAATTCTTGGGGCAGTGCCAGAGAAACATTTAGTTGGGAGGAGCTGTGCCGTGTACAAATTCCCTTGCCCCCACTCGAGGTGCAGCAGTCTATTGTGAACCTCTACCATTGTATTGAGGAGGCGAAAAGCATTGCCCGAGAGGCACGCGAAAGACTCACGACGCTCTGCCCCGCCCTAATTCGGTATGCCATAGATGCCTAATAAAGCCACACAAAGCGTATGAGCAAGATTTCGATACGATTTTTCAATGACCGTGAGGTGCGAGCCGTTTGGGACGAGACTGAGTCTAAGTGGTGGTTCTCTGTGCTGGACATCATAGGAGTACTGAACGACCAAGATGATTACAACAAAAATAGAAACTACTGGAAGTATCTAAAGACTAAGCTCAAGAGGGAGAAAAGTGAAGTGGTTAGTGCCACTAACCAGTTGAAACTCCTCGCCCCCGATGGTAAGATGCGCCTGACGGACACCCTTGATGACAAAGGAGTCGTGGCTCTCGCACAGAGCTTTCCTAATGATCGGGCTATGCGTTTCGTGGAGTGGTTTGTGGGAGGAGAAGAGACTATTGATAGTCGCAGTCGCTCCAAGGCATATGCCCTTTTTGAGAGCAATCTCTTAGACAGTATCGAAGTGGGTACGGTGCAAGGACTGCGGCAGATCCATTCCTATCTTTTCGGTGGGCTTTACGACTTTGCAGGACAGATCAGACAAGTCAATATCGCCAAAGGAGGCTTTCAGTTTGCCATGGCTCAGTACCTACCAGACACCCTTACTCGTATAGAACAAATGCCGGAGCAGACATGGGAGCAGATTATCGATAAGTATGTGGAGATGAATATCGCTCATCCTTTTAGGGAAGGTAATGGGCGTGCCACACGTATCTGGCTCGACCTAATGCTCAAAAAGCAACTTGGGCTGTGTGTGGACTGGAGCCAAGTGGATAAATATACCTATCTCGAAGCTATGAGAACCAGTGTTGCAGACCCCACAACCTTGACATCTCTACTACACTCTGCTCTTACGGATAATATAAACGATAGAGAAACCTTTATGAAGGGGATTGACTACTCGTATTATTACGAGCAAGAAAACTGAGCCCCACAAAAAAAAAGATAAAGATTGACGACTATGAAGTTCATTGGACGAAGTAATTATTATATCAATACAAAACTGATGGACTTGTTTATTCAGCATCACATTGACGAGAGAAATAACACTGAGACTATTGAATCTACCCAACAATAAGAATGTGTACCCCAAAAAGCAAAATCGGGTACACGTTAGCTTGGATATGTACCCAAAATCGTTATTTCGGGT
>KQ959264.1:154367-183386 GCA_001552775.1 Bacteroidales bacterium KA00251
TGGATATGTACCCAAAATCGTTATTTCGGGTACATGTATAGTC
Source organism: Bacteroidales bacterium KA00251 (assembly GCA_001552775.1). GTDB lineage: Bacteria > Bacteroidota > Bacteroidia > Bacteroidales > Porphyromonadaceae > Porphyromonas. The sequence continues at coordinate 154,411 of KQ959264.1, forward strand.
TGCACGCATAGTCCTATCTATTAGTCTGAAAAGATACCGATAAACACAACGGATATAGTATGAAGTTCTACGAAAGCGAATACGAAAAGGCCCTCATCACTCTCCTACAAGAGGAGGGATGGAACTATACATATGGGGGTGAGCTGCATCGCCACAAAGAAGAACTCCTCCTGACGGCGGACTTGTCCAGTTTCCTCCAGAGCCAGCATCCTGGGTTAGAGCCTGACGATGTGACCAATATCATCGACCATCTGCGCCATGCGAGTGGGCAGACTCACTTTGACCGACTTCGCACTACCTATCATCTCCTTGTGGATGGCTACCGCTATACAAGACAGAGCGATGGAGTGGCTTTCGATATTTCTTACATAGACTTTGATGAGGTGGAGCGTAACCGCTTCCGTGCAGTCAACCAGTTTGAGGTGGGCTATGGGCAGGGGGGAGACATCCGCATCCCCGATGTACTGCTCTTTGTCAACGGCATACCGCTCTGTATCTTCGAGCTGAAGAACCCCACCGATGCCACAGCCTCAATAGCCGATGCCTACAAGCAAATCCATACACGCTATATGCGGGACATCCCCCACCTCCTGAGGTATTGCCCGCTCTCCTGTATCAGTGATGCCACACGGAATAACACCAAACTCGGCACCACCTACACACCCTATGAGCATTACTATGCCTGGAAGAAAGTGCGCAACGAAGACCCAGCTGCCCAGAGCGGAATCGACCAAGTACGCACCATCGTTCGCGGAGTGTATGAGCCTGTACGCTTTCTGGAGATCTTGCGAGACTATATTTACTTTCCCGACGCCAAGAGCGACAGAGAGGAGGAAATTGTCTGCCGCTACCCTCAGTTCTTCGCTACGAGACAGCTGCGAGACCATGTGCTCAAGGCTTACACCGAGGGGGATCGTCGTGGAGGAACTTACTTTGGGGCTACTGGATGCGGCAAAACCTATACCATGATGTTTCTCGCCCGGCAACTCTCACTACGCTGTCCCGAGCTGGGTTCGCCCACCATCGTTATGATTGTGGATCGTGACGATCTTCAGTCGCAGGCGGGCAAGCTCTTCCTGAGGTCTGAAGAATTCTTATCACTCGGAATTGCCAAGGTGATAGAGAGCCGTGCCAATCTCAAAGAGGAGATGAGCCTACGTAAGTCAGGTGGCTTTTTTATCTGTACCATTCAGAAGTTTTGTGAGGAGACGGGGTTACTCAACGAGCGGCGCAACATCATTTGCTTCTCGGACGAAGCCCACCGCACGCAAGTGCGTCTTAATATTCAACTCAAGGTCAAGGACAAAAGCGAGGAGAGCTTAGGAGCATTTGTCACCAAGCCTTATGCGGAGCTTCTACGTACCGCCTTTCCCAATGCTACTTTCGTGGGCTTTACGGGTACGCCTATTGATGATACGATCCAAGTCTTCGGAGAGATTGTGGACAGCTACACGATGCAGCAGGCAGTGGCGGACGGCATCACTCGAGATATTAAGTATATACCGCGTATCGCCAAAGTAACACTGGAGGCAGAGAAGGTAAGGCAGATAGATGCCTACTATCAGCAGTGTGCCGAAGAGGGGGCAACAGAAGAAGACATCACTCGGAGCAAGAAGGCTATGAGTGCAATGGAAGTAATACTTGGTGATGACGACCGACTGGAACGCTTGGCTGCCGATATCATTGATCATTACACACAAGCATGTGACAACCGCACCGATGTGGTGCAGAAAGCGATGATCGTCTGTAGCAAACGAGAGATCGCCTATAGGCTATTACAAAAGTTCAAAAAGCTCCGCCCAGATTGGTTCACGGAGCGGAAGTCGCCCGATGATAGTCGCTTGCCCCAAGAGGTGCTACAGAAACTCACCCCTATGCCGACCATAGCTATGGTGGCAACACGTGGTAGCAATGATGCGGCAGACATGTATCAATACCTAGGCGACAAGAAGCGTATCAAAGCACTGGACGAGGCATTCAAAATGCCAGAGAGCAACTTTCGTATCGTTATCGTAGTAGATATGTGGATTACGGGCTTTGATGTGCCTTGTCTTACCTATCTCTACAACGACAAGCCTTTGCAAAAGCACTCCTTAATACAGACCATTAGCCGTGTCAATCGCAACTATCTAGGCAAAGACTTTGGCTATGTGATTGATTACGTCGGTATTCACAAAAACATGATGGAGGCGATGCGGCGTTTCGGAGGTGAGGATTTCGGCCCCAGTGAGGATGATGTGGCTCAAGCCCACGAAGCTCTGCGCATTGAGTTGGAGGTTATCAAACAGCTTTTCTCAGGCTTTGACCTCTCGCCCTTTACCGACCAGGGGGCAACACCTTTAGCGCGCTTGGAATGCCTCTCTCAAGCAACTGAGTACATCCTTACGATGAGTGAGACACTTAATATAGACAGGGATAAGGGTACCCCTAAAAAGGTAGGAGCCAAGACCTTCTTCTTAGCTCATGTGACACGTCTGAGAGCGGCATACGATATTTGCCAGCCCTCTGGCGAACTCTCGCACGACGAACTCTCCCTATCGCAGTGCTATATGGCTGTAGCCTCGTATGTGCGTAAGACTTCGGGCGAGAAGCACGACGTGGAGAGTATGAATAGAACGGTCGAGCGCATGGTGCAGGAGGCACTGCGTTGCAACTCCGTGGTGAGTATCTTGGATACCGATGTCGAGGAGAAAATATTCAGTCCAGAGTTTTCCGAGCGTCTCCAGAATATTAAGCTCCCTGCTACAAGGCTTGAACTATTGGTCAAGATGCTTCGCAAGACCATCCGAGAATACAAAAACACCAATAAGGTAGCAGCTGAGAAGTATGAAGAGCTGCTTCGTAAAACGCTAGACGCCTATCACGAGCGAAAGGAGGCTCTCTCTCAAGAAGAGGCGTCTGCTACTCAGAGCGAAGCGGTCTCTGCCATCATAGATGAAGCCACTAGGCAGGCGATGGATTTGCTCCATCAGTTGGGCGAAGATAAGGAGAGCTTCAGAGGGCTGGGCTTGACTTTTGAGGAGAAAGCTTTCTACGACATATTGATGCACCTCAGAGATAAGCATGACTTCGTGTATGGCGAGGACAGGCGTGTCGGCTCACTCATCATCAACGATAAGTGCAAAGTACTAGCAAAGAAGATTAAGGAATTAATCGACGTGCAATCTTCGTTTACCGACTGGCTCAACAATCAAAAAATCCGTGCAGATCTCAATCAGAAGATATACTTCTGCCTTCGGAGAGCAGGCTATCCGCCTGAGTATAATAAAGAAGTCTTTGAACAAGTGATGGAGCAGGTGGAGCACTTCAAAACCTATGCTGGGGAGTAAGTGTGATTTGAAGCGTGTCTTTCCCATCCTAGAGACTGTTGACTTTTGCAACAGTCTCATCCTAGTAATTAAATAATAGAAATCAATTCAATACACAAATATTTTATTGATCTAGAAGAGAACCCAATAAAGACTCCGCAAGGAATCTCGCAAAATGGGGACAAGAGAATTAAGACAAGAGACAACCGCGGATTGATTGTCATTGGGTAAGATAGAAAAGCTGTTGATACAGGAAATGGCAGTAGACAGCTCAATGAGGTATACATAAACAAGGGCTAACTCAGAGTAGCGAGTTAGCCCTTGCGATCATTTATTTTTGAGGTCGAGCCTCTTTTTCTGCATTATAACCTCTAGTCATTGAAGAAGTGCATGAAGTAGATTCCAGCCGTGGATTTCATAACCTGCTTTGCCTTGTTTGTTTTGGGGTCAAACTCGTAGATACCAGCTTCTTTTTCTCCAAAAGCAGAGAGGTAAACTTTACCTTTATGGAGTACAATCTCTTGACTAAACCCATCGGTTGTGGGTATTCCTTCAATCTTCTTGATCGTTTTAGCAGAAAGGTCTATCAGTACAGCAACTGCATTTCTTGCCGTAAAGGGGTTATCTCCATTCATTTCAAGTATACCTACATAAGCGACCACCTTATTGTTGCCAATATAAAGCGTATTGAATATGGTAGAGGATTTGTATTCAAGTCCTTCAATGGGGGTATTTTGGATATCCCAGCTACGGCTTGAGTCAAACTCTTGTTTTCCCTTAGGGATACATACGAAGCCATTGTTGCGAGCTTGTGGATTAAATCCAAAGTATCCCACACAAGCCAAATAGATATCGCCCTGCTCATTAACGAATGCCATATCTTTGTGGATAGGGCGAGTGGCAAAGAATAGGTTGCTTTTCTTGTCAGAGATCACTTTCAGCACCTTGTCTGTCTTAGGATCAATAACGGCAACATCTACTTGCTGATAATCGGGATAAGGCATCCAGTTAGGACCAACCTGATTAAGAGAGAGGTAGAATAAGCCATCGCGAAGTATACCTACTGCAGGATCGGGATTGGTATCTGAGTGTCCATACTGCTTGAGGTCAATTTCGCCTTCAATCTTTAGAGTTTTTGGATTGAGGATGGATAGCGTACCAATCATGTAGTTGTGGATATAGTACTTGTCTTCCGACACTTTAAATACATTGTAGGCTCCAGAATTGGGTGCAATATGAATTTTTCCAGTTTCCTGAATTCCTTCTTTGCTACTGGTGTATTTGAGAATGGCTTGCTCTCCAGCTACCCCCATCTCGGGAAATACAAATATATCATTGTCAAAAACAGAGATGCCAGAGCCATACCCTACTGGGGTACCTTTGGTTACATCAATTTCACCCTCAAGCTTATTAATTTGCTGAAGGAGAGCTTTTCCACTTTTGCCATCGGGGTTTTTGATAACGGTCTCAATGAGGACACGCTCATTTCCCTCAAGTTTTTTTTCTTCTTCTTTCTTTTGTTTGCAAGAAGTAGTGGGTACGAGCAGGGCAAAGAGAGCCACTGTCGCCAAATTAAATAAATGCTTTTTCATACGAATGCTTGAATTATGAATTACTTAAAAACATATCTAAGTTTTATCCAGAAGCTCCTTCCTGGTAGGGGGCGGTTGAATTCGCTAATGAGCTTCCTATTGGTGAGATTTTTTACTTGTCCAGAAATGAAGATGCGCTGATTCATAAAGCTATGTTCAACGCCTAAGTCGAGTACCGCACTACGCGGGATTCGTCTTTTTCCTTGTCCTGAAAACTCAAAATCATAGAAGTACTCTTCTACAAAAGCGAAGTCGGCAAAGAGACGACTATTGTGACCAGCTCCCCCAAAGAGGTTCTCTTGGTGAAGTTCTATCCCTGCATTGGCCATAAAGAAAGGGATATTGGGCATGCGAAGACCTCTGGTGGGATTAGGGATATTGCTATTTTCTACAAATTTTCGAGTATCTCGAAGATCTTGGTAGGTTACATTGCCATAGGCAAAAAACCAAGGGAAGAGATCAGCTTTAACTTCTAATTCGGCTCCCAATGTCCGCATTTCGCCAAAATTTTGGTACTGCGCACCTAGGAATCCTTTTACAAAGCGGATCATATCTTTAAGATACATGTAATAGCCACTTAGCTCCACTTGCAAGTTGGACGGATGCTCGCCTACCATATTGAGGAGAAGTCCCATATTGAAGCTAAGGTTTCGCTCTGGGATAAGCTGAGGCGAAGCCGTAATCATATTGCCATCTCCTAGCAATTCATTTTCTGCTGGGATACGCACATCGTATCCTCCCGAAAGCTTCGCCATAAGTGTAGGGGTAAAGCGATAACGCATAGCATCACTAAAGCCGAAACTGCTCTTTCGAATGGCAACATCTTCAGGTGGCGTTGTCTGGTAGATATTTCTTGACTTCGTTTCCATTGTATAGAGGTAATACTTACCTGTCAGAGAGTTGAGGAATCGGTCTCCTGAGGTTCTGAAGTCATAGGTAAGCCCCGCCACCCAGCTTTTCATGCTTGAGTTGAAGTCTATCTGCTTGCCAAGCCCCTTTACTTTGAGGGAGTCTAAAGGCCAGCCATAAGCCATAGTCACGAAAGAATTGAAGTTGACAGAATGATTCTCCGAAAGGATATACTCCAAGTTGAGTTTATTAGCAAACGTAAACTTCTTATTCTTTGAAAAGGATGGATAGCTATTGCCTAAGATTTCGCCTCCGTAGATAGAAGGTGTAGCATACTCTTTGCCATCCCAGTCGTACCATGTTTTTGCAGTATCTACGAGACTATATCGCGAGTAGCCTACTCCAGTCGACATATCAAAGTCTAATCCTTCTAGGAAAAAATCCGTTTTCTTAAGTTTATTTGCAAGGATAAAGAGATCCGACTTGGTATAAGCTTGCCGAATGTCGTACTCAATGCCTTGGAGCTGCTGGTAGGTGGAAATGTAAGCAGGCTCCAATTCGATCTTGTCAAACCACCACTTAGTGGCTTTGAGACTTCCACCGCTGACAATTTTTCTATACTTATCGTGCTGTCGTTTGATTTTTAGTCCTGGAATATAGGGAGATTCCATGGTGTAGTTGTTGTCTGAGTAGGTGATTCCTCCTCCTGCACCTATTACAAGACCTGTATCTTTGAGATTTCTTTTCAGTACCACTTGTCCTTTGTGAGTATTGAAGCTTTCTAGCGTATAGCTCACATCGGCATAGCGTTCTGGATATTCACGAATTACGAGATTGACTGCCCCACCCATAGAGGACCCTCCCAGCTTGGCAGGTACGATTCCTTTGTAGATTTCTATGCGTTCGATCATGTCCACAGGGATATCGTTGATATTGAGGAAGTCGCTTTGATCAGAGATTGAGATTTCATCAATAAACATTCCTACACGTTTACCTTCAAGCCCACGCAAGTTTATACGAGAAGCACTTCCTACGCCACCCGTTGCACGAATGGAGATGCCAACAGTTTTCGCTAATATTCCCTCAATATCGCTCACCGTTCCCTGCAATTGTGCCATACTTATCACCGATACGGGCATTGCTTGCTCTTGTATTTTTCGGGCTTTTCCTTTGGCTGTAACCATTACTTCTGATAGCATTTTATCTTCGGGAAGCAGTTCAAAGACTGCTCTTTTTCTTTCCCCTTTAGCAAGAGTTATCTTTTTCGTAATGGTACGATAGCCTATATACCTAATGGTAAAGGTGTGCACTCCAGAAGGGATCCCCTCAAGCGTAAATTGCCCCTGGGCATTAGTCATAGCGCCTAAGCTTTTGGACTCGATAGCAACCGTTGCTCCCACGAGAGGAGTCGCGTGTTCGTCAATAACTGTACCATAGAGCGTAGCATCTATTTTCTTTTGTTGAGCACAGAGAGGCGTGACAAGTGTAAAAAGAAGGATAACGATGATCCATGTAGCTTGCGTAAGGCGAAGCATAGCATCTGTTTTTTGTTGTATCATTGCATTGTTTTTAATTTCGTGAAGTAGACTTTTCTTGCAGAGGGGGAATAGCTGGACGGAGTAAACCCGAACAGAGCCCCATTTCTGTTCATAAAAAAAAAGCGAACCTCCCTAAAAGAGAAGTCCGCCCGTGATCTAGTGTTGTATGCTTTTGCTTAGCTATTGGAATAGGTCTCATAGACGCAATTGCAAGAAATTTTATTGTTCCCACTCATAAGGGTATCCCAGCCTGCTGTGCAAAAAGAGACATACTCAGTAAGGAAAAGATATCTCTCCTCCTTGTTCATATCTCTATTGCACACAAAAATGCGAATCACTGAAATCCACATCTCATTCATCAGATAAAGCAGTCCTTTGGAGAAGTCGGTGCATAGAGAAGGATCCTTCTTGCCCACTTCTTGCATAAACAGACAACTCTCTTTGTAATAGTACTCAATGAGGTCTTGAAAGTAGTTGCAAAACTTCGTTTGATGGCCGTATGTAAAGAGAAAACGTAGCTCTTCTTGATAATCATCGACAACATTCAAGAGCATTTGCATACTCGCCAGCATCCCCTCCTTGGTCGTAAAGAAACTGGGAGTGTACAGCTCCTTATTTATCGCAAAGTGCGCTCTCATACTACTTTGCATGTTATTGAAAAAAGGAGACAATACTTCTTTTAAGATCTGCTCTTTGCTCTTGAAGTAGGTATAGATACTGCCAAGACCGATCCCCGTGAGTTGCGCAATTTCGCGCATAGTCACAGCGTCGTATCCTTTTCTAAAGAAAAGGGATCGTGCTATTTCAAGCAGTTTTTTTCGAATGGCGATCTTCTCTACTTGCACGAGCTATGGTCAGAATTGACTAAGACTTGAAAATTGATTCTATTTTTGTGCCACAAAGGTAATATTACTTGTATATTTGACTTATCGCAACTTATAGGTATCACCATCAAATCAAGCCTAAAGGCTAAGCCAGCTGTTTGTTAGGAAATTATATCTTTGTGAAGGAAACAAAAGAATAAAACCATCCAATCTGACAAAAAGTTATGTTTTGGGATATAGTTGCTAAGATTTACGATACGGCTACCAACCTCGTTAATGGAAAGGCAAACCGCAAAATAAGCCAACTTGTAGCTGAGCATATCGCCACTACAGATAGCGTACTTGAGTGTGCCTGTGGTACTGGGCTACTGACCCAGCAGATCTATCCTCTATGCAAAGACATAGTAGCTACCGACTTCTCATTAGGCATGCTACGCCAAACAAAGAAAAAGTGCTTCAAGGCTACCAATCTAAAGCTAGAGAAAGCCGATATTACACAACTCTCTTATGCTACACACGCATTTGATAAGGTCGTTGCGGGTAATGTACTGCATTTGCTCTCTACTCCCGAAAAAGCTATGGCTGAGTTGCAACGAGTTTGCAAGCCAGGAGGAGAGATCATCGTTCCCACCTATATCAAGCCAGAGAGCAAGAGCTGGCTTAGTCAATGCTGGACTACTATATTACGAATGATAGGGGTTAAGTTCAAGCAGCGCTTTACCTATTCTTCTTATCAAGCTTTCTTTCAGACTTTAGGCTATTCGGAGGTGCAATACCGCTTGGTCAAAGGTCGTCCGCCTTGTGCCATAGCTTTTATTCACGTATAGCAGACCCTTCTCGATCTTATATAATACAGAGAGTATTCCTCATGGTCTGAGGTATTACAAAAAAAAGCAGAGGGTGAGACTCGCTATTGAAAGGTAAAGATAGCCGCTACGTTTGTTAAAAAAAAGTCTGAGAGATTTCCTAAAAGATCTATATTTTCTCCAAAAAAAGATTTGTAAGACTTTACTTCCACCTTTCTTTGAGTAGTAAGACAGGCTCCTACATCTACTTTCCTTAGCCTCTTGTTGTGCATGCAACCATTAGGTTTGTAGTATTTTAAGTAGATATTGATTGCCATAAAGGCTTCCTTTCTTCTTGCGCTCTTCTTTAAGAACAGGCTAGTTCGCAAAAAAAAGTATACCTTTGCATAACGAACATAAAATGACCAGATAATATAGGTTACGATACGATGCAAAACAAAGGATTTGTAATATTTATCTCCGCAGCCCTCGCTGTTATCTGCCTTTTCTATCTCTCTTTTACCCCCGTGGTAAACCATTACGATAAGAAGGCTCAGCAAATAACTGAGATGGGAGGCAATGGCAAAGCTTACCTCGACTCCATGGCCAATGAAAAGGTCTGGTTTGGAAGCACCCTTAAAAAGGCAAGAACTCAGCAAATAGGCTTGGGACTAGACTTGAAAGGTGGAATGAACGTTGTCCTCCGTGTCAACGCTACCGACCTACTTAGAAACCTCTCGGGAGGTTACGACGACCCCAATTTCCTACAAGCTCTCAAGAATGCCGAAAAGTCTGCTCGATCAGGAGACTTTGTCGACAAGTTTGTGGCTGAGTACCGTACACTAAGCCCCGAAGGAAAGCTAACGACCATTTTTAGCAATGGTGCACTCAAAGAGGACATCTCTGCCCGCACAACCGATGCAGAGGTTATAAAGATCCTCAAACAGAAATACAACAGTGCTTCGGAAGCAGCAATAAATGTGTTGCGTTCTCGTATCGACCGCTTTGGTGTCGTTTCGCCAAACATTCAAAAAATTGAAGGCGAAGGAAGAATTCTTGTGGAACTCCCAGGAGTAACCGAGCCTGACCGTGTAAGAGACCTTCTACAAAGAAGTGCTAACTTGCAGTTTTGGAGAACCTACACAGGGCAAGAAGTACTTGCTGACCTGCAAATGGCAAACGATAAGCTAACCGCTCTCGCCAAAGCAGACCAAGCTCCTACTCAAGTAGAAGAAACGGCCACTACAACCGAAGAAGAAACAGCCGAAAAGGTAGACCAAGAAACTACAGCAGAAGTCGCTAAGCAAGACTCCACAGGCGAAGAAAAAGAAGTCACAACAGCAGCCAGCGAACAACCTAATGGTCATGGCGTGCTCTTTGAACTTCTTACCCCCACAGGGTACAACTCTGGGGCTGTAGCTGGTATTGCACGTGCTGCCGATAAAGATAAGATTGATAGCCTTCTTGAAATCGCCTATGCCAACGGCTACATGAGAGAAGACCTCAGACTCCTATGGGCCAACAACCCCATTGAGGATCCACAAACCAAAAAGCAAACCGACCGATACGAACTATATGCTATCCGCTACTCTAGAGATGGGGCTCCCGATCTAACTGGAGATGTCGTGACAACAAGCCGTAGCGAAGTAAACCAAGGAGGAATTGGCAATCGTGGTCCTGTAGTAACGATGTCAATGAATGACGAAGGCTCACGTGCATGGGCTCGTCTTACCAAAGACAATATCGGTAGAGCTATTGCGATAGTACTTGACAACGTGGTATACTCTGCACCTAATGTCAACACTGAAATTACGGGCGGACGAAGTGAAATATCTGGAAACTTTACCGTAGAGCAAACGGTCGACCTTGCCAATGTACTCAACTCTGGTAAGATGGATGCCACCATTACCATTGAACAAGAAAATGTGGTAGGACCTTCATTGGGGCAAGACTCCATTCGCGCTGGGATCATCTCTTTCATCATCGCGATTGTCCTACTGATGATCTATATGATTCTCATTTATGGTTGGATACCTGGTCTTATTGCCGATGGTGCTTTGATCGTAAATGCATTCTTTACGCTCGGTATTCTCGCATCGTTCCATAGCGTACTTACACTCTCTGGTATTGCAGGGCTTGTACTTACACTAGGTATGGCCGTTGATGCCAACGTACTTATCTTTGAGCGTATAAAAGAAGAGCTCAAGTCGGGCAAGTCTATGACACGTGCAATCCACGATGGGTATAGCAATGCCTTCTCTGCCATCTTTGACTCCAACCTTACGACTATCATCACAGGGATTATACTCTATGCATTTGGCACAGGACCTATCCGTGGTTTTGCGACAACGCTTATCATTGGTTTGGTCGCCTCTTTCATTACAGCTGTATTCCTTACACGTGTAGTAGTGGAAGCTCTTGACAAGAAGGGCAGAATGAATAAGGTTACTTATACAACATCTGTATCCAAGAACTTCTTAAGCAATCCCAAGTTCAACATTTTAGGTCGCTGGAAGTTTGGCCTAGGGTTACCAATCGTTATCATTATACTCGCTGGTATAGGTCTTGGCGTTTGGGGCTTCAACAAAGGGATTGAATTCTCTGGCGGACGCAATTATATTGTAGCCTTTGACCAGCCAGTATCTATTGCAGACGTAAGAAGTACCCTCTCTGAACCATTTGAAAACAAGATCAGCGTTACTTCTATTGGTACAGATGGCACCCAAATACGTATTGCTACAAACTACAAGATAGAAGAAAATACCGCAGAAGCAGAAGATCTCATCAATGATCTCCTTTATGAAAACTGTGCTAAACTCTTCAAAACAGCACCAGACAAAGATACTTTCCTATCTCAAAGTATAGTAAGTAGCCAAAAGGTGAGTGCTACGATGTCTAAGAGCATTACCAATAAAGCCATCATATCGGTGATTATTGCGCTCATCTTCATGGCTCTCTACATCTTACTCCGCTTCCGTTACTTGCATTACTCAATTGGAGCCTTTGCTTCGGTATTCAATACCACAATGAGTATCATTGCACTCTATATTCTTCTTTGGAAGATTATGCCCTTTACGATGGAGTTGGATCAAAACTTTATTGCAGCAATCCTCGCTATTATTGGTTACTCCATCAACGACGTAGTGGTAGTCTTTGACCGCGTCCGCGAATCAATGAAACTCTACCCCAACAGAGACCGATATACAGTCATGAACGATGCTCTCAACAGCACGTTATCACGTACCTTCAACACGACAATTTCTACTTTTATCGTGGTACTGATCATCTTCCTCTTTGGGGGAGCATCCATGAGAAGCTTTACCTTTGCGATCCTTATCGGGGTAATAATCGGTGTGTATAGTACTCTTTTCGTTGCATCTCCAATTGCCTACTTAGTAGCTAATAAGAGTGACAAAAGAAAGGAAGCTAAACAATTGAATACCGCTCGACGGTAATTGATCACTAACCAATTAAGAGTCGCTCTACAGCGTCTCGCTTTAGGAGGTTTTCCCTTCTTCAAGCGCGACTTTGTAGAGCGACTTCTTTTATCCACTCTTCCCTTATGCATTTCATTCTCAAGATGGCAATAAATCGTTATCTTTGTAGTACTAATTTAAGCAAAGGAGACTTTTTGTAAACTCTATTGCTTGACGTAATACAACTTATGTGGCAAACCGCAAGAAAGAATCTATTTTATAGAGGGGGTACAATCCTCTTATTAGCAATCACGCTTCTAGTACTCAATGGGTGTAAGCAAAATCGTACAGAAAGTGAAGAGAATACTATCCAATGGCAACCAATTACCTATCATCAAGTAACACCTTTTGATAGTAGCGACAGCACTAAGGGCGAGATTGAGCAAGATTATTCATTGCTATTTCCACAAGACAACCCCAAGCTACAAGGAGAAATTTGTAGAGTACTCTTGGGGGGGCTTGAGAATAATCTAGACCCTCGTACTGTACTCGACTCTCTAGCAAGTTCCAATCGACAGCACGACGTGCAGAAAGGAGCACAAGATGAAAGTCTATCCTATCATGAACGTCTTCACTCCTTTCTTGCATACACCGATGCTCAGGTGGTTTCTCTTGCAGTAGTCTATACCTTTACGATACGAGGCAACGAAGAGCACCCCACGCTCTGCTACTACAACTTTTACCTTCCTGAAGGGAAAGCTTTCAGCGAAAGCTCCCTCTTTATTGATGGCTACGAAGCCCCTCTCACAAAGCTCTTAACACAGGCTGTAGAAACTCAAGCCAATGGAGAGATTGTCAACTACGATGAGATTCGCCCTAATGGCAACTTTATGGTCAATGCAACAGGGATTACTTACTGTTTTCCCGAACATGCTGTGGTAGTAGACCATAAGGGTGAACTCAATGTGTCGCTCTCATGGCAAGAACTAAGACCTCTCCTCAAAGAGAAGTCTCCGATCCAACATTTTTTATCGTAAGTCCTTTTCAAGTCCTCCAGCGAAAACTCTACTATGTTGCCTCAATTGTCTGCTGTAGACTCCCAAGCCTTGGAGACTCTTTACCAGCTTTTCCCTGCTCTTTCGGAAGAACAAAAAAAGCAATACCAAGCCTTAGGAGAATTGTACCGCTATTGGAATGCACGTATCAATCTAATTTCAAGAAAGGATATTGAGTCGCTATACCTACATCACATTTTACATAGCCTAGGCATATGCAAAGTGATTCGCTTCAAGCCTTCAACGATTGTAGCAGACGTAGGTACGGGAGGAGGATTTCCTGGAATTCCATTAGCAATTCTCTTTCCAGAATGTCACTTTATTTTGTTGGATAGCACTGCAAAAAAAATAAAAGTATGTCAAGAAATAGCCTCTTCAATTGGGCTTAAAAACGTAGAGGCTTTTCACACCCGTGTAGAGGACTTTTCGGCCTCATGCCACTTTGTGGTAAGCAGAGCGGCCATGTCACTCGACATCCTGGCAAAGTATACACGTCACCTCTTCGCAAAAGAAAACTTCAATGCTCTTCCAAATGGTATCATAGCTTTGAAAGGTGGAGATCTCACTGAAGAACTAAAACCCTTTCGCAAGCTTGTCGAAGTAGAGTTGTTAGACAGTTTTCTCCACGAAGAATACTTTAAGGAGAAGAAAGTTATTTACCTTCCTATCCAATCCAGCAGACAATAAAAAAAACTATGGCTTCATCCGTTCATCTATTCACATTCAATCCCTTACAAGAAAACACCTATCTTCTCATCGATCAGGCAAGCCGTGAAGCAATTGTGATTGACCCTGGTTGCTCTTCACCTGAAGAGTGCCATGCTCTCGACAATGTAATTGAAAGAGAAAAGGCAACTCTTGTAGGCCTGTTGGCTACTCACTTGCATTTCGACCATGTCTGGGGAGCACCCCACCTTACTAAAAAATATGGTCTTCCCCTCCTAGCTCATGAAAAAGAGATTGAAAATACCTCTTCTATTGAGCGACAAGCAAGTAGCTTTATGATTCCATTGGGGGAAAGTTTCAAAGATGTTCAGATCAAGCCTTTCCAAACGGGAGAAATCTTTAACTTTGGGGAGTTGCAACTAGAAGCTCTTTTCACCCCAGGACACAGTGCAGGACATGTCACCTACTACAATAGAGCAGAGAAGTATGTGTGCTGTGGCGATGTCGTATTCAGGGGAAATATTGGGCGGTGTGACCTTGAAGGGGGTAGCTATAGCGTAATGCTCAATACACTGAAAAATGTATTTGTACCCCTTAGCGATGAAACCATTATTTACCCTGGGCATGGACCAGAGACAACTATTGGCTACGAAAAGAAAAACAATCCCTATATAATGTCAGTACTATGAGTATAGATCCTTTTTATAAACGTCACATCGGAATAAATGACGCCGAAGCCTCCGAAATGCTTAAGGAAATCGGAGCAAACTCTATTGAGGAGTTGATGCACCAGGTCTATCCTGAGGATATCTTCCTCAAGAAAGAGCTTGAATTGCCTGAAGCCATGACAGAAAGAGAGCTGCTCGAGCACATGACTGAGCTAGCTTCTCGCAATACCCCCTATACCTCTTATCTCGGACAAGGCTTTTACGATTGCGTAACGCCAGCTCCTATTCTAAGAAACGTCCTAGAAAATCCAGTTTGGTATACTTCCTATACTCCCTACCAAGCAGAAGTATCACAAGGAAGACTTGAGGCACTCTTCAACTTCCAAACAGTGATCACAGAGCTTACAGGGCTCCCTTTGGCCAATTGTTCTTTGCTTGATGAGGCAACTGCAGGTGCAGAGGCAGCCATGCTCCTTTTCAACGTAAGGAGTCGTGCTCAAAAAAAGGCTGGAGTAAATAAGCTTTTTGTTGACCAACGTGTATTTGCATCAACAATTGCCGTAATTGAGACCCGTGTTCTAGCTCAAGGCATGGAGCTAGTCATTGGCGACTATAAAGAAATTGAACTGGGGGACAACGAGTACTTTGGTGCGATTATTCAGTACCCCGATAGTGTAGGATCAGTAGAAAGCTATGAGGCATTTGTAAAGAAATGCCACGACAAGGAAGTACGCGTAGCTGCTGCTACCGATCTTCTGAGTCTCACCTTAATTACACCTCCTGGAGAGTGGGGAGCCGATATAGCCTTCGGCTCTGCTCAACGACTAGGAACACCGATGTACTATGGAGGACCAAGTGCTGGATTCCTAGCTTGTCTTAAAGATTTCAAACGCGAAATTCCTGGTCGAATTGTGGGGTTATCAAAAGATGCATACGGACGTACAGGCTATCGTCTTGCGCTACAAACAAGAGAACAACACATAAAACGAGAAAAGGCAACTTCCAACATATGCACAGCCCAAGCTCTTCTTGCTGTAATGAGTGGCTTTTATGCTGTATATCATGGTGCAGAAGGCCTAAAAGCTATCTCAAGAAGAGTACACAGCTATGCTGGACTTCTCGCAAAAGAACTTGAGAAACTAGGATATAAGCAGTACAATGCCAACTTCTTTGACACGCTTGTTGTAGGACTTCCAGAGGGAGTAAGCGAAGAAAAGCTTAAAGAGATTGCTCTAGACTGCAAGGTAAATCTTCGCTACTTTGGTTGCGAATCCTGCATAGGGATTAGCATTGACGAAACCACACTCATAGAGGATCTCAACGTGCTACTCTATATCTTTGCGGAAGCTATCGGGAAGCCTCAGCCCACGCTAAGCGATGCTCCTATAGACAAGATATTTATTGAGGATAAATATCTACGAAAAAGCAATTTCCTACAACACGAGGTTTTCAAAAAATACCATACCGAGACGGAGCTGATGCGCTATATTAAGCGACTTGACCGAAAAGACATTTCGCTGGCACACTCTATGATTTCCTTGGGGAGTTGCACCATGAAGCTGAATGCAGCTGCTGAGCTCTTTGCACTTAGCAATCCTCACTTTGCCAACATACACCCTTATGCTCCAGACGATCAGGCTGAAGGCTATCAAGAGCTTATAAGCAATCTCGAAAGCTACTTAGCAGAAATCACGGGTATGGAAGCCACTTCTCTACAGGCCAATTCTGGAGCAGCTGGAGAGTATACAGGACTTCGCACCATTCGCACATACTTGGAAAGCATCGGTGAAAGCGCTAGAGATGTCGTAATACTACCAGCTTCTGCTCATGGCACAAACCCTGCTTCTACCACACAGTGTGGATACCTTCCAATTGTGGTAAAAACCGATGAAAAGGGCAATGTTGACTGGGAAGACTTCATGCAAGTTACCGAAGAGTACAAAGATCGCATTGCTGCGATTATGATCACTTACCCCTCCACTCATGGTATCTTTGAGGACAATATCGTGGCTCTCTGTAAGCGAATCCACGAATGTGGTGGGCAAGTGTATATGGATGGTGCCAATATGAATGCCCAAGTGGGCTACACCAATCCTGGTTTCATTGGTGCCGATGTATGCCATCTCAATCTTCATAAGACCTTTGCAAGTCCTCACGGAGGTGGTGGTCCTGGTGTAGGCCCGATCTGCGTTAAGAAGCACCTTGTTCCTTTCCTTCCTAAACACATTGTTCGCTACGGGAATGGACTTAACCAAGTCTCAAGTGCTCCCTACGGAAGTGCTGGTATATTCTCCATTACCTATGCCTACATTCGTCTTTTAGGCACTGAGGGTCTAAAAAGAGCTACGGCCTCAGCTATTCTGAATGCCAATTACCTAGCCAAGCACTTTGAAAAGAACTATGGTATCGTCTATGAAGGAAGTAGAGGACGAGTAGGTCACGAGCTTATTCTTGAGTGTCGCAATCTAAAAGCAGAGACAGGATGCGATGAAAATGATGTAGCCAAGCGTTTGATGGACTTTGGTTATCACGCACCTACACTCTCCTTCCCCGTACATGGCACACTCATGATTGAGCCTACAGAAAGTGAATCAAAAGAAGAGCTCGACCGCTTCTGTCAAGTGATGGACTGCATCTACCAAGAAGCACAAGAAGTAGCTAATGGCACAGCCGACAAAGAAGACAATGTACTCAAGAATGCTCCTCACCCTCAATATGAAGTGTGTGCGGATGAATGGCACCATAGCTACCCAAGGAGTAAGGCTGCCTTTGCACTGCCCTATCTACAGGACAACAAGTTTTGGGTCAATGTAGCACGTCTTGACAATGGCTATGGAGATAGAAACTTGATCGCTTCTCAATGCGAATGCGACCTCTTCTTTGAAGAACTCAAAAAAGAACAACTGGAGCAGTAAAGCAACTTAGCTTATTCACAACAGTTAAGCTATAACTAAACTGGAGGGATCCCCTCGCAAGGAGAAATCCTTCGTGGAGGATCCCTTCTTTTTCAAGGTTATTCTTCTTTGGGATCAGTTTCCAGGCCTAGATTAGCCCAATGAGGAACCGTTCTCATTGCTGTAAAGAAGGGAAAAACAGTAATATTTTTATTCTAAAGTTCCGTCTGTTTGACCTAAAAGTCTCGGAAGATTTACAGAAAAGTCTCGGAAGACTTACAGAAAAGTCTCGGAAGATTTTAATGGAAAATTCAGTAGTATTTTACAATTAAAGATCTCTTCTTTTCGTCAATTTCCATCTTTCGCTAACAACATACTTAGTGACAAGGGGATAAGCGTAAAAAAAAGGAGAGACAAAAGAGAGTCACCCACTTTTTGGGTGCCATTTGCCTATTATGCGAAAGAAGACAATTTATCTTGCTGGAGGTTGCTTCTGGGGAATGCAATCCTACTTTGAAGGCGTACATGGAGTAGTGGAAACTACTGTAGGATACGCTAATTCTAAGTATCCAAATCCGCGATACGAGGATACCGATAGCGACTATGCTGAAACTCTCGAGATTGTTTATGATAACGAGACAGCTCCATTGTGTTTTTTATTGGAGCTATACTTTGCAGTCATTGACCCCACTCTACAGAATCGCCAAGGTGGAGATGTGGGACGCCAGTATCGCACAGGCATCTATTACCTCTCTTCAGACGATGGCACCATCGCCCAACAAGCCCTTCTGCAACTCCAAGAGCGATTTGACAAGCCTATTGTAGTAGAATGCATGCCTCTTGAAAACTTCTATCCAGCCGAGGAATATCATCAAGATTACCTTCGCAAGCATCCCGGTGGCTACTGTCACATCAGTAGGGCTATCATCAATAAAGCAAAAGAAGCCCGCTATATCGATCGGGATGAACTCAAGAAGCGTCTCTCGCCTCTAGCCTATCACGTAACGCAAGAAAATGGTACAGAGCCTCCCTTTGCCAATGCCTACAACAAATGTTTTGATAAAGGAATCTATGTTGATGTGGTATCGGGTGAGCCTCTCTTTCTTTCTAGTGACAAGTTTGAGAGCGGATGCGGATGGCCGTCTTTTTCACGACCTCTTGAAGAGAAAGTGCTTGTAGAGAAGCAAGACTCCTCTCATGGGATGATCCGTACAGAAGTCAGGAGTCGCTCTTCGGATAGTCACTTAGGACATGTTTTTGACGACGGACCGCTTGAATTAACAGGGCTCAGGTACTGCATTAATAGTGCTGCACTTCAATTTATTCCATTTGAAAAGATGGAAGAAAAAGGATATGGCAAATGGATACCTCTTTTGAAAGAGGGAGACCAATAGCTTTTCACTTCTTTTCGCCATAGAAGACCATGTGCACAATGAAAGATCTATTTCAAGAAAAATTGCTCCTCCTTGAAAAGGAAAACAACCTGCGACAGCTTCCCAGCAATACACCTCTAAGTAAGAGTTTTATTTCCAATGACTACTTAGGGCTAGCTGAAGATAACGAATTTAGGAAGCAGTTTTTCAGTACAATCTCAGAGAAAAATTTACTTTCAGGGAGTACAGGAAGTCGCCTACTGAGCGGAAATTATAGTGAGGCAACGCTATTTGAGAAAGAGATTGCGACCTCGTATCAAAAGGAGGCTGCTCTGCTTTTCAATAGTGGGTACCATGCCAATGTTGGGATTCTCTCATCCTTTCAAAACTTGCCTCGGCTATGCATTGTAGCAGATCGACTCTGCCATGCTAGCATTGTAGATGGCATCCTCCTTTCTAAAAAACCTTTTACTCGATTTCACCACAACGACCTTGAGCACCTTTCCCAAATACTCCTTCAGCAACGTGAAAAGGGCATTGAGTTCGTTGTAGTCGTTGTAGAGAGTATCTACAGCATGGATGGAGACAAGGCTGACCTCAGAGGGCTTTGTCAACTTAAACGACAATTTCCAGAAATGTTTTTATACGTAGATGAAGCACATGCTCTAGGGGTAGAAGGCAAAAACGGACTTGGTTTGAGTGAAAGCACGGAAACCATGCAAGAGATTGACTTTATAGTGGGGACTTTCGGGAAATCGTTTGCCAGTATGGGAGCTTTTGTTGTAGGCTCTTCTTCCAGCATTTCTTATTTACTCAACCACAGTCGTTCGTTTATTTTTTCTACGATGCTTCCTCCTATAGTTACAGCATGGAATCACTTTGTATGGAATCATCTACCCCACTTTGAAGCTCGTAGAAAGCAACTCCGTACCGTATCAGGAACCTTACGTGCAGGGCTTTCCCTCAAAGGTTACCCTCACTTGGGTAATACACATATCATTCCTTTATATTGCAAAGGGAATAAAGCCAGCCGACAGCTCGCTGCACAGATAGCCTCAAGAGGCTTCGGGGTAAAAGCCATTCATGCTCCTACGGTTCCACAAGGTACAGAGCGAATACGTCTTTCACTAAGTGCCGCAAAAGAGATTTCCACCATCAACCAATTATTGGATATTCTTCCACCTTATTCTAGTTTATGACTTTTCAGTTTCTATCAAAAAAGCAAGGGAATAAGAAGCTCCTTCTCTTCTTTAATGGTTGGGGAATGAATGAGGCTGCTATAGGCCATCTTGTTCCTCCTGAAGGTTACGATATTCTTGTAGCGTATGACTACCGCGATTTTACTTCATTTCCCCACGAGGTAGAGCAGTATGAATCCATCTTACTCGTTGCATGGTCCATCGGGGTATGGGCTGTAGAGCAACTTCGTCAAAGAGGACTTCTTCCCAAGGTAAAGTATAGCTTGGCAATAGCAGGTAGCCCCTTTATTCGCCACAACCGCTTCGGTATTCCATGTAAAGTCTTTGACCTTACATTACAATCTCTCAACGATTCGTCACGTGAAGTGTTTAATAGAAGAATGTGTGGAGGCAAATCTAATGCCGCTCTCTTTAAGGAGTTTGAAAAAAGAGAGACCGAAGAGCTAAGAGAAGAGCTCAACACCGTTAGAGAAATAGAACTTGCGCGACAAGAGGAAAGACCTTTGTTTCATTGGAACAGGATATTCATTGCTCAAAAAGACAAAATTATTCCTCCTCAAAACCTTTTTACCCTCTCTCAATCCTATGGTATTCCGCAAGACTCCTTTCCCGATGCATCGCACTTTCTCTTTCAAGACTTTCAGTATTGGCAGGAGCTTTTAGACAGACTCTCTTGATGCTAGCTTTCGACCGACGAGCATTTACTTACGAAGAAGCCGCAATTGTACAAGCCAAGATGGCTACTCATTTGGCTTCTTTTATACCACAGGGTAGCTTTTTCCATGCATGCTATGAATTTGGTTGTGGTACAGGGCTACTCACGAGCCAACTTCTCCATCGAAGTACCTTTGAAAATATGCTGCTCAATGACCAATCTCCACAGATGCTGCATATCGTAGAGCAAAAACTTCAGGCCTACCGAGGAGACTCTCTCCACCAAGTAAAGTTTGTAGCAGACTCCGCCGAAAACCTGTCTCATCCACGAGACTCTTTTGACCTCATAGCCTCTTCTGCGACCCTGCAATGGATAGCTTCTCCCTTTACCTTTTTACAACAAACTCTTGATTCCCTTCGTCCGCAAGGTATACTTTTACTTGCCACTTTTGGAGAAAAGAACCTCTATGAACTACGAAGCCTTACGCAACGTGGACTTTCCTATCCCACTTTAGAAGAATTTAAAGATTTTTTTTCAAGTAAGCAGTATACACTTTTGCATGCCGAGGAAGAGCTTATTCCTCTCTTTTTTCCTACCATGAAGAGTCTATTCTGCCACTTACAACACACGGGGGTCAACAGTTTTCCTTCCACGCCAGAGGCTCCCCACCCTTTACGTCCTCAAGAACTGAAAGCTCTTGCCACCTCATATCAAGCACTCTTTTCTTCACCTGAAGGACTTTCCCTTACCTATCACCCTATTTATCTGGTAGTCGTAAAAAATGATGTACCTTTGTCGCCAGAAGAAACAAATAGCTAAATAACTCCTTATTATGAGAAACATTACTAAGATAGCACTGCTTATTGCTTTCGTAGTGGTAGCAGCAGCCACCTCATGTACAAAAAAAAGTACCATTTCTGGTACGCTACCTGAAGGGGTAGATAGTACCGCCTATGTTGTGCTATACAACGAAGCCAACAATACTCCTATTGACTCAGTACAATTTTCCAATGGAGCCTTCCAGTTGGACTTTGCACCCGTATCTCACGGCGAAGCACTTTATACTCTTCGAATAAGTGGTACCCAAGGCTCCCTCTTCATCGTACCTGAGGCAGGAAATATCAAAGTAGACTCTACCTTCTCCTATGCGGAAGGAACTCCTAAAAATGACGAGTTTGCTACACTTTTCACTTCTCTTCGTAAAATAGGAGAAGACCTACAAGCCCAACTTGAGGCAGCAGGTGACGACGTAAAAATTGCTGATCTGTATGATAAAGCAATGTCTGATAGCAAAGAAAAGACTATAAACTTCTTTATGGAACATAAGGAAGAACCTCTTTGTCTTGCAGCTCTTCAACTCTATCGCAACTTTGATGGCAGCCTTGACAAGGTAAAAGAACTTCTTGATGCTACCGAAAATCGCTTTGAAGACTATAACATGGTTGTCAAACTTAGAGAGCAAATCTCCCAATTTGAAGCTACTCAAGCTGGTAAGACATTCACAGACCTTGAGGGAGTACAATTTACAAAAGAGGGGTCGCAACCTATCAAGCTTAGCGACTATGTAGGGCAAGGACAGTATGCTGTAGTAGACTTTTGGGCATCTTGGTGCCGTCCCTGTAGAGAGGAAATCTCAAAAACCCTCAAGCCCTTGTATGAAAAATACCGCAACAAAGGACTCGCTGTGGTAGGGGTAGTCGTATGGGACAAAGAAGAAGATCACAAAAAAGCCGTAGAAGAACTGAACGTAACTTGGCCACAGATCTTCGATACAGAAGGAACTAAACTAGCACAGCAGTATGCAGTTTCTTCTATTCCCCAAATTTTGCTGATTGGTCCTGATGGTACTATATTAGCACGCGATTTAAGAGGTGAAGATCTTGTAAAGGCTATAGAAAGCAACTTCAACTAACCCCTTTCAGCTAGAAGGCCACAACCTAGGTCTCTAGAGACATAATCTATATCTAAGCCCCCAGTACTTCACAACAAACAGATTTGAAGGCTGGGGACTTTTTTTGCTTTAGGATGCACCACTCGAGCAATAACGATAGTTTGTAAGTAAGCTTACACACTATCGTTTTTCTTTTGTAGGAAGAAGCCTCTATATTCATCGGTATGCTCAGTTATCCCACTATCTTTTCCTTCGTTTATATCTACTTGCCCTCGGACAGTTTATTTTGGCTACCTTTGCAAAACTGCAACTAGATGCATAGAAAAACTTATATAGCAGCATTCAACATGAAAAAGTATCTACTTACGGTAGTTGGAGTTCTCCTTGGGACTCTTATTTTATTGGGGTGTAAAGGGAAAACCAACAATGAGTCCTCCACCTATTCCCTAAAGATTGGAGCAATGGCATCCATGGATTACCTTCCTTACCTTGTTGCACAAGAGGTCGGGATATACGATTCACTTGGACTAAGCATTGACTTTATTAAATTCTTTAGTCCTAACGAACGAGATGCCGCCTTCCGCAGTGGACAAATTGATGGCACAATTATTGACTACTCAGGAGCTGCCATGCAACACGCTGCTGGTATAGGTTTATCTCTTATCGCCAAGCATGATGGCTTTTTTGAGCTTCTTTCCACACCGACGATTACATCCCCAGAAAATATTCTCGGGAAATCAATAGGGATCAGCCGAAACACAGTGATTGAGTACTCGTGCGATCGGATGCTTGAATCTGCTCATATTCAAGAAACCGCTATAAAAAAGACCGAAGTCAACAAGATACCCGTTCGTCTTGAAATGATCCTTGCAGGTGAGCTAGATGCAGGTATTTTTCCCGATCCTTTCATTACTATTGGGAAATCAAAAGGGTGCCACTCTCTTTTTTCCACCAAAGAGCTAGGGATCTCGGTAACTGGAATGATCATGTCAACAGATGCAATGACGCACAAAGCAGAGGCAATAAAACTACTCTTGGAAGGCTACAACGAAGGAGTAAAATACATTCAAACACACCCACGGGAAGAGTGGGCAAAGGTGCTAGTAGAGAAACTGATGCTTCCAGAAGAATTGATCAATGCCATACAACTTCCACAATATACCTATGCCGAAATGCCCGCCAAAGAAGAAATTGAAAAAACTTTAGCATGGTTGCATTCCAAACAACTCATTCCTGAACAATACAATGGAGAAGGGTTGCTCAATAAAGACTTTATTCCTCTACACCAATAAGCCTACGAGAAACACACGGTGACGGAGGCAATCAAAGTAACCAATCTAAGTCTTTCCTTCCATAGAGGGAAGCGAGTCTTCCAAGCTCTTCAGGGAGTATCTTTTTCTGTGGAAGAGGGAAAAACAGTAGGAATTGTAGGACCATCGGGCTGTGGCAAGTCCTCTCTTCTTCGCATTCTTTCTGGCGTCTATACTCGTTATCAAGGGGAAGTCTTGATAAAAGGAGAAACGCCCAACCCACGGAAGCACTCATTTGCATTGGTGCCACAGCACTATGCCCTCCTGCCTTGGAAACAAGTCAAAGAGAATATCCTTCTTCCTCTCTTTTTTGGCAAACACCCCTCAAGGAAAAACACCTTTGATGAAGTAGTAAACACACTCGGCCTAGAAAGGATCCTCACACAATACCCCGCAGAGCTTTCTGGTGGGCAGCAGCAAAGGGTAGCGTTGGCAAGAGCATTTTTGCAAGAGCCAGACTTGCTTTTACTTGATGAGCCTTTTTCAGCACTTGACCTTTACAATGCAACGCGTTGCAAGGAGTTTCTCCAGCAGAGACTACAAGACGACTCCTCACCAACAACGCTATTGGTAAGCCATAACCTAGAAGAAGTGGTGGACTTATGCGATGAGGTAATCCTTATGCAAGGATCCCCTGGAAAAGTACAGAAGGTGCTTGCACGTACCTCAGTATGTGAGCTGAAAGAGCAAATTATAGGGAAGCCCTTTAGTGAATGAAACGCCTTAAGCAGATACTCTATCGTTTTATTTCAGGGGCAATGCTCCTCATTTTTTTTTGGTGGGCTTTATCGCTACTTTTAGGAAAGGAGGTAATCATTGCTCCATGGACTGTCTATAAAGCACTGCCCTCTCTCGTAGTAGGAGCTATGTGGCAGCATCTTTCTGCCAGTCTCTATCGCCTTTTACTCGGCATTTCAATTGCCTTTTTATTAGGGATATTTCTTGCTTTTGTAATCTTCCGTTTTAGGCATATTGGACAACTTATAAACAGCTTTACTTATTTGGCATATCCTATCCCAAAAGTTGCCCTACTTCCAATAGTGATGCTTATTGCAGGACTTGGCGATGCAGGGAAAGTGACGATGATCGTCTTGATATTGATCTTTCAAGTGATCGTAAATGTACGCGACAGCCTTTTAAATATACCCAAAGAAAGCTTTATCATTGCAACATCTCTGGGAGCCTCGTCCACAAAAGTTGCACGACATATTCTTCTTCCAGCAGTGCTTCCCGTACTCTTTTCGTCGCTACGAGTGGCTATCGGAGTCTCTATATCGGTACTTTTTGTAACAGAAACATACGGTACAGAGCAAGGCATGGGCTATTTTATCATTGATGCATGGATGCGTTTTTGCTACATCGACATGTATGGGGGCATTGTCGTCCTCAGTACTGTGGGATTCTTTTTTTTCATTCTTACCGATATTCTTGAGGCTATTTGCTGTCCTTGGAAAGAAGCTTTTACCTACTCAAAAAACATTTAAAACAACACTTTCAACTCAATTAAAAAGAATAGTATGACCTATCAAAAACTACTCTCTATTGTTCTTCTTCTTAGCGTCTCTTTGGGAATTTATGCTCAAAATGATAATATCACGACTGGTCGATTGAAACTTATGGGCTTTGCCCAAATGGGCTACTCTGCAACCTTTACTCCCAAACAACCTGCCAACAACTCGTTTTACCTCGGAAAAACAGAACTGATGTTGCAAGGAAAAATTACTTCCAAGTGGGATATGGGAGCTATTGTACAACTCAATTCGCCTGTGATGCTTAAGGAGTTATTCACACGCTTTGAATTTATGCCTGAGCTCAAATTGCGTATCGGACAAATAAAGACGCCATTTGGGCTTGAAAACCAAATCGCCCCCTGTCTTAACGATCTTATTATTGGAGGCAGCAAACCAACCCTATTCTTTGCAGGTATAGCTGGAGACCCTCGATACATGGGAACAACAGGGAGAGATATAGGGCTAGAATTGTCGGGCGATCTTTGGAACAAAAAACTTTCCTATAACGTAGCTATAATGAATGGTAATGGCATCAATCGTCTTTCAGGAATAAATCCCAAAATGTATGGAGCTGCGCTCCATATAAGACCTTTAAACAATCTTCAAGTGACCTCTTCCTACCTCGGAGGCAAGATGGTGTCCATGAACGACCACACCTTATACTTCAGACATAGAGCAAGTATCGGTGCACAGTGGAAAAGTAAAACAGTGAATCTACTTACCGAATATATGTATGGCAAGTGCAACTACACAAAGGGGAATACCATTAGCGGAAACAATCCAACAGATGCAGAGCCTTCCCAAAAGATTACCGAACACTCACATGGTGCCTATATTACAGCTGCTTTTCATCTTCCCAAGAGATTTGACTTAGTGCTATCTTGTGATTACCTCAACCGCAACACCTCCCAAAATAATGCTCTTTACACCACCACGATAGGTGTACAAAAATGGTTTTGGGGTCTATGTCGCTGGCAACTAGAGTATCAATATCACCATCTGAATGGCAATATGCCTTTCCTATACATTAAAGCTCCAGGACACAAACTTGCAGCACAGGTACAATTTGCATTCTAGTATTTTGGATATAGTTTGCCTCTAAAACAACAGCTCTTTTTAATCGCTTTTTTCACTCCTCGCAAATAGTTCTCACAACAGCTTGCGAGGAGTATCTTATTTATTGGGAAGACTACTTTTAAATTATCTGTAAAGTCTATTGGGCTTGTAACGAAAATAATTAAAGCTTATCCATAAAGTCACTTTATTTACAACGAAGAAAGATTCAAGTATGTCCGTAATACCGCTTGATTGGCAAAAAAGAGAGAGTGAAGTCTTCTCATAATCTTGACCTGAGTCTATGGAAAGACCTCTCTTTACAGACCATTTTGGATAGCTTGAACAAGTCTCTTAGCTCAGTTGCAAAAAAAGAAAGCCACCTAGCAACAGTATATACTGATCTAGGTGGCTTCTATGTAAGTGGTCCCACATGGACTTGAACCATGGACTCCCTGATTATGAGTCAGGTGCTCTAACCGACTGAGCTATAGGACCCCACATCCTCATCCAGAGAATAGTATTCTCAGGAGGTTTGCTTGGCAAAGGTAGTACAAATTCTTGAATCCACCAACTTTTAAGACCTTACTCACTCTTATGTTCCCTTATAAAGTGGTCAATTTCATCCTTTCCAATATGTTTTACAACGGCACTTACATTACGCACTGGCAAAATAAAACACAATATGCTGAACTTAAAAAGAAAGAGAATAACTGGTTAACATTCGAAAAGAGGGTCTTTTGTCAACAAAAATGCTTAGCTTTGCGATAGACAAAGGGTCTAAAAACTCCACAAAAAAGAGTTATTCATGGACGATTGTCTCCTAAAGACCACTTATTGATAAACTTTCACGGAGAAAATTCGTCTTATATACAAAAAGGAATCTCTGTAAGAAGAAAAAAAAGGCAGATACAACAAGCCCTGCTAAGCAAGCACACAACTTCACACTCAATACAGAATAAAGAAAGGAACAGCACGATGAGAACTAGATTAACGACACTAGCTTGGGGAGCAATAACCGCTCTCATAGCATCCACAGCTACAGCGTTTGCTCAGTACGACGACACTTACATTACTCCCAAGCAAAATAAGACACGACAAGCCGAGCTAAAAAAACTTGATCAAGAAAGAGCAAAAGAGAGAGCTCGCGAAAGAGAATTATATCTTAAGCAAGAAACTGAAAAAGCTTACTACAACAATCCAGTAGACGATAGAGGGTTTACTGACTATGAAATAGATGCCTACAATCGTCGGGACAACAACTCCTATTCACCGCTTTCTCAACAGCAAAAAAAGCAAACGAAACTGGCAAAACGAAAAAGAACTGCCCCCAAAGGTAAATACGCCGATCGCCTTCGTCGCTTTCACTCAGACAACGCTATTGTAGTAGTTGATGCTGGACAAGTCTATATTATCTCCGACGATGACTACGATAGCTATTACGATGAAGACTGCTACTACTACGGAGGGGCTCCCTCAGTAAACTTTTATATTTATGGTGGTTACTCTGCACTAAACAACTATGCATGCAGTTCTTACCCCTGGTACGATCCTTGGTACAGCTATTGGGCTAACCCTTGGTACTACTCATGGCGAGATCCCTTCTATTATTACTACAGACGACCAGGATGGGACTGGGGATGGAGTATGGGCTGGGGCTACTCTCCATGGTACAGTGGATACGACTGGGGATGGAATATGGGCTTTGGCTATTCTCCTTGGTATAGTGGATATAACTGGGGGTATAGAGATGGTTTCTGGGATGGCTACTATTGGGGCTCTCGAGATAACTACTATGATCCTTACAACGGAAGCTACTACAGCAGGCCCAAAAATGTATACCCTAATGGAAGACGGTCCAACAAATCCTATCAAGGCTCTTACAATAATGGCCAACGCGACAATGATCAATATGCAAGTAGCCGTTCCTCTTCCTCTATTGCAGCTCGCAATCAATATGCAAGAGGCTCTTATTGGAGTGACTCAAAAAGCAGATCTACCGACAACTCCTTTTCCAACAACTATGGCGGAAGAAGGGGGACGAGTGACGAGAGAGGCATCTTTAGCCGGAATGAGCTGGGACAAGTGACAGCAGGAGGAAGCTCCTACGACAGAGGAACTACTAGTCGAGATGTTTTCCGTCAACCTCGTAGAGATCTCAATCCAGACCTCACGGCACAAGAATTCAATAGAGGTATAAGTAGTTCTACCAGAAATGACTACCAAGGAGATAGAGGAGTATTCGGAACTGATCGCTCTTCCAATTCAAGCGGTTTCCCCACCCGGAGCAGAGAGGTTTTCCGCTCTGACCGTTCTACCAGAAACGACTACCAAGGAGGTAGAGGAGTATTCGGAACTGATCGCTCTTCCAATTCAAGCAGTACCCCTA
>KQ959265.1:0-219 GCA_001552775.1 Bacteroidales bacterium KA00251
CATCAACATTATGAGTATACAACCTTGAAAAGTATCTTCTTTGGGATTTCCACTTACGCTTCCATCCTCCAATACTCTCCAGTGGCTGATTCTTTTTGCTTTATTTTTACTTGTTTGTTTGCCCTCAATCCCTTCTTTTTTCATTCGCTTCCCACGCCTAACTGTGCTTTACACAATTCAGCAGATCCACGCTATACGACTGCTATTCTCATAGTCGCG
>KQ959265.1:319-756 GCA_001552775.1 Bacteroidales bacterium KA00251
TTTATATGTCACATTATGTCAAAGATCGCGTGTCCAAATACTATCTACTTCGTAAACGTATTCAAACTCTGGTGGAGGATATCGGATTCGAACCGATGACCCCCTGCTTGCAAAGCAGGTGCTCTAGCCAGCTGAGCTAAACCCCCATTCCTTTTCGCTGTAGTCCCAGGCAGAGTTGAACTGCCGACCTCTACATTATCAGTGTAGCGCTCTAACCAACTGAGCTATAGGACTGACGTCAGTAGGAAACCGGTCCAACCTGTTCCTCTCTTGATTCCTAGAGGACAAACTACGTTATAGGGGTGGGGTCGCCCACTTCTCCGCTATCTATTCTATTTGGCTTATCTCTTCTCACCTTCTCACTCTCCCTAAAAGAAAGATTCTCTAAGGTGAACCAAGAATGACAAACAACTTTTTATTCAAATTGTCTAGCTTTA
>KQ959266.1 GCA_001552775.1 Bacteroidales bacterium KA00251
CAACTTCGAGCTGGCATCTCTATTCCCCTTTCGGTACACGTTGGTCGCCACACCTTTGCCACGTTGATAACTTTGGAGCGAGGAGTGCCGATTGAAACGGTGTGCCGCATGTTGGGGCATAGCAATATCCAAACGACCGAGCGATATGCTCATGTGACTCCGAAGAAGCTTTTCGATGAGTTTGAGCAATTCCTCTCTTTCACTGAAGAGCTAACCTTAACCTTGTAAGAGCAATGCGCAGTACATTCAGAATACTATTCTACATCAATAAGAGCAAGACCAAAGCAGACGGCACAACGGCAATCCTTTGCCGTATTACCATAGATGGAGCGAGCGCGGTGATAACCACAGGCGAAAGCACTGTCCCCCACGATTGGAGCGTGAAGCGAAGGGAGACAAAGGAGAAGAAGACCAACCAACGCTTGCAAACATTTCGGGAGAAAGTCGAACAAGGCTACAATACCTTGCTTTACAAGTATGGAGCAGTAAGTGCCGAGTTGCTGAAGAACTACTTGCAGGGTGTCGGGAAAACTTCAACGACCCTGCTTACTCTTAGTGCGGAAGAACTCAAAGCCCAACGAGAGTGCAGTAGTGCGGGGACGTATAGGAACAATCGGTACGCAGATAGACTGCTTAACTCTTTTGTGCGCAGTCGCAGTGAGCGGGATTTCCCCTTGTCGGCTCTTACGATTGAGTTCTTTGAAGATTATCGCTTCTATCTGAAGAGGGCGGGCTATGCGCCCGCAACGATAAATAGCCATCTCTGTTGGTTGAGTCGATTGATGTATCGAGCCGTCAGTCAGGGAACAATACGCTTCAATCCGTTTGAAGAGGTGAAGTATGAAGTCGTGGAGCGCAAACCTCGTTTTCTGAGTAAGGGCGATGTGGCAAAGCTCTTGGCATTCCCGTTGCAAGAGGAAGGAGCAGAGCTAAGCCGAAGAATGTTCCTTTTTTCGGTCTTTACAGGCTTGGCATTTGTTGATTTACGAGGGCTACGAGCTTCGCAAATCGAGACGAACAGCGAGGGGAAGCGGTATATCCGCAAGGCAAGACAGAAAACGAAGGTAGAGAGTTTGATCCCCCTGCATCCGATAGCGGAGCAGATACTCGCCCTTTACACGAAGGTGAAGAGCAGAGGAGACTACAAGATATTTCCCGATACAATGAACGACTGGAAGTTACTCAGTCATCTCAAAGCCGTGGGGTTGGCATGTGGCATCCGTACTCCGCTGACTTGGCACTGTGCAAGACATACGTTTGGGACGCAAACGCTAGAGGCTGGTGTGCCTATCGAGAGCATTGCTAAGATGATGGGGCATTCGTCTATTGCCAGCACGCAAATCTACGCCCAAATCACCGACCAGAAGATTGCAAAGGATATGGAGAGGTTGATCAAGAGAAAAACTAGGCTATAAAACTCCCTATGAAGTTTTTTTCCTACATTTGTAACTGTGTTGCACTTGACACTGGAATGTGCGAAAGTTAAAAAATCCTCCCACTTTTGTTAGATATATTTTTTTGTGTAATTTTGTAATCGTTATGCGGCAGTAATAATATACATATTAATACGAGTTAGTAATCCTGTAGTTCTCACATGCTACGAGGAGGTATTAAA
Organism: Bacteroidales bacterium KA00251; assembly: GCA_001552775.1. Taxonomy (GTDB): domain Bacteria; phylum Bacteroidota; class Bacteroidia; order Bacteroidales; family Porphyromonadaceae; genus Porphyromonas. Next base: position 1,616 of record KQ959266.1, read on the forward strand.
AGGTGCATTTCGACAATGCATCTATTGTAGTATATTATTGCTTAATCCAAATGAAGATTATAAATTTAGGAATTCTTGCTCACATTGATGCAGGAAAAACTTCCGTAACCGAGAATCTGCTGTTTGCCAGTGGAGCAACGGAAAAGTGCGGCCGTGTGGATAATGGTGACACCATAACAGACTCTATGGATATAGAGAAACGTAGAGGAATTACTGTTCGGGCTTCTACGACATCTATTATCAGGAATGGTGTGAAATGCAATATCATTGACACTCCGGGACACATGGATTTTATTGCGGAAGTGGAGCGGACATTCAAAATGCTTGATGGAGCAGTCCTCATCTTATCCGCAAAGGAAGGCATACAAGCGCAAACAAAGTTGCTGTTCAATACTTTACAAAAACTGCAAATCCCGACAATTATATTTATCAATAAAATTGACCGTGACGGTGTGAATTTAGAGCGTTTGTATCTGGATATAAAAACAAATCTGTCTCAAGATGTCCTGTTTATGCAAACTATTGTCGATGGATTGGTTTATCCGATTTGCTCCCAAACATATATAAAGGAAGAATACAAAGAATTTGTATGCAACCATGACGACAATATATTAGAACGATATTTGGCGGATAGCGAAATTTCACCGGCTGATTATTGGAATACGATAATCGATCTTGTGGCAAAAGCCAAAGTCTATCCGGTACTACATGGATCAGCAATGTTCAATATCGGTATCAATGAGTTGTTGGACGCCATCTCTTCTTTTATACTTCCTCCAGAATCAGTCTCAAACAGACTTTCAGCTTATCTCTATAAGATAGAGCATGACCCCAAAGGACATAAAAGAAGTTTTCTAAAAATAATTGACGGAAGTCTGAGACTTCGAGACATTGTAAGAATCAACGATTCGGAAAAATTCATCAAGATTAAAAATCTAAAGACTATTTATCAGGGCAGAGAGATAAATGTTGATGAAGTGGGGGCCAATGATATCGCGATTGTAGAAGATATGGAAGATTTTCGAATCGGAGATTATTTAGGTGCTAAACCTTGTTTGATTCAAGGGTTATCTCGTCAGCATCCCGCTCTCAAATCCTCCGTCCGGCCAGACAGGCCCGAAGAGAGAAGCAAGGTGATATCCGCTCTGAATACATTGTGGATTGAAGACCCGTCTTTGTCCTTTTCCATAAACTCATATAGTGATGAATTGGAAATCTCGTTATATGGTTTGACACAAAAGGAAATCATACAGACATTGCTGGAAGAACGATTTTCCGTCAAGGTCCATTTTGATGAGATCAAGACTATCTACAAAGAACGACCTATAAAAAAGGTGAATAAGATTATTCAGATCGAAGTGCCGCCCAACCCTTATTGGGCCACAATAGGGCTGACTATTGAACCCTTACCGTTAGGGACAGGGTTGCAAATCGAAAGTGACATCTCCTATGGTTATCTGAACCATTCTTTTCAAAATGCCGTTTTTGAAGGGATTCGTATGTCTTGCCAATCTGGTTTACATGGATGGGAAGTGACTGATCTGAAAGTAACTTTTACTCAAGCCGAGTATTATAGCCCGGTAAGTACACCTGCTGATTTCAGACAGCTGACCCCTTATGTCTTCAGGCTGGCCTTGCAACAGTCAGGTGTGGACATCCTCGAACCGATGCTCTATTTTGAGTTGCAGATACCCCAATCGGCAAGTTCCAAAGCTATTACAGATTTGCAAAAAATGATGTCTGAGATTGAAGACATCAGTTGCAATAATGAGTGGTGTCATATTAAAGGGAAAGTTCCATTAAATACAAGTAAAGACTATGCCTCAGAAGTAAGTTCGTACACTAAGGGCTTAGGCATTTTTATGGTTAAGCCATGTGGGTATCAAATAACAAAAGACGGTTATTCTGATAATATCCGCATGAACGAAAAAGATAAACTTTTATTCATGTTCCAAAAATCACAATAGTTCGTTAAATTTTCCAGGCCCTAAGCGGCCCTGGCAGTAAATAAAACCAGTTCTTTGAAAAGTTTGTCAATAACTTGTGAGTCCGGTTGCAGACCGAACACGCAAATAAATCGATTGAGCATATAAGCGTTATGGATGATCGACTTGCAGGATGATATTGAGAACGGTATTCCCAGTTCCTTGCAGGCGACCTTGGCGATATTGATGCTAGCGAATGATGCGTTCCTATGGAACTCGAGTTTTCTGAGGTCGGTTGACTGGCAGTCGTTAAGACCGGCATAGTGCTTCGCATCTCTGAAACAGAACTCCAGCTGGAAACGAGTTCTATAGCAGTCAATTACATCCTTGGTACTCATTGAGTCATCAGTGCTGAAGTAAATTTGCCACTTTGTCGTATCCTCTTCATCAGGATACCATACGACAACCTTGATGGAGCGTTTAAGTGACTTGGAATAAGCCTTCAGACCGATTAGACGGCCTTTGTCAACTTCAATCTCCTCACATCTGGAGAGATCAAGATTAGCAAAGTCAACCTTTCCATCATACCACTTCGGATGACCTCTCTTTCCGGTTGGCTTCTGAAGGGTCGGATAGAACAGAACCGCATCGTTGCGGAACCTGCTTATCACGTGGAAGCCTTCCTTGAGCAGAGGGTTGACGAACGTCTCTTTTGAGAAGAATGCGTCGGCAACTACCAGGCGTGATATCTTCTGGAGTTTTTCCTTTAGGATAATCAGGTTCTGACAGTACCATTCGACAAGGTTGTAGTCCATCTCCTCAAGAGACTTGGCGTCGGGAGTTTGTGGAGCACTCAGCGTCATACAATCGTGGTTTTCCACGTCAATGACACCGACTCCGAAGATCTCCTGACCGCGCTTCATCTCGCCAGCAACTCCGGACCAGAAACGTCCTATCCAAGGCGTCTTCTTTCCGGACTTGGGAAGAAAACTAGGATCGACGGCGATGGCCAGAAACTTTCCATTGAGAACCTTTCTGACGAGATACTCGTTAAAGGCAAACCAGTCGAAAGCCTCGTTCTCGAAGTTGTTACGGTAGGTCTGTTCGGAGAACTCACCATACCGACCCATCTGAAGGAAATTGACCTTGCCAGGAATTGCCATGAAGAGTTTTAGCGTATCCATAAGCACTTTCTCAAAAGGTTTGCTTACCTTTGATACTGATTTGAGGGCCTCGAAGCACTCGGATTGGTATTGCATAAGTAGGTTTGAGGATGTCATAACTTAAAGTGGTGGAATACTCTAAGTTACTAATAATCAGCGACTTATGCAATACTTTTATTGCCTAATTATCAATATTTTAGACAATTTTTCAGAGTCTTTTCTAGACCTTTTACAGCTTGCTCAAGCGATAGTTATTGACAGTATTTCAATGAACTTTTATATAGTGAAACCGGATAGCCGGCTTCAAATGTTTAACTTTTAGCGCGGTAAATTTTTACCGAAGTATTGTAGTAAACAACAACTCTATTATTGTATCCGTTTTCTACGATGAAGATGGTGATTGGCAATTTTTGGGTGAAGAAGAGGTTAGTGAAGAAGACGCAATAGTTGTTTCTATTCAGGAAATGATAGACATCGACAAATCATTAGTAAATTTACCAGACTTAAAAGAAGGCGAATCGGCATATCGTAAAAATAAGGAATCAATATGGCTAATAAGAAAATAAGACGCCATCAGGCGCATAGAAAAGGACAACTTAGTATCACGAGCAAAGAAACTTTGCAAGCACGGTTTTGAGCCTGTGAACCTTGTCAATGGCGTCGTAGTCTATGAAGGCGAAGACTTCTTCTTCCCCGGCATGCTCCCCAAAAAGGACGCATCCGATCTCATTCACCACTCCGACAGAGGCACCCAACATACCAGTCGGCAGTGCATACCATGCGATGTACACGATCGAACCCGCAGAAGACTTTACTCCTATCAAGCACCCAGCGTTGATTATGGGGCATTACTCTAAGGAGAAGGGGTTGTATATGGATGGCTTGATCATGAGTGTCGAGTTTACAAAAGCTCCCAAAGCTCCCCATCAACAGCTAGAGATAACTTTGTCCTTTGACAATGGACTCAAACTAAAAAAAGAGATTGCCATTGACATCCTCGAACTAAAAGAGTAAGACACATCTCTCAATGCAAGCATTAAACTAGATAGTGTCAGATATCTAACGAAAGACGTTGTAACTCGTGTAGGGGCGGATTTGTTTCCGCCCCTACGTAATGTAATTCGGTTATCTTCTGGAAGTAAATATTTGACATCTCCTTTTCACATCGCGACTTTAAGGTGCTTTTCTTGCCACACCCACTTTTGCTTTGTATGACGGGTCTGTCATACCGAGAGTAGGTCAGAAAACTTTCGTTTCCCGACCTACTCGATTAAATATAAAAGAATCGTAGCGATTACAAGTTAACACGCTCCCTATAGTTTTCACTCAGTATTCTGTTTATGTCGGATAGTCGATAGAGTATTTTCCCTGCGATTTGGGTGTAAGGGATAATGTTTTTATCCCGATAGTCTTGCAGGGTGCGAGGGGAAAGGAACAGTCTATCACAAACCTCCCGTCCTGTGAGGTAGATCTCACCTTCAAAAAGAGGACGATGAGTTTGAGCTATGCTTCTCACTCGATTCGTCAAACCTTTAATGCCAGAGATGAGTTGTTTCATCTCTGGTGTTTCTTTATTGATAGTTTCGTACTCCATAGTCGTTAACCTTTACGAGAGTTAGAGTTAGCGAGGAGAGCTTCCACATCCTCTCGCTTGTAATAGCACTTATGTCCGATTTGGATAAAGGGCAGCACGGACGAATCCCGATAGTGTTGCAATGTTCGCTTACTGATGTTCAGTATTCGGCATACATCCCCATTGTGTAGTAAGTCAGGGAATTGAGCTGGTGGTGCAAAATGTTCATTGAAACTCTTTGTCAGCTCCTTGATGCACTCTTTCAGTTCCTCCCAAGCGGAGGTGTCAATGGCTGTAAATCTCATTTTGTTGTTGTGTTATTTGCGTTGTTATTACTTTCTGACGCAAAAGTAAGCAGGCTCTTCCATTATTCCTCCAAGCGCAGAGATAGCGGGATATACGAGGAAGTATTCGGAAGAGTGGCTCTTGCACACTCTCTGATTGTCC
>KQ959267.1:0-427 GCA_001552775.1 Bacteroidales bacterium KA00251
CAACTTCGAGCTGGCATCTCTATTCCCCTTTCGGCACACGTTGGTCGCCACACCTTTGCCACCTTGATTACGTTGGAGCGAGGAGTGCCGATCGAAACGGTGAGCCGCATGTTGGGGCATAGCAATATCCAAACGACCGAGCGATATGCTCATGTGACTCCGAAGAAGCTTTTCGATGAGTTTGAGCAATTCCTCTCTTTCACTGAAGAGCTAACCTTAACCTTGTAAGAGCAATGCGCAGTACATTCAGAATACTATTCTACATCAATAAGAGCAAGACCAAAGCAGGTGGCACAACGGCAATCCTTTGCCGTATCACCATAGATGGAGCAAGCGTGGTGATAACCACAGGCGAAAGCTCTGTCCCCCACGATTGGAGCGTGAAGTGAGGGAAGACAAAGGAGAAGAAGACCAACCAACGCTTGCA
>KQ959267.1:527-745 GCA_001552775.1 Bacteroidales bacterium KA00251
CCCAACGAGAATGCAGTAGTGCGGGGACGTATAGGAACAATCGATACGCCGATAGGCTGCTTAACTCTTTTGTTCGCAGTCGCAGTGAGCGGGATGTCCCCTTGTCGGCTCTTACGATTGAGTTCTTTGAGGATTATCGCTGCTATCTGAATATGGAGGGCTATGCACCCGCAACGATAAATAACCATCTCTGTTGGTTGAGTCGATTGATGTATCGA
>KQ959267.1:845-3797 GCA_001552775.1 Bacteroidales bacterium KA00251
ATGTGGCAAAGCTCTTGGCATTCCCGTTGCAAGATGAAGGGGCAGAACTAAGCCGAAGAATGTTCCTTTTCTCCGTCTTTACAGGCTTGGCATTTGTTGATTTACAAGGGCTACGAGCTTCGCAAATCGAGACAAACAGCGAGGGGAAGCGGTATATTCGCAAGGCAAGACAGAAAACGGAGGTAGAAAGCTTGATCCCTTTGCATCCGATAGCGGAGCAGATACTCGCCCTTTACACGAAGGCGAAGAGCAGAGGAGACTACAAGATATTCCCCGATACAATGAGCGACTGGAAGCTACTTCGTCATCTCAAAGCCGTGGGGTTGGCTTGTGGCATCCGTACTCCGTTGACTTGGCACTGTGCAAGACACACGTTTGGGACGCTAACGCTAGAGGCTGGTGTGCCTATCGAGAGCATTGCTAAGATGATGGGGCATTCATCTATTGCCAGCACGCAAATCTACGCCCAAGTCACCGACAAGAAGATTTCAAAGGACATGGACAGAGTGATACAACAAAGGGGAGGTTAAGACTAAACAAAAAGGACTTGCTTCGTTTTATGGAGCAAGTCCTTTCTACGACTAATATCGTGTAATTTCACCATTGAAAGTCTGCGCTTTTTCCCACAACGGCCCTTTTGCCCCCATTGTGAAAGCGATATTGCTACTTCTGATAGCCAATAATTCAGAATGGACTTGCAAACTTAAAGTCCTCATCAATTCAGGGGTTAGGCTGATTATTCCTCCTTTTCCTATTGGCACCCAAGTATAACCCCTCCCTTTATAGGTTATCAATTTGCCCATTGGTAGCGTCTGTTCCCTTAGTTGGGGGCAATCTGTCAATATATGACACAGTTTTGAAGAAGAAAGAAGTGAATAGGTCGTTATACAGAAGCCTCCAGTCGCTTTACTTCCTGTAATCAGAATGATGTTTTCAATATCAGTAAGCGCATATTCATGGACTGCTTGCTCCGGTATCTGAATTGTCAAATCTTCTCGAATATGAGAGATGCCGAAGATAAACTTTCCTCCTTTGGTTATTTGTGGCATAGCTTTTCTACTTTGGAACCAAAATCTATGATCACATTCTTCTCAACGCCTGCCTCAAATCCCTGACATATCTGACTTGCATGTACTTCAAGTAGATATTTACAAGCAGTTTGGGAAACCATTTCTTAGGCTCAATGTATTCTGTAAAATCAATCGTGGTCGTCTTTTCGTTTCCACTGAAAGTACCGATCCAATGCCCTTTTATATGGTCACTCTCCAAATCAAACTCCCACAAATAACGAGGCTCTTGTCTTGTTATCGTGAAAGTTGTCCTATGCCCACTCTTTGTTATCTCCGCAAATTGCGTGTCTGAGATGACTTCTATTCTCTCAACATCACTTCTCCAAGAATAATCGGTAAGTGATGTCACGACCTCCCAAACTCTCTGCGAATCACACGGAAATGTGGCTTTTATGTTTGACGTTACAACCATAAAGTTTAGTATTTCAGAAAAATGTCGTTATCTCACGAATCCGTTTTTGTAGAAATCATACCATTGGGCAATCTGTTCGGGAGCATTGGCTTTCAGCGATAGAAGCATTTCACGAGTAAATTCCAAATGTCCTACACCGTTTGCCGTAACGATATTCTTATCACTGACGGCTTGCGCTTCCACATAGTTTTCTGCGTTAGTGTAACCAGTACCACCCCATTTTTTGAGTTGGTCAAGACCGTTGCCTGTATGTTTTACGTTGTTCAGGAAGCCGTGCGAACATAGGAATGAAGCACCATTGCATATTGCCCCGACGATTTTACCTTTATCTAAAGCCTCCTGTACCAAAGGTACGACAAGTTCCGCTTCGGGCGAGTTCCAACGGTTGCCCCCGATAAGCACTAAGGCGGCATAATCTTGCGGCATATTCTCGAAAGAAAAATCGGGTAAAGTTCTGAAACCTCCGATTGAACGGACAGTGTCCGATGTCGCTGCAACGGTATGCACTTCGTATTTTATTTCACTGCCCGGTATCACACCTACGTGAAGAGCCGTGGAAAGAAAAGCCCCTTCCCAGTCTGTGTATTCATTCAATATGATAAATAAAACTTTCTGTTTCATTGATAAATATATTTTGAAATTGACAACTTCGTCACAAGTTCCTTCAACTCCTTTGTGAAGATTACTCCTGCAAAGTTACTCATTCATAATTAGAAAGGCGAAGAAAACAGCAAGAAAACACTCCTTGCTAATGCTTTATCTCCGATAATTTTCTTGGAGTAGTTGGTTGATGTCTGAGAGCCGATAGAGAATCTTCCCTGCGATTTGGGTGTACGGGATAATGTTTTTATCCCGGTAGTCTTGCAGGGTGCGAGGGGAAAGGAACAGTCTCTCGCAGACCTCCCTTCCTGTGAGGTAGATTTCACCTTCAAAAAGAGGACGATGAGTTTGAGCTATGCTTCTCACTCGATTCGTCAAACCTTTAATGCCAGAGATGAGTTGCTTCATCTCTGGTGTTTCTTTATTGATCGTTTCGTACTCCATAGTCGTTAACCTATACGAGTGTTAGAGTTAGCGAGGAGAGCTTCCACATCCTCACGTTTGTAATAGCACTTATGTCCGATTTGGATAAAGGGCAGCACGGACGAATCCCGATAGTGTTGCAATGTTCGCTTACTGATGTTCAGTATTCGGCATACATCCCCATTGTGTAGTAAGTCAGGGAATTGAGCTGGTGGTGCAAAATGTTCATTGAAACTCTTTGTCAGCTCCTTGATGCACTCTTTCAGTTCCTCCCAAGCGGAGGTGTCAATGGCTGTAAATCTCATTTTGTTGTTGTGTTATTTGCGTTGTTATTACTTTCTGACGCAAAAGTAAGCAGGCTCTTTCATTATTCCTCCAAGCGCAGAGACAGCGAGATATACGAGGAAGTATTAGGAAGAGTGGCTCTTGCACACTCTCTGATTGTCC
>KQ959268.1:0-2897 GCA_001552775.1 Bacteroidales bacterium KA00251
ATAATCACTCGCTTAGCGGTGGCTAATTTCTCTATAGGATCATCCTCCTTCTTCTCTTTTCCCTTTTGTGGAGTATCCATTTCGGGAGATCTTTCTGCTACGTGCTGTTTGTGTACTTTAGGACTTCGAGCAAAAAGAATAGAGGACAGACGACGATTCATCGCCTTACACATAATCTGCGTGAGGAGTAAGCCCGACGCTCCCACAATACCGCCTACCGCTACAAGTAGCACATCACCTATTGCCATCCCTGCAATTGCTCCTGCTACACCACTGAGTGAATTGAGCAGGGAAATGGTGATAGGCATATCGGCTCCTCCTACGCGAATAGAGAAGTAGAGTCCAAATAGAGCCGAAAAGAGGACTACACCAGAGACCGTGGAGTAGGTCATCAGGTCATTTGTGAAAGGAAGAGAGCCTAAGGCTATAAATGCTACAACAAGAAGCAGCGATAAAACCGTAACCCACGAGTGGAAAGGCCATACCTGGGGACGTTGAGAGATCACTCGATGTAGCTTACCAGCAGCGACGAGACTTCCAACAAGAGTAATTACCCCTACAGCTATAGCAAGATAGCCTGTAACTGAAAAGAAAGTCTGAAACTGTGCATAAGAAGCACTTTCTTCAACACCTATTCCGGCCACAGAAAGAATCCCCACAAGGGCAGAAGCACCACCACCTAGGCCATTGAGTAGCGCTACCATTTGGGGCATTTGTATCATTTTCACCCTCACAGCAATCAAGCCGCCTATTACTGCTCCAAGGATAAGAGAGGGATAAATAATCCAAGCTAAAGCAAGAGGAGTTGCGACTTCTGCTTTCGTTTGAATAAGGGTAAAGAGAATTCCCATAAGCAGAGCCAACGCACTGAGTTGGTTTCCAGCCTTAGCGAGTTGGGGCTTGCTCATCATAGAGATTCCCACGACTACGAGAAGTGCTAAAAGAGCACTTACACTCCAAATTATCCAGCTTGCCATTACTTCTTGATCTCTTTACTTTGTTTACTTCCAGACTTAAACATTTTGAGCATGCGATGCGTTACGCCAAAACCTCCTACGACATTGATCATTGCCAATACGATAGCGACAGCTGCAAGCACTTGCCCCCATGCCGACTGTCGAAGAAGAAAAGAAAGGGCAGCTGCAGAAAGAGCTCCAATAATAGTGATACCCGAAAGGGCATTCATACCAGACATAAGGGGGGTATGGAGCAAGGCCGGTACCTTACTGATGATAAAGTAGCCCAAAACAGTGGCTACAACAAACACCAAAACAAGGATTAGGGGATGAATCATAAGTTGTCCTTTTATTTTATGAATAAAAAAAAAGCTACACTCCAATGCTTAATACATCCTCATGGATGAATTAAGAAAAAGAGTGTAGCCCATATCTTACAGATTTTAGTCTAGGTGCATAGCCTCACGAGTACCCTCGTGTACTATTTTTCCATTTTCAGTTACCAGTATGGAGCGACAGATTTCATCGCTCATATCTAGATTCATTTTACCATCCTTTACAAGATACTTTACAAGGTGGTACATGTTTTGAGAAAACATCCACGTAGAACTCTGAGGAATCATACCTGGAATATTTTTGATACCTTCAATCGTAACACCGTGTTGTACGGTTCGTTCTCCCGGAGTGGTAAGGGCACAGTTTCCACCTTGATCAATGGAGATATCCACGATCACACTGCCTCGTTTCATTTCTTTCACCATTTCTTCCGTGATGAGTACAGGAGCTATTTTCCCTGGTACGAGAGCACTACAGAATACGATGTCCATCTCTTTGATCGTGTCGCGAAGAGCAGCTCTCTCTTTAAGTAACCATTCCTCTGGGAGATGCTTGGCATATCCACCTTCAGCAATAGCAAGGTCGGCAGGCACTGTTGTATCTACCAATTTTGCACCCAGACTAGTAGCTTGCTCAGCAGCGGCGGGGCGGATATCAGCGGCATAAGTGATCGCACCTAAACGCTTTGCAGTAGCGAGTGCTTGAAGCCCTGCTACACCTACACCTAGCACCATCACTTTAGCAGGATTTATAACCCCAACCGCAGTAAACATTTGCGGAATAAAGGTAGCGAGGTCGTTAGCGGCCATTAAGATTCCTTTGTATCCAGCACAAGTACTCATCGAGGTGAGAGCATCAAGATTTTGAGCTCGAGAAATACGAGGCACCCCATCCAGAGTAAGTCCTATTACTCCTTGATCCGCCATCTTGCGTACCATTTCGTGGTTTACAGGAGACGCAGGATGGATAAAAGTAATAATATACTGCCCCTTGTGCATCATATCAATCTCATGGAGGTTGAGTTTTTCGTTGAAAAGAGGTTCTTTCACCTTAATAATAAGGTCACTCTTAGCATAAATTTCCTTAGGGCAATCTACCATCGTTGCTCCCGCCTTTTGGTATTCTTCATCGTGGTAGTTAGCTCCTTCTCCTGCGCTGTTTTCCACCAACACAGAGAAACCATCCGCTACATACTTTGCTACAGCCTCAGGGCTTGCAGCTACACGGGCTTCGCCGTGCATAATCTCTTTTGGTACACCAATTATCATAACGCTTTTTCTTTTTAAAGGCTTCGTATAGTTTCTTTTTTAGGCTCTTCCTTACAAGGGCAATGTGCCATCTGCCACTCTTTATCAGGCAAAAATTTCTCTTAATCAACAAAGACAAAAAAAAGTGTTTCTATTGCCTATTCACAAAGATACCCATTTGTTTTTAATTATACACATCTTTTTACACACAATTTTGAAAAGTCTTTTCTAGATTTTCTTTTAATCATTCTTGGTCATTTTTTAATACTCTCAAAAGAGCTTTTGGGTTTAGAATCTCAAGTATGTTTTTTCTTTAAAAAAAACTTCCGAGAGATTTTGGAAAATGTTCCGAGAGATT
>KQ959268.1:2997-29882 GCA_001552775.1 Bacteroidales bacterium KA00251
TCCGAGAGATTTTGGAAAATGTTCCGAGAGATTTCAGAAAAACTTCCGAGAAATTTCGGTAAATGTTCCGAGAGATTTCAGAAAAAAGTTCCGAGAAATTTTAAAAAAAAGTTCAGATGTCTCCCCCTGCATCTCTTGAACAGGTCACAGAGCTATCTACCAACAAAAAAAAGGGGAAAAGCTACTACGAAATTTGGAATTTATTAGAATCTATTACCTTTGCAACAATGTTGCTACATCCTGTTTTTTTTAGGTGATCTCCATAAAACGAGTTCTTTTCATAGGAGAATTAAGCAGTGAAAGGGTAGCACAATAAAAACAATTAGGGTCTATCTAATTTGAGAGGATTACTAAAATGGCAAACGAATTGAGAATTGGTCGGATGTCTCCGATGAAGAGGCTAATAAGCCTTCGCCCCAGTGGATCTTTTCTACTTGTATTGATGACTTTTATAGTCATCTTATTGGCAAATACTCCTTGCCGAGATGGTTATTTTGCGATTCTTGAGATGCCTGTGGTTTTGCAAGTGGGTAACTTCAACTTATTCGAAGTCCATGGTGCACCTATGACTCTAGTGGAATTTGCAAACGATGTACTGATGGTGCTTTTCTTCCTACATGTAGGTCTAGGAATTAAGCAAGAGATGCTCGTCGGTGAGCTTTCCAGTATAAAAAAAGGACTTTTCCCAGTAGTAGCAGCCTGTGGGGGTGTCCTTTTTCCTATACTTATCTATATGACAGTATGTCACACTGGTCCTGGTGCACATGGTATGACTATACCTATGGCCACCGATATAGCTTTCTCTCTTGCTGTGCTTAGTGCTGTAAAGGGAGTACCACCTGCATTAAAGACTTTCCTGGCCACACTAGCAGTAGCCGATGACATCGCTGGTATCCTTGTAATTGCCATATTTTATAGCCATGGTATCAACTTGCTGATGCTAGGCATCGGAATCGTGCTACTCGGCTTTCTCTACCTTTTGTCACGCAGACGCGTAAGATATCTTTGGGTTTACTACTTAGGGCTCCTTCTTGTTTGGTACTTTTTCTTACGTTCTGGGATTCATACGACTGTTGCAGGTGTACTTGTGGCTATGCTAATCCCAGCCAAGAGCCTCTACAAGACCAGCGAAATGGTAGATGTAGTAAAGAGCCGTCTCTCACTCTTTCCCGAAGGCGATCAACGCACTCGCAAAGGGGGGATTGCCATGTTGCCCAACGAGCAGCTATTAGTAGCTCAGAGTATCCAAGAGGTTACAAAAGAAGCGATCTCTCCCGTACAAAGGATGGAGACACAGCTCAACTCATTTGTCAATTATTTCATCTTACCTCTATTTGCCTTTGTCAATGCTGGTATTTCTTTCCAAGGGTTCGACTGGGGCGACTTTCTCAATATTCCTTTGGCAATTATCCTTGGTTTGGTATTGGGTAAACCAATAGGCGTCTATCTATTTAGCCGTCTCTACCTGCTCTTTACTAAGAGCCCAATGCCTAAATGGATGAATAGGAGTGAGCTTCTTGGAGTGGCATTGATATGTGGGATAGGCTTTACAGTCTCTCTCTTTATGGCTACACTTACTTTCCGCACGATGCCAGACTTGCTCAACGAAGCTAAAGTGGGAATCTTCTCTGGTAGTCTCTTTGCTGGGATAATAGGGTATATCTATCTTACACTCCACTACCACTACAAGCAACGACACCAAAGGAAAGTTGCAAGCAATTAGTTTGAAGTTTTTTTGAGTTTTAGCATCCCTGTATTCCCAATAGGATAGTGCAGCGAAAAGACTTTTCATGGGGCCTTTGGTGCTTCCTCCTACTTACCGTTCTTATCCTCTTGGGATTATACTCTTTACCCTCAGAGCTGTTGGGAGTAAAGCTAAAACGAGTGGACTTACTCTCTGCTTTGCGAAGAGAGGAGTCCACTGATTTACAGATTCAAACTGCAGAAGAGATTTTTGCAAAAGACAAAAATGAAACTCCCTCTATTGCTACTGACAGTATTCCCCTTCTTGAGCAAGAAGAGGTAGCACGAAGGCAAGCTCTCGCGGAGGAATACACGATCGCCAATGCTCAACAAGATACGCTCTCTGCAGGGAGTAAGGTACTCATACAGGACTATTCTGAACATCGCGATGCCCTCCACCATGCAGTAGATGCCCTTGATCAAAAAAAGCGATTGAGGATTGCCGTACTGGGAGACTCCTTTATCGAAGGAGACATTTTCACATACGACTTGAGGCGTCTGCTACAAAGACAATTTGGAGGGTATGGTGTCGGTTGGATGCCGATTACGAGCAAGGTGGCAAATTTTAGAAAGGGAATTCAACACTCCTTTGAGGGCTGGAAAACATTAAGCGTCATAAGCCACAATAAAGGAAAGTATTTCTTCGGAGAAACTTACTTTATTCCCACAGCAGAAAAGGCTATAGTAAAATATCAGTGGACCGAAGGTCTTGGTAAGGTATCCTCCGCGGAGATTTTTTATTCCTCATCTGAGCCACTCCTTCTCACCACGGGAGGGTCTGAGGAGGCAATCGACTCCATCTACCTCAGCCCTTCTTCCACAATTACTGCACATAGGGTAGCACTTTCAAGAGATAAGGTCTCCTTTACATTTCACCAAGCAAAGGGGGCTACATTGTATGGGATCGCCTTAGAAAACAATCCTTCTGGAGGAGGTGTAACTGTAGACAACTTCTCGCTGAGAGGTTCTTCTGGTATCTCATTGGCCAATATAGACCCCTCAACGGCTTTGTCTATGGATAAGCTACGACATTACCAGCTCATCATCTTGCAATATGGCCTCAATGTGATAGAAAAAGAGCGGCTAAACTACACCACCTACGCCAAGCGAATGGTTCACGTGATCTCCACATTAAAAAGGCTCTTCCCTACAAGCGATATTCTAGTAATGGGGGTGTCAGATCGTGCAGGCAATCTTGGCAATGGGGAAAAGGGTACAATGAAAGCTGTACTTGCACTTCGTGAAGCGATGAGAGGAGTAGCCATGCAATGCAAAGTAGCCTACTGGGACACCTACGAAGCCATGCAAACAGGCGGAGGTATGGTACAGTTTGTAGCCGAAGGAAAAGCTGCAAAAGATTACACACATCTGAGTTTTTCTGGAGGGAGATACCTTGCTAGCAAGTTTGTTGAAAGCTTCCTTATTGAAAAGGATATTTATCAGCAGTCCAAAAGATGAAACGGCTACTTCGCTATTCTTCTCTGCTTTTTCTGCTGCTTCTAGTGGAGAGCACTCTTTCTCTATGGTGTCAAGCCCGACCTTTTTCTTCTTTCACACAGCCACCTATTCAAAGGTTATTGGACTACCCGCTCATCCTGCCAATGCACTTACATTCAGTCCCTATTCATATTGTCCATTTGGGAGACTCTCATTTACAATCGGGCTACCTAGGCGATGCTCTTCGTAAAACTCTTTCTAAGAGCTATTCTCTAGCTGGCTACGGCCTTGTTTCACCTTATTCTCTAGCTGGGAGCAATGCTCCAGAATCCTATCGATACCAATCTCAAGAAAACTGGTCAAGCTGTACACTCTCTTACATCAAGAGTTGCACCCCCACCCCACCTTGTGGCATCTTACTTCAGCAGAATAGGCTACAGTCTATTGGCTTTACTTTTTCATGCACTCGCTATCCGTTTGATCAACTTCTTCTTTTTCGCGGGGAGGACTCTCCTAGCTTGTCTTCTGTCGGTGTTGCTTGTTCTCTTAAAGAGGGGAGAAAAAGCTATTCTGGAATGGTAGTCGATACCCTTACTTTTCTTACTCCACAAAGAAGTGTATCCCTTAGATCAACCGCGACTCCACAAGGTCGTGTAAGCTATGGTGGTGCACTACTGCTACTGAGAGGTTCTCGCTCCAACGACCTTGTCAAAAAGGACTTACTGTACAGTCAAATAGGTATTAATGGAGCGATGTATGCCAACTTTGCAAGGGAAGAGTTTATTGAAGCTCTTACCGCACTTAATCCGTGCTATTTACTCTTCTCTCTTGGAGCCAATGAGTCACTGGCTCCTCGATTCTCTGCAACAGAATTTAAGCGGCAAGTATTAAGCCTTATAAATAAAACTCAAAAAGCTCTACCCCAAACGCAACTCATTCTCTCAACGCCAGCTCCCAACTTTAAAGGGAGAGTATTCAACAAGAGTTCACTTCGAGCTGCACAAGTAATCAGAGAGGTCGCAGCTGAACAAAACATTTTACTCATCGACCTTTATGAATTTATTGGTGGAGAGCAAGGAGCTGAAGAGAAACGCAAAAGTGGGAATTACTATAATCGCGATGGAGTACATTTTTCTATTGAAGGATACCACCATCAAGGGATCTTTTTCGCACGTGAACTAGAGAAACTACTACCTTAGGCCATGGAGACCATACTATCATCTTTGGAGTCGTTTTTCACTAACTACGCTTCAACTCTTGACCTTCACCGTCTATTGAGTTGGCTCAAGTATACCCCAGAAGCCCCCTTGCTTTTCTCGTCCTCACTTTTTTTGCTTTTGTTTTTCATCTTTTTTTCTATCTATCGAGGACTAAAGCACTGTCACCGACTACGGATACTATTTGTTTCACTTTTCTCAATTTACTTTTATTACAAGAGTGGTGGATGGTACTTTCTACTCTTGATTTTTATGGTCACGAGTGACTTTTTAATTGGGAAAATCATCGCACAAGAAAGTTGCAAAAAGCTTAAACGGAGGTGGCTAACGCTCAGTTTATGTATTGACCTTTCGCTATTGGGCTTCTTTAAGTATTTTAATTTTATCGGCAATGCCCTCAGCAATCTTGTAGCATGGGTAGGCGTAATGCTAGGGAATGGTGATTTTTCAACGATTGAATGGCAGGAAGTCTCCATCATTCTACCTGTAGGTATTTCCTTCTTCACCTTCCAGTCCATCAGTTATGTAGTGGATATATACCGTGGCGATGTAAAACCTCTTCCTCGCTGGATTGATTACCTATTTTACATCTCCTTTTTTCCACAGCTGGTAGCTGGTCCTATTGTTAGAGCTAAGGATTTCATTCCACAAATTGCACGCACTCCTCGTCTAACGCGTGGTGATTTTGGCAGAGGCTTGGTGCTAGTAATGGTTGGTCTTTTTAAGAAGGTCGTCATATCCGACTATATCAGCGTCAACTTTGTGGATCGTGTGTTTGATGCTCCCACCCTATATTCTGGGATAGAAAATCTACTTGCTTCCTATGGGTATACCTTGCAGATTTATTGCGACTTCTCTGGGTACAGCGACATGGCTATAGGGATTGCTCTGTTTTTAGGTTTCCGATTTAAGAAAAACTTTGATGTACCGTTCAATTCTGCGACAATCACTGAATTTTGGCGTCGCTGGCACATCTCTCTCTCCTCTTGGCTACGCGACTATCTATACATTCCTCTCGGGGGAAATCGAAAGGGGAAAGTTCGCACGTACCTCAATCTTCTTATCACAATGCTCTTAGGAGGTCTATGGCATGGTGCAGCTTGGCAGTTTATTTTGTGGGGTGCAATGCATGGTGTAGCACTAGCTCTGCACAAAGCCTATCTTACACTCTTTCCTCGGGCAAAAGTTTCTGGTAAAAAGATGAAACCTCTTTGGAGAATTGTAGGCATCTTTCTGACCTTTCACTTCGTTGTTTTTGCATTCGTGTTTTTTAGAGCCAATAGCATGGATACCGCATGGAGTCTACTTCAACAGATTGGGTTACACTTCCATCCCGAAATCTTCCCACAATTTATTACGGGATACAGTGGCGTCTTTAGCCTTCTCCTCTTGGGGTACCTGTTGCACTTTTTGCCCTCTTCCATAAGAAGAGGCGCTGGTCGTGCCGTAGTAAGAGCTCCCTATCTTGTACAGCTACTCCTTTTCATCGTACTTCTCTTCTTTATTGTGCAGATAAAAAGTGCCGATGTACAACCTTTTATCTACTTCCAATTTTAAAAAGATCTCTTCCTCAACAAGGATTTAGCCTGCTACTCTCCCCTGTAGCTACAAAAAAAACTACAGAAGTCTGCAAAAGGACGCTCTGTAGTCTGAGAAAAAGAATAAGAGGGAATTTGAGGCAACTTCCCTTTTATCACTCTATGGTAGCTTCATTCAAAAGAGTGCCTTGAGGGTGTGCTAGTGAAACATCCCGATAGAGAGAAAGTTCATTGCCATCCCAAGAAGCATAAGAATTGTAGTGTAACCAATCTCCAAGGAGTACCACCTTCTTATTTTCGTTGAAGGTATGAGAGGCAAGTAGGTGTCTATGGCCAAATAGGAAGTAATCAATCTCAGGGGACCTTGCCTCCATTTGGATCGCTTGCTTTACTAGCCATTCGCATTCTATTGGACCGCCTTTGTCATAGGGCTTTTTATCACCATGTCGCCGACTTGCCTCAGCACTACCTAGTCCAAGAGGAATGACCCATCTTGGATGTATAGCACTCAGTAGCCTGCGAGCTATTGGAGAGCGAAATAGACGGTACATAAAGTCTTCTCGAAAAGATCTCTCTCTACACTCCTCATCTCCGTGAGCTAGGCGGAAAATCTTTCCTTTGAGATCCAGTTCTATCGCTTGAGGATGAAGATTGACTTGAAGCTCTTTTTGAAAGTAATCTCTACACCAATTGTCGTGGTTTCCCACAATATAATGCAGTTTCACCCCACTATCGGCCAAGTGTGCAAGAGCTCCTAAGACCCTTACAAAGCCTTTAGGTACGACATAGCGATATTCGTACCAAAAATCAAAAATATCCCCCAATAAGAAGAGCGATTCAGCGGTAGGAGCTATCGCTTCGCACCACTTCACAAAGGTTCGTTCTATAAGGAGTTCGTCCGAATGAAGGGGGGAGCCAAAATGGGTATCCGCAATAAAGTAAATCAAAAGATTGCTCTCTTAAGAAAATACAAATTGTAAGGTAGCAAGCTTCCCCTTACATAAATCCTAACTCTAGCTTTGCTTCTTCACTCATCATATCCGCAGACCAAGGCGGATCAAAGGTAAGCTCTATATCTACCCTTGAAACTCCTTTTACAGACTCTGTTTTGATACGGACATCTTCCAATATAAAATCTGCAGCCGGACAACCAGGGCAGTGAGTGTCATCAGTATCTTAACAGCACCATCGTCACTCACCTCCACACCATATATGAGGCCAAGATCATAAACATTGACAGGTATCTCAGGATCATAAACCGTACGCAGCATCTTTACGATCTCCTCTTCACGCTGCAAAAAGTCATTACTCATAGCTTAGCAAATTAGCCTTATGGAGAAGCCCCTCCTGATCGGCATAAAAGACCATAGAGGGGCTTCTTTATTGTGCTTAAAACTGTGGATTCATCTCCTTAATAAGACGCTCTCCACCAAGATATTTATCCACTACTAGTAGTAGGTAACGAGCATCTAGGATGATACTTCGCTGATAGTCTCCTAAGTATTCAATATCACCGCCTACACCTTCCCAGTTACGGTCAAAGTTGAGTCCTACAAGCTGTCCATTGCGATCAAAGACAGGACTACCACTATTTCCACCAGTTGTATGGGTCGTTGCACAAAAGTTGACTGGCATGGAGCCATTTTTCATGGCATAGCGTCCATAATCTTTATTTGCATAAATTTCCTTCATTCTCTTGGGCAAAACGTACTCAGGATTATTGGGATCCTCTTTTTCCATCACACCAGTAAGCGATGTAATGGCGCCATAGGAAACCACATCTCTAGGCACGTACCCTTTTACTTTACCATAAGTAAAACGGAGTGTAAGATTGGCATCTGGCCAAAGTATTTCATTTCCAGGGAAGGCCATATTCACAGAGATATAGTCACGCTGTGCCGATTTGATAGGGGCATCAAAGGGGAGCAATGCACGCTTCAAGGAGTTGTATTCGTCAACTACGCCTTGAGCAAAAAGACTCATAGGATCAGAAAGCACTTTTTGATAATCAGGAGCTTTCATAAATTCTTCAAACCGCTCTCTAGTGGCAAAGATTGAGGTATTGAAAACATGCTCTATATAGGCCTCAACAGACCCATAGGCTTTCAAACCTTCATCAATTACTTTAGGTCTTGCACCCTCCTTGATCCTATCGCAATAACGCGAAAGGATTGCCTTAGCAATTTCTTTATCTAGTGCAGGGCTATAATCTTTGTCGAAAAATAGATCAAAGCGCTTCTTCAGTTTTCCTACAGCTTGTTTTTGCTCAACTGGATTTTTGGAGACGAGATTTTCGTCTGGCAAAGGAGCTCTTGTAAACTCAATTCCTAGTAGCAGTCCCTCCATAAGATACCTCTCGCGATAGCGGAGTTCTCTACGGGCTTTTACATTTTGCTCAATTGTAAATACGGCATTGGTAGCTTTTAGATTTCCAGCTTTTTTAGCACGCTCCAGAAGAGCCTCTTGTTGGGCTCGCTTGGTAGCTTCAAGATGTCTCTTTTCAATTGCCCAGTTAGCCCCCTGAGCTCTCTTATATCCATTTTGAGAAGAGGCATATTTTGCAGCATACATAATGTTGATTTTTTCGTCATTATGCATTGCACGAAGCATAATTTCTTGTCTTATGCCACGCATTTCAATGCGTATATTATTATCAATTTCTCCCCATTCTTTTACCTCTTCTGCAGTAAAGTAGTGATAAGTGGTACCAGGGAAGCCCATAATCATCACAAAATCGTCTTCTTGCACTCCCTTACCATTAATTGGGATCCACTTCTTTGGTGTATAAGGTACATTGTCCTTGCTGTAAGGAGCTGGATTTCCGGCCTTGTCGGCATAAAGTCTAAAGATGGAGAAGTCTCCCGTATGGCGGGGCCATATCCAGTTGTCGGTATCTGCACCATATTTTCCTATAGAACTAGGGGGCGCAGCCACAAGTCTCACATCTGTGAAGACTTTATTTTTGAAAAGATAGTACTTATTTCCCCCATAAAAAGCCTTTATTTCGTAGCGATAACGAGGATCTTTTACGGCAGCCCTTCCTACAATTTGAGGAGCTAATGAAGACAAAAACTTGGGCGAAAGGTACTCCATTCCTGTAGTAAACTCACTTTTTTTTAGCTCAAGCAACTTCTTCACTTCGAGAGTAACTTCTTTGATGCTCTCTACTTGCTCTACTACAAGACCTGGGCAAGGGAGTTCCTCTTGCAACGAGTGACTAATAAATCCATCTCGAAGATAATTTGCTCCCACTGAACTTAAGGCTTGTATCTTGTCATATCCACAATGGTGATTAGTCAAAAGGAGAGATTGATTGGAGACAAGTACACCCGAGCATCCTCCATCAAAAAAGACCACGCCATCCATTAATGAAGGTTTTCCTGAAGGGTTGTAGATATCGAGTGCATCTAGAGACAATCCCTCTTCTTGCATTTTTCCTATCTGCGTCTGGATCATATCCAGAGTCCACATACCACCATCTGCGAAAGCTGGCAAAGCCAACAAACTAATGGTAAGGACAACAAACATTCTTCTCAATCTATTCATAAGTATTCTACTCAAAGGTTTTATGTTATTTTTTAATTTGGTGAGGGCAGCCCTTCTTGTGCTAAAACAGCATTGTAATAAGCACGTTTTCCCGTAACCTCTTCTCCTACCCAAGGGGGTAATGATACCGTTTCGTCTTCCTTGTGAAGTTCCACTTCTGCGATCACGAGTCCATCAAGAAAGCCCGAAAAGCAATCAACTTCCCAAAGGTGTTCTTTATATGGAACGAGAAATCTTTCTTTTTCAATAATCGTGCTACCTTGTATCATCTCCTCTGCATCTTGAAAAGGGATACTATACTCCCACTCATTTCGGACAAGACCTGTACAAGAAGAGGAACTCTTAAGGGTGAGAAAAGCCACCTCATCAGCCATACGCACCCTCACTGTACAGCCTTCTTCACTGCTTACGAGGTAGGCTTGCTTGATGTGTATACTCTTTGTCGCCTCTTTTTTGAAGGCATCTCCAACTACCTTATACTTTCTCTCAATCTCTTTTGCCATACAGATCAATGGATAGTTACCAAGGTAGCACCAAATCCGTACTCCTTATACGAAGCATCTTGAGCCGTAGCTTTAGGATAGCTTTTTTGGAGTTTGTCCAAAATAGCTTTTCTCAAAACCCCCTCCCCTTTTCCATGGATAAAGACAATCTTTTGCCCACGATTGTGTATAGCATCTTTCATTACTTTCTCAAACTCAGTCATCTGTAGATTGAGGATATCAGACGCAGAAAGTCCAGCTGTGGTTTCCACCAGTTGTTCAATATGAAGATCAACCTCTAAAGGGATTTCTCTTTGCCGGATGGCTTCGCTTCTTCGTATACGTTTCTCTCGCTTTGCTCTTTGTGCTTCCTCAAATTCTTGATCTTTTTGAGGAACTACCATATTTTCTGCCAAAGTTTGCAACTCTTCTGGAGTAAGTAGAGCCTCCTTTTCTGCCTTATCATTGACTATCAGAGGAACCACTAAAGCGTCTTCGTCAAAGAAGTCGTTAGTTGTATAGGCATGTTTTTTTAGAAGTCTAAGCACGTTAAGAGGGACTTCTAGCGTTTGAGCTGGTTTGGGGACAAAAGCTTTATCCCGTTTAAAGGGAATAAATGAAAAGAGAAGTTTGTCTCGAGTGGAAAGTTGATCCAAAGGGAGCTCTTCTACAAAGAGCTTTGTGTCTCGCTCAATCTCTCCTTCGTAGATAAGTTTATACTCGTTCTCTCCTTCTTCCGCCCATAGTTGACAAGCTAGCGTATAGTTACAGTCATTGATGAGATAGCACTCAATAGGCGTGTGTCCAAACTTAGAAGGCTCTACGGGTAGCCAGCCTAAATAGATTGATATCGCATCCCCATCTATTCGTTCTGGAGCAAGCAAGTGAGGCATAGGAATCTCTTTTTTGTGAGGTTCTGGAAAGGAACTATTTACCTCTTTAGGGAGTCTCTCCTTTTTCTCGCTGTGAGACGATCCTACTGGATGAGAGACAGGGGTAGATACAGGTTTACGATAGCCCGGGATAAAGCTATCACTTTCCTCAACTGGGATGCACTCACTGAGTGGAGTCGGTAATTCAAAGCCATCTTCACCTTCCACCCAGGCTACCTTTCCTTCAATGCGCCTTACAACACCACCTCCTGCTGCATTTAGGTAGCGTATGTGGTCGCCAACTTTCACTTGTCTCTTTGTCATATTCCATTATGCGTGCTAACGTACGCTCTTAGTCCTACCATTGGTTCCGAGGGGTAAACTCTGTTCGTATCGCCCACTTACGAGAGCAACACGAAACTCAAGGTCTCTCTCCAGGCTCTTCCACCATCCTTAATGTTCCTTCAAAGATACGACTTTTCTCACGACTTCCCCACAGAAATAATGGACTAGTTCCTTTGCAGCGACAACGCTAAAAAAAACGCTTGCGCCATGCACAAGACTGGAGAGAGAATGAGTGTTCCTATTGAATCTCTGCATAAATCTTTTGCTAAAAAGAAACTATAAAGTGTTATTTGCAGAAGGATAGAATCCTGCCTCTTATGAGACTGTTGCATAAAGGCGAATCGCTGTGTTGCTTCCGGGATTCGGCTTTGGTCACATACGGAGGTGTGCTCCCTTCTGACCCAACCCTCTGCGCCTTGCGCTTCATCCTTTCTGCAAGGTCTAGACAATCTTGCGAGCAAGATTGTGAGACTGTTGACTTTTGCAACAGTCTCCTTATACAAGGATAGGCTTCACTATTTACACCATTCAAAAAAGAAAAGGTTTCGACCTCTTTCTGTAGAAGCCGAAACCCTCTTTACTAGTTTCTATGGTGTCAATTTTGCTTATTCAACCGTGGGAAAAGTTTGCGTATTGCGATAATCTTCCAATTCACTTTCTCCCACAAGATTTACGAAGGCTTCTATCTTGGCCATTTCTGCTAAGGCATATCGGAGGTAAACCTTGCAGCTCTGGAGATAGTGCTCTGGGGCTTCATTCGCAGCAAGTAGCAATAGATGAGAGAAAACCGTGTGAGCCACAGCCTCTATTAACTTGCGTGCATGAAAGTCCAGCAAATCTTGATTTTCCGAGTCGTGTAGTTTCTTGGAAATAGCTTCTGCTTTTTCCAGCAAGATTGCCATCTTTTCCTTTAAAGGATTCAGTTCAGATTTCACTTCTCTCTTTCGGTACTCGCGTACGACATCGAAGTAGAGGCCAGAGGTTGCATAACGAATGGCCGCAACCACCTGCAGCTGTGTAGTACCTTCATAGATGTTGGTAATACGAGCATCACGATAAAGTCTTTCACAAGGATAGTCCTTCATGTAGCCAGAGCCACCATGTATTTGGACACAGTCATACACATTTTGATTAGCGTACTCTGTAGAAATTCCTTTCCCTAGGGGTGTAAACGCATCTGCTAATCTTGAATAATGCTTCTGCTCTTCTCTTTCTTCGGGAGTAAGCTTACGGTGACGAGCTACTTCGTCAAGCGCTCTATATACATCTACGTAACGACTAGTTTCGTAAAGATGTACTCTTGTCGCATCAGTCTTTGCTCTCATAATAGCGAGCATATCGTATACAGCAGGGAAGTTGTCGATCGTTTTGCCAAACTGCTTTCTTTCTATCGCATAGTTGTAAGCTTCTCTATAGGCGGCTTCACTTATGCCTACAGCTTGAGACATAATACCGAGACGGGCGTCATTCATCAAAGCCATTACGTACTTGATGAGTCCAAAGCGACGCTGTCCACAAAGCTCAGCTTTGGCATGTGTAAATACAAGTTCACAAGTAGGCACCCCCTTGATTCCCATCTTATTTTCAATACGACGTACAGAAAGGCCAGGATTGTTTTTTGCATCAAACACAAACATTGAAAGCCCTCTTGCATCCTTCGTGCCCTCTTCTGTGCGAGCAAGCACTAGATGAATCTGGCTATCTCCGTTGGTAATAAAGCGTTTTACACCATCAAGATACCAAGCATCCTCTTCTTTGTTGTAGGTAGCCTTAAGCATTACAGACTGAAGGTCACTACCTGCATCGGGCTCAGTAAGGTCCATAGACATTGTTTCTCCCTGACAAACACGAGGCAGGAATCTTTGTCTTTGGTCATCGTTGCCATACTCATACAAAATGGTAGCACAACTCTGCAGTCCCCAAAGATTTTCAAAGGAGGCATCGCTACGCGAAATCATGTCTGCTGCCATGATGTAAGGAGTAATGGGGAAATTGAGCCCTCCATATTGTCGTGGAAGTGCAATTCCCGTGAGTCCAGCTTGTGTTACAGCCTCTAGGTTTTTTGCAGTTAAGGGGTCATAAAAAGCTCTTCCCTCTTTGAGGGTAGGACCAATTTTGTCTATATCCTGAGCATTAGGAGCGAGTTGATTGCCACAAAGGTCTCCGACAATATCCAAAACAGCCTCATAGCTATCAATAGCATCATCAAAGTTTTGAGGTGCATAATCAAACTCCTTTGCTTCTTGGTAGTTTCTTTCTTTGAGTTCAACAATACGCTTCATCAACGGATGACGAAGATGATAAGCGAGCTGAGGTGTATCCTTATAGAAATTAGCCATAGTATGCGGTATATTAAAATCTTTAATAATGGGGAGAATTACTACTTCCCAGCCTTTTTATAGAGAGCAATAAACTGCGGAATCACCTCTTCTACACGTCCCGTAATTACGTAGTCAGCAAGAGCATTGATTGGAGCATCAGGATCGCTATTAATGGATATAATCATGGCACTCTCTTGCATTCCAGCGAGGTGTTGAATCTGTCCACTAATTCCGCAAGCAATATAAAGTTTTGGGCGCACCGTCGTACCAGTTTGTCCGATCTGACGGTTGTGATCGGCGTATCCCGCATCTACAGCTGCACGAGAAGCTCCTACTTCTGCTCCTAGAAGCTCAGCAAGCTCATAGAGCATTTCAAAGTTTTCTGCACTACCCATTCCATAACCTCCAGCTATTACAATCGGCTTAGAATTGAGGTCTACGGTACTTCTAGAAACTTCTCTTTTTACTATTTCTACGAGGAAGTCTGCATCTGAAAGGTAGTCACCCACCTTGTGGTGAACGATCTCCATAGTGGAGGCATCAAATCCTACAGCTTCAGCCTTTTTCATCACTCCAGGACGCACTGTAGCCATTTGAGGGCGATGGTCTGGATTGACAATCGTAGCCACAATATTGCCACCAAATGCAGGACGTATCTGGTAAAGAAGTTTATCTTGATGCTTTTTTGTCTTAGGATCTGTGTACTCACCTATCTCCAACTCTGTACAATCTGCAGTAAGTCCACTATGCAAAGCTGAGGAAACGTATGGTCCCAAGTCTCGTCCTATCGTAGTGGCACCAAGAAGAGCGATTTGGGGTTTTTCTTTTTCAAACAGTTGTACAATGATCCTTCCAAAAGGTCGTGTTGTATAATATTTAAGACGTTTGTCTTCAAAGAGGTGAAGACGATTAACACCATAGGGAGCTACCGTAGTAGCCACTTTACTTGTGTCGTCTGTGAGGGCAATCGCTTCAAGTTGGCACCCCAACTCTTGGCATAGTTCTCTGCCTTTTGATAGAAGTTCCAAACTGACTTCTTGAACTTCGGAATTGTCTATTTCAAGGAAAACGAAAAGATTGTTCATAATGCAATAACTGAATTAAGTCTCCTTATCCTATAGTGTGGTTGGCAACAAGTTCCTTTACAAAGGCTTCTAGATCCTTTTCTGTAGCTGGTATTCTTCTGCTCTCTTTAGCTTTGAAGGAGACATTTTGGATCCCTTTAACTTTTGTGGGAGATCCCGATAAGCCACACTCCTCTAAATTGGCCTTGACGTCAGCAGCAGATAGCTCAACTATCTGCAGGTAGGGACGCTCAGCAACAAGTGTTTGTACCATTTCTTCTTCTCTTTTCACTTCACTTTCCGTACGAGCATACTTAAAGCGTTGTACTCGGATGGCATGACGAGAGCGACAAGGAGCAGAAGAACCAGTAACTGTAACAAGCAAAGGCAAGGGAGCCTTCACAAGTTCAGTACCATGCTCAAGCCGACGAAGAATAGTGGCTTCACCATTTTCAACTGAGAGGATTTCCTCAGCATAAGTTACGGCATTCCAGCCAAGTTTGTGCGCTACTTGAGGACCTACTTGTGCAGTATCTCCATCAATAGCTTGCCTTCCGCTAAGGATCAGATCTGGGGTACCAATGTGTCGAATCGCAGCTGCTAGGGCATAGCTTGTCGCAAGAGTATCTGCTCCAGCAAAAGCTCTGTCGGTAAGTAGATACCCTTTGTCGGCTCCCCTATATAGAGCTTCACGCAGGATGTCTGCAGCTCTATCTGGTCCCATGGTAAGGATCGTTATCTCTGTTCCAGAAAGAGCGTCTTTGATTCTTAAGGCCTGTTCTAAGGCATGTAGGTCGTCAGGATTGAAGATGGCGGGCAAAGCCCCTCGATTGATTGTTCCATCTTCTTTCATGGCATCTTTGCCTACATGGCGCGTATCTGGCACCTGTTTGGCTAAAACTATAATCTTCATAGGTATTACATCCTTTTTATTGTTGAGGGATTATCCGGCTCAGTACTTTATTCTTACTCTTTAGAGCCATATATGGTTTTATGTAGTTGGGAACCCAATAGGCCACATCCGCAAAACGCTCTTGATCATAAGCATCAAAGGCCAGCTCTTGGAGATGACGAGCCAATGAAGGGAATGCTTCAAAGTGGGCTATTGGACTTTGAAGAGCTTCTCGGCACTTCAATGCTCCATTCCCAAAAAAGTAAATTTTCCTGTCCTGACTATACTGAGAAAAACTCTCCTGCGTAATAATCTCCGCTTGAGGAGCAGCTACTTCATTACCATCAAAATCGTACAGTGCGCAATACACCTCCATTCGACGAGCATCAATCATGGGGCAAAGGAGAGCTTTACTTTGAGGAAGTTCTTCTTTTTGTTCAAGTAAATGTTTGCGATAGCCACTGGCCATAGCACAAAGCCCAGAAAGAGCAATAAGAGGAAGATGCTTACCAAAGCACAATCCTTTAGCAAACGAAGCTCCTATTCTTAATCCTGTATAGCTTCCTGGACCACCATTTACAGCTATTGCCACAAGGTGGAGTTTTTGATCTTGCGCAAAGTCTAAAGCTTCTCGACAGAATCCCATAATAAGAGCCGCATGGTTGAGGCCCTCCTGATTGACCTTCTCATAAAGTATCGCCTCTCTGGAGAGCAATGCTACACTACAAACTTCTGTAGCTGTATCAATAGCCAATATTGCCTCTGTAGCTTTCTCTGTACACATAGTCTACTCGTTTTAATCTACTATGAACCTTAAGGGGCGAGTCGCGTAAGACTCCACGTTCCATCTTCTTCTGGAAGGTACAAGAATCGGTCGTGAAGCCTACTTTTCCGACCTTGCCAAAACTCTATTCTTTCAGCCTTTACAGCAAACCCTCCCCAAGTAGCGGGACGGGGTACCTTACGTCCTAGAAACTTTAGAGACTCCTTGGCAAACTCAGTCATAATAAACTCGCGTGCGGGTATAGGATGACTTTGTGGAGAGATCCTTGCACCCACTCTACTGGTGTACGGTCTTTGGTCAAAGTAAGCATCGCTAAGCTCGGGTTCTAATACCCTTACCGTTCCCTCCACATGAATTTGGCGTTCTAATTCGTGCCACAAAAAAGTGAGGGCTACATGTGGATTAGCCTTCATCTGCTGCCCTTTTCGACTCTCGTAGTTGCTATAAAAAATGAACTCATTGTGGAGGACTTCTTTAAGCAACACCGTACGCATAGAAGGATGACCATCGGGTGTGGATGTGGCCACAATCACCGCTGTGGGTTCTATGACTTTCGCCTCCACAGCATCTTGAAGCCACTGATGTACTTTTTCAAAAGGATCGCTAGGCATGTCTTTTCGTGAAAGACTGTGCTGGGCATAGTCCCTTCGAATATTCTCAAAATGCAGATCATTCATTTCACCTACTCCCTTTAATTTTCTCTGCCACCCCAAGTGGGGGTCTCTTTTTACTTCTCTCTCGCAATGGTATTGCCTACGACATCTCCTTCCTTGAAATCTTCTAGGAAAAAGGGAAAGCGTATAGACTCTTCCACAGGAAAGGAACTTTTCTAAGCCTCTATAAAAGGCTTCTTTGTGCAAAAGTACCGATTTTTTCGGTAACTTTGGGTGCGTAAGGGCTATGTATCTCAAAAAAGAAAGATCTCTTTTTGAAGAAGACATAATCAAAAGGAAGACGCACCCTTAGGGAGAGCAATAGCAAGGAATAAAAGAAAAGAGAGACAAAAAAAATGGATAGTATAAAGCAGATCTACCGTATAGGACATGGACCTAGTAGTAGCCACACTATAGGTCCTATGCGTGCGGCAAATCTCTTCCTTACTCAAGTGAAAGGGCTAGCGAACGTAGCCAAATTTGAGGTCACTCTATATGGGAGTCTTGCCCTCACTGGCAAAGGTCACATGACAGATAGAGCCATCATGAGCGTACTGAATCCCATTCACCCTACTGAAGTGATCTTTAAAGAAGACGTCGAGTTGGCATACCACCCTAATGGAATGCTTTTTCGTGCCCTTGATACTGCTGGTAAAGAACTGAAAACTTTTACCGTGTACAGCATCGGAGGGGGAGTACTTGCCAACGAATCCTTCAACGAACAAACTACCAACGAACTCTATAAACTCACTCACATTAGCGACATAATACCTGTTTTACAAAAGTATGGGATGTCGTATTGGGAGTATGTAGAGCGATGCGAAAGCCCTGATATATGGGATTACTTGGCCGAAATCTGGAAAGTAATGAAAAGTGCCATCAAGGAGGGGCTCGAAACTGAAGGAGTACTCCCTGGTGGACTGGGGCTACGTCGAAAAGCCAGTGACTACATGATCAAGGCTCAGAGCTACACCGAAAATCTTCGTGCTCGTGGACAGCTCTATGCCTATGCTCTTGCAGTAAGCGAGCAAAATGCAGCAGGAGGACTCGTGGTAACCGCTCCCACCTGTGGATCTTGTGGCGTAATCCCTGCTGTTCTTTATTACCTTCAAGAAACACGTGGCTTCACAGATACTAGAATACTTCATGCGCTTGCAACGGCAGGACTTTTTGGAAACGTAGTGCGTACCAATGCTTCTATAAGTGGAGCCGAAGTGGGATGTCAAGGTGAAGTGGGTGTAGCCTGCTCCATGGCAGCAGCAGCCGCAAGTCAACTATTTGGAGGTACCCTTCGACAAATTGAATATGCCGCAGAGATGGGGCTTGAGCATCACCTTGGTCTCACGTGCGACCCTGTCTGTGGATTAGTACAAGTCCCTTGTATTGAACGGAATGCTTTTGCAGCTAGTCGTGCACTAGACTCCTATATGTTTGCCAACTTTACGGATGGCACCCACTTGGTAAGTTTTGACCGCGTTGTAACGGTTATGAATCAAACAGGGAAAGACCTGCCCAGCCTTTACAAAGAGACCTCTTTAGGCGGTCTCGCTACACTTACCGATATCCGCAATCATCTTTCCAATATTGATGACTTTGCGAAAGACGAGCAACACAGCAAAGCTCGTGGACACAGTGAAAGAAAAAAGAGAAAATCCGTGGGACTATGCTAGGCACTATCCTCTACCTTATCTACTTTTTTATCCTTGCTCTTCCGCTCTTTATTTTGACGACCATACTAGCGGCGACTACGGCTATCATAGGCTGCTATTTAGGAGGAGAAAAGGTTTTTGGATACTATCCTGGTGTGATTTGGTCTCGAATTGCATTAGCTCTCTTTCTCTGTCCTGTAAAAATCCTAGGGAAAGAACAGTTGAAGAAGGAAGAAACGCCCCTGCTCATTATGGCAAACCACCAAAGTGCTCTTGATATTTTTCTCATCTATGGCTATCTTGGAATCCCCTTTCGTTTTATTCTTAAAGAGTCTATCCGCAAGATACCCTTCATCGGCAAGTTTTGTGAAGTGGCGGGCTTTATCTATGTTGATGAACGACGCTCCTCCTCCATCAAAAAGTCCATGGAAGAGGGAAAAGAAGTTTTGAGAAAAGGAAATTCAATCGTCCTCTTTCCAGAAGGTCATCGTTCAAGAAATGGAGAAATGCTTCCTTTAAAACGTGGTGGCTTTAGACTCGCTTATCAACTCCAAGCAAAGATGCTCCCCGTGGCGATCCGCAATGCTTACGAGGCTCTTCCCTATAAAAAGTACATTCCCCGTCCCAAAAAGCTTCTCCTCAGCATCCTTCCCACTGTAGCCATTGACTCCTCCCTGTGTGAGCAAGATGCGATCGCAAAAGCCCTTTCCGAGGTAGAGCAAGCACTAAAGCAACCTATTGACTAAAGGAGAATGATAAGCTATCGCCAAACTCTAAAAAAATACATAAAGCCCTACAAAGGCTATATTGCATTGAGTATAGTGACGAATATCCTTGCGGCACTACTCAATTTACTTGCATTCTCTTTGATTATTCCAATTCTAAAGATTCTCTTTCAGATGACGGAAGAGACAGAGGTCGCTTATACTCCCCTAAATTCAATTGCTGAAAGTGGGCTTGAGGGGCTCTTTCTGAAAATAGAGACACTCTTGAACAACGTCAACTACTACATTTCAGAAATGATCGCCTCATTGGGTACTTCAAAAGCCCTTGTCGTGCTCTGTCTTTATCTGATCGTGATGACAATTATAAAAGTTGGAGTCACTTATTGGAGCCTTTGGAGTCTTATTCCTGTTCGGACAGGTGTGGTAAGAGATCTTCGCAATCAACTTAATCATAAGATTCTTTCTTTGGATGTAGGTAATCTAGGAGATGAAAGAAAAGGAGATATTCTAGCTAGAATAAGTGGAGATGTGGGCGAAGTGGAATACAGTATCATAGACAGCCTTGAGATGGTGATTAAAAACCCCATTCTCCTTTTTATATATCTTGTCGCTCTATTTCTTATCAGCTGGCAACTCACCCTCTTTGTCCTTATCGTACTCCCTCTTTCTGGATATGTGATGGGTAGAATAGGCCGTAGACTGAAACGCGAAAGCCTAGAGGGAAAAAACCGCTGGGGACTTCTTATGTCCATGGTAGAAGAGTCGTTAGGTGGAATACGCGTAATCAAGGCTTTCTGCGCAGAGGACAAGCTTTATAAAAGGTTTTGTGCCTCCAATGAAGAGTATCGCAAGATTACAGCAAGTGTTTACAAAAGACAACAACTTGCCCATCCTGTCAGTGAACTTTTGGGTACAACTGCTATTGCTCTCATTCTTTGGTATGGGGGACACCTTATACTCACGGGACAAAGTAGCATTGCGGCTCCTACTTTTATTTACTATCTAATCATCTTTTACAACGTTATCAACCCTGCAAAAGATCTTAGTAGAGCTGCCTATTCTGTGCAAAAGGGACTAGCATCCATGGAGCGTATCGAGTCGCTTTTGGCAATTGAGAATTCTGTAAAAAGTCCACACGCTCCCCAGCCTCTTCACTTTGAAAAAGAAATTACCTTGCAAAATGTCTCTTTTGCATACCGTATGGGTATCCCTGTTATAGACAACATCTCTTTGACAATTCCCAAGGGTACTACACTGGCAATTGTAGGATCAAGTGGAGCTGGTAAAAGCACCTTAGCAGACCTTATCCCCCGCTTTTGGGATGTCAATCAGGGGAGGATTATGATTGATGGAGTAGACATTCGTCAGGTTGATCTCAAAGAGCTACGAAGCCAAATAGGATACGTCAATCAAAGCCCCATTCTATTCAACGATACTGTATACAACAACATTGCCCTCTCCCCTAAAAAAGTCTCTAAGGAAGAGGTCTATGAGGCTGCAAAAATAGCTCATGCCACAGAATTTATTGAGAAATTGCAAGAGGGCTTTCAGTCCAATATAGGAGATCGTGGCGAAAAGCTTAGTGGAGGAGAACGCCAGAGACTGAGTATCGCTAGAGCTATCCTCAAAAACCCTCCTATTCTCATCTTTGATGAAGCCACCTCCTCGCTGGACAATGAATCAGAAAAACTGGTTCAAGACGCCATTTCTAAACTCTTAAAGGGGAGGACTACCATTGTTATCGCTCATAGGCTTTCCACAATTGTGCATGCAGATTGCATCGTCTTCCTAGAGAATGGGAAGATTGCGGAGATGGGGACACACGAAGAGCTCCTTGCCCTTGGTGGACACTATGCCCACCTCTACCAGCTGAGTGCTAAAAGCTGAAGAGAAAACGCGACTTCTCACCTACAGAAAATAAGTAGTGGAGGAAGGCTATAGTGTTGCTTTTTTATTCGATTTGCCCTTATTGTGCTATAATAGCTAAAGATATTACCATTCGGTAGTTCAACTTTAATACTATATAGGGCTAGTCATAAAAACTTTTCGTATCTTCACCCACAGAAACAACTCAAAAAGATCAAATTATCATCTTCCAAAAAGAGAAGACTATTCCATTCTTTTGAGTTGCTAGCACCATTTAAGTACATATTATACAGAACAATAGAAACATAACGTAACTTACAAATGATGAAATTCAATCTAATTCAACAAAACAGAGGATTATACGAGAAATGCAAAAGCATTTTACACCTATTCTGAAGGTCAAGACCTGAAGTGGGAGTGGACAAAGGAGGAATAATGAGAAGACGAATAGAATAGATGAATAAACAAGAAATTACCATGAAGAAATTATTAAACTCGGTGGCTTTGCTACTAATACTCTCTGTTGCCTGTCTGCTATTTGCCAGGTGTGACTATCACCCAGAATATCAAGCTTACACGCATTATATTACAAATGTGTATATTGCCGATTCCGTAGAATGTAAGTCATCTGAAGGAATTAGCCTCTCAAAAGATGTTAAGATGGGAAGAGACGTTGATTATACCCTCCGTGTTTTCTCTTGCGTTTTTTATGAAAAAATAGATCGAGAATCCAATGGATATGACCCCTATCATGGGGATCTTGTAACACGTCCCAATCATGCTCGAATAGCCTTTTTGAAGTCCATTGGTGATAATGGGTATAAAGGACGCCATATACAACCAGGAGGAGGGAGTGCGCTTTGGTCTCCCATTTCCAATATATCCATCCAGTGCAGTAAAGCTATCAATGAAAGGTATCCCGCAGGATCGGAGCTCAGCTCAATCTTCCTCGTCTCATTTACAGACAACTATTCCTATATTAAGGGAGGATACAAAGGTCAGGATGCAGGTTTTGGATACCTCTTTGCCAATGATGGGGAGAGCTTTCTCAAAAACCTTGCTCCGGGACCGCGTTTCCTCTTTTATATCATAGAGGCCCCCTCAGCTATTGCAGGAGAAACAGTAGAGTTTACCCTCGAAGTAACGTTCAGAAATGGCACCGTGGTCAAAGATAAGTTTGCTGTAGCGATGCCTTCTCTTGAAGTAATTAAAAATCCCCAGCCCTTAGGAAGATAAAGTTGCATAATCCCTAAGAGAGAGGATTGAAAGGAATCCGCTCTCAGAACATTTAAGCGATGAGGGTGCGTCTAAACATAGCTTTAGACGCACCCTTTTATTTTTGGATTATTTCTTCAGCTACTTCCCAAAGGTATTTTTCTAAGAGTGCGAGGATTAAATTGAAAACGTCCTAGTCTTCATTTCAAAAGTACCTGAAGTTTTCCATAAATCTTCCTGTACTTTTTCTGAAAAGTTCCGTGAGAATTTTCCAAAAGTTCCTCCCTAATTTTTTGGTCGCAGACTATCTAGCTGAGAAGTAAGAGGTTACCGTTTGGCGCGATGTGGATAGGTAACGATTTAGAAATGAGCGGAGTGCTTTGAAGTACATCGTTTTGGATAGCCAAAGAACGCTCACTTTTACTACCTGCAAAGGTACATATTTGCGAGTGAAAGTGAGCCTCTTTTCTTATTTTTCCTCTTGTAAGTGAGAGAAAAAAGGCAAGATTTCACACTCGGTACAATCCTAACCAACCATTTCGGAAAACGCAACTTCCTGCGTCGTTTCGGCTAGCTTGAAGGTTATGTGTGTGAAAGTGTAGTTGGACCAACAGCTGTTTCAGAAGCTACGAATATACCTCCTGTGAAATCTTTGCCTGTAATTCTTTATTTAAATTAAACGCTGTCCAGCGAGTGAAAATGTACTTTTGTTTCTTCGCAAAGTGTATTATCATCCGCTGATCTTCCTTCTCAGTAATGCCCATCAACATAAGCAGGCTTTGCTTGTAGGCATCATCCACAAAGGGACAAGTCATCATATCCGCCGTGAGAATCGTGAGTTCCGAATTGCGTCTACGCTCCGATTCCGCAACAAGCCGATACTTTTTCAAAATCTCTTCTTTCAATAAAGTCTTTTGTGAGTCATAACACTTGTGATTTGCATAGTAATACATCAATATAATACATGCGAATAGGTTATACTGCAATTCACTCTTCTCAGTAAATGATTTAATAACTTCAGGTGCAAACAAATATGCATGGCCTAATTCTTTCGACAATATTAATAGGTAGAGACTTTCATGCAATGTGTTTCGATGTGAATCTGTTGTACCTAGGACCAAGGCAATTTCATCTTGAATCTTCTTAAAGATAATATCCTTGCTTATCGTTTGAAATCTACTCTCTGGATTAGATTTGAAATCACCATGCCGTTTTGCATAGATAATGATCGTATTCATTATCTTTTGCAATTTTAATGTAGTGTTTACCTGCCTGTTGCTGTTGAAAACGAAGAACGCCACATCAATCAGAGATACAAGATAACTTGTGAGTTTTCTTTGAACTCGTTGTGCTAGAAGTTCAATCTCATCCTTATTGGTATCCTCCTTTGACATCAAGCGTTCGTACTTCTTGAACCCCATTTCATATCGATTGAGCAAAGCGTCAAGGCGTTGACTCATTTTCTCAAGCAGATAGTTTGCTATATCGCGATATTCAATTCCACCTTCCCTTACTATTGCTTTTATTCGAGTATTTATACTATTCGCGTGCAGATATATATAGAATCTTCTGTAAAGTATTTCCTGATCTTTGTCAAAATCTACATTTTCAGTGTCCTCCTCTTTCGTTGCGTCCAAATTTGATTCTACGTCCTCCCAAAGTGGAGTTGAGAATATGTCGCTGAACAAATCATCGACTCGTTGTTTAGCTATCGTAATCTTTGTTATAAAGGGTCTTTCAAACTCTTCTGTTTTAGACGGACTAATTTGCAACTTGAATTCCTTCAGCCATTTTATTAAGCATTCCAAGAAGAGATTTCTAACCTTTTCATCATTGTAGAAGAGGAAATAGTCGTCAACATATCGATAACATTCATAGTCAGATTTATGACAGATGCTTCTGTCTAGGTTCTTTTTGTTTAACAACTCCTTCTCAACTCTTTGATCTATATACTGAAGTATAATCTCTGCAAAGATTCTCGAGAATTCAGGACCTATAACAATACCATTTGTTTCATGAGCATTAACTGACTGCATTAGATTATCAAATGCATCGCCAACCCATGAGCCATTATATCCAGGCAAAACCTTTACTTTGTCCGCACCTCCAGCAGTCGCCCAACTTATGGTGTGAGTGTAAATACTATCAAAACAACTTTGAAGGTCAAACTTAATAAGATGCTTGAATTTCTTTTCAGCTCGCTGATACCTATAGTCTTCGTAGAACTTGTATATATTCGAATACTTCTCGTAACTGAAATAGGTTTTCAAGTTCTCATATTCATTGAAGAACAATTCGACTTTGTCGCTTTCATTCCCTAGCAGCTTTCGATGAAGTCGATCTCTATAATAAAAGCATTGTGCTACCTTATGAGGTTTGCGAAGAGAGTATTTACTCTGATTGCAAAGATATAGTATAGAATACTTATACCGATTGTAAAATTCTACTACTTGCCACTGGCTATATGGATGTATGATTGATAGTGTTCTGCTCTTATTCGGCTTGTGAGCAATATTAAAATGATAAGGATAGAATAGAGCATTTAGTCGATGTTGAAGTGTTCCAATTCTTTTACCCTTTTCATAACATCCGAATAGCAATGCAGCAAACGCATTCGCATCCTTTTCATCCAAACGTTTAGATTGCTTCAAAAGATTCCACGTGATATTATCAACCTTTTGTGTTTCACCAACCCATACATACTTGGCAAGAAATCGATACAAATATCTGTTGGAGAATATTATAGGGCACTCGTAGGGCAAAACATCGGAAAAGAGAACTCGCTCTTTGCTATAACTAAGCTTTATCTTCTTTCTCTTTCTCATACCCACGATTGCTTAATCATTTGTAATCGGTTCTTCTTTACCTTATATCGCTTATGAGGCATCGCGAAGCCTTTAACAAAGGATACTTGCTTAAGCTGCTTCTTCAGAGTTGCTTCAATCTGTGGCTGTTCATCAGGAGCAATACACGCTTTACCTTTCAATGATATTTGCCCACAACTATGTTGAAGTCGCTTATCCAATCCCTCTAGGTCTTTTATATTGTCCAGCAATTGGTTTGAGTAAAATATACCCACCTTTACCCCTCGCTTGGCATTATATAGATTGATGTTACAGGTCAACACATGTAATGCATCAAACAGATAACTAGCTGCAATATCGTAAGGCCTCGTATCTAACAACTCGTCAAATTTCTGAAATGTCTTTGCTATGCGGTCTGATATCCTTCGCTTCTTGCTTTCTGACAAAGAGAAAAATCCCTGCTTTTCCTTATTTCCTTTGATAGACCATATGGTATATCCTAAAAGATCGAATTTTAGATTTGCTGTATCCTGGGAATCATAAGTATAGCACTTGTTTGTCCCATCTGTAGGCGTGTGAATTCTCAAACCATATTTATCATAGGCACCGGTTAGAGCTTTGACATAATCATCTAATGACCAGTGGTGCTCGTCGTCTAAATCTGGATGTGCAACAATAATAATATCATCCACATATCTTGCCATGAAGACTATTCCTGGCAGTGTACGCCTAACCACCTCATCTATCTTTGACAAATAGAATTCAGATAGTAGCGAACTGATAGCACAACCTCGTGGAATACCAGTTTGAGGAGTCGGTACAAGTGGGCGCAGATTCTTGGCTTCAAACTCCTTTCGTATGAGTCCGCGCAGGAGCGATTTACTCTTTACGTCAAGCAGATTGTTTCCCTCCAAATACTCAAACAATTTATCATGCGGTATCGACTCGAAACAATGACGAACATCCGTTCGGATTATATAGAACCTGCTCTTATCCTCCCTCAACAACATCTTTAACTGAGAAAGTATCTCGTCGCGACTTGACATGGATATCTTAAACAGTTTCTTCACATTTCTGCAAAGGACTTGCATTGCAAAAAACTCTTCAGCTGTAGTGCCAATAGAATAAACTGGCTTCTGCGGATCCTCTAACGCATCTGGAGTGAGGGTGAAACGAAAACTACTTGATAGAATATTTGAAGACACTTTAGTAAGATGCTCTTGCAACAGGGTTTTCTGTTGCTGAGCATTTTCCTTCATCAATTGCTTTAAGTGGTCAATCTGGTTCGTTTCTTCCTCCGTGCGCTCTGTCTTTTTCTTTCTCAATAGCTCATTAAGTTTCTTTCTCATCTCACGATATTCTTGAGCTGCGACCAAATAGTCAGATGAAAGATGCCTTTTCTGCATCTTTCCCTTCCTATTCAATGCATTGAACACATCATGCAGCGAATCGTAGTTATAAGAGAAATTATATTGAGACATCACTTTGAGTTCATCTATTCATCTGTTGTTCAACTACCCTCTCCCCTTAGGTTTGATTGTAGTTGTAGAAGATGGATATTAGAGTTATCCTATCCTCTTCACAAAGATAGTAATTCGTGGGAGAAAGTGAGCGTTCTTACGTGATTTTCTTCTTAAAAGTTTAGTCGCAGCCCAAACATTACAATGAAAGGGGAAGAAGATGTCTTATCTCTACAGCCGTTGCGAGCGATTACGATTGACAAGCTGTTTCC
>KQ959268.1:29982-30459 GCA_001552775.1 Bacteroidales bacterium KA00251
GTTGCGAGCGATTACGATTGACAAGCTGTTTCCATTTCTGTTCGCGCCAACCTGGAACAGATAGTCCATTGATGGTAAGAATAGGCTGACGCTTCTCGTTGGTTATAATGCGTAGCTCCGCATTTTCCTCCGTGAAGTTTCGTTTGTACATTCCCGAGTATGCCGTAGCCGTACCACGGACGATTTCTTGATCTTTGTGCATCTTGACCACCGTATCATCATCAAAGCCCATTTTGCGGAGCATCTGACGAATATTGAGTAAGATGTAGAAGCTGTGGAAGAAGCGTTTGATAAAACTCCGCTCCTCCTCGTAGACCTTGATTTCTCGGTGTTGTTCAGAGATAGTCTTGTCCTTATCTCTAATGGTGTCCTGAAGAAGAATGACCTCCTTGCGGATTTCGGCTTTCTCCTTTTCCGAAAGATGTTGTTGCCGTTCGACTTCTTGCTCCAACTCTTCGATGCGCTGTTCCGCCTTGT
>KQ959268.1:30559-31012 GCA_001552775.1 Bacteroidales bacterium KA00251
ACTCTTCGATGCGCTGTTCCGCCTTGTCAAGCTCAGAGTTGCCAAAGAGCGAGTAGAGCGTACCCTTTACTCGGAGCTTGCCCGCCTGCTTTTCCAACTCTCTAACCTTTTGAATTAGTTCTTCCTCCTCAAGTTGTTTCTGCTTGGTCTCTTTGAGGAGCTCTTTGTAATACTCCATATTAGTACGATGCTTTGCTTCAGATCCTTGTACCCCTCTACTCAGCCCAAATGGTCGCATTTGCTCTGCGTAGGAGGTTTGATACTCCTCAAGCTTTTTGGGTGTAAGCAGATCATCAGCACAGAGCCGTATCTTGTTTTTCTTTGTCTTGTACTTACGCTTGCCTTTCTCAGCTTCCTGTCTAGCTTTTCTCCTTTCTCCCGTGACAATTGGTACAACTGTCGCATGTATGTGCGGGGTCTCTTCATCAGCATGAAGTGTGGCTGCCACCACGT
>KQ959269.1 GCA_001552775.1 Bacteroidales bacterium KA00251
TACCTTGCAGTAATTGTTGGTGCTTAGTTATTTGGTTGTCTCAAATATAGTTGCTACCTTTGCTAGTGCGAGGGTGTCGTTTAATCCTCCTCTAATTGTGGAGGAACGCCCCTTGCTCCAGGCCCGAGTTATTATAACTCGGGCTTTTTTTGTATGATTTTCCCATCATTGCTAATGAAGAGGATCTCCTCAAAAAGCTTCCACTGCGATGTTCCTTTCAAGCCATTATATCGAGCAATTCCTTTTTCTATATTCAATACGCTTAAAGCATTTGAATCTGGGAAAAACACAACTGCGACCTTAACATTAGGCTTTGAAGCACAATGCTTGAGGGCATTCCTAATATTTGCAGAGTTTCCTGTTTCAGCACCTGCTATCTCCATTACATTTCCATTCCACGTTCCTTCAGAGTACTTGTGCTTAAAAGTGTTCCCTGGCTCTGCTTCAAGCACAACGGCATGTCCTTCCTTAAATCCTATGCTTTGTATTCTTCTCTCGTACCATCCTTTCTTATTGTCGAATTTGTGATCAAGGTGTGTTGCCTTAAGTCCGCCATTGTTTGGATTGAAGTCTACATCAATGTATTTAGGGTCAGCCTTTAGCTCTTCAAATTGCTTCTTTCTCTCTTCTTTGCAAGTCGTATCCTCATCTATGTTTTGCTTGAGTTTGCTATATATCTCGCATTCCTCGTTGTCGCCTAGGGAAGAGGTGAGGTGTGGGTTGAGGCAGTGCTTGTAGCCACGCTTGCCGTAGTATGGGTGGTGCGGGGGAAATATGACGGCTTCTTTTCCGGGGTTAAAGCGGAAGATTTCGCTTCCTTCGGTGAGCATTTTGAAGCTCTGCTGAGCCGTTTGGCTGTCGCTCACGGGGTAATCCTCTTTTAGTACTGGTACTACGTGGCAACGACAGTTCCATCCATTGGGGGGAAAGGCAGTATCCCAAAAAGGGTCTTCGTAAGGGAGCGTAATTCCCTCGAGCGCAGCATGTGACTCACGCACCTTGTCGTCTAGAGCGGTGTGATATTGGAGGTTGGTATACTCCTTATGGGTTGCATACTCAGCCCAATGGCTAGCCATCTCGGCGGAAGCTGTTGCGAAGTTGTACTCAGCACGGAGCCAATTGCGGTTGTACTTTTCTTTGATCTTCGTAACATCTTGATAGAACTTTGAGAAGGGCTTGATGTTTCCTGCGTCATCTCTTAGGAGGAGGCTTGCTTCTTTAAGCTGGTAAACTTAATATCAAAGCTGTAGCTCCATACCCCCACAATTTGTGACACGTCTCCCCACGCTCCTGCAACACTAGTCACTATCGGGGTATAGTTTTGATGTCCTATGGAGTGGTAAACTTTGAAAATATGATTGGTCTTGTCATACTCTGCACGAGGGTCTTGGCATACTTTGTCTGTTCTTATTTTTGCCAAAACTGCTCGCAAAGTAGCCATCACCTCTTACTCTTCCTCCACAAAGGACGGCTCCACTTCGTCGGCTACGAGCTTGTCCACTTTTACCCCTCCTTTTACGCGCATGGTGTAAGGGTTGGAAATAGGCCCCCAGCCCCATTGTTGTGCAGGGAAGGCGTACCCCGAATGAATAAAAGCCCTATGAAGGCTCTAGCAGCTCTGACTCCCCAATCCTCCACTCTTAAGGGGGTAGAATTGGGTCAGGTATACATCCTTTTATGGCTTATTACTAAGAGGGAGAGAGGACAATTTCATATACTTCAATATTCTGGTAAAATCATTATCTTTGTTTAGATTTGCAAGGAATAAGGCCTTGCCAACATAAGAAAAAAGAGAAAGCCATATGATCTCAAGCAACGACTTTAAAAAGTTTGCCACAAAACATTTAGGAATGAACTCCTTGGCTCTAGAGGAGTACCTCACAGGCATTACAAACCAGCAAGATGGGGGGTACATATCTCCCACCATCATTGAAGAAAGAAATCTCAACATCGCACAGATGGATGTTTTTTCTAGGCTGATGATGGATAGAATTATCTTCCTTGGTGCCGCTGTCTCCGACTACTCTGCCAACGTAATACAAGCTCAACTACTTTACCTTGACAATACCGATCCCGGCAAAGACATTTCCATTTACATCAACTCCCCCGGTGGCAGTGTATATGCAGGCTACGGAATATACGATACCATGCAATACATCTCAAGCGATGTATCCACTATATGTACAGGCATGGCGGCATCAATGGCTGCTGTCTTATTAGTAGCTGGTACGCACGGCAAACGCTATGCTCTTCCCCACTCTCGTGTAATGATCCATCAGCCTTTAGGGGGGATGCAGGGACAAGCAAGCGACATAGAGATTGCAGCCAAAGAAATCATAAAAGTAAAGCAAGAATTGCACCAAATTATAGCTGACCACAGTGGACAATCCATAGAGACAATTGAACGCGATAGCGATCGAGACAAATGGATGACAGCTCAAGAGGCTCTTGACTATGGAATGATAGACAAAGTACTCCAGCCTCAAAAGCTCAAGAAATAACTTACGTGCTTCACTAAACTACAAATATATACCGATGGCCACAGGGCATAAAGGAAATGATACCCCCCACGAAAAGAGATGTAGCTTTTGTGGGAGAAGCGATTCACAAACGGACCTTCTGATAGGAGGGTACAACGACACTTATATATGTGGCGACTGCGTGACTCAAATTCAGTCGTTAATTGCCGATACAGTGGGAGGTGCATATGGTGCCAAAGGTTCTCCACAAAAGAAAGTAAAAAAGGAACCTAACCTTACTCTCAGTACCCTACCTCGCCCCAAAGCAATAAAAGAACACCTTGATGAGTATGTCGTAGGACAAGAAGATGCAAAACGCTACTTATCCGTGGCAGTGTACAACCACTATAAGCGAGTACTCCAGGATGCTCAAACAGGAGAAGAGACAAAAAACGACGTCGAGATTGAAAAAAGCAATGTGCTAATGGTAGGTCCTACTGGCACGGGTAAGACACTCCTTGCACAGACTATTGCAAGGATGCTCAATGTACCTTTTGCAATAGTAGATGCTACAGTCCTTACAGAGGCTGGCTATGTGGGAGAAGATATTGAAAGTATTCTTACAAGACTCCTTCAAGCCGCTAATCAAGATGTGGAAGCTGCCGAGCGTGGCATTGTGTTTATCGATGAAATCGACAAAATCGCCCGCAAAGGAGACAATCCCTCCATCACTCGAGATGTAAGTGGAGAAGGTGTACAGCAGGGCTTGCTCAAGCTCCTTGAGGGTGCAGATATTAATGTGCCACCCGAAGGAGGTCGCAAGCACCCCGAGCAGAAGTTTATCAAGGTAAATACTCGCCATATTTTATTTATTTGTGCGGGGGCCTTTGTAGGCTTAGAACGCATTATCGCCCAGCGTCTCAACAAGCATTATGTAGGGTTTCGCACAGAAGGAGATGCACGCAATAGCGTCTCTGAGAAAAACATAATGAGCTTCGTAACGCATCGCGACCTTCGCTCTTTTGGTCTTATACCAGAAATCTTGGGGCGTCTGCCTATCCTCACCTACCTTGAGCCACTCAGTCGAGAAACACTTAGAAAGATTCTCACCGAGCCTAAAAACGCCCTTACCAAACAATACCTCAAACTCTTTGAAATGGATGGCATCAAGCTTCGCTTTACCGATGAAGCATTAGACTATATAGTAGATGTTACGGAAAAAGAAAACCTTGGGGCACGTGGACTTCGCTCTGTAGCGGAAGGCATTATGATGGAAGCTATGTACACCCTTCCTTCAGAGGGGGTCACCGAGTTTGTGGTAGATCTAGACTACGCCAAGCGACACACAAGTGGAATCTCAAGCTCACCCCATGCAAAATAAACGGAGCAGAGATCTCCCCTAGTTGAGAAAACTGAACTGTTGAGATTAGAAAAAGACAAGCA
This sequence comes from Bacteroidales bacterium KA00251, assembly GCA_001552775.1. Taxonomy (GTDB): domain Bacteria; phylum Bacteroidota; class Bacteroidia; order Bacteroidales; family Porphyromonadaceae; genus Porphyromonas. Next base: position 3,903 of record KQ959269.1, read on the forward strand.
ATGGCTATTAACCTACAGGAAACACTCAAGAAAAACTTCGGCTTTGATGCTTTTAAGGAGCAGCAAGAGACGATTATTCGAACGATCCTCGAGGGCAAAGATTGCTTTGTGGTGATGCCTACAGGTGGTGGCAAGTCGCTTTGCTACCAATTTCCGGCATTAGTTTTAGAGGGTACTGCCATCATTATATCTCCACTGATTGCTTTGATGAAGAATCAAGTTGATATAATCAGAGGCAACTTTGAAAGCAATGCCATTGCACACTTTATGAACTCCTCCTTGACAAAGCCACAGCTTGATGAGGTAAAACAAGATCTTCTCTCGGGAAAGACAAAAATGCTTTATCTTGCGCCAGAAGCTCTAAACAAGAAGGAAAACATAGATTTTCTAAGAGATATCCCCATTTCTATCTATGCAGTAGACGAAGCACATTGTATCTCGGAGTGGGGACACGATTTCCGTCCAGAGTACCGCAATATACGTCCTTTGGTAGAAGCCATCGGTCGTCACCCCATCGTGGCACTTACAGCTACGGCCACCCCCAAAGTGCAGCACGACATCCTCAAAAGTCTGGGTATTGAAAAGGCTACTATTTTCAAATCCTCGTTCAATCGTCCCAATCTTTTTTATCAAATCCTCCCCAAAACACAAGAAGTGGATAAGGAGATTATACGATTTATACAGGGCAAAAAGGGAAAAAGTGGGATTATCTATTGTACTAGCCGAAATAAAGTCACTACATTTGCGGAGACATTGCGTATAAATGGTATAAAAGCTCTTCCATACCATGCAGGGCTAGATGCCAAAGAGCGCTCCGCCAATCAAGACGCCTTTCTTAAAGAAGAGTGCGAAGTGATTGTTGCCACGATAGCTTTTGGTATGGGGATTGATAAGCCCGACGTACGCTATGTAATACACTACGATATGCCCAAGAGCCTAGAAGGATATTACCAAGAAACAGGCAGGGCTGGTAGAGATGGTGGTGAAGGTATATGTATTGGCTTTTTCTCAGAAGAGGACTTGCAAAGGCTAGAGCGATTTTTACAAAACAAAAGCCTTGCTGAGCAGGAGATAGGGAAACAACTCCTTGCAGAAACAGCCGCTTATGCTCGCACTAATATTTGCCGAAGGAGCTTTCTCCTTCACTACTTTGGAGAAGAGTATAAAGAAGAGTATTGTGGAAACTGTGACAACTGCAAAATGGAAAAGAAGAAAATAGAAGTTTCGAAGTGGCTCAAACTTGTTTTAGAAGCTATTCTAGAACTCAAGGAAAACTTCAAGACAGACTATGTGATCAGCGTACTAACAGGAGAAAATACGCCCGACATTGAGAATTTCGGACACGATGAGGCTGAATGTTTTGACAAAGGCGAAGCCCTCTCCGCAGCCGAGTGGGAAAACCTTATTGAACAAGCTTCAATTGCTGGGTACATCAAGCGTCAGATTGATAACTACGGAATTCTTGAAGTGACCCCAAAAGGGAAAAAGTATATCAAAAATCCCACCCCATTCTCAATCGTACCGATCCCCGAAGAAGAAGACTATGAAGAGGGGGTCACTGAAGGTGAAGATACGGAGGCATTTGATGCCGATCTATTTGCTATGATGCAGGACCTTCGCAAGAAAGTAGCAACGGAAAAAGGTGTACCTCCCTTTGTGGTTTTCAAAGACAAAAGCTTGATGGAGATGGCCACACTATACCCCACCACCATCGAAGAACTTCAAAATATCAACGGGGTAAGCGAAGGAAAAGCGAAACGCTACGGAAAAGAATTTTTGGATCTGATCCGCCAACATTTGGAAGATAATGATCTTGAAAAGCCCTTCGACTTTCCTATACGTACAGCCTATAGCAAGTCCAAACTGAAAACCACAATTGTACAACAGATAGACCACCGCGTACCCCTTGAAGATATTGCTCAGCGTAATGAGCTTGATGGAGATGAACTCATTGAGACCTTAGAGAGCATCGTATTCGGTGGAACACGTATCAACCTCGACTATGAACTTTATGAAATCATGGACAGCGAGGAGATTGAAGAGATTTACGAATACTTCCGAACCGCTCAAAGCGACAATATCAATTTGGCGATTGATGAGTTTGGTGACAAGTATACCGAAGACGAGATAAGACTTGTACGAGTGAAGTTCTTTTCCGAACAAGCCAATTGATCGATCTACCCTTTTAGCCCTATTATCCAGCGATAGCAAACTTATGATCCGTTTCTTAAGATTTTTCACCCTTTTTGTTCTATCAACAGTCTCATGTAGTCTCGTCGCTTGGTCGCAAGAGGCAAAAAAAGTTTCCCCTGCTAAAAAGAAGGTGGTAGACCGTATCGTATGGCTTGTAGGTGACGAGCCAATCTTGATGAGCGATATAGAGTATCAAAAACTACGCCTTCGCTCTGAAAACATTTCCATTGAAGGGAAGCCCGATTGCTTCATTCCAGAGCAAATGGCTGTGCAAATGCTTTTCCTTGCCCAGGCAGAGCTAGATAGTATCACTACCGATGAGACTATGGTCAATCGACAAGTTGATAGCTACCTATCCAACTTAGTTTCTCAAGTGGGAAGTAAAGAGAAACTAGAAGAGTACTTCGGCAAAGGATATTCACAAATTGTAGATGACCAAAGACGAATTGTAAGAAACAATAGCATAGCTGGGATGATGAAAGAAAATATCATCAAAGATATTACCATCTCGCCTTCCGAAATACGGAGTTACTTCTCTTCTATTCCTACCGATAGTCTCCCCTATATCAATACCAAAGTAGAGGTACAGGTGATCGTAAGACGCCCAGAAGTTCGTTTGGCAGAAATAGACCGTATAAAGAGTAAGTTGAGAGGCTATGCAGAAGAAATCAATAAAAATAAAAGTAGCTTTACCACTTTAGCTAGATTATATAGTGAAGACAATCGCACGGCTCTCAATGGTGGAGAGTATGGCTTTGTTTCTAGAAGTTCCCTAGAGCCCGAGTTTGCACGTATTGTTTTCAACATGAGTACAACTCAGAAGGTTTCGCCCATTATAGAGACACAAGAAGGATACCATCTCGTACAACTTATCGAGAAAAGAGGCGAACTGGTAAACTTTCGTCACATTTTGCTTCGCCCCAAAGTTACGGATGAGGCCTTGGAAGTGGAAAAAAGTCGACTTGATAGCGTTGCTTCAAAGGTCGCTAATGGTGAAATGTCCTTTGATGAAGCTGTTGATCGCTTTTCTACAGACCCCAATACCATCAATAATCACGGACTATTGGTAAACCAAAACTATAATAGTCCCTTGGTAGGCTCATCTGAGTTTACACTTGAAGAGCTCCCCCAAGATATTAGTCGTGCCATTGCCGACCTCAAACCAGGCGATTTCTCGCAAGCCTTTACCTCAAGAAGTGAAACTGGTGTAAAACAAGTCATGCTGGTAAAACTCTATGCTCGTCAAGAGGCCCATCGTGCCAATATGCAACAGGACTTTCAAACAATCAAAGAGCTTGCCCTACAAAAAAAGCAAAATCGCATTCTTGATGAGTGGATTGTAGAAAAACAAAAGAGTACATTTGTAGAAATCGCTCCAGAATATCGTCAATGCGACTTCCGTTATCCTAATTGGATATCCACAAAAGAATAAGCAAAGCATTTTGTCTCTGTGTGAAAGAGAAAAGATTTTCTTCCAGAAAAAGAATTAAAGCGTGGCTAAAGACTCTCGTATACACGTTGGTTTTAGCTCCGCTTTTTTCTCTTGTAGCAGCTCCTGTAGTGAAGGGATTACTGCTTCTCTCTTCTCGTCCTCAAATTTCTTCAGAGCAATTCTTTTCCACGCTGAGAGGGAGTGATTCAACCCCAAGTAAAGGGAAAGGGAAGAAAATCATTCTTGAGCATGCTGATAGCCTCATTTTTGATAAAGAGTTGCTTCCCGATGTCAATCGACTAATTGGGCATGTGGCACTTCGCCATGAAAGTTGGTTGATGCAGTGCGATAGTGCCTACCTCAACGAAGCAGACAACTCCTTTGAAGCTTTTGATCACATTCATATCCAAGACGACACACTCTCCATCTTGGGGCAATACTTATTTTATGATGGTCGTGCCAAGTTTGCACAACTGAGAAGGACTGTTGAACTTTCCAACAAAACGGCTACACTTTACACCGACAGTCTTGACTACGACCGCAAAGAGGGTAAAGGCTATTACTTTGATGGAGGCACTCTTGTAGACTCTCTCAATACCCTATCCTCTCTCTATGGTGAGTATGTACCCGCCACCAATGAAGCTTTTTTTGAAAATAATGTCGTACTTGAAAACCCCGACTACACTCTTTATACCGACCGTCTTCGATACAACACGGAGACAAAAATAGCATACTTTGATGGTACTACCACTATAGTTTCGGACTCTGGAAAGATTGAAAGCACGCGAGGAATCTATGATACCGAAAGGGATGTAGCCATACTCCTAGACAAAAGCATCATTCACCACAAACAAGGCGATATGGTGGGAGACTCTCTCCTATACGATCGTCGCAATGGTATTGCGGAAGCTTTTGGTAATATGGTACTCAATGATACTATCAATAAAATGGTTCTTCGTAGCGACTATGGCTACTTCGTTGAGGATAAAGAGTATGCTTTTGCTACTGTATATGCCTATCTAGAGGACTACTCTCGCAAAGACACCCTGTATATCGGAGCGGATACTCTTGAGATGATTTCGCAAAAAGAGTCTTCATCCGCCCAAGAGAAGGATCCTATCCGTTTGCTACTTGCCTATCATCGAGCGAAAATATACCGCAAAGATATGCAAGGGGTGGCAGATTCTCTCTCGTACTTCACTCACGACTCAATCTTATCACTCTATCAAAAGCCTATTGTATGGAGCGATAGCGTACAACTTGAAGGCGATACGCTCAGAGCTTATTTTGCAGACGACACCCTGCATCATGCAACATCTTGGTACAATGCCAAGGCTATGAGACAACTCAAAGACTCCACATTGCATGATCAAGTAAAATGCGATAGTATGCTCGCCTTCTTTGCAGACCAAACGGTCTCCGAATTGCGTGCTTTTCGTGAGGTACAAATGGTTTACTTTCCATTACAAGAGTCTATCAACCGATATTTTGGTGTAGGCAATCTCAAAAGTCCCAAATCCTACATTTACTTCCACGCCGATACCCTAGAAAGAGCGATCTCCTTTGGTCCAGTTGAGGGGGCTCTACACCCTATTGAAAAAGCCACAAATGCAGAAAAAGTACTCCCAGGCTTTGTATGGGAGCCACAAGTACGTCCTCATGCTCCAAGCGATGTAGTCTGTCCGTTACTGGATAGCCTCGGCAATCCGCTCCCATTTCGGCCTGTGCCAATTGTAGACTTATCCCGTTTTGATGGTTCGTTTGCGGCTCTTGCTGCTTACGAAACGATTACCCGAGAAATTAGACTGAGCCAAGAGCGTGCTAAGCATCTTGCTGAGCAAAAGAAAGAGGAGAGGAGAAAGCAAGAATCGACTCTTCCCCAGTATATAAGGCGTCCTAAAGCAGGAGACAAACCTTATCAACCGCCTTTCAACCTAGAAAAATTCTTTCATACAGAATGGCCTTATTTGCAAAAACAAACAAACCCAGAAAATTCCACTATACCCCCATCTATCACGATCCCCGAAAGGCTGCCCTCCAACGAAGAACAGAGGAGATACGAGACGAACTCATAGACCAAGGAGAGCTTGAAGCCACAGAAGAGGATCTAAAAAGAAGGGAAAAGCAACAGGAGAGCCAACGTGCGGAAGAGAGGATACGTGACAAGATGCACAGTGCCTTTCGACATGGTATGAGCCATCTCCCAGCTCAAGAAAGTAAAGGCAAGGCTGGCTCAGGACGACGCGACGAGTTTTTTCGTCTTATTATCATGCTGGTCCTTTTAGGGCTTGTCGTTTGGTTTCTTTACTTTCGTCACTAATACTATTGCTATGCACGAAGTTATCACCGTCTTACCCGAGAGTGTAGCCAATCAAATTGCCGCTGGAGAAGTGATCCAAAGGCCAGCTTCTGTACTCAAGGAACTTGTAGAAAACTCTCTTGATGCAGGAGCTCGCAATATCCGCATAGAAATAGAGGATGCTGGTCGTTCGCTAATTAGAGTGTGCGATGATGGCTGTGGAATGTCGCCGATGGATGCTCGCATGGCTTTTGAGCGACATGCCACGAGCAAGATCCACTCTGCCGACGATCTCTTCCGTCTCACTTCAATGGGATTTCGTGGAGAAGCTCTGGCCTCCATTGTATCAGTAGCACAAGTGGAGCTAGTTACTCGAAGGGAGGAGGATGAGACCGCTACCAAACTGATCTTCGATGGTAGCGAAATCGTAGCGGCTACTGAAGTGGCAGCACCCGTAGGTAGCACATTTACAGTAAGGAATCTTTTCTTCAACGTACCTGCAAGACGTCGTTTTCTCAAGTCGGATCGCACAGAAATGAATCATTTAATTGATCAGCTTGAGCGAATAGTGCTTGTAAATCCTGATGTAGCCTTTTCTCTTTTTTCAGAGGGCAAGGCTGTCACCACTCTACCTATGGGTTCGCTAAAGAAAAGGATTGTAGATACTAAGGGGAAAGCCTTTGAAAAAGGGCTTATACCTCTTGACTTCAAAAACGAGATCGCCTCCATATCAGGCTTCATAGGGACCCCCGAAACCGCTAAAAGAAAGTCAGCTCAGCAGTTTATGTTTGTCAACAATCGCTTTATGAAGCATCCTTTTTTTCACAAAGCGATCTGCTCTGTATACGAGAAGCTTATTCCCACAGGCTATAAGCCATGTTACTTCATTTACTTTGCGGTCAATCCATCGCGAATTGATGTCAACATTCATCCGACAAAGACAGAAATTAAATTCTTGGACGAGCGGACAATCTTCAAGCTCCTCGTGATGGTTACACAGCAAGCAATCAGCAAAGTACTTCGCGTTCCTACACTAGACTTCAATGCTCAAAATATTGTTGATATTCCATCCTATCATGAAGGCGAAACGCTGAGCGATGCCTACACACCAGAACCTATTACCGATCCCAGCTACAATCCATTTATAGACCCCTCTGGAGGAGCAAGTAATCTTTTGCATACGAGTAGTAACTACTCCACAAGGCACCGCAATATGGCTCTTCCCAAAAGTGATTGGCAGGATACTTTCGATCAATTTCTCAATTCTCCTAGTAGCGCCTTTTCATTACCTACAGAAAGACCTATAGACTCCCATACACAATCCCTTTTTACTGAGGAAGAAAAGCTTACATCTCCAAGCAATCTGCTTTCAGCATCGGGTAACAACATGCTTCTCTACGAGGGCAATTTCATTCTTACAGCACTCTCTAGTGGACTCGCCCTTATCCATGTGCAAAGGGCCCAAGAGCGATTTATGTATGACGAGATTCTCGCTTTGCTACAAAGAAAAGGAGAGGGGGAATCTTCGCAGCAACTACTCCTTCCAGAACTGATACAGCTAGCTCCCCAAGAATCTTTATTCTTTGAAGAGCTTTTACCCACTTTTGAAGAGTTTGGATTTGAGATCAGTCCCTTGGGGGGTGGTGGCTACTCCTTACTCTCTGTGCCAAGAGGGCTTGAAGATGAAGCAGCCACGATTTTAAAAGAAACACTAAAAAGCACCCTAGAAAAAGAGGGAGACCCTCATGAAGAGCTTGCCAAAGAGCTAGCGTTGACATACCTAGAACACCACAAAAATCGTCTTCCTGCGATTTCTTCACTGGAAGAGGCAGAAAGACTTGTAGGAAAGCTTTTCTCTCTAACAGAAGGCTATTATACGCCATCGGGCAAACCCATTTTCCGCTTACTCTCTCCCGCAGAGTTGACCAACCTTTTGGGATAGGGCTACTTTAAATAATGTAATCCAAGAGTTAAGTCTTTTCTCTAGTCGTTACACCTCACATTACAATCATTTCTGAGAGACGGGATTGATCCATCCTCAAAAACATACGTATCCTTTTCCAAAATCTCTCGGAACTTTTCAGAAAAACTCTCGGAACTTTTTGAAAAATCTCTCGGAACTTTTCAGAAAATCTCTCGGAACTTTTTGAAAAAACTCTCGGAACTTTTCAGAAAATCTCTCGGAACTTTTCAGAAAATTACTCTCGGAACTTTTTCCAAAAAGTACAGGAACTATTAGGGGAAAGGGCATTAGGGAGAGGA
>KQ959270.1 GCA_001552775.1 Bacteroidales bacterium KA00251
TTTGCCGTTACGTATAGCGCAGGAGAAAATGGTAGTCTCACGGCCCAGAAGTATATAGGAGAAGACGATGAGACAGCCCCCTTAGCTTCAGGGGAGAGCGTTGTCAATGATACTCGCGTGCTGTTTACGGCGACTCCGAATGCTGGATATTTAGTTGATCAGTGGACGATCAATGGTGAGGTAGATGAGGATTATGCTGGCGAGTCGAGCATATCCTTTTATGTCAATTCGGCAACAGAAGTAAAGGTAAGCTTCAAGCAAAAGCCTGTTTCAACGACAGGTAAGCCAGTAACATTTGCATCGGATGCCAATGGTAAGCTAGAGGCAAGTGTTGAAGGTGTAGCCATAGCCTCAGGGGACAAGCTAGATGCTGGTAAGAAAATTGTGTTTAAGGCGACCCCAAAGAACTGGAGTTATCAGATAGACAAGTGGCTAGTAAATGGGGTCGACCAAGCGGTCAATGCCGATGATCCATACACACTAGAATTGACGATGGGCGAAGAGGCCTTGGACGTAAAGGTATCTTTCAAAGAAAAGCAGTACACTTTGACATTTGTGACGGATGGTAATGGTACCTTGGCCGCAAAACAAGGGGAAACTGCTCTAGTCTCACCAGCAGCCGTAAAGGGCGGAGCTCAAGTAACGTTAACGGCAACCCCCAATGAAGGGTTCAAGATCAAAGGCTGGTTAATCAATGGACTTACCGACTTTGGAAAGGGTCAGGAAAGCGAAGTAGAAATAGAGGTTT
>KQ959271.1:0-47986 GCA_001552775.1 Bacteroidales bacterium KA00251
AAATCACCGACCAAAAGATTGCAAGGGATATGGACAGATTGACAAAAAAACAGCTGTCAAAGACTTCCTCTTTCTCACAAGAAAGATAGACATAGATAATAATATAGCCAATGATCCTTTTTGTAAAGGACCATTGACTATACCATCATTGGGAGACCTTTGCACAGAGGTCTCGGTCAGCTTTGAAAAGTTATTTAAAGCTGTATTTGGAATACACATCCGTGTCAGACTCTCTATGATATAGAGCCTTACAATCGTCTATGATATCCTCTGTACCAAATCCTTGAATGGCTCGGCCCATTAAGAACGAGACCGTATAGTCGTTCCAGTCTTTGCCTAATGACGATGCTTTCACCGCTCCTTCATTGAGGTACTTCCACATTTCTGCTTCACTGATGTATTGCAACCAATAACACCATTTTGCCAAGCTCACCAGTCGGCATACGTCCCAAGCATACGTGGAGGTTGTGGTCCGGACTTGAGCCAAATCCGTTTTTAGCCCGTCTGCTATCAAAGTCTGCAGCTCAATAAGTTCCTCGGAAGAACCTCTTTGAGCAAGGACTTCGTCCAATTCCGTACTCCGCTCTAAATTAAGCAGAGCGTTTAGCGTCTCTAGAGCATCTTCTCGACCATTAATGCTCCATTGTTTTTGAAGCCCGGTCTTGTATACATTCATATTATCATCGGTGATAATACTAAGGATGTCCTCACTGCGATAACAAGACAAGATGGCTCCAAATACCAGTAACCTTTTCTTTTCCTCGGTGAGCGGTGTTTGAGGATGAGAAGCCAAAAAGGCTTTCAGGTTTTTCTTAGCAAAGATCCGAGACACGATTTCAAACACGATAAAAGCAATAATCAAGACAGCGACTATTGCCACGATGATTTTCCAGATCATACAAGTATTATTCTAAAGTTAAACATAATTCTATTATATCATATTTCCTACTTATCCACATGCTTCCCCATCATTTCTTCTACAGAAAGACAGAACCCGATCTCTTGGTAGATTTCAAGCAATAGGTCTTCGTTTAAAGATGTTTTCCCGCTAAGGCGAAGAAATCCTTTTGGCATATTGGAGGCATAATAAAATGTATCTCCGCTAAAGGAGAGCATCAAGTCATGAGTAAAGGAACAACGAAGAGCGGTAAGTTTCTTCATCATTGCCGGGGTCAAAATCATACGGGCTTCTACCTCGTCATCGGCATATACGGTAAAGAGACGTTCAAACTCGGGGTCTTCCAAATAAACAAACTTTGCTTTATGTCTCTCCCTCAGTTTTTGTATCGTCAGAGCGAAGTAGCCCAACTTATCCTCCAAATGGTCGGGAAGCAGCATAACAAATCCCCTGCAAGTTCTTGGAAGACGGCAGTAACCAAACATTCCCCTAAAGCTGAACATCGTGCTCTCTACTTGTGCGCCCCACATCGGACTGAAAATCGCCCGATAGAGGAGCCTAAAGGATCTCCATAGTTTAGTATTCTGTTCATTTGTTGCGGTTACTCCTATATCGGCTATTGTCAATGCTTGATGCTGAGTTGGGAAACTCAATGCTCCGTAACTTGCCACTTGCAGAGTACCCTCCGACCTATTTGGGGGTCCGAATAGTCTGCTTGCCCGAATATCGGACACCTTTACTTCTTTTGTCGGAGAATAATTTGCATCCGGAAATAGCTGGTTGATAATTTGCCCCATTACTTTTTCCTCTTTCTGCTTCAGTACATTTAGGCATAAAGAGAACAGCGTATTGAGGACCACAAAGGCGACAAAGAATATGACGACATACGTTGCCGTTATTTGTGAGGTTTCATAATTGCCAGCATCGACGATATACCTTCCGAATATAGTGAATGCAAGCCAAAGCAGAGCCAAAGGGTAAACGGAATAAATGAGAAGCCTAACAATCTTACGCCACATAGCTATGTGGGTTAGTTGCCCTCTCATTTGTTGAGCGACAATCTTGAAGTCAATCAAGTGGTCTTCTTTCATCAATTATCCGAAAATCTCCTTGATATGAATGTCGCCCAACTCACTTTCAGGAATTCGTATCAATGCTTCTTTCCCAAGATGTTTTCTTGAAGCGATGTATGAAGACGGGAACATTTCTACGGCATTGTTGTAATCCGTTACGGTTGCGTTATAAGTTCGGCGTATAGCCTGCAATTCTTTCTCCATATCCGTTATCTGATATTGGAGATAGACAAACTGCTCATTGGCTTTGAGATCCGGATTACTCTCAACAACGGCCTTAACTTGTTTGAGAAGAGCGGAGATTTCTGTCCCGTCCTTGATTTGTTCTGCTTCGGGGGCTCCGTCTGCTCGAGACCTTAGTTCGGCTATGCGGGTAAGGATTTCATTTTCGTGTCCCATATACGCTTTAAGAGATGCCACCAAATTGGGTATAAGGTCATTTCTCTGCTTGAGTGCCACACAAATGCCACTCCGGCATTGTTCCACCCTGTTTTTCTTGGCAATGAGATTATTAGAGGTGATTATACCCCAAATCAGTATAAGCACAGCTATTGCGATCAGGACACTCCCGGCAATTATTGATGCAGTCATACAAATTCGCTTGTCTCAATGATTATTTCTTAGTACTCTTGTCGTCTTCATAGTGGCGTCGTACTCTTTCCATACCCCCGAACGTTCTCCATCGGCATACTGTCCCTCTACAATCAAAATCGGATTTCCGTTGCGCAAAACTTCTTCTTTGTACGCCCCATGTAGCACGCCCATGCGATAAGTTCGTGTGACTTTGCTTTCAACGCCATCTCCCTGTTTCGTGAGTTTCCACTCGACCCCGTCTTTCTTCCCATTCACCCAACGGGTCTCAAGTATTTGAGCACCGTTTTGGCTGTCATACCGCTTCTCAAAGCCGTTTTCCACACTTTCCTGGTATTCTTTCTCCAAATCCAAACGACCGTCTTTGAAATAGGTTTTTACACAGCCATCAATTTTGCCCTTCTTCATAGGGGTAATCTTGCTGACAGTTTTGCCGTCTTGGTAGTACTCCGTGAACACCCCATTTCTTTTCCCCTGATCATACGCTCCCGTTTCTCTCAGTACACCATCCCGATAGCGGTGGTACTTGCCATCCATCAGTCCGTTTGAAAAGGAAATAGTCTCTTCGTCAAGCTCCCGCTTGATACGCCACTCTCCCTGCAAGGGTTTTCGGCTGTCCTTTTCGAAATAAACTGTCGTATTGTTTTCGCCCGATAGGGGTAAGAGTTCATCGCTTAGAATCACCTTTTGAGCCGATACCGAAAGGCTCAGCAACAGCGAGAAGAAAAAGAGAATATATCGATTCATATTATAATAGAATGCCCAATTATTTAATTGGTTACTTTTGCTACATTGCCTGTTTAATAAACGTGAAACTATGTACTTCGCTTCCTTTGTCCTTTGTTGCTTTAAGTTTCTCTGCTCTCGAGCATATAAGAAAATATCCTGCCTCTTTTATCAAGAGGCAAGAGCATACACAGATACTCAATGGCAAAGATAGAGTTTTTTTTGCGATACTCTGACCAAAACAATGGATAAAAACAAAGGAAGACCTACATCATTACCGATGAAGGTTTCTGTTGACATAGTTCTCACTCAGTATTCTGTTTATGTCTGAGAGCCGATAGAGGATTTTCCCTGCGATTTGGGTGTAAGGGATAATGTTTTTATCCCGATAGTCTTGCAGGGTGCGGGGGGAAAGGAACAGTCTCTCGGAACATTTCAGAAAATCTCTCGGAACTTTTTTAAAAATCTTCCAGTACTTTCTCCCACCAAACAACCTAAACAAAGCCCCCAATAGATAGATTTTAATACGTATGATTACTTTCACTACCGCTTTCTCCACGCTATTTATTGTATCTTTGTAGAGAGAAGGAACAGAAAAGAGAAGAGCAAAAAGTAGAGAATCCTAACAAAACAGATACAACGAATGGCAAAAGTGCATAAAATACTCTGGATAGACGATGAAATAGAGCTCCTGAAGCCACTCTTTCTTTTCTTAGAAAAGAAGGGGTATAGCCTCACTGGAGTACCGAGTGGTACCGATGCCCTCTCTCTTCTTGAACAAGAGCCTTTTGATGCAATTCTTCTTGATGAAAACATGCCTGGAATATCGGGCATAGAGACACTCCTCCAGATTAAGCGGAAACAAAGCACAATCCCGGTAATCATGGTAACCAAGAGCGAAGAAGAAGAGCTCATGGACAAAGCTATTTCTAGTAAAATCGCCGACTTTCTCATCAAGCCTGTTAACCCCAATCAACTGCTACTTAGTTTAAAAAAGATCCTTCGTAGCGATACGCTCATAGAGCAAGCTACCATATCGGGCTATAGTCAAGCATTTAGTCGCATTGCCTCCCAGCTCCAAGGCTCACTCGTCTTGGATGAGTGGAAAAAATTGTATACAGAACTTACGCGATGGAGTCTGGAAATTGAGCAATACAGCCCAGAGATGCACGAAATGTATGCGATGCAGCACCGAGAAGCTGAATTGCTTTTTTGCCGTTACATAAAAACGCAATATCCCGAATGGCTCTGCAAAAAGAGGGAACGTCCTATGATGAGTCCCGATCTTTTCCCTAAAAAAGTGTTTCCAATATTGGCAGAAGGGGAAAAGCTTTTCTTTATCCTCATTGACAACTTTCGCCTAGACCAATGGCTCGCCGTGCAAGATCTCGTTTGTGAATTCTTTACTGCACAAGAAGATCTCTATACCGCTATCCTCCCAACTGTTACACAGTATGCTCGCAATGCTCTCTTTTCAGGGCTTATGCCAGCAGAGATTGCTAGGACTTTTCCACACCTTTGGGTTGATGAAGAGAGTGAAGAAGGGAAAAATCTCAATGAAGCTCCCCTTATCCAGAGTATGCTCGATCGCTATAAACTGAGCTACCGCTTTAGTTACAACAAGGTTTATGACGCTCGTTATGGGGAGAAACTACTTAGCAAGCTAGACGAATTGGCAGAGTACCCCCTGAATGTACTTGTATTCAACTTTGTAGATATGCTGAGCCACGCCCGCACGGAGAGCAAGATGATACGTGAGTTGGCCCATGATGAATCCGCTTATCGCTCGCTAACACGTAGCTGGTTTAAGCACTCTTCCATCATTCGCTTTTTTGAAAAAATTGCCTCATTGGGATATAAAGTGGTACTGACTACAGATCATGGATGCATTCGCGTAAATAATCCTATCAAGATAATAGGTGAGAAAAATACAGGTACTAATTTACGCTACAAGCTAGGTCGTCATCTTACCTATAATCCCGAAGAAGTATTTGACATTGCCGATCCTAACCAATATGGATTGCCCAAAAGTCGGATAAGCGACCGTTTTGTCTTTTGTACAGACAACAATTTCTTTGCCTATCCCAATAACTATAACTACTACGTAAGCTATTATAAAGACACCTTCCAGCATGGAGGAATATCCATGGAGGAGATGCTCATCCCCTGTATTACGCTTACGCCTAAAGCATAAAGAATCGTTATTTCATTTGTATGCAGCAGCAATTTACTATTCGTAGTCTAGACGAAGTCGAAGAGGTAGCAAAAGCTTTTCTCAGCACGACTTCACCATATACGGTCTTTGCTTTTTACGCTCCCATGGGTTGTGGTAAAACTACTTTTATTACGGCATTATGCAGAGCACTTGGTATTAACGAAGTGGTCAATAGTCCCACTTTTGCAATTGTCAATCGATACAGCGTCCCCCACAGCAAGGAAGCTGTGTACCATATGGACTGCTACCGACTTGAAAAGGTAGAAGAAGCCATAAACCTAGGATTTGATGACTACTTTTCGAGTGGTGACCGCTGCTTTATAGAGTGGCCGGAAGTGATAGAGACTCTCCTACCAGAGGATACCCTTAGAGTATACCTCCAAGAAAATGAAGACCACACGCGTACACTTTCTTTTGAAGAGCCGTAACTAGAAGAAATAAACACAATAAAGAGATGGATGAAAGAAGACTAAGCAAAGTTGCTCGACTCATACAGAAAGAGCTAGCCGAGCTCTTTAGACAAGATACTCAAGCAAATGCAAAGGGCGTTATTATCAGTGTAACTACCGTGCGGCCTACAGCCGACCTTTCGTTGTGCCGAGTTTTCCTCAGCATATTCCCCTCGTCACAAGCTCAAGACCTACTTAAAAGCATTCAGGAAAATAAGTCTAAAATAAGAGGTGATCTTGGAAGAAGACTTCATGGACAGCTAAGGATCATACCCGACTTGGCTTTCTTCATAGATGACAGTCTTGACTACATTGAGCATATTGATCAGCTTCTTCACAAAAAGTAACCGCTTCAAATCGACTGTACTCTCTTGCTGTGAACCAATTTCGCTCGTTCATCATTAGGAGGTACCTTTTTTCAAAGGGGAGACTTCGTGCTGTACACTGGGTAAGCCTAGTAGCAACAGTTGCCATTGCCGTGATTGTCACAGCATCGGTAGTTGTCCTATCTGTGTTTAACGGCTACGGCGATATTCTGATTGATGGTTCTTCTCCTTTTGATGCCGACTTGCTAATAAAGCCTAGCAAAGGACAGTTTGTCTCTCTAGAAGATGAGTCTATAAAGAAGTCTTTAGAGCATGATGCTATCGCATGGATAGCTCCTTTTGTCTATGGAGAAGGTATGCTCACAAGCAAAGGAACCTTTCTTCCTGCAAAACTGATTGGCGTACCCTATGGATACACCGAGCAAAATGGACTAAAAAAATTACTATATAAAGGGAGTTTGAAAGCGGAGGGTACAGCTACGACTCTTGGTAGCGAACTCTACATGGCTCTTGCCCTCCCAGAAGAGGGCGACACGCTCACACTTGTACTACCCCATCGCACGCGAAAGATTAACCCCCTACTTCCGTATGCCTCACTTATTAATAGAGACTTACATGTAGCAGGAGTGATTCATTCCAACAACGAGCGATACAACCATACTCTCTTTCTCTCAATAGATACCTTGAGAGCCTGTTTGCAACTTTCACCCAATACCTCAAGTGCTATAGGGATCTACCTTCGTACTGCATATCTACCACGGATAAAATCCTTTCAAAAAGAGTTACAAACAAAGTTGGGAAAAGAATACACAATACAAAATAGGCACCAGCAGCAACCCGAGCTTACCAAGCTTGTCTCAATAGAAAAATGGTTTACCTACTGCATCCTAGCCTTTATCATGTTTCTCGCAGGCTTCAACGTAATCTGTTCCTCCACACTTATACTCATTGAGAAGCGTCGCGACCGTTTTCTTTTTCATGCACTTGGAGTCTCTTCCTCCACTATTCGTAAGATCTTTATCGGACATTCACTTGCAATCTCTCTGATAGGAGCTGCGATAGGTATAATTTTAGGAATTTTGCTTTGCCTTTTACAACAGCAATTTGGCTTTGCAACCTTTAGCATTGGTTCAAACGAAGTTGCCTATCCTGTAAAGCTTTTTGCTAGTGACTTGCTCCCCATCTTTGCCCTTGTATCGCTACTTAGCTTCATTGCCGCTTGGCTTCCAGCACGTCTTCTCATCAAATCTCACTTGTCTGTAGCTCCACTTTCATGATTCTTCCTACACACTACGCCACCCTTCGGCATCAAAATCCCTCAGCTTTTCTTATAGAGCTGTACACAGCCGAGCTTTACTTGAAAGCTTTTGAAAAAACACAAGGGGGAAAGCCCAATTTTCAAGAATTAGCCACCCAGTTAAAAGGCAACGACTCGGATGAAACCTTGGCTACCGACTTTACCAACTTTCTAGAGCTAGTATATGATGATCTCAAGAGTCAGCCTCAAGGAGACTCTCTACCACGAAGCCAAATGGGGAAAGAATTGTTGGAAGAAATGGAAAAAGCCCATAAAAAAATGATTGATGAGGAGAAGGGAAACCCTTTTTATAAAGCGCTCTACTATCCCACTCTTCCAGCTCTAATAGAAATTCAAAAAAAAGATCCTCAATGGGAGCAATTAGGCGAGGTGGCACGCTATCAAAAGATCGTTTTCACCTATACTTTGATGGAGCTATCAGGAAGAAAAGTGAGCAAGGCTACCAACGAAGCCCTTGAAAAGTTCTCTATACTGCTCAATGCTTTGGGGGAATTGATGATGAAACGTAGCGATGCAGAAAAGGAACAATCGCTAAAAGAAGATGCCTCATGGACAAAAGAGATCTAGTAATAGTAATCGGAAAGAACTCTCAACTAGCACAGGCAATTGCCGATTACATAGAGCGACAAGATAAAACAAACTCATTCCAAATTCATTTTTTTGATCGAGCTACTCTAGATCTTACATCACCTAGCAGTCTTCTGTTGGCGCTAAATCCATACCTTTTAAATCGAGAGCTATACAATAGCATAGTCCTTGTAAACACAGCAGCCTATACACAGGTAGAAAAAGCTGAAGAAGAGCCACAAAAGGCGTTAGAAGTGAATGCAACAGGGGTACAAAACCTTGTACAAATTGCACAAAAGAATCGTTTAGGGATCCTCCACATCAGTACAGACTTTGTTTTTGATGGGGAAAAACGTTGTCCGTATACAGAAGAAGACACTCCACATCCGCTCTCGGTATATGGAAAAAGTAAATTGGAAGGAGAAAAGACTCTCAAGCCACTTCAAAGTGAGGGAATGGCAATGGTAATACGCACATCTTGGCTATACTACCACAAAGCAGCCCATGGCAACTTTCTCCTCACAATCGCAGATAAACTAAAAAAAGGTACTCCTCTAAATGTGGTCAATGATCAACTAGGGGTTCCTACTAATGCTTACGACCTTGCTGAGTTTATCGTTCTAGCTCTTAAGCTATTTTTCAAGGAGGGAAGATTTAGAGAGCCACTTCTTCACTTTTGCAACGAGGGCTCAGCTACGTGGTACGACTATGCGTTAGCAATAGCCACTTATCTCGGACTGCCTAGCGACATTCTGCCAGTCAGCTCGAATGAATATCCCTCTCGTGCTCTTCGTCCTCACTACTCTTTGATGAGTACTCAACTACTTAAGTCAGTCTACAACTACCATCCTCGTAAATGGTCAGAGGCTTTAGCTGAAACGATTCTCCGCCTTCCAGGAAACGAGCAAAAAGGGGAAAAAAGAGACTAATCATGAGGAATTGCACCTTAAGGTCTGCAAGCGAAAAAGAAAAAAAGCAAACAATCCGAAAAGATATTGTTCGCTTAGCTCTTCCCAATATTATTTCAAATATCACTGTACCCTTACTATCTCTTGTGGATGTAGGACTGGCAGGTCATCTTCCCAGCTCAGAATCCATAGGAGCTATTGCCATTGCTTCGGGAGCAATGAATACCCTTTTTTGGCTCTTCAGTTTTCTACGCATGGGTACAACGGGATATGTAGCACAAGCCTATGGCAAGGGGGATGTCAGAGAGTTAGCATTGTTTTTTGTGCGAGGACTCGCACTTGCTCTACCTATAGGGTTAGTGCTACTCTTTGCTAAGCCATTAGTCATTCAGTTCGCTGAAATAATGGCACAAAGAGAACTGGACATTGCTAGGGAGGCGGGGAACTACCTTTCAATAGCACTTTGGGGAGCTCCGGCTACGATGCTTCTCTTTGTCCTAAATGGTTGGTTCATCGGCATGCAAAACTCTCGTGCTCCTATGGCTGCAGCTATTACAATCAATATAATCAATATAGCAGTGAGCTATAGTCTAGTACGCTATGGAAAAATGGGAGTAGAAGGCCTTGCCTTGGGTACCATAGCAGCACAGTATATAGGAGTAACCCTACTAATTGCTATAGCTCTTATAAAGTACAAATCTACATTGCGCCAAGCAAAAGCAGAAGACCTCTATTCAAGGTACAAACTGAAAGACTTTCTACTTACAGGAAAGGATGTATTTTTTAGGAGTCTTATGATCAGTTCGGTGACACTATACTTCACTTATGCTTCTGTGCGTGAAGGAGAGCTTGTTGTGGCAGCCAACACCCTGCTACTACAGTTGTTTACACTTTTTAGCTACTTCACTGATGGTTTTGCCTATGCTGGAGAAGCACTTGCAGGACGCTTTCTAGGGATGAAGGATGCAAATCGCCTTCAACAACTCATTCGCGAACTCTTTGTGATTGGCTTTTGTCTAGCTCTTGCGACAGGGTTACTTTACCTTTTCTTTCCCCAATATATCCTCGTAGTGCTTAGTGACAAATCCTCCATAATAGACATAGCACTTCGCTATCGATACTGGATAGCTCTTGTACCTATAGCTGGATTTTCTGCATTTCTATGGGATGGTATTTTTGTAGGAGTTACCTTTTCCAAGGGACTTATGCGAAGTGTACTCGTAGCCACTGTCCTTTTTTTTATGGTTTACTTTACCTTTCGAGATCTATGGGGAAACGATGCTCTGTGGCTTTCTTTTGTGGTCTACCTAGGAGCAAGAGGAGCAGTACAAGTTTTTCTATGGAGGAAAAGAAGCAGGACCCTACTACAATAGGAAAGCCACTCCAACTGGAGTAAATTGTTGTCTCTTACTCTTCATCAAAATCTTCACTGAGGACAATGCTAGCTCCTTTCATTCTACCCTTCATAGGGGGGTGATCTTTAGTAACCTTTATTACTATTCTATCAATAGAGGGGAACGCCTCTTTTAGCGATTGAATAATTCGTCCAGCGACATGCTCAATAAGTTGGGAAGGTTTAGCCATCTCCTCTTCAACAAGTGCATAGATTTCTGCATAGTTGAGAGTGTCGCAAAGATCATCAGAAAAGGCGGCACGTGTGACGTCTACCTCTATTTGTAGATCTACGGTAAACTGATTACCAACAGCCGTTTCTTGTGGCAAAACACCATGGTAAGCATAAAACTGCATACCACTCAATTCTATTATACTTATCATAAGTACTTATTGTTTACGAAATATATTCTTATCAATAGGTTCGAAAAATACTATTAGCGTACTAAGACACAAAAGAATATCTTCCCCTACCCATCTTCTAAAAAAAAGTCTCGTCTCAAAGAGCTATTCACTCACAAAAGACGAGACTTCTACTTTAATATATAGGGTATGCTACTAAAAATATTTTACGAGAAAGGTATTATTTTCAGTTTTTCGCTTTTTCAACCTTGTCTTCAATTTTTTTCACCCCCTGCTTTACTTCATTTTCAACCTTTTCAACCTTAGCCTTAGCTTTATCGATTTGCTGATCAGCTTCATCTTTAATTTCATCTTTTACTTCTTCAGCTTTATCTGCTACTTCATCGAGAAGGTTTTCCTGTGGAGCGACGCTCTCTCCTTCAGCTTCCTTATTAGTCGCAATAAAGTCTACTAACCATTTACCATCTTTCTTCACAAGAACAATGGGAAAAACCTCACTATCTTTCTTGTTAGCATCAATAATATTTACCGTTGCCACATCTCCATTTTGCTCGTGAGAAAGGATCTTGGCTTGAAAGTCTTCATTGTCTTTAGAGAGCAGAATCAACAATAGGTTTGCAAGACCATTATTCATAGCCTCTTTTGATTCTTCTGTTACATACTTTTGAGCTTCATCAACGTTGCCATGCATATAAAGATTGGTAAACGTTGTGGCCACATTTTCATACTTAGGCTGACAGCCTGTGAATAGCATTACCACGATGGGTAAAAGAAAATAAGTTAGCTTTTTCATATTACAAAACTATTATTAAGAATTAGGTTTCACGACAACAAAGCCAAGAATACTTAGCGCAAAGTACCTTCAGCTTCGATTTCTCCTCAAATAGATTAGAACTCATTTCTTTTCAAAACATCATCCTTCTTCTAAAGAGAACTCCTTTAGTGACGTCTATCTAAATAGCAAGAGAGCCGTCTCCAATTTTTTATATATTATTATAATGGGCTATATCGCTAAAGTCCCTGTTACAAATGTACTAAAAAAAGGTGTTTTCAAAGAAAGACGACCAGGATAACCGAAAACTTCTCTTTGAGACGAACTACCCTTCTCACTACGACACTCTTATTGAGAGGGATTCAAGAGGAGACGCAAGTCATTCCAATGCATTGAAGAGAAACCAAGATAATCACCATAAGAAGGATCCTCCTAAAAAGGATATCTCGTTTTTACGAAAAAACTCGTACCTTTGTGGCTAGTCTACAAGGCTGTCATGGAAAAGCAGTCGTAGCACCTTAGTTTAACCCCTTAGAAAAGGAAAACATGTATTTAGATTCCACAAAAAAGAAAGAAATTTTCTCTGAGCATGGCAAAGATGCCAACGATACGGGTAGTGTAGAAAGCCAAGTTGCTCTATTCACCTATCGAATAGCTCATCTTACTAATCACCTACGTCAAAACCCCAAAGATTTCGCGACCGAACGTTCTATGAAGATGCTTGTCGGTAAGCGTCGTCGTTTGCTTGACTATGTGGCTAAGAAAGACATTGAACGGTATCGTGCTTTGATAGCCAAGCTAGGGATTCGTCGTTAAGAGTAATTATTTTTCTGAGAGGTATTCCCTCTTTTATTGATTTTCCATAGTTTCCTCACACATAAGTTATGTGTGAGGTTTTTTTCTAGATTCATACAGTATTTCAAATAAAACAAGATCTACTAAAGACAAAGAGCTTAATTACAACTGAACAAGTTAAGGCCTTCAGTTGTTACTCTCAAGGTAGGGGATAATTACGTAACCTTAGATAGATCTCACGATCTATCGGCCAGCATATGAAATAAGCTGAGTTTCGCTTTCTAAAGATTAGGGAAAACTGAATTAATATGCGAATGGCTTAAACGACCCTTCCTCAAGTATAAGAAAGATTAGCAAAGAATAGAGACCTATCCATGATAAAGAAACAAGAAGAAACCCCTTGGAGGGATACCTTTCCACAAGGAGACACCAACTATATGGCTCGTATACTTACCCCAATTCCCCTTCCGATCATTTCGGATCATAGGCACACTATTGATATTTCTAAGCGGGGTGCTAGCGAGACAGAGTTTCTTTTTATTCCAATCTCGGGGGAGATCGTTTTTCCTGAACTCACTTACCCTATGGGCATTGAAAACGACTCCATAGCCGACATACTAAAGAAAACGATTAAAGCCAATCGTGGTAATGCTACCTACGTTGTACTAGGCTTTTCTAATGATGCATCAGCTCCATTCTCTATCGGTGAAAGCGAAGACGACAATGTAAGGCACTATGGTATCTTATGCGAAGTAACAAGACTCATTGATGCCTCAAGTGAAGGGCAAGATATGCCTGCTGTAATTGTTACAGCTATTACTAGAGTAGCAATAGCACAGCTAGAAGAAAGGAATGGAATTTTCTGGGCACAAATCAACAAAGCAGCAGATACACTACCTCGCACAAGAAAAAGCAAAGAGTTTGTAGCACTTCTACAAACTATCCAAGAGCTTACAATAGAGTATATCCAGCAGTCCATACAAGAGTATCCTTCTGGCATGCTCGAGACCATTCGCGAGAGTTCCTCAGCACGGTTTATTATCAACTTCAGCTGTGCTATCCTCCCCTTGCGTCCCCACGTAAAGTACTCTCTACTGGAGATCACTGAACTTAAAAAAAGAGCCGAAAAGTCTCTTTCATACATGCAAGAAGCCCTCTCAATGCAAAACCTGAAAAACAAGATAAGAAGCAAAACACAAGAGGAGCTTGACAAACAACAAAAGGAATACTTCCTCAATCAGCAAATCAGAATGATACAGCAAGAATTGGGGAACGAGGATGGAGGAAACGGTGATATCAAAGAGCTGGAAGAAAAGGCAAAAACCAAGAAGTGGTCCAAAAAGGTGGAAGAAACTTTCCACAAAGAA
Organism: Bacteroidales bacterium KA00251; assembly: GCA_001552775.1. Classification (GTDB taxonomy): domain Bacteria; phylum Bacteroidota; class Bacteroidia; order Bacteroidales; family Porphyromonadaceae; genus Porphyromonas. Next base: position 13,761 of record KQ959271.1, read on the forward strand.
CTGGAAAAGCTGGAGCACCTCAATCCACAAAGCCCAGACTACTCTATACAATACCAGTACCTACAGACCTTGCTTGACCTTCCATGGGAAGAGTATACGACGGATGAAATAGACCTTCTGAAAGCTGAAAAAATCCTTGATGAAGATCACTGTGGACTAGAAAAAGTTAAAGAGCGAATTGTAGAGTATCTTGCCGTACTGAAATTGCGTAAAGATATGAAGTCGCCTATCCTCTGCCTATGGGGACCTCCTGGTGTAGGAAAAACTTCCCTAGGGAAAAGTGTAGCAAGAGCTCTCGGAAGAAAGTATGTAAGACTCTCTTTAGGCGGACTGCATGACGAAGCAGAGATAAGAGGGCATCGTCGTACCTACATTGGAGCTATGCCTGGACGGATCTTGCAAAGTATCAAAAAGGCAGGAACCTCCAACCCCGTTATTGTACTGGATGAGATAGACAAAGTAAGCAATGACTACAAAGGAGATCCCGCCTCTGCTCTTCTTGAAGTACTCGATCCTGAACAAAATAAGGCTTTCCATGACAACTATGTGGATATAGACTACGACCTAAGCAACGTTTTCTTTATTGCCACTGCCAATACCCTTAGCACCATCTCCACTCCCCTACTCGATCGCATGGAACTTATTGAGATGAGTGGCTACATAGAAGAAGAAAAGGTAGAGATTGCTCAAAAACACCTTATTCCTCGCCAGCTCGAAGAGCACGGATTACCAGCTAAAAGACTAAGTTTCTCGCCTGCTGTACTACGCTTTGTCATTGAGGGCTACACCAGAGAAAGTGGAGTACGCCGACTTGAAAAGCAAATTGCCTCTATATGTCGAAAGGTAGCTCGACAAGTAGCTGCGGAAAACTTCAAGTCGAGCAAACGAAGCATCACTCAAAAAGATGTTGAAAGTTTTCTCGGACCTAAGAGGTTTGACGATGAAAAGCACAATGGCAAGCGATACTATGGGGTAGTTACAGGACTTGCATGGACGAGTGTAGGAGGTGAGATTCTCTATATTGAGACTAGCATACACAAAGGTAAGGACGGACAACTCATTCTCACAGGTAATCTCGGTAACGTAATGAAGGAATCTGCCACTATAGCACTTGATTATATCCGCGCACATACGGCAGAGCTTGGACTTACTGATGATATCTTCTCCCACAAGGCTCTCCACGTACACGTTCCCGAAGGGGCGATTCCTAAGGATGGTCCAAGTGCAGGGATCACTATGGTCACAAGTATGCTCTCTGCTCTTTCGAAGCGGTACGTAAAGCCGCGCATCGCTATGACGGGAGAAATGACTTTAAGAGGGAAAGTACTTCCTGTTGGTGGAGTAAAAGAAAAGATTCTCGCTGCAAAGCGAATGGGAATTACAGATATTATACTGTCTGAAGAAAACAAAAAAGACATTTCCCAAATCAAGGAAATTTACATCAAAGGACTTACCTTCCACTATGTTTCAGATATTATGGAGGTAGTTGAACTTGCCCTTGAGCCAGCTCCTAAAACATCCCAGCAACCCCTCCAAAAAAAGACATTAGAAAAGTCAATTGGCAACGACCAATCACAAAATACGGTTAATTCCTAAAATAGTGAGGTAAATAGAGCAAACTATATTTTACCACATAATCAAAGCACTATTCAGAGCGTTCTCGTTCTGGATAGTGCTTTTTTTCTTATCTATTTTGTAAATCCAATACAACTATACCCCGATTTGAGTTTCTCTATTATTAGGTTACTCTCTTATACGCTATTTTAGCACGAATACAATTATAGTATTTCACAAAAAAAAGATTACATTGTAAAGCTAAAATGCCAAAACAAAACAAACGATCAGCCTACATGGCAATCTAAAATAAATAATGTATCTTTGTTCCCGATTAAAATTTCAAGTAAGTAATGAAAAGAATATTTCAAACTTTATCTCTATTTCTATCAATGGTTGCTTGTCTTACAGTACAACCATTTTACGCTCACAGTCAGTCGCTGAAAGGAGCTACGGATCCGCGTCCACAGCTTCCTATAGACTACATTTCAAATTACAATCTTGCCGAAGATGGCACCTCCTTTGTTACTCAAGAGACGAGTGATAAAAGTGGATATTTTTCCTATTCCGATGCCAACGAACGCTTTGCCCACTGCACTATTGGCGGAGTAGCTTATCACTTACCCTCAAGTGCGGAGTGGAATGGGATTCTCTCTTCCTACTTCGAAAATGGCGTAAACTTTATCCAAGCAGGTTTGATACAAAACGAGATTGAACCCATTAGCTTTGGTGATATCCGCAATAGTTTCGCTAGCGATTATTGCAATGTCGGCAATGGTATAACTTATGCTCTACGTCTTTGTAAGCCTACTGAAGCATTCAACGACAACTTCCCTGCAGCACCCGACAATCGCTACCGCTGTGCCTACCGATATGAACGTGTAGGGATGATGCAACAAGAGCAACAACCACCACAAGATGCTTTCATCAAAGTGTCGGTATACTACCTTGGAGAAGACTTTACTGGTACAATATCAGATATTAGCAACGAAGAATGGTGGGACAATCATAAAGATAAAGTAGAAGAATGCATTGTTCCCACTATTGGAGTTAAGGTAGCAGGCAAGTTGTACAACTACGCTTCTGGTGGTTTTTATTGGGCTACAGACAAAGCCAAGTACACTTCTATCTTTTACAGTGGCATCTCTACAAGTATGTATCCCGACAAGAGTAATCTCTGTAACGTGCGTCTCTTTAAGGATAAAACTGGGGAGGTAAAACCTCAAAAACCAACAATTACGGTTACACCTAATGCCTTCCGTATCAAAGTAGGACAAGAGCTTGACCTAAACAAAGGGTACCATGTAGATATTACCCCTGCTGAATACGTCGGAAAGTATACTGTTACATCAAGTAAACCAGAAATCGTTAGCTACGATGCAAATACTAATAAAATAAAAGGTGTAGCTGTTGGTGAGGCTGTCTTAACTTTCCAAATCAACGATACCGAGGTGTCTCAAGAGGTTGAATTTACAGTCGTACCCAAAGAAGGAGAATTGGAAATCAAGCACCCTGTACTCCCCGATGTACAAGACTTCCCTGATCTCTCCATGCTTACAAAAAAGGCAGATGTAGCAGAAATTAAAGCCTTTGAAACTACCTTGGGACTACGTCATTTCGAGTCAACACTCTGGGATGAAAATGCACACCTCTATGTAACTTCTTCTGAAAATATCGACAAGACAAACTTCAATCGTGTAAACTACTATTACAATCCCAAAGATGGAGGCTCTCCCTACATTACAGGACAAATTAACTGTGTAGGTTCACTGAGTGAAGCCGAAAAATCACAAGATTTCGCAAAGTGGCTTAAGAAGAATGGATTCTCTGAACCTCTTGAAGTGATCACTCTACAAGATAAATCTAAGGCTCTATGCGTCAAAAACCAAGAGCTAGTACTAAAGTTTTGGATTGAGAAGAAGATCTTCTTCATGATTATTGAACCCATCAAAAAGGGAAATGCGATCACTGCACCTGCAGTAGAAAAGTTGTATACTATATACCCGATTCCAGCAAAAGATGCTCTGCATATATCAGGTATGGAAGCTGGTATCCCTATTGCTCTATATACGATGGATGGCTCTCTAGTATATCAGACCTCAAGTGAGAAGGCCGACACTGTAACGATTGCTACAGATGGACTAGCAAACGGTGTTTACATCCTCTTAATCAAAGAGAAACCATTCCGTATTACCATAGCTAAATAATTGTTGCTTAGTCAAAAAAAACTTGATTTTTAGCACGCTAAACATCAAGATATAGCGATATTCGATTTTATTGGGAGCGGGCATAAGATTCAACTTATGTCCGCTCTCCTTATCTTGTGCAACGAGCATGCACTAAAATGAGACTATTGACTTTTGCAACAGTCTCAAAATGTAAACAGAAGGAGACAAGAAAGGAGTCGAAATTGAAAAGAATAGCTACACTATTGTCACTTGCATGAAACCCCAGGAGGAAAAAGAGGTAATTACAGAATCCCAATAAGACTAACAAAAGTCTTAAAAAGAAACGCACAACAAAGTAGAGAATCCTACTAAGTTGTGCGTGTTCTATTCAATTGTTTTACAGTTTATTTTAAGCTGTAGCGTGGTAAGCCATTACGCGCCAGCGAAACGGTACTCTTTTTGAATATCTCTGGTAAGGCGAGTAAAGAGTTCTTCCACTAGAGCATCTGTCACCTCAAGTACACGGCAGAGCATTTTATCAGACGCATTTTGAAGCATTTCTTGAGCCTTAAGAGGTTGCTTTTTGTAGATTTCCAAGTAGTCTGCCTCAAATTCGCTCATTCTTTGGTCAAGTTCTTCTTCTAGCTTTTTATAGGTCTCTTTAATATAAGGAGCATAGCTATTGTAGTTGACCATTCCGAGACAAGCCACTTTCCTCAGTCTCCAATAAGCACTCTCACTATCAGAAACATTTGTTCCAATCGTATAGGCTTTAGGATAGCTCTTCACGCCTTGATAGAGGGGGAAGAATACGCCAAGATCCGCCATTCCTAGTGCTACATAGTTTACACAACCAATCTCTTTGGGAAGTCCTGGACGTACCTGTAAAATATGGGTCTGTGTCGTACGGAATATAGATACAGGTCTATAAGTCTCCTTGGGATTACTATTAAGGTAGGGATCGTGGTCCGTATTATCATAGTGAAAACGGAAAGCATCCCTTAGCTTAGCAATGGTAATTGCCTTTTCTGCTTCTGCAAATACAGGGAAAGTGTTTTTAGTTACATCATTGGCGATTTTCGGACTAAAAAGAGCCTGTAAACCCCATACTCTTGGATAATTGTAAGTTGTGTCGAGCTTGACGTCTCGTGCATAAGCTTCATGGAAATCAAATTCCCCTTGAGAAGCCTTGTAAAGTCCATGAGCTTCTGCAAATGAGATCAAGTCTTCTGAAGCTAGGAAATTGCTGGTATCCTTGGGGTCGTACTTACGAAAACGACTCTGGTTTCCAGTCACAAAATATTTATCTTTTGGAATACGAGTTGCCATCCAGCGATGACCACAGGCTGTTTCTAGATACCAACTTTCATTATTATCTACAAAACCGATTCCAAAGCCTTCCTTTACTCCATGCTTTTCTATAAGTTTACCTAAATACTGAACGCCTTCTTTTGCACTATGGATATAGGGTAGGACGATATTGAATACCGAGTTTTCACCGATTCCATTTTGAGGCATAGGATCTGCTTTAAGAGCAGCCTCACTACTAAAAATACTTTCAGTAGCACTCATGCCTACACCTGCGCTATTGAAACCTGCACTTCCCCAGTGTCCTGGAAGATGATAAGGTGCAAGAGCTGCATAGCCCAAAGCTTTTTTAGGGAGTTCGCAGCGGAAGTCACTGTCTCTAGCTACAAACTCAGTAGCACCCTCTTCGGTATCTTGATAAATTTCAAAGTTTTTGGCAATCATAGCATCCCAATCTTCCGATCTAGCTACTACGATGGAGCCGTCTGCCATCATTTTTTCACCTACTAAAATAGAGGTGCATTCAGAAGGATAAAGATTTCCTTCCTTTTTGTTTTTCGTCTGTTTCATACTGTTATGATTCTATTTTTGAGTTATTCTTTACACGTTAGTATTCTCTACATAAGATCGGGTAGCAAGGTTTGAGCCACCTCCCTTTTGGTGTGATCCGAGCCTAGTAGCCACTCATGAAGCATCGTTTGCAACTCATGATACACGAGTCCATTATCTTCTAGGTGAGCAAGGAAATGAACAACATGTGAAGTCACTGGTGCGGCATTGAGTCGCTTAAGAAGATTTTGGAGAGTAGCTTCTTGGATCGGAGCTTTCTTTATCATACGTCGAGAAGAAGCATTGAGCACAAGATCTAGCCACTCAGGACTGTTCTTTGAAAGAAGGACGCGTGCTAAGTCGTCAAATTGTTTACTTTCAGCTAGTAGGTGAAAGGCCACATGATCTCTTAGTTCGGTCGTAGCACACTGCTCTGCAATCCACAAAAGAGAATCCTTGGTAAGCTCCGTGGTGGGATAAAGCATTACTCCCAAAAGTTTTAGCTCCCTCATTTCATGATTTAGTAGAGCCGTTGCTAAGCCTTTATCGTGTGGATAATCTGCAGCAATCTCGCGAAGGTGAGGAATAGAAAGCCCAAGGGCAAAGGCATAGCGTACCCCCTTCTCCCTAAGCGATGCAGCAGTGGCTCCATCCATACGATGCCACACCTTCTGCTTGATCTCTTTTAGGGTAGAGGTCCAATCCTTCGAAGCATTAGAAGGGTTCATAAATCGGGATTTACGCTCAGTCTTGAGAGCCTTACTTAGTCGTCCTAGAGTTGTTGCAAGATGCCTGTAAAGAGATCTGCCATCTTGTGTCCAGCAGCATTGGCAGCTTCTATCACTTCATCGGCATCATTAGTATAGTCTCCTTCGAAGTGCCATCCTTCATTGGTGATTACGGAGATTCCCATCACTCTTATTCCAGCATGACGAGCCACGATCACTTCGGGCACGGTACTCATTCCTATAGCATCACCACCGCCCAATTGGAAGAAACGATACTCTGAAGGTGTTTCGTAGCTAGGGCCAGTAAGTCCTACATATACTCCTTTGTGTAGCGCAATTCCTTTTTCCTTAGCCACTTTTTCTGCCAGAGCAATCAACTCTCTATCATAAGCTCTTGTCATATCAGGGAAGCGCACTCCAAAGTGCTCATTGTTGGGACCAATTAAGGGATTGGGGAGCATATTGATATGATCACGAATCAGCATAAGGTCTCCCACATGGTAAGTACTATTTACCCCACCTGCGGCATTGCTTACAAAGAGGGTTTCAATACCTATCAACTTCATTACCCGTACAGGAAAAGTAACCACCTCCATAGGATACCCTTCGTAGTAATGGAAACGTCCTTGCATGGCCACAACAGGTACACCGGCAATCTTACCAATGATAAAGTTTCCTTTGTGTCCAATCGCTGTGGATTGTGCAAAGTGAGGAATCTCTTTATAAGAAATAGTAGTTGGCTCTTCAATATTGTCTGCCAATTCACCCAAGCCACTTCCGAGTATAATTCCGACTTTAGCAGGATATGGCATTTTGCTTTGAATATATTCAGCAGCCTCTTGATATTGTTGATAGTCGATCATAATGATTTCCTTAATGTTTTTATTTTAGTTATCTAATGCCGTACTTTCCAATAAGATTGTACGCTCTTTCAGCTGTTTTTTCAAGTACCTCCTCTTCTCCCTCAATGCATCCATGCAGCATAATCACCTTACCATCAACAATAGTAGTATCTACCACGGAGCCATCGGCTGAGTATACGAGGTTGCTCACAAGATTGTGACAAGGGGTCATAATAGGAGTTTTGGAGCGAAGGAGACAAAGGTCTGCCAAAGCTCCTTCTTCTAGTCGTCCACCATCAATTCCTAGTATCTGATACCCAGCAGAGGTGGCTGCTGAATAAACTTCTTTAGCAGAGAATACGGTAGGATCTTTGAAGGAGACCTTTCCAAGCAGAGCAGCCATACGCATGGCAATAAACATATCGAGGTTGTTGCTGGAAGAGCAACCATCGGTACCGATCCCCACGGGAATACCTAAACGCTTCATATCTTCAAAGCGAAATCCTGCTCCACTAGCAAGTTTCATATTAGAAGCAGGATTGTGTACACAGGCTGCACCACTAGCTGCAATCACCTGCAACTCTTCATCAGAAAGGTATAAGCTATGAGCGAGGACAAAATGTTTAGACAAAGCACCTAGATCCTCTAAGTAGAGGGCTGGACGCTTGCCATACTCCTTGAGAGCATCGTCTACTTCTTTTTGGGTTTCTGAAAGGTGCAGATGCACCACTACGCCATTCTCTTCTGCGAAATCTTTGCAAAAACGCAATTGCTTACCACTAACTGTATAGATAGCATGTGGACCGATTGAGTAGACAACTCTTTGAGAAAAACGCTCAAATTCTTTAAGGTATCGATAGCAGTTTTCGCGATCTTCGCGAGCACGTTTTTCTTCACCTCGATCAAATAGAGTATAGCTTACGACCCCTCGCATTCCACTATCTTCGATCGCTTGTGCTGTAGCCAATGGAAAGCTGTACATATCAAGGAAGCAGGTAGTACCTGTGCGTGCCATTTCTAAGCATGCCAAGCGAACGCCCCAATATACATCTTCCTCTGTCATATGAGCCTCTACAGGCCATATGTAGTCATTGAGCCATGTAAAAAGAGGAAGATCGTCTCCGTAACCTCTAAAAAGTGTCATCGCGGCATGAGTATGCGTATTAGCCATGCCTGGTACGGCGATAAGGTCGTGGCCATCGATTTCTTGCGTAAAGCCCTCAACTGCAATATGGGGTGCGATCTTGGCAATGCGATTGCCCTGAATTAAGATATCTTGCTCTTTTCCCTCAACAAGGGTTCGTCGTATAAGTAGTGAGCTCATATAGAAACAATGCTCTATCCAATAAAAATAACCTCATTTTAAATAAAGCTACAGAGAAAGCTCCTTGCCTTCTCTGTAGCCTGTAGCTTAGGGTTGACTAGGCACCAAAAATACGGTAAAACTCTGCCGCAGCTTCAATCCCCTTGTAAAACATCTCTAGAGGATAGTTTTCATTGGGTGAGTGGATGGCATTGGAGGATAGACCAAAGCCCATAAGGATAGACTTTACCCCCAATACCCTCTCAAAAGTAGCTATAATGGCAATACTACCTCCACTTCGCACCCCCAAAGGACGCTTTCCAAAGGCGATCTCCACAGCTTTTTCTGCAGCTTTGTATGCAGGAAGATCCATCGGACAGAGGAATCCTTGTCCTCCATGATGAGGGGTTACCTTCACTTTGATATAAGGAGGGGCTATCTTTTTGAAGTAATCAATAAAAAGTTGAGCAATCTTTTCGTTGTCTTGATTGGCTACAAGGCGCGAAGAAAACTTAGCATACGCCTTAGATGGAATCACAGTCTTAGCACCTTCACCAGTATATCCTCCCCATATCCCACAAAGATCAAAACTTGGTCGGCAGCTATTTCTTTCGAGAGTATGATACCCCTCTTCACCAAAGAGCGCATCTACACCAATCTCTTTCTTATATGCCTCTTCATCAAAGGGGATTTGTGCAATCATCTCACGCTCCTCTTTAGTAAGAGGCACTACATCATCATAAAAGCCTGGAATGGTAACCCGTCCTTTATCATCAACTACACTCGCAATCAACTTACAGAGTTCGTTGATGGGGTTAGCAACGGCACCGCCATAGTGGCCTGAGTGAAGATCGTGATTTGGTCCTGTCACCTCTATTTCAAGATAAGCCAAGCCTCTCAAGCCCGTAGTAATGGAGGGAACATCTGCAGATAACATACTGGTATCGCTTACCATAATGATATCGCTTTTGAGCATCTCTTTATGTTTTTTGCAAAAGCCTTCAAGATTCACAGAGCCTATCTCCTCTTCACCTTCAAGAATGACCTTCACATTCGCCTTTACGAGTCCGAGGTCAATCGCTGTTTTGAGTCCTAAGATATGTGTTGTACTCTGTCCTTTATCGTCATCTGCCCCACGTGCATAGATCTTTCCCTCGCGCACTTCTGGCTCGAAGGGCTGGCTTTTCCACTCTTCAAGAGGCTCTACAGGCATCACATCGTAATGACCATAAATCAGCACCGTTTGTGCTTTGGGATCAATGATTCTTTCAGCATAAACTACAGGGTTTCCAGGCGTTTCAAACACTTCAGCCTTGTCGAGTCCCACCACTTTAGTAAGGTAATCGCGCCAATGCTCCGCCATCTTTATCATATCGGGTTTATGCTCACTTTGGCTACTGATGCTTGGAATTCTTAGTTTTTCAAAAAGATCTTCGAGAAAGTTTTGTTTGTTTTTTTCAATGTATTCTTTTACAGTCATAGGGCAAATCTGTTTTTTACAAATAGTTCTTCCTTCGTAAAGGTACAAACTTTCCATCTTTTCTTAAGAAACTAACTTCTTTATTGAGAAGTTTAAACAGGAAGGTGTCCTCACGGGAGAAATCCCATTCTCTAACCTATAACACATACCATACAAATCGGATAGTGAGTTTTCGGTTAGATGGACTTCTATTCACTGTCTATGAAGACATTGAGTAACGCTCTGAAAAACATTATCCCCTCCTGACACAATGGCATTTAATCTGAATAAAAAAAGTACTTGAACTTTTCCCAAAAATCTCTCGGAACTTTTTCCAAAATCTCTCGGAACTTTTTTCCAAATCTCTCGGAACTTTTCTTCCATTCTCTCGGAACTTTTACGCGAAACATTCAAAGTTTTACAAAAAAACGAACTGCACCTAGTGGATGGAACCATTGAAAGTGCGTATCTTTGTAAAAGGAGAGCATTGATAGGGTCTCTCCTATTAAAGATTAAAGATAAGCCCATGGCAAAGGCATCAAGCATAGACCCAGATCTGTACGAGCACTTTCTTGATAAACTCAGAGAGTATCTCCAATCTGGAGACTTCCTTATTACACATGAGCGGCAAGTGGTACTTGCTGCTGTACTTCAGAAGTCTCGACCTTTTCTAGCTAGTGAGCTTCACCAAGCCCTTTTAGATTCGGGCTCTCAAATTAGTCTGACGACCGTCTACAATACCCTCAATCTTTTCTGTCGTGCCGGTATTGCTATTAGACTTGCCCTGCAATCGGGTACCTACTTTCTGCCGATCCTCCATTGCCAGCATAGACTGATCGTTGTTTGCAATGAATGTGGCAAAGTAGTCTATCTTAGACGCTACAAACTCTACGAACAGCTTCTTCGCACCATCGTACCCCACTTTAGCAAAGTCCATCATGCAATGCTCAGCTTTGGCTATTGCAAGGAGTGCCGACGGAAACTGTTTACTACAACTACTAAAAAAATAGAAAACCCTTGAACCAATAATAATAATGGAGAATGTTGATGTATTACTCGGGCTCCAATGGGGAGACGAAGGAAAAGGAAAGGTGGTAGACGTACTTACCCCTCAATACGATATTATAGCGCGCTTCCAAGGAGGCCCCAATGCTGGACACACCCTTGAATTCGAAGGAGAAAAATATGTGGTTCGATCGGTGCCGTCTGGTATTTTTCAAGGAAACAAAACAAACCTCATCGGCAATGGTGTGGTACTAGACCCCGTACTCTTCCGGAAAGAGGTAGAAGACCTCAAGAAAAGTGGACACAACCCACGTGAAAGACTGCGTATCTCTCGCAAAGCTCATCTCATACTTCCTACGCTAAGAATGCTTGACGCAGCCAACGAAAACCGTCGCGGCGACAGAAAAATTGGTACCACAGGAAGAGGAATTGGTCCTACCTACACAGAAAAAGTAGCTCGCCAAGGAATCCGCGTTGGAGACATTGAGTCTCCCTCCTTTAGAGACCAATACAATAAAGTACGCGAAAACCATCTTCAACGTCTTAAGGATCTTGGCTACGAAGTGAAAAACCTAGAAGACAATGAAGCTGAATTCTTTGAAGCAATTGAGTACCTAAAGGGATTTACGCTTGTAGATAGTGAATATGTGGTAAATGATGCCATTAGAAGCGGCAGAAAAGTACTTGCTGAAGGAGCTCAGGGCTCCCTATTGGATATAGACTTTGGCTCTTATCCCTTTGTAACTTCTAGCAATACTATCGCTGCAGGTGCCTCTATAGGTCTTGGGGTGGCCCCTCGTCATATAGGCAAGGTGTACGGCATCTTCAAAGCCTATTGCACCCGAGTAGGTGAAGGTCCCTTCCCCACTGAGCTCACCGACAAGACGGGGAAACTATTGGCTGAAAGAGGACACGAATTTGGAGCTGTAACTGGTAGGCCTCGACGCTGTGGATGGCTTGACCTTGTAGCACTCCGCTACTCAATCATGCTCAATGGAGTAACCGATCTTATCATTACAAAAAGTGATGTACTAGACACACTTGCAGAAATAAAGGTGTGCCGTGCTTACAAGGTTAATGGAGAAGAAACTGATCAGGTACCTTATAGCATGGAAGAGAAGATAGAACCTATCTATGACACGCTGACTGGGTGGAAAACTGATCTCACAGCCATTAAGAGCGAAGAAGAGTTTCCTGAAGCCTTCAGACTCTATATTGACTACCTTGAAAAGGCTCTTCAAACCCCGATTACTGTTGTCTCGGTAGGGCCAGATCGCTCGCAAACAATCTTCAGAGGATAGAGCCTGATACCTATCCATGAACTACGAAGAGACTATCCAATTTCTGTACCAAGCCACACCTGCCTTTGAACAAAAAGGGGGGTGTGCCTACAAACCAGGATTGGAAAGAATGTATGGGATGAGCGAAGCTGTGGGCAATCCCCACACCCAATTTCGCTCTATTCATGTGGCTGGAACCAATGGCAAAGGCTCTGTAAGCTCTACACTTGCCAGTATCTTTATGGAGACTGGACTAAAAGTTGGGCTATTTACTTCGCCTCACCTCGTGAGTTTTCGCGAGCGTATTCGTGTCATTGGTAAACCGATAGAAAAGTCTTATGTGACAGAGTTTGTTCAAAAAGCATTGCCTCTGATTACTCATTGGAAGCCCTCCTTTTTTGAACTAACTACTCTACTTGCTTTTGATTACTTTGCCCACCAATCCGTAGACCTTGCCATTGTGGAGGTAGGAATGGGTGGTAGACTTGATAGTACCAATATTCTCCATCCTATACTCTCAGTCATTACGAATGTAAGCTTAGACCACACCCAATTCCTAGGAAATACACTTCCTGAAATTGCGGCTGAAAAAGCAGGGATAATCAAAACGAATACCCCTATCGTATTGGGAGAAAAGGTAGCAGTGGAGGTATTTCAACATAAAGCAGAGGAGGAAAAGGCTCCATTCTATACGGCCTTCAATCGTCCTTACTCTCTCCATCTCAACCAGAATGGCGAGTGGCAAGCTTCCCAAAGCCCTTTTGGTGCTATTCAAGTAAAACTTCATGGAGAGCCTCAGAAGTTTAACACTTGTACTCTACTGACCGCCCTTGAAGTAATAAGAGAAAGAAATCTCCTCTCCTTTACAGATGAGGAGGTGCAACGCGGTTTTTTGAAGGTAGAAGCCAATAGCCATCTTCTTGGACGGTGGCAAAAAGTGGCTCTCTCCCCCACTATTGTATTGGATACAGGACACAACTTGGAGGGGATTCGGCTCAATGCTCTACAACTTCAAAAAGAGACTTATAACCAACTGCACATCGTCTTTGGAATGGTGGCAGACAAAGCGTGGAAAGAGGTCTTACAGCTCCTTCCACGAGAAGCCCACTACTACTTTGCTACTCCAGAGTCGGAAAGAGGTCTTCCTGCTACCGAAATGCTTGAAGAGTCTAAAAAAATAGGAATGCAAGGTAAAGCTTTCCCTTCTATAATGGAGGCCTATCACCAAGCTTGCCAAGAGGCGAGTGCTCAAGATCTTATCTATGTAGGCGGAAGTAACTACATTGTAGCACATGTACTGCGAGAAGCCTTCCCCTCGAGAGTTGAAACTTCATTACTTTCTGAAAAACAATAATAAAAATAATATTTCTATGACACAAGTTGCTACAAAAACCCTCCGTGACAATGTTGGAGTTCGTTGGTTGGTGTTGATTCTTATCTCGCTAACTATGTTTTTTGCCTACATGTTTGTAGACGTGCTTTCTCCCTTAAAGACGATGCTTGACGAGCAAGTTCAATGGAGTAGCAAGACCTTTGGTCTCTACGCTGGAAGCGAATTTTTTCTCAACGTCTTTGTATTTTTTCTCATTTTTGCAGGAATTATCTTGGACAAAATGGGCGTTCGCTTCACAGCAATCCTATCAGGGAGCCTAATGGTAATAGGAGCAGGAATTAAAGTCTATGCTCTAAGCAATGCCTTCTTAGGCTCATCGCTTTATACTTGGCTCAATAGCTGGTGGATAGCTTTCCCGGCAACAGCCAAACTTGCCTCACTTGGCTTTATGATCTTCGGTTGCGGCACAGAGATGGCAGGCGTTACCGTATCAAGAGCTATCGTAAAGTGGTTCCAAGGAAAAGAAATGGCACTTGCAATGGGGATTGAGATGGGCGTCGCTCGCTTGGGTGTATTTGCTGTTTTCTGGGTGTCTCCTTTCTTAGCAAATCGTTTCAGTTCGGTACAAACACCTGTATTCTTTGTCTTTTTCCTCCTCTGTGTGGGCTTACTCTTTTACCTCATCTATGGTATCTTTGACAAAAAACTAGACCAGCAACAAAAGAATGCAGTCGTAGAAGAGGAAGAACCTTTCCACTTCAAAGACCTTGGAAAAGTTTTCGGTAGTGGTATCTTCTGGGTTGTAGCATTACTCTGCGTACTCTACTATTCAGCAATATTCCCCTTCCAGCGTTTTGCTACAGAAATGCTTCAGAGCAAACTCGGCTGGGAACCCGACTTTGCGAGTAAGATATTTAGCTTCTTCCCTATAGGAGCAATGGCGATTACCCCCTTCTTGGGTGCTTTTCTAGACCACAAAGGGAAAGGAGCCACCATGCTTATCATGGGTTCTATCCTTATGATTGTATGCCACACGGTATTTGCAATCTTCCCCTTTGGATTAGTTGGACACAATGTAGCAGCAGTTGTTGCTTTTGTGGCAATCATCTTGTTGGGTATTTCTTTCTCTTTAGTACCAGCAGCTCTATGGCCATCTATGCCCAAGCTTATTGACAACAAAGTGCTAGGTAGTGCCTACTCCGCCACTTTCTGGGTACAAAATGTAGGTCTTATGTCAGTGCCTATTATCATTGGTACAGTACTTGATGGCATCCGCAAAAACTTGCCTGCTGATGCGCCCGAAGAATCTGTATACACACTGCCTATGCTCATTTTCGCCTCTTTTGGAGTAGCTGCTCTTATTCTTAGTCTCTACCTCAAATCAATTGATAAAAAACGAGGTTACGGACTTGAACTTCCTAACATCAAAAAGTAAAATCACAGAATACAGACTTTCCCTCTAAAAGGGAGTAGACTATGACTTTCACTCGTTTCGATGAAGCATCGTTGCTTCGTACTGCCAATAATATAAGAGCCCTCTCCATCGCTATGGTGGAGAAGGCTAAAAGTGGACACCCAGGAGGGGCTATGGGAGGAGCAGACTTTGTAAGTGTGCTCTTTGCAGAGTATCTCCGATATGATCCCAAGCAACCAGACCGCTACGCAAGAGATCGGTTTTTCCTTGACCCTGGGCACATGTCGCCAATGCTCTATGCACAGCTTATGCTCAGCGGTTTCTTCACGGTTGAGGAATTGCAAAACTTTCGCCAATGGGGAAGTCCAACACCAGGACACCCCGAACGTGACCTACAAAGGGGAATAGAAAATACTAGTGGTCCCTTAGGGCAAGGTCACACCTTTGCTGTAGGTGCAGCCATTGCCGCAAAGTTACTTGCAAACCGCTTTGGAAATAAGGTGATGCCACAACGTATTTATGCTTTCATCTCGGATGGTGGTGTACAAGAGGAAATCTCGCAAGGTGCTGGACGCATAGCTGGACACTTAGGTCTAGACAACCTCGTAATGTTTTACGATGCCAATGATATTCAGCTCTCCACAAAAGTGGATGAGGTGACCCACGAAGATGTAAAAGCAAAATACGAAGCTTGGGGATGGCACGTCATTACCATCAATGGCAATAACATTGATGCCATAAGGAATGCCCTTGACGAAGCTCTTGCCACGAAAAACATGCCAACCCTCATTATTGGTCGCACCAGAATGGCCTATAAGGCTCTTGATGCAGAGGGGAATAAAATCACCAATCGTGTGGCGACACATGGACAGCCCCTCAGCAAGGCAGGGGTATCCCTTGAGAAAACATTTGAGAACCTAGGATTCTGTGCAGAAGATCCTTTCTTTGTTTCAGAAGAAGCTCTAGAGATAAGAAAAAAACGCCATGAAGAACTTGCCTCCTATTGGCAAGCCTATGACAAGGAGTTTAGCACTTGGCAAGCAAGCCATCCACAAGATGCAGAAGAACTCTCTAATTGGTTTACAGGCAAACTTCCCCATATAGACTGGCAAAGTATTGAGCAAAAAGCCAACCAAGCTACACGTGCAGCATCCGCAACTGTGCTTACGTCTCTTGCAAAGCTGGTACCCAATATGGTAGTGGCAAGTGCCGACCTCTGCAACAGTGACAAAACAGATGGGTTCCTCAAAGGAGGCGCAAAAGTGATCTCTCGTGAAGACTTTTCAGGACGCTTCTTGCAAGCGGGTGTATCTGAGCTTACAATGAGTGCTCTCTGCGTAGGCATGATGCTTCATGGTGGTATAATAGCCGCTTGTGGCACCTTCTTTGTCTTCTCAGATTACCAAAAGCCTGTAGTACGTCTTGCCGCACTTATGGAGATCCCAGTAAAGTTTATTTGGTCTCACGATGCTTTCAGAGTAGGAGAAGATGGACCTACTCATGAGCCCGTAGAACAAGAGGCCCAAATAAGATTGATGGAAAAACTCCACAATCACTCGGGTAAACCTTCACTCTTGGTACTCCGTCCAGCTGATGTACACGAAACTACTATAGCGTGGAAAATGGCGATGGAAAATAGAAGCACTCCAACTGCTCTTATCCTCTCTCGTCAAAATATTGAAGATCTTCCCACACCAGAGAAACTCTCTCCTTATGAAAGAGCTCTACAGGCTGAAAGAGGAGGATATGTCGTAAGTGATAGCAATAACAAGCCTGAGATAATACTGATAGCCACAGGTAGTGAAGTCTCCACATTAGAGGCTTCTGCTAAGATTCTTCGTCAAGAGGGACACGCTATAAGAGTGGTGTCTGTGCCCTCAGAAGAAGTATTCTTCAATCAAAGTGAAGCCTACCAAAAGGAAGTTCTTCCAGAAGGTATCAAACGCTTTGGACTAACTGCAGGATTGCCTATAAACCTTATCCGTCTTGTACCTAATGAGAAGTGGATACATGGATTAAACTCCTTTGGATACTCCGCTCCTTATACAATTTTAGATGAAAAGTTAGGGTTTACACCGACCTCTGTAGCTGAGAAGATACGACAACTATTGTAAGAGGAACTAGCACTTTATAAAACGAAATCAGCCGTCTTTAGGATAAGCTAAAGACGGCTGATTTTTTAGACGTAATGAAAAGGCGAAACGATGTAGCAAGACATCATTACTTTCTTTCAAAAAAAAAGATCTCCTATAAGAGACCCTCAAAAAGTAGCTTTGGAATATAAGTAGTACTTACCAAGAAATAGTTAAGTAGCTTTAGGGAAAAGTTGTTCCGCAAGGATTCGAACCTTGACAAACAGGACCAGAATCTGTTGTGCTACCATTACACCACGGAACAATTCGCATTGTAGGATTGAAATTCACACATCCCCCCCTTACAACGCTTGCAAAGGTACAAAAAAATCTCTTTCCAACCAACATCAAGTTTATAAAACAGCTTGGATGCACTTATCCAGACACAATGTTGCTTCCTCTGTCTTCCTGCTATCCATAAAACAATAGATTGTATGCATTTCTCAAGATATCCCTCCAATAAAGATTATAAAGGAATATTCTCCATTGAGATAGTTATTCACTTGATGCAGATCCTATAAGCAGAGCACTTCTCTTTACATGCACTATAAAAAGTTGGCATAGTGCCACCTGTTTGTACATGTGTATAGTCCGTCCAACATGATGTCTTGCAGTATATTCACAATACAAATTCTGCCCCTATATGGTTTTTATTGAAATAAGAGAGAGACTCTCTGCAAGATAAAAAATTTGCTTCCTAGGAAACTAATCCATTTCCCAGGAAGCAAAAGAATTGGTGTCTCCACGAAAGGAGGAGACTTGATTTGAAAATATATTTCTAACGCCTAATCTTCAAGTTTATGGATAACAAGTCCAGAACGAAGTTTAGGTTCAAACCATGTAGTCTTTGGAGGCATGATATTGCCTGTATCAGCGATATTCATTAATTGATCCATAGTCACAGGGTATAGAGCAAGAGCAACAGCCATTTCACCGCTATCTACTCGCCTCTTCAATTCACCAAGACCACGGATTCCGCCTACAAAGTCAATCCTCTTATCACTTCTCAAATCCTTAATTCCAAGGATTTCATCAAGGATGTGATTGGAAGAGATGGTCACATCAAGTACTCCGATGGGATCATTGTCATCGAAAGTCCCTTTTTTAGCAGTAAGACTATACCACTCTCCATCAAGATAGAGGGAGAAGTTATGCAGTTTTGCAGGCGTATAAATCTCTTTGCCCTTTTTCTCTACATCAAAGTGCTGACTTATCTTATCAAGGAACTGTTCCTTTGTAAGACCATTGAGATCTTTTACTACTCGGTTGTAATCAATAATTGTAAGTTGACCAGCAGGGAAGCAAACAGCCATGAAGTAATTGTACTCTTCATCGCCACGGTGATTGGGATTGTTTTTAGCCTTTTCCGCACCAACAAGAGCTGCAGCAGCACTTCTGTGGTGTCCATCAGCGATGTACATTGAGTCAAATCCTTTGAATATCTCTGTAATACGCTGGATATCTTGCTCATTGTCAATAATCCAAAACTTATGTCCGAAACCATCTATAGGAGCAACAAAGTCGTATACAGGCTTATTGTCTGTATACTTAGCGATGATGCGGTTAAGTTCATCATTATCTTTATAAGCAAAGAATACAGGCTCAATATTGGCATTGTTTACCCTTACATGCTTCATACGGTCTTCTTCTTTGTCGCGACGCGTAAGTTCGTGCTTTTTGATACGACCTTCGATATAGTCTGGGACATAAGCACACACGACAAGACCATATTGTACTTTGCCATTCATCTCTTGTGCATAGACGTAATAGCAGTCCTTAGAGTCTTGTACAAGCCATCCTTTATCTTGGAAAAGCTGGAAATTTTCTGCAGCCTTATCGTATACACGAGAGTCATGCTCATCCGTTCCTTCAGGAAAGTCTATTTCAGGTCTAATGATACGGTACAAAGACTTCTCGTTGCCTTTAGCTTCTTTACGAGCCTCTTCACTCGAGAGGACGTCATAGGGGCGACTTGAAACCTCTTCCACCAACTTGTGAGGAGGTCTTACCCCCTTAAATGGTTTAATGGTAATCATACTATAATTGGTAAGATTAAATTATGAAAAGGACAGGAAACTCTTCTTGGTATTTTCACAAGCAAAACTTCCTGTCCATGATAAAGTCAAAATATATGTTTTGAATTCTTAGCTATAAACTTTCAAGGATTAGTTTACGCGGAACGTTTCATCACCTTTCTGCAGGAAACCTACAATCTGATGTGCAGCAGCATAGCCTGCATTAGCATTTGCTTCACCTGTCTGTGCTCCCATCTTCTTAGGAGTAGCATAGTAACGATCTCCGGCTACTTCTTTGAGTGCGTCACTATTGTCGGCTGCAATGTCTGTAAGATAGCTAATATCTTCACGTTCCTTGAGAGCTTTAAGCAGACCTTCTTCGTCAATAATTTCTTTACGGGCAGTGTTTACTACCATCGCACCCTTAGGCATTGACAGTAAAAGTTCGTAGCCGATTGATTTTTTTGTTTGATCGTTTGCTGGTGTATGGAGAGAGATTATATCGCAGTGGGCAAATATATCTTTCTGAGAAGCGTATGTAAGATGAAGTTCTTTTTCTTCCTTCTCATCAAGTCTATGACGCTTGTTATAGCAAACTTCCATTCCAAATCCATTGGCTATACGAGCAAGGTTACGACCAATATTACCATAGGCGATGATTCCTAGCTTCTTATCTTTAAGTTCCTTTCCAGATTTACCATTGAAATGGTTTCTTGAAGCAAAGATCATCATCCCTGCTGCCAACTCTGCTACAGCATTTGAGTTTTGTCCTGGGGTATTCATCACGCATACTCCATGCTTTGTGGCTTCAGCGAGGTCAACATTATCATATCCTGCACCCGCACGCACAACTATCTTGAGATTCTTGGCTGCATCAAACACCTCTTTGTCAATTTTGTCACTTCTGATGATGATCCCATCAACATCAGCAACAGCATCCAAGAGTTGCTTCTTTTCTGTATACTTTTCAAGAAGCTTTGTTTCAATTCCAGCATCGGAGAATATTTTCTTAATACCTTCTACGGCAGCTGCTGCAAAAGGTTTTTCAGTAGCAATAAGTATTTTAGCCATAACTTAAAGTAGATAGAAGTTTTTTTGACACCTTCCCTTTACACTCCTATAGAAGAGTATAAAGAGAAGGCAAAGTATGATTGTATTTTTCTTAAAGTATCTTTAAGAAAGTGTGAATTTTGCAAGCAACAAATTAGTGCTTAGCTTCAAAGTCTTTCATAGCTTCTACAAGAGCCTTTACAGAGTCAATCTCCATAGCGTTGTAGAGACTTGCACGGAAACCACCTACAGAACGGTGTCCCTTAATACCTACCATGCCACGTTCTGTAGCAAACTTGAAGAACTCATCTTGTAGGTCTTGATACTCATCGTTCATCACAAAGCAAACGTTCATGCGTGAACGATCTTCTGCAGCAACAGTACCCTTGAAGAGTTTATTGCGATCAATTTCATCATAGAGAACCTGTGCTTTTTCAGCATTTCTCTTGTCAAGAGCCTTTATACCGCCAATCTCTTTGTACCATTTAAGTGTCTGAAGAAGTACAAAGATGGGGAATACAGGAGGAGTATTGAACATAGATCCCTTCTTGATGTGCGTATTGTAGTCAAGCATTGTAGGAATAGAACGCTCAAACTTACCTAAAGCATCTTTGCGAACTATCGCAAATGTAACCCCAGCAGGTGCAAGATTCTTCTGAGCACCACCATAGATGAGGTCGTATTTGCTTACGTCTACAGGACGGCTCATAATGTCGCTTGACATATCGCACACGAGACGTGCTTTGCAATCAAGATCTTTATGGTATTCTGTACCGTAGATAGTGTTGTTGCTAGTATAGTGTAGGTAGTCTATACCTTCAGGCACTTGGAAGTTTTTGGGGATGTATGTAAAGTTTTTATCTTCACTTGATGCAATTACTTCAATAGAAGTACCAAACATTTTGTTTACATACTCAGCCTGTTCAATAGCCTTGGTAGACCACGTACCAGTATTAATATAAGCAGCCTTCTTGCCAAGGAGGTTCAAAGGAGCCATAAAGAACTGAAGGCTTGCACCGCCTCCTACGAAGATTACTTCATAGCCTTCGGGTACGTCAAGTAGCTCTTTAAAGAGGGCTACAGCTTCGTCCATTACTGCTTGAAATTCTTTTCCACGGTGCGATACTTCCAATACAGAAAGTCCTGTATTTGCAAAGTCGAGTACACCCTTCGCTGCATTTTCAATTACGCCTCTATTAAGGATAGAGGGACCCGCATAGAAATTGTGCTTTTTCATGTTCAGATATCTGTTTCTAATCTTTAGTTAGTTTTTAACTTAAAAAATGATCAAGGGTGAGACAAAGAAACCCTAAAAAGCTAAGGACTCCACTCCCCCATAAAGCTAGGAACAATCACCTATACGGCAATCTCCACTAAGCACCACAAAGATAACCATTATTCTCTTATAAACCAAAATGTTTGTACGACCTATCACTCTCCAATACATTTGTCTTCCCCCCCCTAAGTATAGTGAGGGACGAACGCAAATTCATAAGTCTTACAAAGAAGGAATCTACTTAGCGACCATGTACCTTTCATCTTGTTCACAAAAAAGCATCAATAAAGAAAAGAGAGGAAGACTCTTTGTGGAGTCTTCCTCTCGCTTTTATACGATATATATTTATAGATATGGTCAGCCGATAATGACAATATCAGACCCCTCCATAATGGAGTCGCCCTTCTTTACTTTCACGGCTACTACAGTACCATCTCTATCGCTTTCAATGGCATTTTCCATCTTCATTGCTTCTAGTACAGCCACCTTTTGTCCACGTTGTACGGCATCTCCTTCCTTCACCAGTACATCAATGATAACACCAGGTAATGGGGCCTTTATTCCTGCACCATTTCCTGCGACCACTTTGGGAGCCACAGGTTGGCTAGCCGGCTTTTCCACGGGCTTGGCTATAGGTTTAGGTTGTGGTTTCTCCTCTTCAGGCAAAATGGCCGTATAGGAAGTACCATTTACTTCTAGTTTTACTTCCTGCCCTTCAACCTCTTTGATTGAGACCTTGTATTCTGCTCCGTCGATGGTATATTTAAATTCTTTTTTCATTACTTTCTAATCCTTGATTTTGATTGAACATTGGAGAGGAAATTTTTATCTATTAGGCTCCTTACGGAGTAGATTCGTCTTCATTCCCCAAGCAGAAGGGACTGTACCTCTACGAATAGTAAGCGTCATTTTCTGATCGTCTTGCATAAGATCGCTTTTTAGCTCATACAGAGCCATAGCGATTGCTGCAAAAACAGCTTGATTCGGTTTCTTTTTCATATCATACAGGTACTACAAAGGAAGGTTGTCATGTTTCTTTGCGGGAAGGGTTTCACGCTTTGTACGGAGTTGCTCCAACGCACGAATAATACGGAAACGCGTATTGCTCGGCTCAATAACGTCATCCAAATAGCCATAAGAAGCAGCATTATAGGGATTGGCAAAGGCATCGCGATACTCTTGTTCTTTTTCAAAAGCTGCTTTAGCTGGATCTTCTGCTGCAGCTACTTCCTTAGCAAACACTACTTCAACTGCCCCTGCAGGCCCCATCACAGCAATTTCTGCCGATGGCCAAGCATAATTGAGGTCGGCACGAAGATGCTTAGAACCCATCACAATATATGCTCCTCCATAAGCCTTACGAAGGGTAACGGTAACTTTGGGCACAGTTGCTTCACCATATGCGAACAGCAACTTGGCTCCATGATTGATAACAGCATTATACTCTTGTCCAGTACCGGGAAGGAAGCCTGGCACATCTACAAGTGTCACAATAGGGATATTGAATGCATCGCAAAAGCGAACAAAACGAGCAGCCTTACGCGAAGCATTGCTATCAAGACTTCCTGCCAAGTATTTGGGCTGATTGGCCACAATACCTACACTCATACCATTGAAGCGTGCAAAACCGACAATTATATTTCGGGCATAGCTTGCATGAACCTCTAGAAACTCTCCATGATCCACAACAGCACCTATCACCTCATACATATCATAAGGTTGATTTGGAGAAGCTGGTACAATTTCATTAAGACGATCTTCTGTACGATCAACAGGATCATCACAAGCTACCATTGGGGCTTCTTCAAGATTGTTGGATGGTAAAAAGCTCAGCAGGTGACGGATCAACTGCACACCTTCTTCTTCGCTATTTACTGAAAAATGGCTCACTCCGCTCTTAGATCCGTGTACGTCCGCTCCTCCAAGTTGCTCCTGAGTGACATCTTCACCAGTTACCGACTTTACAACTTTAGGACCTGTAAGGAACATATAGCTACTTCCTCGCACCATGATATTGAAGTCTGTAAGGGCTGGAGAGTATACTGCTCCCCCTGCACAAGGTCCAAAAATACCTGTTATCTGAGGAATTACACCAGACGCTTTGATGTTGCGTTCAAAAATTTCGCCATAGCCAAAGAGAGCATTTACGCCTTCTTGAATACGTGCACCGCCTGAGTCGTTGAGACCAATAAGAGGGGCTCCTACTTTCATTGCAAGATCCTGCACTTTGCAGATCTTCTTGGCTTGCATTTCACCAAGAGCTCCTCCCAGGACTGTAAAGTCTTGTGCATAGAGGTACACAAGGCGACCATCGATAGTCGCTGATCCTACCACCACACCGTCTCCTGCAAATTTCTTTTTATCCAATCCAAAGTTAGTACTTCGGTGAAGGACAAACATATCTATCTCTTCAAAGCTTCCTTCATCGACAAGCATATTGATGCGTTCACGAGCGGTATACTTACCTTTTTCATGTTGCTTTTCGATGCGTGCCTCTCCTCCTCCTAGTCTTGCCTCTTTGCGTTTTGCAATAAGCTCTTTGATTTTATTTTGCTGACTCATTACTTTTCTTTGCTATAAGATGTTTTAAATGGGTGTTTCAAATTCTATTTTTACTTTACATCCTTATGGTCGCACAACTCTAGTAAAATACCATGTGTACTCTTAGGATGAACAAAACCTATATTGAGTTGCTCTGCACCTTTTCGAGGTTCCTTATCGATGAGTCTTCCACCCTTCTCTTCTACTTCACGAAGAGCTGGAGCTGCATCAGGAGTACAAAGAGCAAGATGATGGATACCTTCGCCTCGCTTTTCAATAAACTTAGCAATTGGACTATCCTCGGAAGTGGGCTCTAAAAGCTCCAGTTTCGACTCTCCAATCCTTAGAAAGGCCGTTTTAACTCTTTGGTCTTTTACCTCTTCAATCGCATAACATTTGAGCCCTAATACATTTTCAAAAAAGGGAAGAGCCTCTTCAATGCTTTTTACAGCAATACCAATATGTTCAATATGTGATAGATCCATATTACCTTTTAGTTAAGTTAGGTTAGCTTTTATTTTTGTTCCGAATCAATCGTTTCCTTGATAATTTCCGCAACAGTAGGATGAGGAAAGATCACCTCCGCCAGTCGAGAAGCCGAGATACCATTATCTATAGCTACAGCTGCCACTACGATAATTTCACTTGAGGTGTTGCCTAGCATATGGACACCCAAGATTTCGTCCTTTTCTCCTATGAGCACCTTGCAAAGTCCACTACCTTGTTCGTTTTCTACTACAAAACGTCCTGCATAAGTCATGTTAAGACTTGCTTTGGTGTAAGGTATATTTTCTTTTTGAAGCTGCTCTTCGGTGTAGCCGACACCTGCCACTTCTGGAGTACAATATACAACAGCAGGAATAGCTCGATAGGAAATCTCCTTTTCGTTTCCCAAGATATTGTCCACAGCTACCCCGGCTTCCCGAATAGCAGTGTGAGCAAGTTGAGAAAAACCAGTAAGGTCGCCTATTGCATAGACACCTGGTGCAGAAGTTTCCATCTTAGCGTTTACTTTCACACCTCTCCCTTGCATTTCCAAGCCAAGGACCTCAAGTCCTTTCGTCTGCGGACGTCTGCCAGTGGAGAGAAGAAGCTGAGAGGCAGGAAGGAGTTTAGTTTCTCCTTCATGCTCTATTGTTACTCCTTCTGGAGATACTTCCACCACTTTAGCATTAAGGTAAAAGTTTACCCCCAGCTTGCTATACTCCTCGCGAAGTTGGGAAGAGATCTCTCTATCCAATCCTCCCAATATTTCAGGGAGCATCTCCACCACATTTACCTTTACCCCTACACTACAAAAGTAAGCGGCAAACTCCATCCCAATTACACCTCCTCCTATTACAGTGAGGTCCTGAGGGAGTTCCTTTGCACTAAGAGCTTCTCGGCTTGTCCAATAGGAGACACGATCCAATCCCTTAATGGGAGGAATGGATACTTCGCCTCCTTGGGCTAAAATCAACTTAGTAGTCTGGAATTGCTCTTCTCCTACTTGTACCGTATAAAGATTGTTTTCTACTGCAACTACACTAGCCTCCCCAAGAAGTATCTCTGCACCCGAAGCGGTCACTTTAGCCTTTACACCAGCGACCAATTTTCTTACAATCTTATTCTTGCGTGCAATTACCTTGTCTTGTTTATATTCTACCGCTTCAGCTACAACACCATACTTACTTGCCCCTTTCACACTTTGCCACAACTTGGCAGAGTGCAAAAGTGTCTTGGCTGGGATACAACCTTCATTGAGACATGTGCCACCGAGCGCATTTTTCTCTATGAGCAATACTCTGCCGACACCTTTTGAGGCTGCTCTTGCCGCTGCTGTATAGCCTCCTGGCCCACCTCCTATTACAATAAGGTCATACATAGCTATTAGTTCTTTTTGCCTTGATTGGCCACTGCTTCTTGAAGTTTCTTTATCGTTTCAGGGTCGCCCAAAAAGCGATCGTTGAGAAGATTCATATTATCGTCAAACTCAAAAACATATGGCACTCCTGTAGGAATATTTAGCGAAGTAATTGCATCATCGGAAATATTTTTCAAGATCTTAACGATTCCTCTTAGGCTATTGCCATGAGCGACGACTACCACCTCACTATACTGGTCTACAGCAGGAAGTATTTCTTTGGTAAAATAGGGAAGCAAACGCTCTATTGTTTGCTTGAGCGACTCTGTAAGGGGAAGTTGGTCATCTGGCACACCAAGGTAGCGATTGTCGTGGAAAGGGCTACGCTCATCGCTCTTGTCTAGAGGAGTAGGAGGCACATCGTAGCTACGACGCCACACATGCACTTGCTCGTCTCCATACTGGGCAGCTGTCTCTGCCTTATTGAGTCCTTGAAGAGCTCCATAATGCTTCTCATTAAGCCGCCAAGACTTATGCACAGGGATCCAATCCAAGTCCATTTCATCAAGAACAATATTGAGCGTCTTAATGGCACGCTTGAGGTAAGAGGTAAAAGCTACAGCAAAGCGAAAGCCCTCTTGCTTGAGGAGTCTGCCAGCCTCATGAGCCTCTGCAACCCCTTTGTCGGTGAGGTCAACATCGGTCCAGCCTGTAAATCTATTTTCTTTATTCCAAGCACTTTCGCCGTGGCGAATGAGAATGAGTTTCTTCATAGTTTCTATTGAGTCTTAAAGCTATCGTTGCAAAGTTAATCAATTTCTCTCTTCATAGCTACACAAAAGAGGAAATGCGGAGCTACTTGGTTTGATCAAGTAACTCTAAGAAGGAGTCGGCAAGATAGAGACAATCGGTCTTGTCTACATAGACTGTTGCGAGGGGTAGTTTTGCTTGACCTATAAGTTTCTTTCCCTTATATATTGAAACTACATTAGAAAATGCCTGCACTTCATACCGCATTCCTTTTTTTTCGCGTACGGAAAGTACGATCTCCCCTTTTCCATTTTTTGCAAGTTTGTAGCTTCTTCCTCGTAGCAGCTCTGTATGTGGGGCAAAATAGCGGTTGGAATAACTCTCAAGAGGAGCATCTATACCCAAAAGGCTTTTCATATAAGATGCTAATTGATAGTTTTGATTCACGCCAATCAGTCGGCTTACTCCTTCAGGAGCAACTATGGCAAGATAGACCTCTTCTCCAGTATGTCCATGGGTGGTAAATCCTACAGGCAAACGTCGCTTATAAAATTCGCATATGAGCCTCGATAAATTGGAGTTATAAAGAGTGGGAGACACCTCGCGAGAATCCTTTTCAGCTTCACTAAGCGGACTATTTTTATAACCCTTGCAATGCTGAAGAGCAGCTAGCTCATCCTCTTCAAGTCGAAAACCTCCATACTGCTCAAAAAGTGATTGTACTTGGCTATAAGGATAACTGTTGAGGAGCTGTGCCATTCCTTCTGCACTTCTCTTGATCTTCGACCAAAAGCCAAAAAGCTCTTCACGGCTAGCCTCGTCGTACTTTTTGGGAAAGCCTGCACGTCCAATAGAAAAACCACTATTGCCATGATCGCTCGTAACAATTACCACAGTGTTTCCATCTCGTTTTGCAAAGTCAATCGCCTTACCCACAGCATCGTCAAAGGCAATAAACTCATCAATTAGAGCCACAGGGTCGTTGTTGTGTGCCGCCCAGTCTACTTTGCTTCCCTCTACCATCAGAAAGAAGCCATTTTCACTTCGTTCACCAGCAGAAAGTTTTTCAAGAGCTCTCTCTGTCATTTCCGCCAAAGAGGGGAAGTGCTTGGGATCGCGATCAAGATTGTAGGGGATAGAGCGTTTGCCATAGAGCTGCCATGTACGAGAGGAGGTGTCTTGGCGTGCCTCTTCTAGCTGATCGCGAAACACGGTATAGCCTTCTTGCTGGAGAAACTGTACCTGCTCCTTGGTAAGAAGCCCACTACCTCCTCCTATCACTACATCTATACTATTGTGCACCATCTGTGGCACAAGCCAGTCGTAGCGTTTGCGATCGTAGCTGTGTGCTGAGCAATCTGCTGGCGTAGCATGGCAAAATTCACTGGTCATCACCAGTCCCACCTTACGTTTTGTTTCCAGCCTTGCAATTTCTAGCAGCGTGGCCATCGGTCGATAAGCACGAGTAGCATCCAGTCTTACCAAGTCATTTTGGGGCTGTGAGTAGGGATAAGTGGCAATAAATCCAGTAATTGAGGGAACTCCTGTCATATAGCATGAGGTCGTCGGAGCTGAATCTCCTATAGGGGCATTGCTGGAGTAGGTCACAAGTGTACCGCAGAGATAAGGATCTAGATGAAGATTTTGAGCTGTACTATCTTGATATCTCCTCATCCAGCGCGAAGCAGAAAGTACTGGTAGAGAAGTACCATCGCTAATCATCAAGATTACATTCTTTACAGGACGAAGGGATTTTCCATCAGTGTATTGTGCGGGAAGCGGAAGAAGAAAAAGAGTACAAAGCAAAAGAGCGGTACCCAAGCGAAGTGTTAAAGCAGTTTTTAGTTTCATCGTTATCTTACTGTCTAATGTGGAGGTAAGTTCTTGCACAATCAATCAAAATTGGAAACAAAAATTTCCCCGTTTTTTTAGAGTGTGTCACCTCCTTTTCCTATTTCACTACAAAGAAAAGCAATTGTTTTTGCATTGAGAGATAAGAGAAGTGGGACCTATTGAAAAAAATCAATAAGCCCCACTTTTAATATACCCTTACATCGCTTGTCTACTGGATCGCCTGAAACTCTTCTGGGCTACCCAAATACTCGACAAGGATCTTTACCATATTGGGCGAAAAGTGACGGATTCCTTTTCTAAAACCAACGCCATCAAGGCTGCTCTTCAACTCGGGATCACTATAGATAGTGCGCGTAAGTGCTCTCGATGCTGCTCCATCACCTTGTAGCCATGGGAAATAGATTCCTCCTAGCTCTTTGCGACTATACATTCTAAATTCAAGCACTTTGGCAGTACCTGTCTTGCAAGAAGGAGTTTCACGACTCCACGATTTTTCTCTTGTGTTTTTCTTCTCGGAAGATGAAAAGATCTGAAGTGTCTTTTCTTTGTACATTGTGTCATTCATCATACAATTTAATTTAAATGTTCAATCTTTGCAACCTAATGGTCGCATTATATTAAGCAACTAGAGGAGTAGCCTTTACGCTATACATTTTACCAGCTCACACCCTCTTAGTAATCGCTACAAAGGTAACTCTTTTATCAGTTTCATCGTACACCTAATTGTAGTCTTCAGTTAAAAAAATCTCCCTCATCCCGCCCTCATCAAAAGTTATAGTCAGTCGGTGGTCGTGATCTGTAAGACGTAAGTCATGCGAACTCTGCAAACGTGATGAGCATGCACCATAAATTCAGATAGTCGGCTCCGCAGACCTAGGACAAATAGTTTACAGCTATTTTCGTTTTTTCGACTCGCTCTATAAGATTTTGATTACTCCTAGCTCGTATTCCATTCGAGATGGATATAGGCTTACATCAACTCGGTAGTGAAGTTTTTTTCCTGAATGGAAATATCCAGTTTACGTAAAGTGGCCGAGTAGCGATCTATCTTTTCATGAAGAGCCTTAGTATCAATCACCGTTACATCCTTTATCTCTGTACGTGAGTATCTATTTGTCGTGCTTGATGCAGTAGTGTAGATAGAGCGAAGGGCCTTGATACGCATCGTTAAAACCTCTTTTTCTGCCATTGCCTCGGTGAGTGTTCGTCCTTGGAGATCTGTGTGCATATTAGTTTTATTGATACGAAAGATCAACTCTTGCAACTGCGTATGGCAATTCTCCAATTCTTCCATTAGTTCATTTGGTTCCTCGGCTACCTTATCGCCTTCTTGGACTTTTACATTGTTTTCAATTCTTGTGACCAATTGTGTGATCCTTGCTTGCAAGTCTTTTCTTATACTTAGTGCTTCTGCCAACTTCATAGCTATAGCTAATAAATAGTTTCTCTACCTACAAAGGTATCTATTTTTATGCTTCTTTCTCTTAGAAATGCTCACTCCCCCACTCATAGCACGCTAGGCCTCGTTCTTTAATGGGAAATCATAGAAAATTGGACGATGTGCAGACGCCTTCCCCTTTTTGGACTTTATCTTCACCTCCAACGCATCAGACTTCCATACCTTTCTCAATCTTTGAGTATCTTTACACTAGAGTAAAACCCTTTAATATTACAACGATCATGCCCAACAAAAAAGTTATCGCTTTCGGTACAGACGCTGCCGATCAGCCACTCCACAAAATGGAAATTGTACGCCGAGAGCTTCGCGACAACGACATTGAAATAGAAATGCTTTACTGCGGGATTTGTCACTCAGACCTCCATACCATTCACAATGACTGGAAAAGTACCACATTCCCTGTTGTACCTGGTCACGAAATGATCGGACGGGTTACACGAATAGGAAAATCTGTAACTAAATTCCAAGTTGGAGACCTCGCTGGAATTGGCTGCATCGTAGATAGCTGTGGCAAATGCGAAGAATGCAAAAGAGGGGAAGAGCAGTTTTGTGTAAAAGGTTATATCCTTTCCTTCAACGGACCCGACGAAGTCTTAGGTGGAACTACCTATGGCGGTTTTTCACAAGCTTATGTCTGCAAAGAAGATTATGTAGTAAAGGTGCCTCCCTTCAAAGATCTTGCAGCGGCTGCTCCGATCCTCTGTGCAGGAATAACCGTTTACTCGCCTCTTAAGCACTGGGGAGCTGGACCAGGGAAGCAGATTGGACTAGTAGGAATTGGTGGACTTGGACACATGGCTATACAGATCGCCAAAGCAATGGGAGCTACACTCACCGTATTTACTACCTCCCCCTCAAAAAAAGAAGATGCTTTGAAGCTGGGGGCAGATCGTGTAGTACTATCAACTGATCGCAACGAGATGAAAGCCTGCCCCAAGCTTGATATGATCCTCGATACTGTATCGGCAGTTCATAATGTTAACATCTATCTCAACAAGTTAAAAACTGATGGATCGCTTGTACTAGTCGGTCTTCCTGCAGAACCTCTTTCCGTAGGTGCTTTCAATCTTATTACTAATCGTAAATCCTTTTCCGGATCCAATATTGGAGGAATAAGAGAAACCCAAGAAGTACTAGACTTTTGCTACAAGCATCACATTGTATCGCAATGCGAAGTAATCGCCATGGATCAAGTAAATGAAGCCTTTGAACGTCTTCAGAAAAACGACGTAAAATATCGCTTTGTCATTGACATGAAAACCCTATAATACAAACTGACACACAAGTTTCTGCTTGGCTCCCACTCATGCAACACTATGGCAAGAGTGGGAGTTTTTCGTTAGGCTATAGGGTCGCCATTGACACGGGGCACTTTTCGCTCCTTCTTTATCGGTGGTTCATATTCAGGAGGGATAGTCGATTGAATACGATTTCGCACTTCATGGTAGTGAGGCGAGAGAAGCTCTACACCACGCTCTCGACAAAGATCTTGTATATGTCCCCTTATTTCAGAGTAGATACTCATCTGCGAATTTGCCTCTACCGTATAGCCATTCACTGAATAGACTGTGTAAAAATCTTTAAACTCCATTTGCATTACAAAAGGCTTTGGAGCTTGTAATATATGCGGACAGCGACTAATCGCCTCCAGCAAAAGATTCTCTACTTCCCGCCACGGCACTTCAAAGCCTATAGTCACCTCGGTAGATAGAATAAGCCCCTTACTCTCTACCAAGGCACTATAGTTGATCGTATTACTATTGAGAATCTTGGAATTGGGTATGGTAACCTCTTCGTTGGTCACCTGCTTGATCTTCGTTACAAGTAGCGTCTTTTCTACCACATCTCCTGATATTCCATCCACCTTTATGCGATCTCCCACTTTGAAGGGACGCATATAAGTAATCACAATCCCTGCAACCATATTGGCTATAGCACTAGAAGAACCTAGTGAAAAAAGCACTCCGACAAAAACAGAGATCCCCTTGAAGGCATCCGACCCCGACCCAGGAAGATAGGGAAAGATGAGGATCACTCCAAAGATAAGTAGGAGTGTACGGACAATCACAAAAGTAGGTTGCGCAAAGTCTGGATGAAAACCAGGCAACTTTAGCTTACCCTGCTCTATCTCTCCAAAAAAGTACTTTACGAGTTTGATCGCATAGCGAAGCACCACTACTACTATTGCAATATTGAACAGATTGGGAAGGTACTTCCAAACTGCCGTAAACAAATTGATCACAGGGGTCTTGATAAAATGGAAGATCTGAGCCGACCAACTGCGTGTAAAGGGGAAGATGCTGAAAATTATTGGGATAATAACGACAAAAAGAATAATTACAGCCACCCAGTGCAAGAAAGTAAGCAACCGCAAAACGATTGACGCCTCCTGATCTATCGTGATAAATGTGTAATCGCGGTACTTGAGATCCTTGAAAAAACGCTGTTTGTGCTTCGAGACTTGCATCTTGAGCCATCTAAATGCACGTGCTATAAGATAAAGAGCTCCTATCGTAAGGATAATCGAAAGCAAAACCCATCCTGCACGAATAAGTGTGTTCCTTACACTATACTCCTCCCGGGCTCGAAGCAATGAAGATACAAAACGATCTCTAAGTTGTTCCGAATAGGCCTCTAGAGAGGTATCATTGAGCAACGCATCATTTTCTGTCACCGTCATTACGATCATATCCTTATACATAATGTCGATATAGCCCTTGGTATAATTTAGATAGAGCGAGTCTCTTTCAGAAAAATCATTTTCGTACATCCACTTCACACGAGAGGAGATGCTATGAGCTCGATCTGACGGCGAGTATGAGCCTATACGCACATAAAGATTTACAATTGTATCGCCCAATACTCCCAGCACGGGGTACCCCACGGCAACCTGTTTCAGCGAGTCCAGCTTGTTTTGTTTTTCTGCTTTCCTTGCATTTTCTACTTGCTTGATGGAATCAATCCTTGCCTCGATTTTCTCCTTCTGAAGCTTATCCGACGCACGAAGGAGAAGTAGCTCCTGTTGCAGCTGCTGCTTAGAAAGAGAGTCGCGGTACCTTAGCGAATCCATCTGAGATAGATGACGCTCGAGCCTTGAGAGTTTGACTTGCAGCAGACTATCGGCATGCGCTTGCGCACGACTCTGCATCAAAAAAGTATCTTGTGTCGCAACACGATGACCACTATCCACACTACTCTGCTTTGGAACAGAAGGGGGCTCAATGTCGTGAGAAGAAGAATCAACCACAGCTTGTCCATACATACTTCCACTCAATAGCGAAAAGAGAGCAAATATGCATAGGTATATTCTATGAGGAGAAAAGCGAAAAATCATACAAGTTTTTTATTTTCAGTAGAATCTTGTTGCAAAGGTAAGGATAATTAACTTAGATAGCCCTTGAAATTTCTCAGTACTCCCCCATCTAACAGATTGAATCCACACTAGCTTTATGAGACCCCTTATTTTCATTCTCGGAAATCTCTCGGAACTTTTTCCAAAAACTCTCGGAACTTTTTCCAAAATCTCTCGGAACTTTTCTGAAAATCTCTCGGAACTTTTCTGAAAATCTCTCGGAACTTTTTCCAGCAAGCAATCTTAGCTACTCTCTTTACTTATCCAAGGAGAGCCTCCCCCTCATCCTTGCAATCGTGGAGGTATGGAGTTACAGCTTTGATATTAAGTTCATCAATTCAAACAACGAAGCAAGGTATCATCCCCGAAGGTCTACACTTCGCTTATGTGCAAGAAGAGGATAAGGAGGCGTTGTTTAGTCGCACTTTGTCTCTCTTACCTTATTATAATATAGACGAGGTGTGGCTGAAAAACACTTTCGGCGTACAAATCACCGATGCCAAATCTCAGATCCCCCTCGGCGGACAGTTAGCCGTAAAGCAACCAAAGACTAACAGCCAAAAGCTAAGTGCTGAGCACGATTTCGATTTTTTCGACTAAGGGAGAGCCGACTCAGGTACAAGAAACTCACCGCTCGCCTCTCCCAGCTTTACCACACTGATTGCTCCTGCTCCGACTGCCTCGCTAAAGAAGAGTCTGACAAGACTCCTCCTATCCCTGAAAGTGCGGTAAAAAGAGGGTATAAAGTCGTTTACAAGGAGGGCAAAATGTCTGCCAACCTCCTTGCTAAGCCTGGAATAAGGCGACTGATCCAAGCGACGGCCAAGGTATACGAGCAAGCCCTCGACTCCCCCTCAATCTCCTACGAAATCCCCTCCGAAATGCGACAAAAGCTCGAAGAGGATATCTTCGTCTTCTCGGGCTTTAAGACTTACCATCAACTTAAAGAAGCAAGCCTTCTCCTAAGAGATGACGCTGGAAACATCAAGCCCTTCTCAAAGTTCTATCAAG
>KQ959271.1:48086-49567 GCA_001552775.1 Bacteroidales bacterium KA00251
ACATCAAGCCCTTCTCAAAGTTCTATCAAGATGTCTCCAAGATCAAAGAGAAGTATAACCGCAATTGGCTCCGTGCTGAGTACAACTTCGCAACAGCTTCCGCCGAGATGGCTAGCCATTGGGCTGAGTATGCAACCCATAAGGAGTATACCAACCTCCAATATCACACCGCTCTAGACGACAAGGTGCGTGAGTCACATGCTGCGCTCGAGGGAATTACGCTCCCTTACGAAGACCCTTTTTGGGATACTGCCTTTCCCCCCAATGGATGGAACTGCCGTTGCCACGTGGTGCCAGTACTAAAAGAGGATTTCCCCGTGAGCAACAGCCAAACGGCTCAGCAGAGCTTCGAAATGCTCACCGAAGGAAGCGAAATCTTTCGCTTCAATCCTGGCAAGCAGTCAGCGATCTTCCCCCCTCACCACCCCTATTACGGCAAGCAAGGATACCGCCACTGCAAAAACCCACACCTCGCTCACTCCCTTGATAGCGATCCCTCCGACCCCTGTGGCGTATACCGCAAACTATTAGATATACTGGACGCTCTCGTGGAGTATCAGAGGTGCTTTACTGAGGTTGAAACAACACGAGGAAAAGTAAGAATACACAAAGGGGTAAGAAAAAACGAGAGAGAGGCAAACAAGCGAATCGCTGTATACAAAGCTGAAAAATACGGAGAAGAGATTGATTTGGTCCCTGCTCTTGGAACTAAGAAGAGTGCAGACGCATATAACCGAACCCTAGGACATAAAGAAGAGTATAAGTCTCCTGATGTCAACACCTATAATTCATTCGACCAAGCATTAAGGGTAGGGCATAAACAAGCAGATTACATCGTCATCTATATACAAGGAGAATACCAAAGAGGAGATCTAGAAAAGGCTTTGAAGTCTAGATTTAGCCGACATCTCAATCTCCAAGGAGTTCAAATCATTCACGACGGAGATGACGTAACTTACAATAGAGAAGATATTGACAAGCTATAAATCCCCTTGAGCTAGAAATACAATCGGCAGTTCTAACTAGTAGAACTGCCGAAGGAGGGGTTTGGGTATCCTTTCGGAACGCCCCAATCCACTGCAAAGATAGGAAATTATTTTGAGAGGAGGTTCATTTCGCTTGCATAATTCAAATCTTTGTCCTATCTTTGCCACTGTCTAATTACTACGAGGGCGGTACAAGAAGCCCTCACCCTGTGGATGAAGGGCTATTTTTGTAGCCGTCTTAAGACACGAAAAGTTTACAATAAGGCATCCGCCCCCTGTGCGCACGCTGTAATGGCACGCAAATATCCTCGTGGTAATTAGACAGCAGGTCAGGCGGATGCCACTTTTAGTATCAATATAAATATGTCTAATCACCACGACAAGAGTCTAGCTCCGACTATAAACGAGCAAAGTAACTCAACGACCACCAACGAGGAGCCCCTCCAGCTTCTCCAAGAGACCCAGCTCTGCGGAGCTACCCTCTCGGTATACGGC
>KQ959271.1:49667-66289 GCA_001552775.1 Bacteroidales bacterium KA00251
TTGTAAAAATGTACTTTTTGTTTTCCCAACCATAAAGGGTAAGAAAAACCACGAATAATGGCTCTTCATTATAAAAAAGAAGTCACCACATCAAGAGGAAAATCTTCTTTCTGTGGCGACTTCTATAGGGTTTGAGGAACTGTTACACCAAAACCTCAAATAGGTAATTGATACTTATACTATTTAGCTATCTCATCACGTGCTGAGTAACTAATATTCAAAGCATCTGCACGACGTAACTCTTGCTTGATATCATTGATGATTTTCATCTTTGTGTTGGCATCAGCCTTGATAGAGATGGTCATAAGCTTTTTACGCTCATCCATAATCTTAGCTTCTTCTTGCTTTGCATAGTCGTGGATAAGGCTCATATTTTGAATGATCTTATCATTGATCTGTACGCAAGAGTTTGATCCAAACTTGTCTCTCAATGAAGGAATCGGTTTTCCAACATAGATGAAAGAGACCAAAGACTTTTCTTCGAGCTTAGTAAGCTCTGTAGCTCTAGGAAGATTGTTGTACTCTACCTTGGCAGTTACTTCACGAATGCTCGTAACCATCATGATAAAAAACAAGAAGGCAAAGATAAGGTCAGGTAGCGATGCGGTATTTAGTTCGGGCATCTCACGTTGACCAGATTTTTTGAATTTTCCCATACTTGAAATACTTCTTTATCTTCCTTGTTTAACTAAGCTCAGCAAGTGGTGTCTCAGTGATATGCATTGGATACATTTCAATGATACACTTTTGCTTTTCAGAAGGCAAGGACTCAAACTTTTGTCCAAATTCCTTCTGCGCGACTTCGTCCCACACTTCATTGTATGCCTTTATCATTTCGTTTTGTACACTGATGTACATTTGATAGCTAGTCTCTACCTCATTTTTGATAGAGATGGCATAACTGGAAGTGGTAACGGTACGTTCGCCTAGACCAGTAATATTTCGCGTTTCCTTTTCGGGCAGTTGCGAATCATCCTTGGGATTAACAATGAAGAGCTTGACACGATCCTTTAGATCCTCGAGAGAAACATACTCGATCCTACCTTCTCTAGAGATAGCGATCTGGTCATTTCTATTGACGAGAAGCTGCATGATGTTGCGCTCGTTAATCTCAATATCCTCTTGTTTTTCTTCTTTAGGCATGAGAGGAGGCAGACGTCTCTTCAAGCCTTTATCGGTATCCATTGACGTAGTAATCAGGAAGAAGATCAGAAGGATAAAAGCGATGTCGGCCGTAGACGAACCGTTGATTGCCGGTACTTTTCTCTTAGATTTAGCCATTGCTTTTTCTGATTATTCTTTTAATTATATCCTGAAATTACTTGCTACGACCAGACTTTACGATCACACTTCCACGGATTGCACCCCAAATAAGTGCCACCACACAGAGGACGAGGAGTACTTCGCAAGAGTAGATGACCATGTCTGAGGTTTTAAGCCAGAAGGAGGTCATGTATTGATTGCTGTCTTCGCTAAGCATTTGGAGTGAGCTAGGATCTCCATTGCCAACCAAATAGGTAACAATGAGAAGAACAATAAGCCCTACAAAACCTAGCAAGCCACGCAAAGCACGCTTGGGACTCTTTTTGAAAAGATTGGAAAAACCAACAATTGCAAAAAGTAGTGTAGCAATAAGGGTGAATGCTACTAATATGTATGTCCACCAAAGAAGGATACTTGTTTGATTGTAAGCCTTAATTCCTTCTACTTCATCGTAGTTGACCCCTCCGAAGAAGAAGAGTCCGCATACAATAGCAGAGATGATAAGGAGTACGATCAGTATCCAGCCGGAGACTTTACGACTTTTTGATACTGCCATGATTACTTGCCGTACTTAAGGTTGTGCTTAATCACAATATCCATCATAGATACAGAGGCATCTTCCATCTTATTGAGATGGCTTTCTACCTTGTTGAGGATATAGTTGTAGAAGAGCTGAAGAATAAGAGCAACAATAAGACCACCGATTGTGGTAATAAGTGCCACTTTCATACCACCAGCTACAATCGTAGGACTGATATCACCGACTTTTTGGATATTGTCGAATGCCATAACCATCCCTACAACGGTACCAAGGAATCCGAGAGATGGAGCAATAGCAATAAACAGTGTGATCCAAGAGAGGTTCTTTTCAAGAAGTCCACCTTGTACACTACCATAGGAAGCTATACTACGCTCTACCACATCTGTACCTTGATCAAGACGGAGAAGTGCTTGATAAGCGATAGAGGCTACAGGTCCACGCTTATTTCTAGCTATTGTCTTTGCCTTTTCGATATCGTTGCTATCAAGAGCTTTTTCGATCGCAGACAAGAACCCTTCTTGGTCAATGTCGCAAAGGCTAAGGTAAATGATTCTTTCCAAGCAAAGAGCAAGACCGATGACTAGGAGAAGAGCAATGATAGCCATAAAGTCTGCTCCCCCTTCAATGAACTTGCGTTTTAGAGCTTGGTGGAAATTTTCCCCTGTTTCTTCAGTAGCTGGAGCAGTTTCAGCATTTTCAGCATTCTCTGCCTCAGCAGTCAATTCTTCCGTAGTGCTTTCTACAGCTTCAGTTTGTTCCTGGTTAGCTTGTGTAGGATCAGCATCTTGAGCGAAAGCAGCCGTAGCAAGACCCATTGAGAGTAGGGCTGCACATGCGATAGTTGCGAATAACTTTTTCATCATGAAATCGTTTAGTTGTGCTTATTATCTTTTTTTTCTTTTGTTCTTACATTTTTTTGCGGAGAGAATGGGATTCGAACCCATGAAACGCTTTTGGCGTTTACACACTTTCCAGGCGTGCCTCTTCAACCACTCGAGCATCTCTCCTCATTTTGCTACATTTCAAAATTTCAATAGGCAAGACCAACGGCTTACGTAAGCTACTTTTTAAGCTTGCCTTCTACTTGTGACTACAAATCTACTCTTTTTTATTCAGATTGAATTCGTATTCTTCCGTTCAGAAGGTTTTAATCAGCAGGTTGCTATCTCTTTCAGTAAATCTCTTTCTTTCAAAAAGTCGCTCTGCATTACAAAATGTATGCTCAAGAAGAGACTCGTACGAGATCCGCAAGAGCTCTGAGAGTGTCTTTGCTACCTCAGCCACAAACGATGGCTCATTTCGCTTTCCTCTCCAAGGAACAGGCGCCAAGTAAGGGGCATCTGTTTCTAAAAGGAGCCGATCCAAGGGGATCTTTGCGACTACTCTACGCAGTGCCTCGCTCTTCTTAAAAGTAACGATTCCATTAACACCCACCATAAAACCCTCAAATTGGAGAAGTTCGCTTAACTCCTCTTCACTCCCTGTAAAACTATGGAACACTCCTCTTAGTCCTCGGGGAGCATATTTGGCAACAAGAGACACCATTTCCTTGTGTGCACTACGAGTATGGAGTATCACTGGTAGCTTCAAGTCTATAGCCCATTGTAATTGCTCCTCAAGTGCAACAATTTGTTCGTGCCTAAAGGTCGTATCCCAATAAAAGTCTAATCCAATCTCGCCGACAGCGACCAATGCTGAGCTATCATAATGCTGCTCAAGAAAATGATAGACACTTGAGAGCTTCTCCTTATAGTCATGATCTACAGACTCGGGATGAAGACCGAAAGCCATTTTGGTGGCACCAGGGTACTCCTGGTTGACCGCAATTGCTCTTTGAATGCTATCAGTATCTGTTGCTGGCATGAGTAGCATTTGTACCTGCCTAGCGAAAGCTCTTTCAAACACAGCATCGCGGTCTACGTCAAACTCCTCCGAGTAGACATGCGTATGCGAATCGTAGAGGGAAGCCATTTAGACGTTTTCCATCTAGGAGATTTCTCTCAAAGCTTTCTTCCGGCAAGAAGTAAATAGATCTCACGAAGCGACTCTTTCGCTTCTCGGCAAGAGGGGTGCAGTTTATCAAGCTCCGCTAATGCTTTTTGGGTATATTCGCGGATATATTGCTCCCCCTCTTCGGGTAGCCCACACTTGTCGTAGTAAGATCTTACAGCGTTGCACTTCTCCACAGGATCTGTAAGAGAGAGCATCTTGCTATAAGTATCATCACCACGTTCAGTGGCTAACTCATGGGCTCTTATACTGAGCCAGGTCTTTTTATTTTCTTCTATATCGCCTCCAATGGGCTTACCAAGGGTTTTGTCATCGCCATACACATCGAGATAGTCATCTCGAAGCTGAAAAGCGATGCCAATGGCAATACCACTTTCTGCAATGGCATGGCAGTCCTCCTCTGAAGCTCCTGCAGCATATGCTCCTAACTCCAATGCAGCAGAAAAGAGAACTGCTGTTTTTAGGCGGATCATTGTGAAATAGTCACTCAAAGATATTGCAGACTCTTTTTCAAAGTCCATATCCATTTGCTGACCTTTCATAATATCAAGAGCCATTTTGCTAAACGCTTTTAGCAAGTAGGGCATTTTCTTTTCATCTGCTTGTGCCAAGCTGTTAATCGCAATGGCAAACATAGCATCTCCAGAAAGAATGGCCTGCGACACTCCGTACTTGACTTGCACCGAAGGATTTCCCCTTCTCGTAGGGGAGTTATCCATAATGTCGTCATGAAGTAAGGTAAAGTTGTGAAAGGTCTCCAAGGCATGAGCCACGGGGAGAGCCTTTTCAATTCTCGCGCTGTAGAGGGAGGCGGCCATCAGTGCCAAGACTGGACGCACCCGCTTCCCCCCAGAGCTAAGCGTATACACAATAGGTTCGTAGAGCGAATAAGGTTTTTTACCCTCCGCATGGAGCTCACTATATGAAGCTTCCATCTCGTGGAGTAAAACATTATAACTATTCGTCATAGGGTACACTTATTGCTCTCTACTTCTATCCAAAGGGGAGACTTTAAAGTCTATCCAATTTTAAATATTACAGGGATAATGTAATAGGAGCGGACAGGTTTACCGCGTTGTTTACCTGGCTGCCACTTACCCATTGTAGAGATCACTCTTACAGCTTCTTTATCAAGAGCTGGGTCAATAGGACGCATTACCTCTGGCTTAGACACAGAACCATCACGCTCTACCACAAAGCGAACAACTACCCTACCTTGGATTTCGTGATCAAGAGCCTGCTCAGGATAGCGAAGGTTTTTCTGAATGATCTTAAGCATCGCTTCAATACTACCACCGGGTGGAATAGGTTGCTCTTCCACGACTTCGAAGATCTTGTCCTCAGCTTCTTCTTCTACGGGAGCCTTGGTAACAATAGGAGCAGGGGGAGGTAGCTCTCTCTTTTCATCGGCAGAAACGAGTACCACCTTTGCCACTTCCTTACTATCGTCTACCACTTTAAACTCTTCGGGTAGTGTTACCTCCAGTTGTTGTTCGGGTACTTCTTCTGGCGTTGGGGGTTCCTCAGGTTGTTCGTCTTGGATGACCATCACGTCTTCAAGATCAGCCACATCGAGAGCACGATCAACATCTTTCGCGTTGCCACCAACGGATCCCCACTCAAGAGCCACGAAGATGATTGAGAGGGAGAGGACCAACCCTAAGAGAAACGAGAAATTTTTCTGTTTCTCCAAGTTTGCCTTTTGCGACTTCTTTACTTCCATATCTTCTTATTTCTTGCTTACACAATATTGGACGCCCTAGGGTTTCTAGCATTCACCCTCTAGCTTCT
Source organism: Bacteroidales bacterium KA00251 (assembly GCA_001552775.1). GTDB lineage: Bacteria > Bacteroidota > Bacteroidia > Bacteroidales > Porphyromonadaceae > Porphyromonas. The sequence continues at coordinate 55,273 of KQ959271.1, forward strand.
TTGCAAATGTAGGAATTTTTTTTTTCTTAACCACCATTTCTCATGATTTCAAGAGAAAAAAAAGAGAAGCATTGGCACGAGAGATGAACGACACTCCCTTATACCTTGTTTTGCCATTCGCTTGGCACAAGGTGTTGTTCTTTAACGGATAGATCATCTTTAGTTTAAGACCATCTCCTTTCAAGAAGGGGAAAAGAAACTTTCCACTTGAACTACAGGCTTAAGGGGAAAGAGGAGTTAGCAAAATCAACGCCCCGAAGAAGCATATTAAAAAGTTGCTCATTGGAAACAAAAATAAGGTGTATTGGAAATCCAATACACCTTGTTACTTTCATTGTGGCTCTTCCCTTCTGACCTCGACGTCAAAGTCATAAAAAGGGAAACGAAAAGTTGTGCTCATAGGAGCAGTTAAGTGCTTACCTAGGAATCTTTCTTCCTCTAGCGAATGCGGAGTGTTTTTCCGACTCTTAAGGTAGCCTTAGTGCTCATATTATTGAGAGTACAAAGCTTCTTTACTGTAGTACCGTTTCTACTAGCAATGGTAGAAAGTGTATCGCCCTGTCGTATGCGATAGGTTTTGGGAGCGCGGTTCGAACCAGCTTTACCTGAGGAAGGAATGCTTGCACTACTTTTTTGAGCATAAACAGGAGACTCACTTCTCACCCCTCTACCTCCTCTACGGAAAGTATAGACGTCACGAAGAGGCACACCCTCATTTAGGTCAAAGAGCATTGCTGGGTTTATATCAATCCCCATAAAGCGAGTTTCGAAGTGCAAGTGTGGTCCGGTGGAGCGACCAGTACTGCCACCAAGTCCTATTGGGTCTCCTGCTCTAACTACATCTCCACGAGTAACGAGTTTACGACTAAGGTGGGCATATACCGTTTCTAGACCATTGTTGTGACGAATCACTAAATAGTGTCCATAGCCACCTCCTTCGTAGTTATTGATACGCACCTTTCCATCAAAAGCTGCTCGTACGGTATCTCCTGTATTGAGGTTTATATCAACGCCTCTATGCATCCTCCGATAACGCCTTCTATAGCCATAATTGGAGGTTACACGAATGTTGCCATCTAAAGGCATTGTAAAACTTGAGCAATCAATATCATACGTTTCTGGTATAGAGGCTCTCGCAGAAGTACCAGCATAAGGGTTAACATATTCTCCCCAGCTATTTTCTCCATAGAGGTCTATCGCTGGGTAGTTCAAGCTCTCTGCAAGTTCAGCTTCTATACGTGCATCACGCATACGCTGTCTTTCCATCTGCATAACCTCAAAAGCAGTAAATCCATCTGCCAAGAGACTATCCATAGCTACGCTGTCTTTAGAGTAGCGAGGAGAGCGTTTAAAACTGCGAGATGAGGATGGGGGTGGATTCTTTTTGTGCCTGCCAGGATAAACTCTTGCGTTGAGTGTGGTAGCGGCTTGCAACGGAGCACAAAGCCCTATCAATAATCCCAGCACTAAAAGGTGATGTTTTGCCATTCCTGTTTGTTTTTTAAGTCGCTTGAGGCGACTATTCTTACTCTTGTATTTTGGTTTTTATCAGAAGAAAACGGAGCATTCTTCTGAATTAAACTCTTGCTAAGTTAGTAAATCCATTTTGAAACAATCCGTTTCACGGCTATATTTTTCATTCTTTTAATAGATAACGCCTAGAAGCGACTCTTTCTTTACAGTTATTCACATATGTATTCTAGCTCATTTTTCTCTACGTTGTTCAAAGAATTGAAGCATAAGCTCCCTACATTCGTTTTCTAGAAGACCATGCTCTATAATACAAGCTGGATGGGGAGAGTCTGGTGCCAACGAGCAGTAACCGAAACGGCTCTCACTAGCTCCGTACACCACCCTAGCTATTTGAGACCAACGGATAGCACCCATGCACATGACACAAGGCTCTAGCGTCACATAAAGAGTCGAATGAGGCAAGTATTTTGCCCCCAAGGATGCCATTGCAGAGGTAAGCGCAAGCATCTCGGCATGAGCTGTAGCGTCAGCAAGCTGTTCAACCTGATTATGGCAAGAGGCAATAAGTTTGTCTTCGCATACCAAGACAGCTCCAATTGGTACTTCTCCCTCTTCAAAAGCTTTCTTTGCTTCACTTATGGCTCGGATCATCCACTGTTTATCCTTCTGCGTAAAAGAAGTTCCTTTCATCTTCAGAAAATAATCATTGCGCTTTTCCTGCACCAAAAAGCTTTTGAAGCTCTTCACGAAGACTATCGCTGTGGAGATCTCTGGCAATAATTTTGCCGTTAGGATGTATGAGCACAGAGGTAGGCTCATTCTTTACTTGATAATAGCTCCTTACAGCCTCATCGTTGTAGTCAACAACTTGTTCCCAAGGTAGGATAATCCCATTTTGTGAGCAACCTTTCCGACTTCCCTTAGCGAGCTGTACACTGATAATCTGAAAAGGTTCGTTGCGGTATAGCGAATGCAGCTTTATGAGTTCTCTTGAAAACACTAGACTATATTCACCCCACACCGACCAAAATAGGAGCAAGGTATATTTCCCTTTATCAAGGCAATCTGAAAGATTCACTACAGAACCATCTTTCCGGATCACGGGGAAGTCAACAAATAAATTGTTTTCTATAGCTTTTAGCCTGTTTTTGCGAAGCTCTCTTAAATACTTCACTTGTGGGTCTTCTTTTATCACTGAACCAAGTTGCGAATAGAGATTATCAATCTCTTTATCTTGCCCCACTCCCGTTTCGGTAAGTGCAAATAAGAATGCTTGAGCCCCCACTACATCATTGGGATGCAGACTAAGTGTTTTTTTAGCGACTTCCAACTTGCCCTGCCGCATAGCTTGATATACATCATCAATCACGGTGGGAGATAACGTCTCTCTTGCAATAGCAGGCGAGTCTATAGAGACTATTTTTCTAAGACTATTCAGGTGGAGAGTTTCTACGCTATCTATATGGGCAATGAAGTGGCACATTTCATCGTTTAGAGGAGAGCCTTTAGCACCATATTCCTCCATATGGGCATCTATCTTGTAGCCTGGTTCTAAGACGACAGGGAGGACATAGTAGGGAGGAAGGCGCAAAACCGCCATAAGAGCTTTCTCCCCGTGAGGGACCTTTCCCTTAAACTGGAAACGGCCTTGCCTTATCACAGTACTGTCAATAGGCTCTCCATCCGTATAGGACAGATAAATCTTCTTCCCTTCGGTAGTAAGATCATTGGTCACTCGCCCGTCTATCTCGTATGAGTTGGAGCAGTGGCATCCCATCAGCAAAGGTATAAGGATTACGCCTTCTAAGAGCAGTTTTAAAAGAGAAAGGATTCTATTCCTCATAGTAGCAATAGCGCAAGACTACAACTCAACTCTATTCTAAAGAGACTCCAAGTCTTTCTGCCAATATCTTCACACCCTGAGTAGCTGGAGCCGTAATTTGCTCTACTTGATGATAGCCAGTAGTCGCCACTTTCTTAGGATCGATAAGATAAATTGGACACTCACGTTGCACATAACCTAGTAAACCAGCAGCAGGGTAAACGACTAGAGAGGAGCCTATCACCGCAAAAATATCTGCTTTTTGGCAGATCTTCATCGCTGGTTCAATCATAGGCACTGCTTCACCAAACCAAACGATAAACGGACGTAACTGCGATCCATCAGGAGCAAGGTCGCCCAAGTGAAGATCTGGGTTCTCTGGATCTACATCGTATGTGGTATAAGGATCCTCCACAGAGCAGTTTTTCATTAATTCTCCATGCAAGTGAATGACTTGATGACTTCCTGCTCTTTCATGCAAGTCATCAACATTTTGCGTAATGATAGTTACATCAAAATACTTTTCAAGCTGTGCTAAGGCATAGTGTCCAGCATTGGGTTTACACCCTTTATAGGCTCTTCGTCGAGCATTATAAAAGTCTAGTACCAACTTAGGATTACGCAGAAAGCCTTCAATCGAAGCAACGTCTTCCACAGGATAGTTTTCCCACAAGCCATCACTATCTCTAAATGTAGAGATACCACTCTCAGCACTCATGCCAGCACCTGTAAGTACAACTAGTTTCTTCATTGCTCTTTTCTAAATTATAGTAGCATAAAGATCACGCTACCTTAGCATACCTCTACCCCTTAGGACGAGCACAACTCCTTAATGTTGCTTAGCGAGAGACTCATCCAATAAAGAAGAAAACACAGAGGATGGTAGCGGTAATCGAAGTCTATGGATACAAGACTTCATGTAGTTTTGCCCCAATACAAAGTTAAGCAAAATCCTCCACATACGAGTGGGGAAAGCCTTGCATTTCTCTCCATACCTAAAATAAGCGAGCCACAAAGACTCGCTTAAAAAGGGTTAGCTCTCAGAGAAAATAAGTTCAAATAAGAACTTACTGGAGGTAGTATAGGAGTAATAACAGCGTTTACTATACTCTTTTACGCTGAGGAGGGATGCTCTTACACTATCTATGTGGATTCTCTCCTCAACTTCTACACTAAATCTTCCATCCAAATGGATGGGGAGCTAAAGGAAGTTTGGCCATTGGGTGATAATCTCCCACAAGCCCTACAGGTTGCGCATGGCGAATATCGTGCACAAGTTGAATTGCAGGCCGCGTCTCTTGAATGCTAAAGCCATTTCCTTGCAAGATCTGCCGATAGCTTTCCGTATGTAAACCTGTAAATCCTGTACTAAAAAAGACTTCTTCTCCATCAAAAGAAAGCACACGATAGGTACGCTCGCCCTGCTCCTTTACTGATTGTGGTAGCAGATCCTCATTGATAGAGAGAATATAGCGTACATTCGCATGCTCCAATTCGAGAAGTCCAGCACAACGATCATGCCTATAGATGTGCACAGTTTGCTTTTTCACAGCACCAAAAAGCCAAATAAGCATATCGTAAAAGTGAATCCCTATATTTGTAACGATACCTCCGCTCTTGCGTTCATCTCCTTTCCATGACGCATAGTACCAAAGTCCGCGTGAGGTAACATAGGTAAGGTCTACATCAAAGATCTTATTTTGAGGCGCTCGTGCAATCTTCTCCTTTAGAGCAATGAGTGAAGGATGTAGGCGTAGTTGAAGAATATTGAAGATGTGATGACCTGTTTCTTCTTCTACCTTTCCTAAGGCATCAATATTCCAGGGATTTAAGCAGAGAGGCTTTTCGCAGACCACGTCTGCCCCTAAGCGAAGTGCATAGCGACAATGTGCATCGTGAAGGTAATTAGGAGTACATACGGTGACAAAATCAATCGCATCAGGTGTTCCTTTTAGCTTACTATTGTGACGATCAAAAAGCTCTTGCTCTGTAAAGAATGAGGTATGAGGAAAGTAGCTATCCATAATGCCTACACTATCACTCTTATCATAAGCAGAGACAAGCCTATTCCCAGTCTCTTTGATAGCCTTAATGTGTCGAGGTGCTACATAGCCAGCCACTCCCACTAGGGAAAAGTTGAGTGGGCTTTCGTAGGGTTTGTTTGTCTTCATTTTTCAATTTTTACTTTATATCATCTTCCTCTTTGATCTCTTTTACTACACCTTCGTGCAACAGGTATCTTTCTCCCGTGGCAGAGCATATAGCAACTGTATTTTCGCCTGAGAAGGTCAGTTTTTCGCCATGCCTTGAAATGTAGCCCATCACCCGTGCAGGGTTACCTCCTACTATTGTAAAGGGAGGAACATCGGAGGTGACCACAGCCCCTGCTGCCACTAAGCAAAAGCGACCCAATACATTTCCACAAACGATGGTGGCGTTAGCTCCTACCGATGCACCTTCTTGTATAATCGTAGGACGAAACTCCTCTTTACGTTCAATGAATGCACGAGGATTCAGCACATTAGTAAAAGCGACTGAAGGACCAATAAACACGCCCCTCTCACAGATAACGCCTTCATATAGGGAAACATTGTTTTGCACCTTACAGCCTTCACCGAGTTTTACCTTGTTTCCAACAAAAACGTTTTGACCAAGCTGGCAATTTTTATCCAGTGTTGCTCCCGCCATCACATGACAGAAATGCCATATCTTACAGCCACTTCCTATATGTGCACCAAGATCAACTACTGCTGTATCGTGAACAAAGTAATCTTTTTCTTTCATCACTTAAAAAAGTCTATTATTGCTGTTGTTACACGCTCCACTTCTTGGTCTTCCAACTCTGGAAACATCGGTAGCGAAAGAATTTCCTTCGGAAGCCTTTCACTAATGGGTACGTCTACACACTGATCTCTCCAGACCTTATAGGCACTTTGCTGAAGGACAGAGCGTGGATAGTAAATACCTGTTGAGATACCTTTCTCGGAAAGGTATGCCTTAAGAGCATCTCTTTTTCCAGCATAGACCCTTAGTGTATATTGATAGAACACATGGGAGCTATAGCTAGGACGAAAAGGAATTTGAATAGCCCCCTCTAGAGAGGAAAGCGCGCGATCATAGAGTGCTGCTATTTCGCGACGGCGTGCATTAAACTTATCTAAATAACGGAGTTTCACCCTCAACACTGCGGCTTGTAGGCTATCGAGTCGCGAATTACAACCTATGCACTCATGCAGATATTTCTCCTTTTGACCGTGATTGGCAATTTTTTTCGCTTTTTGTGCTAGTTCTTCATTTTTGCCAAAGGTAAGTGCACCTCCATCGCCATAGGCCCCTAGATTTTTACTAGGGAAAAAGCTGGTACAGCCTATGTCGCCTATTGTTCCCGTCTTTTGCGTTTCCCCATTACTAAATGTATAGGTAGCCCCCATTGCCTGTGCATTGTCTTCAACGACATATAAATTATACGCCTCTGCCAGTTGCAAGATCTCCTCCATGGGAGCAGGTTGTCCATATAGGTGTACGGGTATAATAGCTTTGGTCCGCTTGGTAATATAGGGTGCCACTCGCTCTGCGGAAAGACAAAAAGTATTCTCATCGCTATCCACAAAGCGTGGGGAAAGGCCCAGCAACGCGACCACTTCGGCTGTGGCTGGATAGGTAAAAGAGGGTACAATCACCTCATCTCCAGGCTTCAGATCAAGTGTCATCAAGGCAATTTGCAAAGCATCTGTACCATTGCCACAAGGTACCACTTTTTCCCCTTGCAGATAAGCACACAATTCGTCCGCGAAAAGATCGACTTCGGGACCTCTAACAAATGCGCCATGCTGTAATACGCCTTGCAGGGCTTCATCTATCTCATTCTTTAAGTGGCGATACTGCCTTCTGAGATCAAAAAAAGGAATGGGACTAATCGCTTTCATATACGAGAGATTCAAATCTACAATGGCTTTTCTTTTCTACATAGGGATTGCAGGGATCACAAGTTTGTAGCTTTTCCCTCCCAAAAGTAAAGTATACACTCCTGGCGAAAGAGTATAACTACCCGAATTTCGGAAGAGAGCTTTCTGTTCACCCTCCTTATTAAACACACGTGCCTCCATACCCTCTTCTGGTAGCTCAATCACAAGTTGTTGATCAACTACCACAAATGGTCTACTTTCAGGCTCTCCCGCTCCTTTATAAGCTTGCCATTCGTCGGGCATCTCACTGAGAGGAAGGATCGTTTCGTACACTCCTTGCAAAGGCTTATAATGAGCATACAGGGAAAGCGACTCATCGGGTACGATCAGCACCACGGGCCTACAATTTACCATACGAAGAGCTCCCTCCATTTGTGGGGGAAAGAGACTCCGAAAAACCAAGGTGTCAATGGGAGAGCCCATTAAAGCATCATTTGCCAAAGACTTTAATGTGGAGGGAAAGTCTACCAGACGAAGCGAAACGCAGTCGCTCATAGCCTCTTTTTCTATCACCTCCACCCCCTCGGCAAGATAGAGTCTTGAGAGAAAACGACTACCTGAAAAAGCTCGAAAGTCTATAATAGAGGAACCTTCCGGCACGACATACGACTCACTGAGCCTAGCAGAAGGATAGAAAGCTACGCTATGGCTCAAGGGGCTCAATAGCACACCCTCCACAAGAGTATAATAGATTGACCTCTTTCCCAATTGCAACCTCTCTAGGTTATAACATCTATAGATTGCTCCACTGAGCATCCTCAGTGAAGAGGGGATATCTAGTGAGGAAAGGGGTGCTTCACAGAGAGCAGCTTGGTCTAAAAATTCAAGTCCTTCGTTGAGTTGTAGGTGGCGAAGGTTGCGACACCAAAATGCCATATATCCCACACTTCGTAGTGAGTGAGGCAGTATAAGCTCTTCAATGGTATAGTCTGGGATTACATTTCCAAGAGAATCACGATGTGCAAAGGCAAAGTCGGCAATGCTATCTATACGTCCAAGAGAAGGGTCAAGGGCTAGATTCACGACCGCTGTATCGCCCTTCCAAAAAAGCAACGTTCTACCATCGGGAGAAAGCTCATAGTAAGAGGGTGGATACTCTTGAGCTGAAAGGGAAAAGAGGCACCCCACGACTGAGATAAACGATAGAAATAGAGGGACTAATTTCATGTACTACACAATTTCTTGGAGGAGAGGCTTCACCTCCTCAAGTGTTTCCAAGAGTTCATCCAAGGTCTCGGCACGAAGCATCTTGATACGAAGGGGGCGAAAATTAGGTATCCCTTTAAACAAAGGGGTCATTGCTAGATGCCTACGAGAATGTAAAATTCCTCGTCTTTCATCGAGTTTATCAATATTATTTTGCACCATTTCCAGTAGCGTCTCAAACTGTTCTTCTACCGAAGGAGTTCCTCCCTCTTCACCCGTAGAAAGATAGTGCCTTATCTCCTGAAAAATCCAAGGTCTACCTATAGCTCCTCTTCCCAGCATCACAGCATCTACACCCCATTTTTCAAAGCCTTCAAATGCCTTTTTTCCGCTTGTTATATCTCCATTGCCTACAATAGGGATCTTGATCTTAGGGTTGGCTTTTACCCGTGCAATAGGGCCCCAGTCAGCCTCCCCCATATACATATCACTTCTTGTCCGTCCGTGGATAGTAAGTGCTACAATACCACAAGCCTGAAGTTCCTCTGCAAGCTCTTCAATAATAATATGATCGTGATCCCAGCCTAATCGTGTTTTGACGCTTACAGGTACATCTACAGCTTCTACGACGGCTCTAGTTATCTCCAAAAGCAAAGGAATATTGCGAAGCATACCACTCCCGGCCCCCTTTCCTGCCACTTTTTTTACAGGGCAACCAAAGTTAAGGTCCAAAATATTGGGTTTTACTTGAGCAGCAATCTTTGCTGCTTCTACCATAGGCTCTACTTCTCTGCCATAGATCTGCACTACAGCAGGCCGCTCTTCGGGGTCAATAAAAAGCTTTTGCGTAGCTCCTTTTACCGAGCGAATAAGAGCATCGGCACTTACAAACTCGCTATATACCATAGCGGCACCATAGCGGCGACAAACTTTACGAAAAGCACTATCACTTACCCCTTCCATAGGAGCAAGAAGTAGGGGTTTTGTACCTAGGTCTATTCCTGCAATCGTCATACCTGTAAAAGCTAATCGAGCATATGGTGCTGATAGAGGTAAAGGATTCGCTCTGTAAGCGCATCATCTCTATTGTACTTAGGGTCGTAGCGACTATTGAGCTTGCCCCCATATATCTCTGCAAAAAGCGAATAAAAAGTGGCTTTAAAGGGACCATAAAAAGCCTTTATGATTTGGTAGGGGGTACTCCCCAGTTCACGGTCAATCAATTTCATCATCAGCTGCCCCTGGCTACGAGTCAACTTCTTCATCTCGGGCATGTATTGCTCTTTTAGCTCCTTCTCAAAGCGTTTCAAGTGCTTTCGTTTTGCTCTTGCATTGGGAAGTGTCTCCATATATTCATAGGTTTCTACGAGGAGGTCACAGACCAAGTCCACGTAGGGTAAGACCCTTTTCACATCTCTTATCCTTCGCCAATACTCAGCTTTTTCTTGAGAAGAAAGAGGAGCAAAACGTGGTCGCCACTTGTGCGTAATCATCACTGAAGGTAAAGCATGCATATAAATAGTATCTATGCCCCCAGAGGGTACTACTGCCAGCTTTTGGCTATGGGTGCGAGTAGTATCCGCAAGAAGGTTGGCGACCGAATCCTTTTGGGCAAAAGCAGGTAGCATACCGACTAAAAGAAGAGCCATGCAAACTGCTACAAATTGCAAGATTCCCTTATTTTTTTCCATAGTTTCAAAGTTACACCATTTCAATATATTTGCCCTTTTCCAAAGGACTAGCCTCACAAGAGAGCCAAGAGAACTTACTGAAAAAAAGTTGCCGCTACCACTTGTCCCAGTGAAGAATACTTTTAGGATCTTTTCTCTTCTTTTCTCTTGTAGCCTGCTCTGAATAGCCTAGGACAATATCAAGAGCAATTTTTTTACTTTTGGGAATACCTACCTCTTTACGCACGGCCTCTTCATTGAACCAGCCAAGCACACAACTTCCCACTCCTTCGGCTTGTGCAGCCAGTACAAGATGTGCTACTAATATACCCAAATCAATGGGACGATAATCTAGCTTGACTACACTCTTGCCTATACTGGCAAGCCAATTTCCTCGCTCTGCCACGACAAGAATATGTACTGGTGCCTCTGTAGCAAACTGATTCATCTTTGTCATCCTCCTTACGACAGCCTGTCCTACACGGTGAGACCTCTCAGGATCAGACACAACTACAAGACTCCAAGGCTGCTGATTGGTAGCAGAAGGTGCAAGAAGTGCATTTTCCACGATCCGCCGAAGAACCTCTTGAGGAATAGGCGTTGCACTAAACTTTCGATCACTTTGCCTTGTCCTATATAGGGCATAAAGTTCTTCTGCACACATAGGCTTTTCCATAGTATTGATTTTCTCTTTTTTTACGTAAGACAAAGGTACAGATTTTTAGCTAGGCATTGGAAGGTACCCTCTAACAAACTGCATAAGAAGAGCCTGTTGCAAAAGTCAAAAGTCTAGACAATCTTGCGAGCAAGATTGTCTAGACTTTGTAGAAAGGAAGAAGCGCAAGTCACTGAGGATTAGGCCTAAAGGGAGCATACCCCCGTATGTGACCAAAGCCGAATCCCGAAGGCAACACAGCGATTCGCCTTTATGCAACAGTCTC